>JAVRBV020000163.1:0-4228 GCA_034531095.2 Nostoc sp. CreGUA01 | reverse complement strand
CACTTATGATATCTGTAGGTTGGGTTGAACGGTAGTGAAACCCAACATGAATCTAGATAAGCGTGTTGGGTTTCGCAAAGCCTCAACCCAACCTACATTGAGAAATTTTATTATAAGTAATCACCCGAACTTGATATCACTTATTATTAAAATTTCTCCGCGTCCCCGCGTCTCCTTGTCCCCGCGTCAGTCTTAATGATAAGTCTTCACCCGAACATGATATCAAATATCCAATAAACCATATCGCTTTTGTAAATCGAGTAATTTCATTCTGGCTTCACCCGCGTTATCAGCCAAATCAGCAAACTCTACAAAGCGACGTAACTCCTTTTTTAATAGATTGCGCTCAACTTCTATAGTTTCTCTATCTAAATCTGGCGGCAAAACAATCATGTCGAATATAGTTGCACGTTCTTTAGCTGGATGAGGGCGTAAAACTCTTCCCCGTCGCTGGATAAACTGACGAGGATTACCAGAACTTGATAAAATCACCGCAGTTTGAATTGCTGGAATATCGACACCTTCATCTAAACAACGAATTGCCACTAATCCTTGCAAATCGCCACTTTCAAATTGACGACGTAATATTTCCCTTTCTTCTAAAGAAGTTTGAGCCGTATAGGTGCTTACTTTATATCCCAGTTCTACTCCGAGAATTTTAGCAACAGCTTTGAGTTGGCGTAGCGATGAACGTTGTCCTGTTTCTTGAGAACCATCACTACAATAAAAAAGAGTGTGAGTAGTTTCGCTGCGAGTTGCCATTAAATCGCGCAAAGCATTTAATTTATTTTCAGCAGCACCAATTAACCTTGCCCTTTGCATTAATAAAGGCTTTAAATCTTCATTGTCTTCAAAATCTCCTGGTTGTCCGTTTTCTCGTTCTCTATATAGCAGACATCGCCCAATTTTTTTAGTTAACTTTAAATAAGCAATACTCTCTGCTTCTGTTAACTCTACCAACACCGGATAATACAGATAATGTACCAAAGCACCTTGAGCGATCGCATCCCTTAAAGTAAACTCTGGCTGGAGAACTGGGCCAAAATAATCAAATAAAGATTGCGTCCCCAAATCATCAAAATATCTCTCCGGCGTAGCAGATAAAGCGAGTCTCAACCCCACACGACGCGGCAAACTCTCCTCTAATTTTGGTGCGCCTAAATTATGTGCCTCATCCCCAATAATTAAAGTTTTGGCAGGAAAATATTTGAGTTGAGATTGAAACCCATCTCCAATTAAAGTGGAGTTCGTAGTGATAACCGTGACAAAGCTTTGGGAACCAGAACGCAGATTATAAATTTGCCCTGAAAGTTGACTTTGCCAAGTGCGTAAATTTTCAAAGGCTAAAATCGGTTGCAAATTAAATTTTTCACATTCTCGCGCCCATTGGGTGACAAGATGTCGGTAAGGACACACCACCAACAGCACTTGTAAATTAATCTGCTGATATAATTCACAAGCGATCGCTAATGCCGTAATAGTCTTACCACTACCAGTAGCCATTTTAAGCGTCCCTCTACCATTATTAGCAAACCAGCTGGCGATCGCTTCTTGCTGATATTGCCGCAATTGCAAAGATGCAGGCTTTCGTGGACATCCTGGTAATGGTTGCGAAGTTTGATAACTGCCCTTACTTTCCCTCGCAAATGGTGATTTTAAGCGAAAAGTGGGCAGTTCCCGCACTGGATTTGCCGTCAGGTACATATATTAAGCACAAGCTAAGAGTTAGGAGTTAGGAGTTAGGAGTTAGGAGTTGAGAGTTGAGAGTTGGGAGTTGGGAGTTACTAATTTAAAACTCATCACTCATCACTCATAACTCATCACTTTCTTATTCCTCAGTTGTAACCCCGCCAAACACCAATCAACGAACCCTGCACCTGCACTTGCATAGCGCTGACTTCAATGGGATTGTACTTAGAATTTGCTGGTTTGAGAGTAACGCGATCGCCTTGACGATAAAAACGTTTTAATGTTGTACCAAATCCATCAACTCTCGCGGCGACGATGGTACCATTTTTCAAATGATTTGGTTCTGCTACTGGACGCAAGAATACCACATCGCCATCAGCAATTAAATCCTCAATCATACTATCGCCAGCTACCCGCAAAGCGTAGGTTTGGGGAGGTAACGATAAATTAGAAAAGTCTAAATGATCTACAGCATCAGTAAATGGTTCTATTAAACCACCAGCAGCGATCGTCCCCAAAATTGGTATGCCTTGTTTAACAGAACGCAAAATTCTAATCGTTCTTGCTTGGCCTTCAGTCCATTCTATATATCCTTTAGTACGTAAATGTTCTAAACGACTTTGAATTGGTGCTGGTGACTTCAAATTCATCGCTTGCATCATTTGGCGAATTGAAGGCGAATGTTGATGCGTTCGGATATATTCTGCCAACCATTCGTAAAGTTCTTGTTGAGCTTCCGTTAGACGTTCCATAAATTTTCGGGAAGTAATTATAAATGTCTCTAGAACATTAGTACTACAAAAAACTCCCGATAAGCAATAGAAAAGTAAAAATATTAGAGGCAAAAGTAAAAATATTTTCTTTTCTTTTACCTATTTATTCTTGATTTTTTTACTTATAAGTCGTCAAGAGTCAGCCGCACGTCATTATTCTGACTCTTAACTCCTAACTCCTAACTCCTAACTCCTAACTTTTAACTTCCTTCATTCTGCCCCCAAGATACTAGCAAGTAAAGCCTTTTGGGCGTGGAGGCGATTTTCTGCCTGTTCCCAAACTCGTGATTGAGAACCTTCAATAACTGCGTCGGTAATTTCTTCACCACGATGTGCTGGTAAGCAGTGTAAAACAATTGCCTGTGGATCGGCAAGGCTCAATAACTGCTCGGAAATTTGGTAAGGTTGGAAAATTGGCAGGCGGTTGTCTGCTTCTGCTTCTTGTCCCATACTTGCCCAAACATCAGTATAAAGTACGGCAGATCCTTTGGCGGCTAATTCTGGGTCATGAGTGAGTAAGACTTCAGTTTTGTTATTAGCGATCGCTCTTGCTTGTTCTACAATTTTAGGATCTGGCTCAAATCCTTTGGGAGTGCCAATTCTAACATTGATTCCCGCCAAAGCACAGCCTAACATCAAAGAATTAGCGACATTATTTCCATCACCCACATAGGTTAAAGTTAACCCAGCAAGAGTGCCAAAAGCTTCTTGAATCGTCAATAAATCCGCTAATATCTGACAGGGATGTTCTGCATCGGTAAGCGCATTAATCACCGGAATCTTCGCATAGTTAGCAAAAGTTTCCAAATCTTGCTGTGCAAAGGTGCGAATTGCCAAAATATCGAGATATCTATCTAAGACTCGCGCCGTATCCTGCAAAGGTTCCCCGCGACTGACTTGAGTGACATTGGGGTTAAGATCGATTACCTGCCCGCCAAGTTGATACATCGCCACAGTAAAACTTACCCGCGTGCGAGTTGAAGCTTTAGAGAACAACAACCCTAACACTTTATTGCACTGCAATTTCAACTGTTTGGTTTTAAGTTGAGTTGCCAATTGCAGAAGTTCTTGGAGTTCCGTTGGACTGATGTCCGCCAGACTTAATAAATCTCGTCCGTTCAACGCTGCCATGCTTGTGATGTGTAAAGAACAATTATATAATTTTGTTTCTTTACCCAGCCGTGTCAAAAAAATACAATTTGGAAAATGTACTAAATATTTTGTCGTCCAGCCCAGGATCTGAGTTAGCTTTTGCTATGAATATTAATTTACCAACATTATTCGCGATCGCTGATTTTTCAGATCCGAGTTAGGAGTGGTGGAGTGAAATTCTATTACAATCTCCCTACCTCCCCACCTCCCCATTTTCCAGGCAGATATTTTTTAGCGATCGCCGCTAGACAAATGCGTTGATTATGGTACAATTAGAAATTGTGGTTGCTAATTAAGAGCAACGTCAAAAAAAACTTGCCAGCATAGCACAGTGGTAGTGCATCCGACTTGTAATCGGAAGGTCGTCGGTTCAAATCCGACTGCTGGCTTTCACCCAAAACCCCGAATGTCCTGTGGATTGTCCTTACAGGCATTTTTGCACAGCTACTACCTAACAATCGCTCTTTTTTAGTCTAAGAGGTTGTTTGAAAAGTCTAAATTAATACTAGCCCCGGCGATTAGAAATCGCGCGCCACTTGCTTCTCCCAAGGGGAGACGCTACGCGAACAAGTCGGCAGAGCCGCCCAACGCAGTGGCTTGGCTACACAGACGAA
>JAVRBV020000162.1:0-58007 GCA_034531095.2 Nostoc sp. CreGUA01 | reverse complement strand
TCAAATTAAGCATGGATTGCTATCTAATTATTTAGTTCAGCAACTAAAACGTCCGGCTGTTCCTATGTTTATCGCGTAGTTGTTTAGGCGCACGGCGCGGTTACACCGCGCCATTGCTTGTGACAGTTGCGTAAGTCCTGGCAGATTGATAATGGAAGAGAGATTCCCCGACTAATCACAAACTGGTTAGAAGTAAACCAACGAGAGGAAGATAATAATGAAAGCTAAACTTTACGATCAAATAAAAACATTGGCGCAAGTGCAACCAGATTTTGCCGACCAGATGATTCCTAAAAATACACTGGGAACAATTGTAGAATGCTATGAAAACCCTGAAGGTTATGCAGTAGATATTGCCATACCCAATCAAAAGTTAGTTGGAGGCTATGAATACTTAAATGTTATTCTTACTCCTGACCAATTTGTGCTTGTGAATACTGTCTCGCAACCACTGGATGTTATTACTCAGTAATGGCAAAACCTGATGAGGTCATGTGTAGGAGAATAGAAACGCAGATACCGCGCTCTTAAGTTACCTACCTCGTCAACAACTTCCTTCGCAAATTATCCAACGCTGCATTTGCACTCACATGACGAATTAGAGAACGTCCTCGCGCGGCACCGAAATGATATTCAAAACTTGCCACTTCATCATTTGGCCCAGCCAAACCGACATAAACCAAACCCACTGGTTTAGTATCCGTCCCTCCAGTAGGACCAGCAATACCAGTGATACTCAATCCCCAAGTTGTTGCCAGTCGGGTTTTGACTCCAATTGCCATTTGTTCTGCAACGATAGCACTTACCGCGCCAAATTTATCTAAATCTTCTTGGTTAACTCCCAATAGTTGAACCTTCACCGAATTGTCATAAGAAATGACTCCACCCCAAAAGTAATCAGAACTCCCAGAAATTTCAGTTAACATTTGCCCTAGTCCACCACCGGTACAAGATTCTGCCACCGAAAGCGTTTCTTTTGATGCACGTAACAACTCACCGACAACGGAAGCAGGAGTATCATCATTAACACCGTAAAAATCCAGCCCAGCGATTTCTTTAATTTGTTTTTCAACAGGCGCAATCAAAGCCTCTGCTTTGCTTTTTGAATTTGCTTTTGCAGAAACTCGCAATCTTACTTCCCCTTTACCTGCATAAGGGGCTACGGTGGGATTTGGCAAATTTAAATAAGAAGCAACCTTTTCCGCCAAAGCAGATTCACCAATACCCCAAAACCTTAAACTCCGGCTGTAAATAGTATCCTTACCCCAACCTTGACTTTTAAGAAATGGGACGGCTGTTTCTTTCCACATCGGGTGCATTTCACTGGGAACACCGGGAAAGGTAAAAATCGTAATTTCAGGACGAGGTTGCCAAATGATACCGGGTGCAGTTCCAGTAGGGTTGGGTAGAATTTCTGCACCTTGGGGAATCAAAGCTTGCTTGCGGTTACTTGGCGACATCACCCGACCACGTTGGGCGAATTTCTGGGTTATGTCTTCGATGATTTCTGGGTGTTCTACCAAGGGGGCTTGAAAAAAATCGGCGATAGTTTCACAAGTGAGGTCATCTGGCGTAGGGCCAAGACCACCAGTGAAAATGAGAATTTGCGCTCTGGAAATAGCAATTTCAATGACTTGCTTCAACCGTTCTGGATTATCGCCAACCACGGTTTGATAGTAATGGGGAATACCTAACTGGGCTAATTGTTGCGCCAAAAATTGAGCATTGCCGTTGAGGATATCTCCTAGTAGCAATTCTGTACCGACACAAATAATTTCTGCGCTCATTGGATTGGGGAAGGGAGTAGGGAGTGGGGAGTGGGGAGTGGGGAGTGGGGAGTGGGGAGTGGGGACTAGGAAAAAGCTTTTCGATAGTCTAATGCCAATGCCCCATGCCCCATGCCCTATGCCCTAAACTAAAGCTGGTACAGGAATTTCCAGGTGGGGGTATAAGGGGAAGCGATCGCACAATGCAGCTACCCGTCGTTTACAATCTTGGGTGACTTCTTCGGAATCTGGAGAAAGCAGGCGATCGGCGATAATATTTGCTATCTCGGTAAATTCTGCTACTCCTAAGCCCCGTGTTGTCATTGCTGGGGAACCTAACCTCAGACCACTGGTCACAAATGGCGACTGTGGATCGAAGGGAACAGTATTTTTGTTCGCAGTAATATTTACTGTGCTGACTAGCTGATCTGCTCGCTTACCCGTCATGCCAATGGAACGTAAATCCACTAGCATTAAATGATTGTCAGTACCATCAGACACAAGCTTTAAGCCGCGATTTTGTAATTGTCCTGCCAAGGCACGAGCATTTTCAATCACTTGGGCAGAATAAGCTTTAAACTCTGGCTTGAGGGCTTCTCCAAAAGCTACTGCCTTAGCTGCAATCACATGTTCCAAGGGGCCGCCTTGGCTGCCAGGAAAAACCGATTTATCTAGCTTTTTACCGAGTTCTGCGTCGCCAGTCAAAATTAAACCACTTCTGGGACCGCGTAGAGTTTTATGGGTAGTTGTTGTTACTACATGACAATGAGGAATCGGGTCGGGATGAAGACCACTGGCAACTAAACCAGCTATGTGGGCGATATCAGCGAGTAAATAAGCGCCGACTTCATCAGCAATACTACGGAATTTTTCAAAATCAATTATCCGGGGATAAGCTGAATAACCACAAATCAGCAGCTTAGGACGCTCCCTTAGCGCCAGCTCCCGAATTTGGTCATAGTCAAGTTGTTCTGTTTGTTGGCTGACACCGTAGTGGCTAACTTTAAACCACTTACCTGAGACATTTACAGGGGAACCGTGGGTGAGATGTCCGCCATGAGACAAATCCATCCCCATAATTTTGTCTCCTGGTTCCAGGAGGGTTAGAAATACAGCAAAATTAGCTTGGGCGCCAGAATGGGGTTGTACGTTGGCATGAGCAGCACCAAACAGCTGTTTAGCACGGTCGATGGCCAGTTGCTCGATTTTGTCAACAAATTCACAACCGCCATAGTAGCGTTTACCAGGTAATCCCTCAGCGTATTTATTTGTCAGTACTGAACCTTGAGCCGCCAGTACAGCAGGCGAAGTAAAGTTTTCACTAGCAATCAACTCCAAATGGTCTCGCTGACGCCCTAGTTCGTCATTGATTAATTCCGCGATCGCCGGATCGCTGGAGCTGAGAAAATCTGAATTAGTCTTAGTCACTTCAATTATCCTTATGGAAATTTGTACAATGGCTGATTTTAGTTGTATCAGCACTTAAATAACAGTCAAGTGCCCATAGCTCAAAGTAGTTCAATGGTTTTTGACTGTTCTAGAGAAGCGATTAACCGTCTCCGTAACATGGAGGTTTTTGTGCCAACTTATTTATTATTAGACCCAACTCGATTAATGCATTAACAATCATAACGTTGCTTTTTGAGCCTGGGTTAGACGTTATCAACAAATTGCTGATTTTCCATTGCCGAGTCAATTTGTACCAGAGTTGGAAATGAAATAAATTCGTGAAATAATTAAAGGCTGATATCGCATCATTTACTACATAAAATCTAAACAAATTCTCAAAACTGTAATGTTCGCAATCTAGAAAGACGTTGCAATGCAAGGTCTCTACAAGCGCTTTAACCTATAATTAAAAAAAATCAACGCCACCGAGATAACGACTATGCTGTCAAACGATCTCAAAAATGCGTTACCTACAACTGACGAATTACCTTGTAGTGACGATACACCCGTGGATAACGAAAACCAAAATTTGTTGCCCAATATTCTACTGTTTTTACTCAACTCGATATGGGCTAAACGGATGGATTGGTACTTCGGGGTAGACATGGCAGTGTATCACACTACAGGAGTGAATCCTAGAGTACCCGTAGTGCCAGATGCATTTTTGAGTGTGGGAGTGGAACGGAGAAAAGGTGGCAAATCGCGCCCAAGTTACGCAGTTTGGGAAGAAAATGATGTAGTTCCCATACTCACATTAGAGATGGTATCTCACACACCAGGGAGTGAGTATGACCATAAAATGGCGATATATGCCAAACTTGGCGTATTGTACTATGTAATTTACAACCCAGAATTTTGGCGACGCGACCAACATCAACCATTTGAAGTGTACAAGTTAGTGGATGGTCAGTATGAATTGCAGATAGGTGAACCTTATTGGATGGCGGAAATAGGTTTAGGTATTGGTAGATACCAAGGTATGGTTGCTGGTATTCCACAGGAGTTATTGTCATGGTATGACAAACAGGGCGATCGCTATTTGACACCAGAAGAACAAGCCCAAGAAGAACGACTACGCGCCGAACAATTAGCGAATTATTTGCGATCGCTTGGTATCGACCCCGATAATCTACCTAAATAGCAATCCTAAATGATTCATAAACAACAAGACTCCCGAATTCTCTAAGAAGTCGGGAGTCTAAGGCTGGCAATTTTCACAAATCAAATAGGATTCATATAGCGATTTTGATAGTAAGCCAAAATTTGGTTAACTCGTTGCCGACTTTCTAAAGTAGAGTTTGCTGAGTGCGTAAGCCTTAAGCTATCAATTTGGCTTTGATTGTAATCAAACTGTTGGGATGACTGAGGAATTAAATCTACTTCTACCCCTTCCACTTGACGTAAATGCGCTGCAATTTCTCGATAAACTGCTAAAGGCAAACCAGGGAATTCAATTTTTTCCTTAGTCTCCATCTTTTACGAAGCTCCCACATTAACTGGATTTTCGGGGGGCGTTGTCCCTAAAATAGGATTGCCAGTAGCAGATACCGCTGATGGCGTTGAGTTGACAGGCCCTTCCCCTACCATTTTGGCAACTTCGATGCCATTTTGTTCCAAAATTACAATTGGGTTGGAACCTCCATTCATTTCTATGCGCTTAATCAGTACGCCATTTGCTAATCGCTGTCCTGCCTGCACATAGCGACTCGTCGGTTCATCTGGCACCTTAATAATCGCCTGGGGTTCTTTAGTAATGAGAACTACGCCAGTCACAACCACTGCCCTTGCCAAGTCGGGTTGTGGTGCTGGTGGCAATACAGATACTAAAGTCGGGTTCGGCACAACTTGAGGTAAAACCTTAGGCAAAACTGAAGTCAAAGTAGCATTGGCTTTTTTTGGAACAGCAGCAATGTTATTTTTCTTTTGATTTAAAGCTATGATACCTGTTGGCAGTTTTCGTCCTGGAGTTAATGCAGGTTTTCGAGTTGATGCAGTAGGTAGCTTAGGCAGCACGGGAATAGGTCTTCCTGTTGTACTAGGCACTCCAGCAACCGGTTGCCCAAAAATTTGGGTAAACGGGTCAGTGCGGTTTTTTGATACCAAAACTACTCGTGCCCGTTCTGTAGCATTAGTAGATTGAATTAAGCTCAAACTAGCAGGAGAAACTTGTGAAACGGGTTTGGCAGGTACGACTGGATTCTTAAAGGATTGAGCCGCTGGTGGCGACTTTTTTGCTATTTTAGGAATCGGCGTTGGCTGTATGGCTTGTGGTGTTTCTTCAGAAGCACATCCCGCGATCGCCAAGCTTAAAATAGCTGCAATTGTAATTGGTAAATTTCTGCCCATGAGTCTTTCTCAAAAGCCATTGGAGAATTGAAAAGTCGAAATCAACATGCCTGAATTTTCTCTTCAAGGCAAAGTCTGTTCCCGTTATAACCTAATTTTTTGATTTTCAAGGGTTATTTTTCGCACAATCAACCCAGCATAACTGCGGGTTCACTTTGTTTGCAGTTAATCGTCTGCTACACCCATGAGCTGTTTCATCAAATCCAGGCCTTTCTTGACTCTACGAGAAACAGTTACTACACTGATGCCCAGATGTTCTGCTACTTGTTTTTGGGTCAAATCTTGCAAAAACACGCATTCTAAAACATCGCGGGTACGTTGTTCTAGCTGAACCAATGCTTGTTGTAAGCGAAGTTGGTCTTCTTGCGCTAGTTGAAAGCTGCGGTAGTGAGGATCTGGAACTAATTCTCCCAAACAAGTAGAACCTTCTTCTCCATCTTGGATTGGCACATCTAAACTCAAGGGAGCGCGATTCACCCACGCTAATTTAATTTCTTGCCATTCGTTTGGAGAAATTTTCAGTGCTGCTGCTAATTCCGAATCTGTTGGTTGGCGATTATGTGTTTCACGCCAAGAACGTGAAACTCCTATTGCTTGCTGTTGCAGTGCCAACCATCTCCGAGGAATTCGCACCGTGACGCCTTTATCTCGCAGATAGTGTTGAATTTCGCCTCGAATATAGGGGAGAGCATAGGAACTAAAGGCGTGTCCCTTAGAAAGTTCAAATCTTTCAATAGCTCTAATTAAACCCAAACATCCAACTTGGAGTAAATCATCATAGGTTTCATGACATTGATTTGTCCAGTAGTGAGCTTCTTTTCTCACAAGTCCAAAATTGAGTTTTACCAGTTGATTACGAACATGTTCGGAGCGAGATTGCTGATATTCTCGTAACAACTGCCAAATTTCGTGTTTTAGTTCATTGGTGACTGTGGTAGGCATAGCACCGGGTTTATTGAGCAAATAAAGAATTAATAACTCGCGCTTAAATTCAGCTGCGATCGCGCACAACATTAAATAAAATATCGTGCTGTATGCCCTAGCAAATCTATGGTGAATCAGAAATGTTTTCTAGAAATTTTACATAGTTCACTTGACAATTGAGCAATATTTAAATGGGCGAAATCCGTTGCATTTAGTTTGTTATCGACAAAAATTCAGGATTCAATATCGGAGCTAAACATGCTCCTGAATTCTGAATTCTGATTAATTATTGAATTAATTGGGGTATTATCTGTAGTTGAATTTTTAAACTACATAGAAATAAAATATATAATTAGTTACCAAATATCAAACCGAAATTGTACTTAATTTCATTAATCAATGCTGAAATTCAGTTATAGAAACAAAACTATGAAAGTTAAAATTTGATGGGATCGGCGAGAATTAAATTCACAGTAAAATTACATATGAACTTTAATAAATTCATTAGTCTTAAAAAATTACTAAATAAAAATTTAAAAATAGTATGTATATTTACGCAAGTAATAAAAAAAGGGCATTTCGCCCTTTGTTGTAGTTAATTTATAGCTATTTCGCAAAAACCTACTTATCCCCGAAATTAAAGGGGGTAAGGGGTTGACTCTTGTGATGAAACCTGATGTTGACAGAATCGTAGTTCTGAATGCCAATCAGGTATGTAACTCAAGAGCATTTAGCTATGATTTGGATTCAACCCGACCGTAAAATATACCGCGAATCTTGACTTCTTTAGGTTCGCCAGCACCTAAATCGGTATCAGATGGCTGTTCGCTCTCAAAAGTACCAGCAATTTCACCACTACCGCTATCTACCTTAGCTATTTGCAGAGAAATCTTGCCGTTGAGAATTTCAGCACGCTTAACGTTAGTGCGGGTAAGTTCTTCATCATCCGCTTGGGCTGGTAGAGCCACAGCGTTATCATAGCCACTAACAACACCACGACCTTTGGGGTCTAGGAAAGCAGCACCACGGTAGGAAGGAACCTTGAAAGTGCCTTCAAAGTCAGTGGAGGTATTAATGCTGGTCAATTTGGGTTGGGTTTGAGCAACCAAATTTTTGATGGTGAACAGGAAAGGTACTCGCTCACCACCAGGGAGTTGCACAGTAATGGCTTGGAAGTCAAGACCATCAGTTTCCACAAGAGTCAGGCTATTATCTGAGTTGATTTTTAGGTCACCTTGTACCTGATCGATGGTGGAAGTGTATCTAGTCAACAATTTGCCAGCAACAAATTCTGCTTCTTGGCGTTTATTAGCAGGTTCTTCTTTGACGAAGAAACTAGTTGGTTCCAAGCAAAGTTCTTTGATGGCATAGGACTGACTCGAATCAAGGGGAATAGAACCACGACTTGTTTCTGATAGCTGAGGGCATTTATTAGCCAAGCCAGTGCCTCGAATTTGTTCGTAAGTGAGTACATCTCTACCACTACTAGTAGTAGGAGCATCACTACAAGCAGTTATTAGCCCCAGGCACAAAGCCAAGAATGCAACAATTAAAGCGCGATACCTCATGGTCAACCTCAATCTCAAAAATTAATATCTAAGTTGTAAAACTGCATCGAACTGTGTTATGTATGTGACGCCACTACATACGCCTATTGTTTGATGGGTAAATCAGCCAGATCATACGATTTTTTTTAACTCAAAATCAAAGTACTCTAGTCTCAAGCAAGAATGTTCTGATCCCCTCTAGCTCCCGTGAAGGCTGTGCTAAACGATAGTACGCTGTTTTAGAAGCTTTTTATAAAGATACAAATCTAGTTATATTCAGCCGTGATTGAGGGAGTGGGGAGTTGGGAGTTAGGAGTTAGGAGTTAGGAGTTAGGAGTTGGGAGTGGGGAGTGGGGAGTTGGGAGTTGGGAGTGGGGAGTTGGGAGTTGGGAGTTGAAAAAACTTTTGGAAAATCTTACAGAAGGTTGGTCAGTGATAGATGATGAATCAATACTGGCAAACTAGGGAAAATGAAAAATCTCCGGTAAATTTGAGTTGACCTCATTTACACGGAAAGGGTGGGATGAACAACAACAAAACTATTGAACCAGAAAATTTGTCTGCTAAACTGCAAGCGATCGCAACTGTGGTACACGATACAGTTGATAGCTGTCAAGGCGATACTGTAGCTCTTTTGGCTTTGCTGCGAGAATTAGAGCAGTTACACCGAGAAATCCGAGATGGGGTGTTTCAAGAGAGTTTGCCTGTCAACCGTCGCCAACTCTACTCACTGCTGAAAGATATTGAATCTGAGGGAGGCTGGCCTTATATTGAGCGCATGAAATTACAAGCTTTTTTAGCGAATTTGCCCCAAGAAGACGCCCAAGAAAATAGCCCTGAGCTTTTGGAGAGCGATCGCTCTTTTGCTTGAGCCAGTAGAAATCGGCTCTTAAAAGTCATTTGTCATTTGTTAAAAACCAATACCCAATGCCCCATGCCCAATGCCCCATGCCCCTAGAGTATGCCATCACAAAGATGGCGATCGCGTTGTTCAAGATTGCGGTTGTGTTTAAGGTAATCATCCACCCACTGGCAACCACGAACAACTAAATCATCAAGATCTAAATTCCAGAGAATTACCGTGTTGTCATCACTAGCTGATGCTAGTGTTTGACCATCTGGACTAAAGCTGATGCTTAATACTGGAGCGCGATGTCCATTGAGACTTTTAATTAATTTGCCTTCACGGCTCCAGAGTTTCACTGTACCGTCCCAACTGGCTGCGGCGAGTAATTTACCGTTAGGACTGAAAGTCACGGCATTGACGCTATCGCTGTAGCCCTTTAACAAGGTTTTTAGCAATGTACCATCCCGTCGCCAAAGTCTTACGGTGTTATCCCAGCTAGCAGAGGCTAGTAATTCGTCAGTGGGACTAAAGCTGACACTCAATACCCAACTGTTATGGGGCGAAAAAGTTTTGAGTAAAGTACCATCTCGCCGCCAAAGTTTTACTGTTTGGTCATCACTAGCAGATGCTAAAACCTGATTATCAGGGCTGAAATTGACGCTATTTACCCAGTTGTGATGCCCCACTAAAGTTTTGAGCAACTTGCCTTGACGATTCCAGAGCTTTATCGTTTTATCTTTGCTTGCTGATGCCAAAAACTCGCCATCTGGGCTGAAATTTACGCTCATCACACTATCGCTATGTCCTTGGAGAGTCACGAGCAAAGTACCGTCAAGCCGCCAAAGTTTCACAGTTTTGTCATAACTTCCTGAAGCTAGCATTTTACCTTTGGGGTCAAAACTAACACTAGGAACTTTATCTGTGTGCCCGACCAAGGTTTTATAGAGTCGAGTTTTCATCTCGCCACTAGTGGTGTCTCTTTGCCAGAGTTTGACAGTGCGATCGCTACTGCCAGAAGCTAGTATCTGACCTTGGGGACTCCAAGCAACGCTTAAAACTCGATTCTCATGCCCTTGGAGAATAGACGGTGTTGGCGCATCTAAACTCCACAGTTTGATGTTTTTGTCAAAACTTCCCGAAGCCAGCAATTGATTATTGGGACTGAAAGCTACGCTAGCGACGGCATCGTTGTGTCCTTTGAAGGTTTTGAGTAAGCTACCATTAACACTCCAAAGGTTTATGGTGTTGTCTTCACTTCCAGAAGCTAATTTTTTACCATCGAAACTAAAGCTCAAACTCCACACTGTGTCGCTATGCTGCTGTAAAGTTTTGTCAGGAACAAAGTTAAAACTGTCCGTACTCGTGTTTTCCTCTCGCCGCCAAAGTCTTACTGTTTTGTCTCGACCTGCGGACGCTAATAATTTACCGTCAGGGCTGAAGGCAACAACTGTTACACCTTGCTGATGTCCCTGCAAAGTTGTAATTAAGCTACCATTCCGTCGCCAGATTTTTACTGTTTTGTCGTCACTTGCCGAAGCGATGAATTGACCATCAGGACTGAAGCTTACCCAGTTAACCCAGCCGCGATGTCCTCTAAGTATTTTTACTAAGCTACCGTCTTTGTGCCAGAGTTTTATCGTTGCATCTTTGCTGGCGGTCGCTAATAACTCGCCATCAGGACTGAAATTAACGCTATAAACCCAATCTCCATGTCCTTTTAAGGTTTTATCTGGCCGGAGATAAAATTCCCGTGTCATCGGGTTTTTACGCCAGATTTGGACTGTTTTATCGAGGCTGGCAGAGGCTAAGGTTTTACCATCAGGGCTAAAACTGATGCTGGTTACTGCGTCACTGTGACCTTTGAGAGTTTGGAGTAAGGTGCCGTCAGGACGCCAAAGTTTTACTGTCCGATCTCGACTCCCTGATGCTAGCAACTGACCATCTGGGCTGAAATTTACTCCCCAGACAATATCGGTGTGCCCTTCTAAGCGGTTGACCTCGGTGACTCCATAAACTGCTTGTTGCAGGGCTGTAACTACCCGCATTCGGGTGTCTGGTTGCACGGACTGTGCTTGTTTAAGTCGTCTCCAAGCTCGTAAACTTTCTAGTAGGGCATCAAATTCTTTATTAGAGGCAAAAAAAGCTTCACTAGCAGCGGCGATCGCGCTAATTTTTAAGTTGGTTTCACTACGTTCAGCTCGTAAAGTTTGGCTAATTGCTGCTCTTTTCTGTAAGTCAGCTTGCCACCATAATGCTGCTATTGTCCCTCCCATGATTGACAGCACTACACCTGCTATGCGTGCTTCTCTTAACCGCCTTTGCAAAACTAAATTGAGTTGCTGTTGACTAAGTTTTTGCGCTACTTCTGCTTTCTTTTTTTCTAATTTGATTTTTTCTAATTCGGCAGCAATACCATAATTGTTCTTTTGGCGAATTGGTTCAACTAAATAATCGTGAACTAGCTGGTAGCGATCGCCTAATTCTTCTCTGACTCGCAAAACCAACCCCGAACCTACCAATATTTCTAAAATCAGTTCGCCAACTCTGTCAAAACCCGATCTTGTGTCGATATCATGATTATTAGCTAATGCAGTGGCTAAATCAACTTTAGTTTTTAATGGTCGCGTGCCTTTTTCGTCAGTTAACTCAAACAATAATTTCCAAGTTAACTTTTCATTTTCTTGACCGCAGTCTTTAATAACTTGCCCCAGCCACCGTTCCACCAATTTTGTCCAGCCACCACAAAGTTTATATTGTCCGAGTGTGGTAATGTTTTCTATTTCTAGTTGAGCGCCGACTATTTGTAATTCAATTGGATGTACTTCGTCTTGTTCTCCTGTCAAATCCTCTACTAATCGATTAATTAATTCATCACTCAGTTCATAATGCGATCGTTGAGTCAAACTATAAATTATCGCCTTGGCATCTTGGCTAGAAAATTTTCCTAAATAGTAACGAATGTCTTTATCAAGGATATTTTGATTAATTATTCCTAAATCATATAGATCGGTACTATTTTTCTGGCTCAAACGTTCAAATTCTAATAAATAATGTAAATAATCTTCTCTCAAGGAAAGAATAATTTTTACATAAGGAATATTTAAACACTCGCTAAAAAATTTATAAAATTCTATTATTTGGGTGCTAGGATTACTCACAAAGAAAAATTCTTCAAATTGGTCTAATATCAGAATTATTGTATGGTTGCGCTCAGTTGCTAATCGAATATTTTCTAGCAGTACAGTAGGTGTATAATCGAGATTAAATGATATTCCTGTGTGTGCTAGAGCGTGGTTGACACTGCTTGCCAAAACTGTAACCCAATCAGTATAAACAGATAAAACAATCGGTATGGGAATGCGTTCGCCGATAGCTTTTCCTCTGAGTGCTGGTACTAAACCAGCTTTGAGAATTGAACTTTTTCCTACACCTGATTGTCCATAAATTACTGTGAGTTTGTAGTCAGCGCGAGCAATTCTTTCAATTAAGCGATTGACATCCTGCTGTCGTCCAGAAGCAGATATTTCTTGGGCGACTTCCTCAGGAATAAACGGTATTTTTTCAGATTCTAATACTGGGTTAATTTTGGAACGTTGTGGCTGTAATTGACTTGCACCAATGAAAGCACGAAAACCATACTGATGTTCTATTTGAATTTTTTCTCGTTTGAGCTTGAAGGCTTCTGCATAGTCATGACGCTCAAAAAAGTAAAGCGATCGCAATTCCTCTAAAATCTCTAAGTAAAGTGATGGTTGATGTTGCAGCTCACAAACTACCTTCGCCCATTCCAAGTTATTGATTGCTTCTTCCCACTCACCTAAATGACGCTGTGTACGTGCTAGTAAAAGAAGATACCAACTTTCTTGTTTGTGGGAAACTTCTGTAGCTGCTTCACACATAGAAAGTGCTGTATTCGCCAGATCATGAGCCAGTACCCAATTTGATTCAGCAGCCGCTACATTTGCTAAAAAACCATAATTTTGAGCAATTTGTACCTGAGTTCCATAAGTTTTCTGGAGACTTAATGACTTTTGAGCTAATTCTTTTAATTCATCCCAAGCTTGTAAACGTTGTAGCATTTCACAAACAGGTGAAATAAATTTAGCAACTAAATCTTCTCTTTCTACCTCTTCCAATATTTCTAAGCATTGTTTAAACCATAAAAGAGCATGTTGGTAATAGCTACTATTAGCACTGTGGTTTAAGTCTGCCATCCGACGATAACATAGCCCCAAGTGAAATAGTACTATTGCTTGTTTGAGTAAAGATGAGGGAGATGAGGGGGATGAGGGAGATAAGAGTAATTGATTGCTGATTTTTCTGACTTTACCACTTTCTAATTCTGCGATTCTTCTTGTTTCTTTTTGCCACAATGCTAGGCTTCTTTGATAATTGGCTAAAGCACCGTTGATTTGATCGTTAGCGTATTTATCTCGTCCTAAAACAAATTCTAAACTTGCTTCTAATCCTGGCGTTAATTTAATCCCATACAAGCGCAACAAATCATTACGCGCTGATTCTATTTCGTGGCGGTGTTGGGATTTGGGATCTAAATCTAGAGAAGCATTAGATAAAAATGTTTCGGCACCTGCTTCTAAAACTTTGGCAAATAAAGATTCTGCTTCTTGATTAATCAAAGCAATTAAATCTGTTTTTGCCATTTCAAATTTAATAGTGGTTGCAGCCCAGCTTTTAAAATCAGGAGCTAATCTGGAAAGCAATGATGCTACTTCATCTTGTAGCCACAATACTACTGGAAATGGAAAAGTCGCAGCATAGATATCTCGTGCTTGGTTGATACCTGTAAGTAAGTTTTCCAGATCGATAATTGACTCAATACCAAAAATCATCACAGCTGATGGCAAAGAGTCTGTGACAACAACAGAATTATCTAGAAATAGTTCGGAAACTATTGTGTTGTGTAAAGAAGTAGTTAATGGATTGAGAACGATTTCTCTGATATTGATGTCTTGAGTAAGGAAGCGAATATTTTCTAACATTTGCTTCCGTAAATGCCCGTAATTACACCGAACTAAAATCAGAGCAAATTGACCTTCCGAAAGGGCGATCGCTCTAATCAGTCTTTGCAAAGTATGTTGATTTTCTTTGGTCATTGGGTATGGGGCATTGGCCAAACAGGCCAAACAGGGCATGGGGCATGGGGGGATGAGGGGGATGAGGAGATGGGAAGATGGGGGAGTGTGGGGGGAAAGAGAATTTATGCTTCCTCCCACACCTCTTCCCCATGCCCAATGCCCCAATCACCAGTCAAGCCTATTTTCAAGCCAGCGTTATTTGTTTTGTTGCCAAGCTAAAACTTTTTCTGTTTCTGCTAGGGCTGGACTGATGCCAAACCAGCGCCCGATAGGATCGCGATATTCAAACAGATACATGCTTCGTAGTAAGCTTTGGTAGTCTGACTCACCTTTAACTCTCTGCTGTTGCACTACTTCAAACAATAATTCCCATTGGGATTCGTCAATAGCTAATAGCAGATCGTCCCGGTAGTCTTTAATCACGGCTTCTAAGCAGTCGCTAGAAAAAGGTGGATCTTGTCGTTGCAGGCAGCTATAAAGTAAACCGAGTAAGTTACGAATGTGACCACCACTAACGCGACATAAACGATCCAAGGTTTGGGAGTTATCGAATAATTCTGTAATTAGTGACAGTCTTCCATTCAAAGGAACTTCTGGAAAAGCTCTTGCTAAGACTAGCTGGCGCACCAGTGACATTCCTGGTTCGTAGTCGTTACCATCTCTTTGGCGCAGCAGCACCATTGGCAATACCTTAGGCGCAATTCCTCCCCCCAAGCGATTTTTCAGTGTCTCGTACTCATTAGAAAAAATTAACGCTAGGGGAATTGTGTAAACTAGGTGGCATTTGAGTCGGCGTAACTGTTCGCCTCGGTCGATGAATAGGTACTCTGGTTGCGATCGCCCTGATGCTAAGGGACGCATATCCACTCGATCCAAGTTATCTACAATCACTACCAGTCCTTTTTGACCCCGTAGCTTTAGCTGATTAACAGCTTTTTCTAAAATTTCTTCGTTAATCGCTTGCAAAATACTGTTGGTGCGCGGTTCCAGATATTGTCTCAGTTGATTACGCAATTGGTTGCTGTCTTTAGTTTTGGCAGTAATTTTGGCAATTCCCAAGGACAACTCTGCTTCTGCTGAAAGTTCTATGGGACTTTGCAAAAAATCTCCTACTTCTTTAAACAAATTGCTAAAGTAACCGGCTTTGAGTTTGATGCCAATACTCTCTAAACTAACACTGACTTGACGAGCTACACTCAGCAAAATATCGCTGACATCAATATCGGCCATGTCTAAGTCTTGACTAGACTCAAAATAAACTACATGAAATCCCGCCAACTCCAGTTCTGTTTTCAGGCGCTGCAACTCTGTGGATTTACCACAGCCAATGTGACCAGTAAATAACTGGCAGGTCGGCTCATCCGGAGAAATACGGCAGATTGTCCGTTGCAATTCTTCTACAATCTTGCAACCGCGCACGTCAGCAAAATCTATGTAATACTGCCGATCTAGTATGTTACTGACATTCAATGTGTAGCTAGGATTACATGCTTTATAAAAACGTGACAAATTTAATGTCGTTCTCATGTATGTTGAGGTGTATGTAGATGTGTATGTAGATGCAGTTTAATTTGTATTTTTTATACAAGTAATCTCTCACCTGAACTGAGGCACACGCTGAATTTGCAAGTTGGTAGTGTCTTGCAACAGACAGTACTCTTAGCGATCGTGCAACGAGTAACTGTGAGTATACGGTAGAGATTTAATGAACCCTAATAACTTTAAGCATATCTGTCCTTTTTACACCTGCTATTGAGGTTTTGACAATCTCTAGCTTTTGCTTGACCAACAAAAAGATCAGGGGAAGGGCTTGAGGTAAGAGGTTTTTCCTTTTCCCTTTGTCCTCTTGCTTCACTTGGCACAAATCTTGATGCCTAAGTTGGCAAGTCAAAAGAACTACTAGATTGGATGATTCTCAGTTTGTATAGCCGATAAGGTTTGACTGGTATTAATTATAGCAAGGTATACAGAGATCAGGAATACTTCTTTATCATTTCACATTGTATTTGTCAATAAAACAAAATTATAAACATCTAAATTAATATTTTGTAACCATTGAGAGAAAAAACTTCGATAAAAACTTGTCAAAAAGACTACAGTCAGTTAAAAATGGACACCGGAAACTTTAATAACAACAATGACTAGCGCCACGATTTTTGTGTAGTTACTGTAAAGTGTTACTAAAAATAAAAAAAGTCTTGAGGAGTGCGGCTAACAGATGCCGACAGTGTTTACTGAAATTAATAATGATACAAACACATCAAGGAATTGGGACTGCAAGGAAAAAGGGGTTTGAATGGCTGGCATAATATCAGTTTCCCGCACGGATCTAGCCCAGCGTCGTAAAAAATTGCGTCGGCAACGGCAGATGAGAATTATTCAGGCTATTTGGCGAACCTTTGCCATTACTGGTTTGGCAAGTGGATTGCTGTGGATGGCAGTCCAACCAATGTGGATGCTCAAAGCTCCTAAACAAATAGTCATGAAATCAGGCAATAAATTGCTGTCGGATGAGACAACTCGATCGCTGTTGGTGCTGTCTTACCCCCAGTCTTTGTGGCGAATTGAACCGTCGGCGATCGCCAATATCTTGAAGAAACAACCAACTATTGCCAATGCGATCGTCAGACGCCGCCTATTTCCTCCTGGTTTAATTATCGACATTCAAGAACGAGTACCTGTTGCAGTGACTCAAACACCAACAGTCCAAAATCAAGGCACTAGTAACAAAAAAGTCACAATTGGTTTACTAGATGCAACTGGAGCTTGGATACCTTTAGAAAAATACACATCACTCAATCCCAGCAAAAAATTACCCAATCTCAGAGTTATTGGATTGCCAAAACAATACTGCCTCTATTGGACTGAACTTCATCAAGCTATCAGCCAAAGTTTAGTAAAAGTGATGGAAATTGATTGCCAAAATCCCACAAATTTAATTTTGAAAACAGAACTAGGAAATGTGCATCTTGGCACTGCAAGCCCCCAGCTATCTGAACAAATCAAGGTACTAGCTCAAATGCGCCATTTAAAAGCAAAACTCAATTCTGGCCAAATAGAGTATATTGATTTGAAAAATCCCGAATTTCCATTAGTACAAATGAACCAAGAAAATCCCAAATTAACTCGCAAAATCCCTGGAAACATTTAGGGTGTCTGGTGTGTGTATTGAGCGCTCTTAGTCAATTAAGAAGCTTTATGCTGATAAATATATTTATTATTTTTAGTTTTCTCGCAAATCGCAGAAAAATCGGCATTAACTTCTAATTAAAATGAGAAGATCTAACATAAAATCTCCATTGTCAGTAAAAGACCCTCAATTGCGATCCTAATATCTATGTAATGGGGTGCAAGATGCAGGACAATCTAATGATGACCTATGGTGTGCAAAACGCCTTTTGCCCATACATTCTTCGACTCAACCCAGTGCGGAAAGCAGAAAAATGTTTGAGTTTTTCATTAAAATCTGATTTATGAGCAGAGGACACTGATGAGAACGGTTGATGCCGCCATCCCAGTGCAAAGCCAAAAATCTTCTGGCTTTGGTCTTTTGAGACACTTTTGAATTGGCCAAACAGGGCATTGCAAGAGAGATTTTAATCTTTTGTTGTCGGTGCAACTCATGGAGTCTGTTGCAATAGACTATTGCTACAACAAAGTGTCCATGAAGAATCCCCAAATAAGAAATTAATCAGGTATAGTCTGACAAGCAAATTCTTCCTTACTTCCATCTCAAGGATAAGTAAGTAGCATGTAAATTTTGTGTCTTTAATTGCAATCATCCCCAATGGTGAAATCTATTAACAATATTATTAAGGCTGATAAAACCCGCTATGGTGTGCGCTTACAAGTTATGTCATCCGCTGAGCAAAATGAAGAGATTAATGACTGGTTGAAGGTATACAGAAGACTTTTAGATACATGTAGGTATTTAAATATATTCAACGTAATTATGCCGAAATTATTGTTCTTCAAACATATCTGTAGTAGTCCGGCTATATTTGACTACGTAAGATGGAATTATACTTCTGTAGAATTCGCTGTGCGATCGCCCACCTTAAAACCTTACCCCAGAGTAAATTTTCGCACAGCGAATTCTGTTAGGCTTGGCAGTAGTGAAAACAATAAAAAACACTGCCACAATGTTATGGCAGTGTCAAACTATAGTTGACTCCTAGTTGAATAACACCCCAAAAAGTCGTTTATCTACCTCTCACAAATCCAATGACACTTGATAATAACCAAGGACTTACCTATAAAGATTCCCAATCTACCGGACAGCCCGGTTTCTCCCTATCCGTGAACTCAACCAATCCCTTTAACTCTGGGCTGAACTTCGGACAAAATCACGATCATAAGAAGATTTCTCCGGAAAATAGCCGCATTGGTGAGATTGTCCCCGGTCGGGTTGCCAACATTAAAGTGATTGGTGTCGGCGGCGGTGGCGGCAATGCTGTTAACCGGATGATAGAGTCTGATGTCTCTGGTGTAGAGTTTTGGTCAATTAACACTGATGCCCAAGCCCTGACTTTAGCTGGCGCTCCCAGTCGTTTGCAAATAGGACAGAAGCTAACACGGGGTTTGGGAGCAGGTGGTAATCCTGCCATTGGCCAAAAGGCAGCTGAAGAATCACGAGACGAAATTGCTACGGCCTTAGAAGGTGCAGACTTAGTATTTATCACTGCTGGTATGGGCGGCGGTACTGGGACGGGTGCAGCCCCAATTGTGGCAGAAGTAGCCAAAGAAATGGGCGCTCTGACTGTTGGCGTGGTTACACGTCCATTTGTTTTTGAGGGACGCCGCCGCACCAGCCAAGCAGAACAAGGTATTGAAGGACTAAAAAGTAGGGTAGATACGCTGATTATTATTCCCAATAATAAACTCCTAGAAGTGATCCCCGAACAAACCCCTGTGCAAGAAGCTTTTCGCTATGCAGATGATGTACTGCGTCAAGGGGTGCAAGGAATTTCTGATATCATTACGATCCCAGGTTTGGTAAACGTTGACTTTGCGGATGTGCGAGCTGTAATGGCTGATGCAGGCTCAGCATTGATGGGAATTGGCGTTAGCTCTGGAAAATCTCGAGCCAGAGAAGCGGCGATCGCAGCTATTTCTTCGCCTCTGCTAGAATGTTCTATTGAAGGCGCTAGAGGAGTTGTCTTTAATATTACTGGTGGTACTGACTTGACTTTACATGAAGTCAATGCTGCCGCAGAAGCAATCTATGAAGTAGTCGATCCCAACGCTAATATTATTTTTGGCGCTGTAATTGATGACAGGCTCCAAGGTGAGGTAAGAATTACTGTAATTGCTACCGGGTTTACAGGTGAAGTACAAACAGCACCACAACAAAGCGTGGCTAACGTTCGAGTAGCACCTAATACTCCCAAGCGACCAGCAACACAGCAACCCACAGTTAACCCTCCAACTCCAACTCCAACTCCAACTCCAATTCCAGAACCAAAAGAAAAACCTGGATTAGATATCCCTGATTTTCTGAGAAACCGACGTACACCACGGAATTAAAAAATTTTGGATTTGAGATTTGAGATTAACTTACCAGTCTTAGATCGGGCTGAATATTTTATCAAGTCTGCTAGTTACAGGGTTTTACCAAGGGTAGGGGTAAGCAATCACGTTGCCATCCCTATATATTGCTAATTGGTAAAGGAATTTCTCAACGCTACTTACAGAATTAACTGGGCAGGAATCTGCTGATTCTCATGTCTAGCTGTGCTTTTGTCAGATAATTTTGGATTTAGATTTTGGATTGACCTTAGGGAGCAACTTGGAGATTTCGGAATTTCGATTGATTCTACGGATAAATTCGCTTGGTCGGTACAATCAAGGATTCATTGCTCACAAAAAACAGAAAGACTTGCTTGATTTAAAAATGCCTAGGCGTAGCCCGTCATAGACATTGCTACATCTAATGATGCGATCAACTAAACTAATTTGGTAATTAGGACACACTAAAAGATGCTTGATACAAAAGCTTTCCAATTCCTGAATGTGCTTGGTAAAACAAGACATCTTTCCTATATTTAGTATTAGTAAATATATTTAGTTGAAGTTTAGACTGTAACATTAGTGTAGCTATTTCAAAGCAACTTACTAAGGGCAACTCACATTTGTTGTCTAGAAAAGAAACACGTTCTGTGCCCACTCGTTAATCCCTATGTTTATTGAGAGCCTGTTGAATCCATTGAATAACCTGATGAGCAAGGCGAGTACCATCTAAGCGATCGATCTCCCGAATTCCTGTGGGACTGGTGACGTTAACTTCAGTTAGGTAGCCACCGATAACATCAATACCGACAAAAATTAAGCCATCTTGGCGTAAACGTTCAGCTATTTGGGTGCAGATTTCATGTTCTCTGGGAGTAATTTGAGTTTGAGCAACTGTACCGCCAGTTGCCATATTATTGCGGAAGTCAGTACCGCTAGAGAGGCGATTGAGGGCACCTATGGGTTCACCATTGAGTAAGATAATTCGCTTATCTCCTTCTTTTGCCTGTGGTAGATAGGTCTGCACCATTACTGGTACTTTACCTTGGAGAGTACTGAGTTCAATAATAGAGTTGAAATTGCGATCGCCAGATTGCAAAATCAAAATTCCTTCCCCAGCCTTGTTACCCAACGGCTTGAGAACCGCAGTCCCCTTTGCTTCCACAAATTGCCGGATAAACTGCTTATTAGCACTAACAATTGTTTCTGGAATCGCTTTGGTAAATTGCAGGGCGTACATTTTTTCATTTGCCCCTCGGATACCATTCGGATTGTTAATCACGAGAGTTTTCTTTTGGTCAATGTAATCCAGAATATACGTGGCATAAAGGTAGGAATCATTGACTGGTGGATCTGTCCGCATGAATACGGCGTCCATTGTTTCTAAGGAAGTTAAAAAACTATCGCTCAACTTATACCAAGGATTTGCTGCTACCCAACGTCCGTCCACCAACTGCACTGGTACAAGTTCAACTTGCTGTAGAACAGCCCAGGCTTTGCTTTTGTCAACACTGAGCAGATTTGCCTGAGTCACCCAAACTTCGTGCCCCAAAATTTGCGCTGCTTCCATCAAGGCAACGCTGGTATCATGACACGGGTCAAGCTGATGGATGGGATCAATGATAAAAGCCAGTTTCACGCTGTCTGCCTCAATCACCAAGCTAATATTTTGATAGACACCGCTTGTGCAGTGCGTTATTTTTCTTGACTTGTAGCGACTGCCGTGTGTTCAGCGGCTTGTCGCCAGTGGGAACAATACTTTTGAATTTAAACGCTATTGCTAGCTAGTAGTCCATCAAGCTTGCCTTGATTGTCTAAAGCGTGGATATCATCACAACCACCAATATGAGCGTCATTGATGAAAATTTGCGGTAAAGAACGGCGTCCATTTGCTCTTTGAGCCATTTTATCTCTGGCTACATCATCTCCATCAATACTGTATTCGATAAATTCAACTCCCTTATTCTTCAGCAAATTTTTGGCACTGATGCAAAACGGGCAAGTTCTCCAAGTGTAAATTTCTACTTTTGCAGCCATAAAGTCCTCAAAATGATTTCATACTTCTTAATTTTAGAACTTTGTCATCGGCTATAGCTGCCTGATTCGGTTTTGGGTTGATTCTGAGAAATAGCTATAAGGTAGAGAAATTTGTAGGGTAGCACATATGTGCTACCCTATTTTGTACCTCACAAAAGCGAGAAATATTCTCAAAAATTTTATGGATTAAAAAAGACACACCTGATGCTAACAGAGAATATATGAAATAACTATATATTTTCTTAGAGAATGCATCCTGTGTGTCATGATCCAGTTTCTAGGAAACTGTTATTGAAGCTGGTGCTAAAGGCTTTTTCTTCGCTACTTTCAGGGCGCCTAGAGCAAATAGCCCCAGGGCAGCTACTGTAGCAGGTTCAGGCACTTTTTTCGGTGGAGGTGGTGGGGGTGTGTAGTAAGGGGCTTGTCCTTTGAGCTTGCTACTTCCGTTACGATTGTTTCCAGAACCGACGCTCATTAACCGCACTCCAAAGTTTTGCTCGGAAAATTGAGCCAACGTTAAAGCTTGAGAAGCATGGGATAAGGTAAAGATGGTAGATTGAATGTCGCCTTTTCCTTGACCTATACCTTCTTGACCAATTTCTACACCAATATCAAAAGAGCCGCCACCACCGTTGAGATTGTTACTACCACTACCAACGGAGGTAATTGAACCAGCAGGGCCAAATTTCTTAGCTGTTACATCTGTAGCGGCTAGATTTTCTATTTTGAGACCACTAAGGAGTGAGTCATTCAAAATGTTGAAGAAAACACCCCGGATGTCAGCAATTGTGTTGCTACCAGTGGATAAATAATCTACTTTAAACTGAACTTTGCCAGACCCTTCTAAATCATCTAAGGTAAACTTCACCCTAGTATCTGAACCTGTGAAGTCGTTGATAGTGAAATTCATCGAAGCAGCGTTAGCTGGAGAAAAGGATATCACAACGGCAGTAGCAGCCAAAAGCGAAGATATTGCTGCACTGGAAAATAGATGTTTCATGTTAATCAATAGTTTGGAAAACAAAATGGTAAGATTCAGTTGCTAATAATGGGGATTTGCTGCTTGCTATCTATCTAAAATCAGATGCACCGAGTGAAAAGCCTTTTTCCACTCTAAATATTGAATTCAAAGTTGTCTATAATACAACCCTGTGTTCAAAAAGACTTTATTTTTAGCTTCATACAAGAAAAAACCCAGTATTATTACTGGGTTTACTTAAAATTCAAAACTTGTATTTTTTCAGTATTTACCCACAGTCAACGGCATATTCAATCAATTGCCCAAGGCGATGACGTAAGGTTTCTAATCCTAACCGCTGACTGGCAGAAATAAACACTGCCAGGGGAAATTCTTCTCTAGCCAAAGCCAGTGTCTCACTACTAGCTTGGTCAATCTTGTTAAAAACAACTAGCGCCGGGCCAGGAGTGACTGGCATTTGCACCAGAATTTCCCTGACTGAACGAATATGACGCAACCAAGCCGGGTGAGATAAATCTACCAAATGCACCAGGGCATCGGCTTCGGTGACTTCCTCTAAGGTGGCGCGGAAGGCATCCATTAAGGATGTAGGTAGTTCGTGTATGAACCCGACTGTATCTGTGATCAGAATTTCTTGGGGTTCATCAGTTTCGCCATGAGGAATTACTAAGCGGCGGGTAGTAGGATCGAGGGTGGCAAATAGCTGGTCGGCTGTATAAACTTCTGCATTTGTCAGAGCATTTAACAGCGTAGATTTACCAGCGTTGGTATACCCAACCAAAGCTACAGAAGGGACCTCTTGATGCTGTCGTCGTTGTCGTAAGCGGGAACGATGCGCTTGTAACTGGTTGACTTCTTTTTGTAATCGGGAAATCCGCTGCCCAATGGCGCGTCGTTCAGTTTCCAGTTTAGTTTCACCAGGACCGCGAGTTCCAATACCACCACCCAATCGGGACATGGTACGACCTCTACCAGCCAGTCGCGGCTGCATGTATTCTAACTGTGCTAGTTCTACTTGCAGTTTACCAGCACGGGACTGAGCGCGTTGGGCGAAGATATCCAAAATTACTTCGGTGCGGTCAACTACGCGGATACCAATTTGCGCTTCTAGGTTGCGGACTTGGGAGGGTGAGAGGTCGCGGTCAAAGACGACGAGATTCACTCCTAGTGTTTGGGCTGTGAGGGCAATTTCTTGCACCTTACCTTCGCCGACTACAGTCTGGGGGTGAATCCGCGATCGCTTTTGTTGTATTGTCTGCAATACATCTCCCCCAGCGGTATCAACTAAACGGGCCAATTCTGCTAGGGTATCTTGGAATTGTTGGGGGGTCATTTCATCTGTCATTAACCCCACAATTAACACGCGATCGTGGTCAGCATCTACTTCCTGGGCGATAAATTCCCGCTGGAATTCCGCTTCCAGATTTTCCACCAAGTCGATAAAATCCTGCTGTGCTAGGTCGTCCAAGCTCAAAGGTAGCGATATATTCCAACTTGGAGATTGGACTTGTTTTTCATCTAACTTCAAGCCAGCAGGTGTAGTAATCAAGGTGCGGGAGTCTTGGGGCGTCAGATGAGCCAAATAAGCTTCTTTGACGTACCCAGTAGCGCCGCCTCCCCGCCGTGTAAATCCTGTTCCAGTAATATTTAGCACAACTAAAGCATCTAGGCGTTGTAGTGCCATAGCCGTGAGTGCTGCTTCATTTGGGGGTTCTGGCTTTAGATGAGTGGCGATACAACGAATACCGCTAAGTCGTTCCGCACCGTAACGAGGCAATTCCAAAGGTGGAATTTGCGTTTGACGCGGTGTGCCTACGCCTACACGAATCACTTGTCCGCGACGGTTGAGATAGGCACACACAGGCTGATTGAGTTCTGTGCTAATTGCTGCCAGACGCTGGGAAAACTCAGGCGTGGTGATGCGATCGCCTGGTATGCGCTGGTGATAAAGCCGCTGTAGTTGTTTCAGCTGGCTGGTCTTTAGACCTTGGAGATTTCCAAAGATAGTCTCTATAGGCGTTTCTGACCAGTTAAATGGTCCCCCGAATCCTTCTTATGTCTATTTTACAACAGGCTTGGGGTTGCCAACTCTTTCCTGTGAGGGATGCAATTTGAATTACAGCAGAATTCACAAATTGGCAATCGTGAAGTAAAACAGGGTTTATACCCCGCTTTGGGACGAATCATTGTGTACTTTACCAAATTGAAATCTGTTGTATCGTTTAATCTACCCGTATTTCCCTAACCAGCTTAGGATAGACTAAAAGAATTTTTTGAGGAAAATGGTAGAAAAAATTACAGCCGTGTTTAATGGCAAAGTGTTCTATCCGTCTGAACCGATCGCACTGCCAACTAATACCCGTGTGCGAATCAGTATTGAAATTTTACCGCCCAGCGAACATGAAACAGTATCATTTTTGCAAACGGCGCGATCGCTCAGCCTGGAAGGATCGCCTGATTGGTCTGCCAATATAGATAAATATTTGTACGCTAAATAAATTTTTCATGCATTCTGAAGTCTTTCTTGATACATCATTTGCTATTGCCTTATCGGCACCAAGCGATCGCTTGCATCACCGAGCTTTACATCTAGCTCAAATGTTACAAGCGGCAGAAACTCGTTTAGTGACAACACAGGCTGTGATGTTGGAAATTGGCAACGCCTTATCCCAACTAGCTTATCGTCAGGCAGCAATTATATTATTGAATTCCTTGGTAGCAGACTCCAAAGTAGAAATTGTCCCCCTTTCCCAGGAACTTTACGAACGCGCTTTTCAGCTTTACTGCGAACGAACTGAGAAAGAATGGGGATTTATAAACTGCGTATCTTTTATTGTGATGGAATATAGCGGAATCACTGAAGCCTTAACTGCTGACGAGCATTTTCAACAAGCAGGCTTTCGAGCATTATTGCGAGAAAATTTGCCGTAATTGGGCATGGGGGGATGAGGGGGATGAGGGGGATGAGGGAGTGTGGGGAGTGTGGGGAGTGTGGGGGATGGGGGGATGGGGAGATGGGGGGATGGGGAGATGGGGAGATGGGGAGATGAGGAAGAATAATAATCGTTTGCTTGCTTCCTTTACTCCCCTACCTCCCCACCTCCCTACCTCCCAACCTCCCACACCTCCCACACCTCCCACACTTCCTGCTTGCCCCATGCCCCATGCCCAATCCTTATTATTTCGTTACAATCAGCTTGTGCGTTAGGCATTCACGAGTTATCAGCCATGAATTTGATTTCCGATCCACCGATTCCTGTAAAAATTCAAAAGATGAGGGAACGGGTGCGGTGGATGCATCCGAGTTTTGTGCAAAGGGGAATTGACCAAACTAGCTTGGTTATTGACGATCGCAAAAATGATAGTCCAGAATTTTCGTTTATGGTTATCGGTGATTCTGGTACTAAGTCCCATTCTCCACACCACCCCCAACGAAAAGTTGCCGAACTGATGCTTCCTCACCGCGAGGATTGCAGTTTTGTGTTGCACACGGGAGATGTCATTTATGTTGTGGGTTCTCAAGAGTATTACTCAACAAATTTTATTGAGCCTTACCGAGAATTTCTTGTAGGTGGCGATAACCCAAAAGGCATTTCCTATGACCGTATGGTGTTTAATTTGCCGTTCCTGCCAGTACTTGGTAATCATGATTACTATGATGTGCCGTTGATGTACCGTTTATTTACTGGCACAACGTCGTCATTACGTCGGCTGTTGGGCTACAAAGATATCGAGATTGGCTGGCATGGTTCCTATCAAGGTAATGCCTATGCACGGGCGTTTTTGGATTATACAGCGCGGATGTCTTCCCAAGAGTTAGAACGTCATTTAGATCTACACTATACTGCTAAAACCGATACAGGGCGCTGTTTGCGTTATGAACCAGGACAATTCACTCGGTTACCTAATCGGTATTATACGTTTCGTTACGGCGGGATTGACTTTTTTGCATTGGATTCTAATACCTTCAATACACCATCACCATTACCTGCAACTAAAGAGGGGGAAATTTATCGCCGGGAATTGCAAAAGCGTCATCATGACATAGACCGAGAAGAATTGCAAATTTTGAAAATTTGTGATGGACTCAACCCAGATAAACCAACTGAAGCGGAAAAACTTGATCAACTGAGTGCCAAATTAGACCAAATTAATGAAATCAAAATCGATATTGAAAAACAGTTAGCATCTGAGAAAATGCTGGCGATGGATTTTGAGCAACTTGAATGGTTACGAAGCAGACTCATCGAATCTTGGAATACTTCCCAGGTGCGGGGACGTGTCATCTTTTTCCACCATCCACCTTATGTTACAGAGGCTACTAAATGGCATCAGGCACAAACCTTGGCGGTTCGCCACCGCTTGCGTTGGGTGTTTGAGCAAGTGGCACAAACTCTTGGTTATTTAGTTAAAGAGCGTTCCATAGTAGATTTGATTTTAAACGGTCATGCTCACTGTTTGGAATATCTCCGCACAACTGATACGGGATTTGCTGATTCTCACATTAACTGCATTATTTCTGGTGGTAGTGGTCATCGTCCCAGGTATCAACGACGAGAGGGAACTGAATTAATGGAGACTTTTGCTGAAGTTTCAGGAAATCCTACTCGTAAAATTGCTGATTCAATGCTTTTTGTCGGTCGTCATGACTACAATTTTTATAACCGATTGCCTTATTCATGTGTGCGGATTGATGTTTTAGATGGTCGTCCACCAAAGTTTATTGTTAGACCATTGATTACTGAACGTATTGAAGAAGAATGGTATAACAGTGAACTTGAACCTTTTGTGATTTAAATTCAGTGCGATCGCACTCATCCACAAGGCTATAATCATCATTTACAGCAGATTTTATGTGAATAGACTAGAACAGGGCATTACAATGTCCACCCTAGACGCTGATTTTTTAATCTCAAATAATTACGATTGCAACTTTCATAATATGCGTCATAACGACAAGCTGAATTTTTTATCTTTTATATTAATTCTGATAGTGATTTTAGGAGGGTTACTGCTGAAGCCTATTAATATAGCAAAAGCAGATTCCTCCTCTACCGCAGTTTACGAACAAAGAGGAATCCATAGTCCAGACGGTATTGGCAAATATTATATGGGGCGAGAAATTGCCAAAGTTATGGGATACACTGGCGCTGGCTGGCTAGAACGACCAAGGCGAGAAACGGAAGAACAGCCAAGTAAAATAGTCAGCGTTCTTAACCTGAAACCTGATGATGTAGTAGCCGATATTGGTGCTGGTACTGGTTATTTGAGCTTTCGCATTGCGCCGCTATTAACAACAGGTAAAGTTTTGGCTGTAGATGTTCAGCCAGAAATGTTGGAGATTATTGAATTGTTTAAACAAGAGAAAAATATCACCAATGTGGAGCCTGTTTTAGCAACTCTTACTGAGCCAAATTTACCATCTGAAAGCATTGATTTGGCACTGATGGTAGATGCTTATCATGAATTGGAGTATCCCCAAGAAGTAATGCAAAAAATTGTGAAGGCACTGAAACCTGGAGGTAAGGTGGTGCTAGTTGAGTATCGGGGTGAAAATCCTTTTATTATGATCAAAGGTCTGCACAAAATGAGTCAAAAGCAAGTTCGTAAAGAAATGCAAGCCGTTGGTTTAGTTTGGCGTGAAACCAAAAATTTGTTACCTCAACAACATTTAATGGTATTTGAAAAACCTGATGATAGCGATTTTTTGACAAGATAAATATGTATGAAGCCATAATAAAATAATATCCCTTACCAAAGCCGATAATCATGGTAAACTTAGCAATCAAGCAGCGAATTCCTTTTTTAGAAAATGGCGATCGCCTCACTCGCTACGAATTTGAACTACGCTATCAAGCAATGTCCCGTCATCAAAAGGCAGAATTAATTGAAGGAGTTGTATACTTGGCATCCCCATTACGTTTTGAAAGTCATGCTGAACCACATGGTCATGTAATAGGTTGGTTATGGACTTACCAAATTGCTACCCCTGGTGTGAGATTGGGAATTGAGCCAACAGTCCGCCTAGATTCAGATAATGAACCGCAACCAGATGGGGTGCTATTAATTACACCTACGGCTAACGGACAATCTCGTTTGGGCGATGATGATTATATAGAAGGTGCGCCAGAACTTGTAGTCGAAATAGCAGCTAGCAGCGCTGCTATTGATTTATATGATAAGAAAAAAGCCTATTGTCGCAATGGGATCAAAGAATATATTATTTGGCAAATATTTGAAAATAAATTAAATTGGTTTAGCTTACAACAAGGAGAATATGTATCCTTAGAAGTTGATGGGGATGGAATTATTAAAAGTCAAGTGTTTCCTGGTTTGTGGTTATCAATGTCAAATTTACTTGCTGGCAATATGCAGCAAGTATTGGCTGTGTTGCAGTCGGGGTTAAATTCACCAGAACATCAATTATTCGTGCAGGAATTGTCTAGTCAGAATAGTTAAAGAATCAGGAAAACATTTGATGAATATTTTGACATCACTCTTGATTTTTGGGAATGAGACTAGCGGTTTTGGTTGTACTATCCCAAACTATCCAGCTAATAGAATTATCTAAATCATCGGCACTATTTGAAACTTGAAAATACAACTTTTCTTCACCTTTAGTTTCAATAGCAAAGTCAGCATTTTGGGCGTAAACAACTTTAAAGCCTTTATCTCGTAGACAATACATTGCCCAGGCTTTTAATGATTGCTTGTATGGTTCATGGGGAATTGGTGGTTTGGTAATTGTGTCTTCAATTACTTTAAATATTTGCGTGAGTTTCGCGGTCATAAGAGATACTTTTGCTATTACTCCTAAGTTAACTAAGTTCTGGATCGCAACGAATTTCAATCATAAAGCCATCTGGATCGTAAAAGTATACACCTCTACCAGTAGGACGAGTGACTGGGCCATGAGCGATCGCTATTTTATTTTCTCTGATTACTGCCACCGCGCGATCGAATAACTGTGGATCGATATCAAAAGCCAAATGATAGGCTCTGGTGAAGGTTTTTTCTGGATTGGGATCTGGTGGTGATAATTCTGGTTCCCCAAATAAGTCTAAAATCATACCATCTGGGGTGACGAAATTGGCTACTTTTCCAGATGCAACGAGTTCCACTAGAGTCGCGGGTACTTCGTCGCCGATAAGTTCATGCAAACCCAGAATAGTACCATAAAAATGTCGGGAAGCTTGCATATCCTTGACATTGAGCGCAATATGATGCACTTTTCGCAAATTCCCTGGAGCAAGGACGCTGTTCACAGATTCGGTGCTAGATAGCATAAGTAAGTCGAAAGTTACAAGAGTAAAACTGAGTCTTAGTCAACAATTTAACTACATCAGTTGTCCAAATTCAATCTAAATTTACCTACAGAGATAGAAGTCACACTTTTTTCTTAAAGCTTACTATTCATAATGAGAATCTATCAATAAATCAGTCAAAATTCACAATAAATTTTGTACGACTAGCACGTGTTTTCAAAGTCTTAGATCCCCCCAACCCCCCCCTAAAAAAAACTACCGTGTATACACAAGCACTGATTGATTCTGAATTCTGAATTCTGAATTCTGTATTCTGTTAGCGTAGCCTATTCTGACTCCCGATTTTTGAATTCTAACTGCCATGCCTTTTGACTACTCTTTAGACTTTAAAAATATCGATTTTCGGCAACATCCTGAACTTTATCGCGTTGGTAAAGGTGAGCAAGGTGTACTTTTAGTAGAACCATACAAATCAGAAATTCTTCCTTACTGGCGGTTTAAAACTCCTGAAATTGCTAGAGAGTCGAGCGAAAAAATCTACGAAATATTTCTTGATTATCTAGAACAAGATGATTTTGTCGGGGCAGATATGGCGCGAAAGTTTATCCAAATGGGTTATACTCGCTCCCGTCGTTATGCCAATCATAAAAGCGGTAGAAAATATAAAAAAGATTCGCCAAAAGAGATTTTACCTAATGAAATAGACCCAATTAAAGCTGAATCAGCAGCTATATTTAAAATCAAATGGATGGAAGCCAAAACAAATGAGAAATATCTCCAGCTTTTAGCTAGACATAAACAGAGGTATGAAGGAAATTAGTTTCGATGTTGGTTTGGTTGTCTACAATTAATGGCGGGTCTAAGAGGATGTTTTAAAAGTCCTGAGTGATGTATCAAATACTTTTAGATCCCCCTAAATCCCCCTTGAGAAGGGGGACTTTGATTCCAGTTCCCCCCTTTTTAAGGGGGGTTAGGGGGGATCGAGAAGTGTCTAAAATAACAGCCAAACACTTTTAAAACAACCTCTAAATCCCCCACTAAATTGATTCTGAATTCTGTTAGCGCAGCGGGGCGTAGCCCATTCTGAATTCTGTTTTAACAAAGCTTTCTCCGTCCCTTCTGGCAAGCATTACACGCAGAAGTTTTTGGTTCAAAGTCAATACAACCAATGGCTTGTTCTGAACAAGCTTTTTTTGGGTTTACAGTACATTTGAGACGGTAATCATTGGTGAAATAATCACAACCAGAACAGGGAATTTGATGCAGCTTTTTTAAATGAATTATTCCTTTTTTCAAAGTTAAAGAAACACTCGAAATAAATAGAATCATAATTGTCCAAGTGCAAAAAGCACACAAAATCATAGCTAACATTAGTTATCCTCATAAAAATTTCAAAAAAATGCCCACAGTCAACTGCTTTTCACCGCAGGCATAGGAGTTTATTTAGCTGGGTTGAACGAAATTTAATTCAGGTAATACCAATTTAGACCATTTGTAGAGATACTATGAATCGCGTCTTTAGAAATAAATACACAATCCAAAATGGTATAATTTCTGAATTATTAAGAATTAATTTGACGTTGCGATCGCCAAGAATGCCAAACGTAACCTACAAACGCCAATACACCAAGAAAAAACTGAATATCTGCTAATCCCAGACGTTCTGTACCGAAAAATTCTTTCGGGAAAACTGTCGTATTATATGCCACAAACGCCGCAGAAATCCAAGCCATCAAAGCTAAACCAACTAAGCTGTAAGAAAGAATTTCTTCCCCATTTTCGATTGGTAAAATTCGTCTAACCCAGGTAAAAGGCTGGACAAGAATATGCCATACACCACCAGCAATTAAGATGAAGCTAATCCAAATGTGACCACCAATGACATCTTCTAAGTTATCAACGCTTGCCATTCCTAAAGGTGTCCAGTTACCATCTTTCAGCCCAACTAAGTAACCAAAAATTATGGCTGGGTTTAAATTAGGATTGCTAATTAAGCGGACATTTCCTAAATTAGTGTCATAAATTCCGCCAAAAATCGTTGCCTTTAGCACCAACAAAAATGCCCCAAAACCCAGAATAATCAAGTGATGACCTAAAATTAAACCCAATTGCTTGGCGTCATTCCATTCATAGTGAAACTTTGCTGCTTGTCCACCGGCATTATATAAAATTGCTGGAGCGCGAAAAACATGAAAAAGTCCACCAGCACCCAACACAGCAGATGCAACTAAATGCAAAATGCCAATTATAAAATAGGGATAAGTATCGACTACTTCACCCCCAGCACCTACACCAAAACCCAAAGTAGCTAAATGAGGTAACAAAATTAGTCCTTGTTCATACATTGGTATGCTAGGAACAAAACGTGTAACTTCGGATATTGTAATTGCCCCTGCCCAAAACATAATCAAGCCTGCATGAGCAATGTGAGCGCCTAATAATTGACCAGACAAATCAATTAAATGAGCATTACCCACTAACCACGATAAATTTGTGTCTGCTGCTAAGGTTCTATCAGTTGAAATTGTCATAATTACATACCCTTATGAGCATTTTTAATTTTTAATTTTGGATTTTAGATTGTCATAATCCAAAATCCAAAATCTAAAATTCTTAGGATTCGCTACCTATGGCATTTAAAGCCCTTTCAATTCGGCTAAAGTCAACGCCAATAGCTCGTAGGGCGTGCCACAGATGACCTTGCAGAAAGAAGAAAGCTAAGAAGAAATGGGCATTTGCTAACCATGCTCTGGAAGTGTAACCGCCATTTGCTAACTTAATGCTGTCGGCAAAATAAGGGCTAACTCCAAGTTTTACTTCCAAAGTAGAACCATAAAATTCCACGGGATAAGCTAAGGTATTCACTGCACAAAAATAAGCTGCAACAAATCCCGCTAAGGCAATACCACCTAATGAATAGGAAAGAATCGCTTCACCGGAGAAGATTAAAAGCTTTTTCGCCCAAGGTAAAGGCTCTATTAGAATGTGCCAAATACCACCGCCAATTAGTAATAAGCTTACATAAATATGGCCACCCACTAAATCTTCTAAGTTGTTAACACTAGCAAAATGGGTTTGATAGCCATAGATGACCAATGGGTTGAGGGTGGGGTCGGTGACAACTCGGACATCGTGAATTGTGGAGTCGTATATTCCTCCCCAAAACATCGCTTTTCCGACTAGAAGTAAAGCACCTACCCCTAAGAAAATCAGGTGATGTCCTAAGATAAAACCAAGTTTTTTCGGGTCGTCCCATGTAAAGTGAAATTTACGAGCGCGACCGGTGGCGTCTTTTAAGTTTTTTGGAGCTTTGAAGGTGTGGAAAAGTGCCCCTGCACCAAGCACTGCTGAAGAAATTAAATGCAAAGCGCCGATTACAAAATAGGGATAAGTATCGACTACCTGACCACCTGCGCCCACACCAAAACCCAAAGTAGCTAAGTGGGGTAACAAAATTAGTCCCTGTTCCCCCATCGGTACATCAGGGTTGTAGCGAGAGATTTCAAACCATGTAAACGCCCCAGCCCAGAGTGTTGTCAGCGCTGCTTGTGCCACATGAGCGCCGATAAATAAGCCAGAGAGGTTGGCGAAGCGGGCGTTACCATTCCACCAATCAAATTCGACGTTGGGATTGCCGTATGTCTGCATTGTTTAGCTAGTTCGTAGTTGTTGCTAGGAATACTCAATTAGTTAGTTCTTGTTTACGCAGTTAAATGTCCCGTTAGTGCAAGGAAATCAGTTGCCGTAGGCTCAGATGTGAAGCATTTACATAACTTGGAGAGCTTCTTTCACTTCACCGCAGGCGTTACTGATTGTCGTCAGACATCACTAATTATTGAGATTACAAATTTAGTTTATTGAAAATATTTCTTATTAGCTGCTTCTCTTTACAAAACGTAATCATCAAAAATAGAGAAAAAATTAAGCAGCACAAATAGAGCGACAGTATTAATTACCACCGATCAAATTACTAGCAAATATCAGTTTTTGCTAGCAGTATGAATCCAGATGTAGAGACGTTGCAATGCAACGTCTCTACAAGGATTTTGATATCATGCACTTGTAGAAGTGCTAAAAGATAGTGCAGATGCTTCTAACAAATGCAAATTTTGGCGTTGCCAAAAACTCAAAATTTGTTCGCCAACTTCTTGAGGATAAAAGTAGTGAAAAAAATGATATCCTTGTGGGCATTCCCAGAGGTTATCTTCTGGCTTTAACCAATTCATCCAGTCATGTAATGCAGGTGAATTGACAATTGGATCGGTCTTGCTGCCACATATCATCATTGGCATAGAAACTCCACCTTTGGGTAAATAAACTAACTTAAATAAAGAGTGTGGCGTGGGAGATTGTTCTAAATCTTTATCTAAAGCAGCTACTAACTTTTTAGTAGTATGGGGTGGTTGATTTCCAAAAAGACTGCGAGCTGTGCTTGCCAAAATTTGCTCACGGCTAATGCTAAAAAGTTGTCGTTGAAAATAATAGTGAGCGTGCCAAGTGTTGGCAGGTTGGGATGCTACGGCGAGTAGAGTTAGCGATCGCACTTTTTGGGGAAAGCGCCGCGCAAAGCTTAAAGCGATTGTACCACCCATACCATGACCTGCTAAATGCACAGGGCGATCGCAGCATTCCAAAAATTCATACACCAACTCCACAGCTTGGTCTATGGAACTGCCTTCATCTATACTTTGCTGGTATTCCCAGTGAGCGATTCTCAGATGCCTAGATAAATATTTAAGTAATGGTTGATCGAAACGCTGCAAAACAGGACTAGCACTTAACCACAAAACATCAAATGAATCAGACATAAATACCTATAGCTTCTAAATTATCAATTTCTGTAGGGGCGTACAGCTGTACGCCCTTAATTTTTACAAACCAAATTCTGTCTTTAACTGAGCAACCCAAGTTTTAATTCGCTCATCTGTTAAATCAGATTGGCTACCTGTATCAAGTGCCAGCCCAACAAACTTGCCATTTTTCACAGCTCTAGATTCATTAAAGTCATACCCATCTGTTGACCAATAACCAACAGTTTTACCACCCCGCTGAGAAATTTTTTCTTCCAGAATTCCCATTGCATCCTGGAAGTTATCTGCATAACCAAATTGGTCTCCATCACCAAAATAAGCAACCAATTTGCCACTAAAATCTATTTGATCTAAATCTGGTAAAAAGCTTTCCCAATCGCTTTGGAGTTGACCAATATCCCAAGTGGGAGAGCCAACAATTACCAATTCATACTCATCAAAAGTGGAAGTATCCGCTTCGTAAATCGGATGTAATGTTACAACATCACCACCAAACTCATCCCGAATTTGTTCAGCAGCAGATTCAGTGTTGCCAGTTTGAGTACCGTAGAACAGACCAATTTTTTTCGACATGTTGACACCTCATAATTATGGATTGGCGATTCTCTTTCGGAGAGGCTGCGCGATCGCAATAATTGACGCAATGATACCTATACCAATTTGAACCTCAATCAAAAATCTAAAATCCAAAATGGTATAGTTTCTGCAACTCAGAAAAATAAACTGCTATTGGTTAACAACAGGAAAGCAAATAAAGCTCCTCCACAGCTACCTACCGTCCACCCAGCATTAAATTCACTCCAAGACTTAGCTGTTTTCAAGTTGTCCGGTAGTTCCCCTTGGGCAGGTTTGCGCCCTTGGAAAGATACACTGCCATACAGCCACAGGCAAATTGATAAAATTAACAACAAACCGATTGTGGCAAGTAGCCCTGCTTGGTTTGCTAACTCCGTATCTCGCAATGGTCCCAGTTTGACAAACGGCCCAATCAAGAAATAGCCGTGCGCCATGCCAATTTCCAGACCCCGTGAAAAGGGAGATAACCCTTGACGGTAAATAGGAAGATTTGCTAACAAGTTCAGCGTGACATCAGAAGCATTCACTGGCGTGTGAAAATTTCCGATTTCCGGCATCCCCGCAGCATTAACAACTCCCTGTTGAAAATCAAGTCCAGCCGCTATGACACGCACCCTCAGCGCGTGCCAAATATGACCAGCTAAAAATACAACTGCCAGAGCAAAGTGACTGGTTGCTAGCCAAGTACGAACCGTAATTACTCCTGATGCAGTGGTACTCAATCCCAACGGCCCATAGAAAACTGTGGGATAGACGGTATCATTTACGGTCACAAAGTACGCAGCCAACAAACCCATGTAAGCCAAAGCGCCCAGACTATAGGATAGGTAAGCTTCACCAGACCAAAACAATACCTTTTTTGCCCAAGGAAAAGGCTTGGTGAGAATGTGCCAAAATCCTCCAGCAATACAAAGTATTCCTACCCAAATATGCCCACCGATGACATCTTCTAGGTTGTTAACTACTGCCATTCCCTGTTCGCCAAAAGCACCAAAAAGATAGCCAAAAATCCGACCAGGGTTAACAGTTGGTTCAGTAATTACTCGTACAGATGCCACTGCCGGATCGTAAATGCCACCCCAAAATAAAGCTTTTGCCACCAATAACCAAGCCCCGAACCCCAACAACAGCAGATGAATACCGATGATGGTGGTCATCTTGTCTTTATCTTTCCAGTCGTAGCCAAAAAAGCCAAAAAATGAGGTATTTTCAGCCAACACTTCCGGGCCTAAAACGGTATGATAAATCCCACCAGCACCAAGTACGGCAGAACTAATCAGATGTAAAACACCAATGACAAAATAGGGATAGGTATCAATAATTTGGCCGCCATCACCAACACCAAATCCCAAAGTTGCTAGATGGGGCAGTAAAATTAACCCCTGCTCATACATCGGTCGGGCAGAGTCGTATTTGGTGATTTCAAACAAAGTCATTGCTCCTGCCCAGAGGACAATCAACCCACCATGAGCAACATGAGCGCCTAAAAGCTTACCCGACAAGTTAATAAACCGGGCATTGCCAGCCCACCAACTTGATTCTTGGGAGTTTATCGTTGCAGTTGTCATTGTTAAATTGCCTCCCCACGAGTTGAACCTATGACTCTCAAAGCGCGGAAGTCAAATCCAGCAGCGCGTAGGGCGTGCCAGAGATGTCCTTGCAGAAAGAAAAAGCCTAACCAAAAGTGACTATTGGCCAGCCAAACGCGAGAGGATAATAAGTTTCCACTCTGGAAATAGGGAAAACGGTCAAACCCAATACTCAACGCTGGGCCATAAAATTCGGGTGGGTAAGCTAGTGTGTTGACTGAGACAAAATAAGCCGCAATGAAACCCATGAGAGCTAAAGCACCCAAGCTGTAAGCAAGGTAGGCTTCTCCCGACCAGATAAAAAGCTGTTTTGCCCAGCCGAAAGGTTGAGTAGTAATGTGCCAGATACCACCGGCAATGCAGAGAATACTCACCCAAATGTGACCACCAACCAAATCTTCTAGGTTATTGACTCCAGCAATCCAGTGTTTGCCACCACCACCGAATAAATAGCCAAAAATCACGGCTGAATTCAAAGTTGGGTGAGAAATTACCCGTACCTCACGCACCGTAGAATCGTACAAGCCGCCAAAAAACATCGCTTTGGCAACCAGTAACCCAGCTCCCAAACCGAGCAATACTAGGTGAATACCTAGAATCGTCGTCATTTTATTAGCATCTTCCCAGCGATAGCCAAAAAAGGAAAATCTCTCTTCTAGGATGGCGGGGCCACGTAGGGCATGGAAGATGCCGCCAAGTCCCAGAAAAGCGGAGCTAATCAGGTGCAACGCTCCAATTACGAAATAGGGATAGGTATCTACTATTTGTCCACCACTGCCTACACCCCAACCAAGGGTTGCCAGATGTGGCAATAAAATCAAGCCCTGTTCGTACATTGGTTGCGCTCGATTGAAGTGGGCAAGTTCAAATAGGGTGGTTGCACCAGCCCAGAGAACAATTAACCCGGCATGAGCAACGTGAGCGCCTAAAAGCCGTCCTGAGAGGTTGGTTAAGCGAGCGTTCCCTGCCCACCAGGGAATCGACTCCGATGTTTGAACAGCCACGCTTGTCATGGCCTTATCTCCTGAAAAAGTTTGCAACTAGCTGGCTTAATGAATATCTATTTCAATAAGCCTGAGGATATACTACCAGACTTATTGAAAAGTTTTGTCATTTAAAATGAGTAAAGTTTTGTAACGCCTTTCAAGAAACAAAGCCAAAAGGCGGGCGGGATTGATTCCACCCGAACAAGAAGTGGGTTACAGCTATATAAGTGCCTTACGATATCCTCACAGAATATTCCCGATGATTACTGATTTCAAAAAATACATCGGTAAAAGAAGCTGGATAAAGTTAGTTTTTGGTGGATATATGAAATTAATTCAAATACTAAAAGTAGCTGCAATTTCTGTTGTGAGTGGATTTACATTTGTGTCTACATCAAATACAGCACTAGCGGACTATTTAAATAGTCAGGGTTCGGGAGGTAATTACCGTTATGAATTATGGTCTAGCGATGATAATAGCACTTACTACTTAAAAATTTGGTTATACGAAGCAAGTCCCGCAAGTAGCCCACAGACTACAACTAGAGAATTCGATTCTACTAGGGAAGCTTTAATTTATTTCGATTGCAATTATGCCGAGAGAAGTTTACCAGAATGCCCTAAATAATAATTCGTAATTGCTAATTCGTAATTCGTAATTGAATTCTTTAATTACGAATTACGAATTACGTTAGCGCAGCGGTAGCGAGTCCATGAGCGTCATTACGAATTAAACTTCAGCTGGTTGATATTCTTCTTGTCTTTCCACAAAAGTCTGAACACGGGTGCGGTAGTTTCTTACAGTCTCATCTACCCAATCGCGATCGTTGCTATTTGCATACAAATGCACTAATGGTTCGCTGGCATCTGGTAAAACTAATAGCCAACTGTCATCGTAGGGTTGGCAAATTTTCACACCATCGATGAGTTCTAGATTTTGGGCTGGGTGAGTTTCCACCAAGTAACGCATTAAAGCACCTTTGGCTGTCCAAGGACAGCGGACTGTATAAGTTTTGTGAATTACGCGGGGCAATTCTGACCTTGCAGTAGCAAGCGATCGCTCTTGTATTGTTAACATCTCAATTATCTTCGCAATGCAGAACATGGAATCAAATCCTGGATGCAATTGCGGGAAAATAAAACCAGTTTCTCCACTACCTCCTAACACCACATTCGGATTTTTCTGACAAGCTTCCATCAAAGCTGTAGGATTGGCTTTGGTGCGAATTACTCTGCCATCATGGCGACGGGCGACTTGTTCAATGGCACTGGAAGCATGAACTGGAACTACTACTGTACCTCTGGGATTAGCAGTTAAAATCATGTCTACCATCAGGGCTGTTAACATTTCCCCGCGAATTGGGTAGCCTGATTCATCAACTAAAATTAGCTGTTCCCCGTTAGCTGATACTTGGACACCAAAGTTAGCTTTCAGCGCTTCCACCACATGACCTAATTGAGTCAGCAGTCCTTCGCGGTCAGTTACTGACATGGCGGTTTTATTGACACTGGCATTCAATACCACCGCGTCAGCGCCAAATTTATCTAACATTTGGGGTAAAACTGCCCCAGATACGGCATAAACATAATCAATCACCACTTTTGCCCGACTATTGCGGAGTGTATGGACATGCAAAAGTTTTTCAAAAGCAGTGCAGTAGCTGTCAATGACTTGGCTGGGGTAAGATACATCGCCAATTTCATGAATTAGCGCCCGCCGCATATCTTCTTTAAAGTAAGCCCCTTCAATTTTCTTTTCTAGGGCTTTGGTGATATTAATGCCCTTAGTATCCATGAATTCAATCAAAATGTAGTCAGGGCGATCGGGGTGTACGCGCACATGGATACCACCTGCTACTGCCATGATGGGTATAACGGTGCGGGCGATGGGAATAGCTGTCGCATCCAGGTTTTGAATATCAATACCTACAGACATCAAACCAGCAATGAGCGATCGCGTTACCATTCGAGAAATATTACGTTGGTCGCGGGAAACTGTTACTTTAGAACCGGGTTTCAAGGTAGAACCGTAAGCAGCTCCCAATTTCACCGCGAATTCTGGGGTGATGTCAATATTAGCTAATCCTTGGACGCCACGTTGCCCGAATAAATTCCGCTGGGCAATATTTCCCCAAATCAAGTTAATGTTTAAAACGGCACCTGATTCAATCTTCTTACTCGGCCAAACACGGACACCAGGGCTAATTTGAGCTTCTTCTCCCACCGTAGAAAGCGAACCCACAACAGCAGCTTCTAATACATGGGCGCGGCGGTCTACACGAGTACCACGGGAAATTACACAGGCGGAAAGATGTGCTTCTTCGCCGATGATTGCTCCATTCCAGACGATGGGACGTTTGAGATTAGCATCAGCGCCAATAGTCACATTATCGCCAATTACCGTTCCTGCCTCAATTTGGACTCTTGCGCCGATGCGGCAGTTGTCACCAATCACCGCTGGGGTTTCAATTACAGCCGTTTGGTCAATATAAGTATTTTGACCGATCCATAACTTATGAGAAACTTCTTTGTAGGCGCAATCTAGTTGCACTTTCTGGTCTAGTGCATCATACTGAGCTTCCCGATAGGCATCCAAGTGACCGACATCGCACCAGTAACCTTCAGCAATGTAACCATACATTGGCTGATCTTTTGCTAAAAGCAAAGGGAATAAATCTTTGGAAAAGTCCGATTCAGTATTGGCTGGCAGATATTCCAAAACTTCTGGTTCGAGAATGTAAGTACCAGTGTTGACGGTATCGGAAAAAATTTCACTAGTAGAGGGTTTTTCTAAAAATCGCCGAATTCGTTGTTCTTCATCGGTAATCACCACCCCAAATTCAATGGGGTTAGGAACCCTGGTTAAAATCAAAGTAGCTTTTGATTGCTTTTGTTTGTGAAATGCGATCGCTGCTGTGAGGTCAAAATCTGTTATGCTATCGCCGCTAATCACTAAAAAAGTTTCATCTAGAAGTTCGGCAATGTTTTTCACACAACCGGCTGTACCCAAAGGCTGATCTTCTTCCACAGCGTAGGTCATTTGGACACCAAAATCGCTGCCGTCTTGAAAATAATCTCGCAAGACATCAGGTAAATAATGCAATGTCGCAATAACTTCGGTAATTTGATGTCTTTTGAGGAGATTGATAATATGTTCGGCAATTGGTCGATTGAGGATAGGCACCATCGGTTTGGGCAGATCGCAAGTTAACGGACGAAGCCGCGTTCCCGAACCGCCTGCCATTAGTACTGCACGCATAAATCCTCCTTAATTACGAAAAGCCTTTGCTGCTTAAAAACGTGTCAGATATGTTTTCTTGTTCTTTCTCTAGTCTCCTATGGATATCAATATTTGAGGAACTTCCACAAGATGCAATTGGGAGTGGGGAGTTAGGAGTTAGGAGTTAAGAGTTAGGAGTTAGGAGTTAGGAGTTAGGAGTTAGGAGTTAGGAGTTAGGAGTTAGGAGTTAGGAGTTAGGAGTTAGGAGTTAGGAGTTAGGAGTTAGGAGTTAGGAGTTTGGAGTGTGGGAGGAAGCATAAATTCTTTTTCCCCCCACACTTCCCACACTCCCTCATCCCCCTCATCCCCCTCATCTCCCTCATCCCCCTCATCCCCCTCATCCCCCTTGGCAATGATAAAGTTGATATTCATAGCCGTCTACGTTTGGTAAAGATTGAGTATCAGATACAACACATGTTTTAACGGCTTCTGCTATGGGGGCGTGAAAGTTTACTAACCACAAGTCAAAAGGCCGTGGTAGTGTTTTTAAAGTATTTTCCAGAGCAATGCTAGAAGTGTTCGGGTTTTGGTCTTGATGGGCAAGGAGAAATAGAGAATTTTCAGGTGAATTTGCAAGTTTCATTTCCCTAGCTATTCCCATCATTTCCCCGGTGTGTACATGAGTTTTATGAGTGGTGGCAATTAATCTTGGTACTGGAGATATTTGTTGAATTAATTGTACAAAAAGGTCTGGGCGATAATATTTTTGATAGCCAAGGTTGCACAATACTGTAATTGCGCTGAAAAATGCCATTAACAAAATTAAAATTGCAGCTTTTTTCCCATTTATTGCCCATGTTCCGATGCTTTTAACGATTAATTTTTGTGGGGAATGCCAACAAACTGCCAAACTTGCCCCTACTAAAACAATGAGTGTGGGAAAATAAATAAAGTGATAACGAGCGCCCCTGGTTAGGTCAATGCCTAAAAAGTAGGTGAAGATCGAGAATAAAGCGATCGCGCTGATAGCAACTCCACCTAGCACCTGAATCATTATCCGGTTTTCTGGGTGTTGTAGTTGAATTTTAATCCCACGCACTAAAATTGGGATTGCCCAAATAAAGAAAATTATCATCACCAGTCCGGAAGGAATCACAATTAATAGTTGTGCAGATTCAACTGGTAACAACGAAATCATTGTAATCAATGTTCCTAAAGCTTGAAAAATTGGACTGATCCAATCTAGTCCCTCACGCGAACCTCGAATCCACTCGGTCAAATTATCCCGATTTCTATTTTCTAAAAAAATTGGCAACCAAATTAAGCTTGCCACAAAAGTACCTGTAGCAACTGCATAGATGCGCTGCCAGCTAGAGGAAAACAGCAGAGAAAATTTTGCCTGAGTTTGTTTTTGATGCCAAGCCAAGAACATCAAAACTACAGCTTCGGTGCAGAGGGTAAGGCTAAAAAAGTAATGAGTTGCAAAACCCAAAGCGTTAATTTCTACCCAAGTAAGTGCTACCCATAACGGTAATAGGGTGCGGTTTTGTAGATGACGTATCGCAATTACTAGGCAGGTGAGAGAACCAATTACCCACAAGGCTGCTAAGGTGTAATGGCGTGCTTCTTGTGCCAAAAAGATTGGGTAGGGTGATACTGCCATGATGGCAGCAGTCCAATTTCCTACTAATGACGAACGAAAGGCTATTTTTCCTAATAAATAAACACAAGGTATGGAGATAGCACCAATAAAAGCTGGTAAAGATCGAGCCGCAAATAAGGATACTAATCCTCCTTCGCTGGGAAATAATTTCATCCACAGGTGAGCTAGTGCAAAATACAACGGTGGATGGGTATCTTGTGTAACTAAGTTTTGAATTACATCACCAATATTAGCAGCTGGGTTTGGTTGTAGCGCCTCCAATAGGATATCAGCTGCGATCGCTCGATCTAAAGGTATTCCTAAAAAATTATTCCCCAAACTAAAAACTAAGGTGGAAAATTCATCAGTCCAAGGAGGCTTTGCTGTCAAGTTGGTTAGACGCAAGCCAAAACCGATAATGAACCACATCAACGGATGAAACCAGCTAGGAAAAACGGGGTCATACCATTTGTGCAAAGATATCTGTTGCGGGACAGATTTTTTATGCCTCAAAGGCAGAATCTGGTCTGCGTAAACGCGTAACAATAAGATAATCTTTTTGCAAAAATAGTATGTGTCCCCAAAAAAAACCTTCATAGCTAGGCCTCACACTCATGGATTTGTAGATTTGACGTTTTAGATTTCAGTTCGTTCTAAAATCTAAAAACAAAAATCAAAATCTCAAATCCCTCGTTGTGACTATTTCACATCTGTGACGCGCCAGCTGAGTTTTAAATTCACCCAGAAATTCCAGATTGTAGCAACTGCGATCGCAATTAGATTAGCAATATAACGGTTCGGAATTAGGAAATTAAAGACTAAATTTAATACCAGTACATTTAATATGAGTCCGGCAAGGCAAATGACATTAAATTTGATAAACCGTTTGCCGCGTTGATGCCATTCTTGTTGTTTGGCGCTGACATCGGCAAATGTCCAAGCGTCATTCCATAAGAAATTATTTAAAATTGCAATTTCACCGGCAAGAATTTTGCTGCGTGTCAACGGCCAAGCTAAGGTAGTGGGATCGCTCAGTAAGTAAAGCATTGCCATATCGACAAATACGCCACTCAAGCCAACCAAACCAAAGCGGATGAATCGACCAACGGGAAAATTAACTTTTCTTTTAAATCGTCCTACCCTGCCTGTTGAAAGCCGCAACCGCACTAAGTGGTGGATGTAATCTATATATTGTTTCCATGTGACTTTACTTTCACCCTCTGTACGTTCCCGAAATACATACCCAACTTCGGCTAGTTGGCTGACTTTGCCTCGTCCAATTACCTCTAAGAGAATTTTGTATCCTACTGGATTGAGTATTGCATTGGCGATCGCACTCCGCCGCACCATAAAATAACCACTCATGGGGTCGGAAACTCTTCCTAGTACACCCGGTAAGATAATCAAGCCTAACAATTGAGCGCCACGGGACAAGAAACGCCTGACAACACTCCAACTACTAACACCGCCACCTTCCACATGACGACTGGCTACTGCCAAATCTGCTCCCTGCTCAATATTACGTAACAGTTGCATCAGCACCTCTGGTGGATGCTGCAAATCTCCATCAATTACCCCCAACACGTTTCCTGTTGCTGCTTGCCAGCCACGAATCACTGCTGAAGATAACCCCCGTTCGTCTTGGCGTCGCATCACCCGCAACTGCGGATATTCTGTCGTCAAAGATTGTGCTATTTCCCAAGTCCTGTCTGGACTATCATCATCTACCACAATTAGTTCATAACTTCCTGGAATAGATTCATCTAGTATCTGACTTAAAATACTAACTATCTTCTGGATGTTGTCACGCTCTTTATAAGTAGGGATCACCAGAGAAAGGTGGATAGTTTGGCTACTTATATCCACATGCTGAGGAGGAAATTCTGAAATCTTCAGTACACCAGTTGGAACTGTTAATAGTGAGTTGGATGAATTTGTTTTCATATTTCAAATAACATAACAAGGTTGGTAGATGCTGGAATTAATGGAACCGAACATCTGCTGGCTTTGTTGATTCAATGCTTTCTGATGACTTTTGTTACAGTTGACTACTATGAAAGTTTAGTAATTTCCGCACGTTAATTTCCAGTATTTTTACTAAATTCATCTAAAATTCATATTTTGCTAGCTATTCCTATAGTAATCTTTATTTAGTGGCTTATAGTTATTTATACAAGTACAAACACGGTGTGCCATTAACTTATCTGAGTCAACAAATGCACTATTTGTAAATCTTATAAATCATTTATTTCATTATGATTACAGCTAATAATTCATGACTTACTCAAGCAGCAGAGAGTTTTATCGCATTGGCGATCGAAAGTCCAGAGTTTTTTGACCTATAGCATTTCCCAATAAGCGTGAGGTATTTGGTAGGGGCGCAAAGCTTTGCGCCCCTACAAATTTCTGTACCTCGTTTGATTGCCAAGGGCTATATAACCCTGGCAATGTTGATGAAGTTGAATTAAGTAAATATCAAAAATTTTACTATTTAGTAATTTAAACATAGCAATCATATTTAATTTGTGAAAATTTGCAATTATTGAAATTCCGGACTGATTTCAACATTTTTAGATATAGTTTGCCAATTATAATTTATAACTTGTATATCCTTATATATCATAAATTAATATTTTTTTAACAAAAAAAATATTTCTGCAAAAATCACTTCTTTTCCATAAGTGTCAAGCGAGCAAAAATAAAATTTACATAAATTTCAAGTAAAAGAGCCAGAATCAGCAGGGTTTACTTTAATCGTTGCCAATAAGTGCTTTAGCAATCTTATTTGATTTGTGAAAATTTTCGGTGTCCAGATCCCCGACTTCTTTGAGAAGTCAGGGATCTAACTTTTGTTAAATAAAAGTAAAAGCTTGAGCAGAAAAGTCACACCGACACCTAAAGTAATTTGATTTTTGCTTGATAAATAACATCCGATCTGTTGATAGCTATTTTTCAAGTTTCGTCAGGCTATGAATGCAGAGATTCATCGAGATGTTTGGAATTTTGCAATCATCGATTAAAATTTGGTAGTATATCTAAAATTAAAATTGACAAAAATTAATAAAAACAAAAAAACCAGTGTGGTAACCAGTATTTATTGTATTGTAAATCTGTCAAAAGTAGCACAATAAAATCCCCCAATGGGGCATTGCAAAAGGGAGACAAATTCTGTTTTTTATTAATTTAATGCTGTGAATTTAGGCTTGTTTTGAGTAAATAAATATCTAAAAATACAGGGAAAGTTATGCATATTCCTGATGGATTTGTTTCTGTGCCAGTAGCAGGGGCTACTAGTTTAGCGAGTGTAGCAGCACTTTTTATTGCCTTAGGGCGATCGCAAGAGGCCTTTGGTGTTCGTCGCGCTCCCTTGCTGGGGCTAACCACCGCCTTTATTTTCGCTGCCCAGATGGTTAATTTTCCGGTAGCAGGAGGTACAAGCGGTCACTTGTTGGGGGGAACCTTAGCGGCGATCGTTTTGGGCAGTCCTTGGGCAGGGATGCTGTGTATTGCTACGGTTTTAATTATTCAAGCCGTGCTGTTTGCCGATGGTGGAATTACGGCATTGGGCGCAAATATTTTGAACATGGCAGTCATTGGGGTTTGGGTAGGCTGGATTTTGACCCAAACCTTGCAGCGGTTATTTGGCGGTTCTAAAGGACGTTTGCCATTAGCTGCCGGCATTGCAGCAGGCGTGAGTGTAGTGGTAGCTGCCGTAGCAGCAGCCATTGAATTAGCCCTCTCTGGAACTGCGTCGGTAGCCATAGTTTTACCAGCCATGACTGGGGTACACATTCTGATTGGCATTGGTGAAGGACTGATTACCGGCGGCGTACTGGCTTACTTAGCCACAGCTAGACCAGATTTGTTACCAGGAGAACAGCACGAATTTCGTGGATGGTCAATACCCGTTGTCAGTATTTTTTTAATTGCAGGAGTATTATCACTGTTTGCCTCGGCATGGCCTGATGGTTTAGAGAAAGTTGCTGAAAACTTAGGCTTCATTGACTTAGCCGACAAAGTACGGATAATTGTACCGACTCCCCTAGCTGACTATGGAATTGAGGGTTTGGGGGCAATTGGTACTAGTATCGCTGGACTTGTGGGGGCTGCGGTTTGCTTTGCTGTTGCCTTTGGCATTGCCAAGATAGTGAAACCGAAGAATGCTTAAACTTTCCTTACCGCTACGTTTGCAACTGTCTCTCGCAATTGTGGTGGGGGCAGCTTTATTAAAGCATCATGCTTGGTATGGGCTGAGTGTGTATGGGGCGATCGCACTTTTGTGGGCTTGGCTGTTGCGCGTATCAATTCGCCAGTTGGGAGGATTACTCGGTACTGAATTGATTTTTTTATCATTGCTGACATTACCCTTGGGATGGGAACGAGCCAGTTTTTTACTAGTTCGTTCCCTGGTTTGTCTGATTACCATGAATAGTTTTTTGTTAACTTTACCACCGCACAGTTTCGGCATTGCCCTCAAAAGCTTACCCTTACCGGCACCAATCAAAGAAAACTTGCTCCTAGCTGGGCAATATATGGAGATTTTGCTCTCAGAAGTAACACGGATGCAGCGTAGCGCTCAATTACGAGGTCTGACTGGAACTGCGGCATGGCTGCGCTACACTAGTGCTGCCATGATTGGAGCTTTGTATCTCCGCAGTTTAGATAGAGCAGAACGAGTTTATGCAGCAATGGTAGCTCGTGGTTACAACGGACAATTGCCCGTAGATTCTACCCTCAGGCCAAAAGAGCGCTTTGCCCTGTTATTAGCTTGGGCGATCGCTGCTGCGATCACCCTAAGTTCTTACAAAATTTAACCGATTGACCACAGACGCGATGAATCGCGTCTCTACAAATTTCCCATTTTCCACATAGGTAAATTTTGAAATCTTTAACTTCTAATTCCCAACCATCAATTGATAAACCCCACGCTGCTGTAGTCGAGGTTGAGAACTTGGTGTATGCATATTCCCGTCAAGAACCAGTATTACAAGGAATTTCTTTTACTTTGAATAGAGGCGATCGCGTGGCGTTGATGGGAGCTACCGGTTCCGGAAAAAGCACATTATTGGAGAACTTAATCGGCTTAAAAGAACCGCAATCTGGAAAAATTACGATTAATGGCATCCCCGTACAACCAAAAACTTTACCACAAATACGTCGTCAAATTGGTTTTAGCTTCCAAGATGCCAACGACCAACTATTTATGCCCACCATCTTAGAAGATGTGACTTTTGGGCCACGCAACTATGGTATGTCAGCAGCAGAGGCTAGCGATCGCGCCCGCCAGTTGTTAGCAGATTTTGGTCTAGAAGCCTACGCCAATCGTTCCGCCCACGAACTCTCCGGTGGACAAAGACGCCTCGCCGCCCTAGCCGCAATTTTAGCCCTAGAACCGACAATTCTGATTTTGGATGAGCCAACCAACGGTCTCGATCCAGCATGGCGGCGTCATTTAGCACAAGTATTGTTCGGGTTGCCCGTGGAAGTAATATTAATTGCCTCTCACGATCTGCATTGGCTAGGCAGAGTTACTCAACGCGCTTTGGTACTATCTGATGGCCGTATTCAAATAGACAGCGATATTCAGCCACTTTTGCAAGATGGCACTACTTTAGACCAGTTGGGTTTGCCGATAGATTGGTGAAAATTGAACCACATCTGTCGTAGGGGCGAACGGCCGTTCGCCCCTACCGCGTGGCCTATTTACCTGAAAATTGCTGGGAATGAAGTTGCTGCTAAAGGCGATCGCCCTGACTCTGTGATGTCAACAATATTCTCTGGGTTCTGTTACGGTGGTTCCTTGACGATGTAAAGCCCGTATTCATTAGCAGTAGACTAACTTGGTGACCAATGGCTACCCAATAAAAGTAATAATTTATACTTCATTTATTTTTGTAGATTCTCGCTTTATACAAAAATTATTTCCCAGCTATTTCAGTATATTTTGATAGCATAAATTCCATTATTTGATTAAAAAACCTTGTTTTGTGGTACTTTTGGTCATCTGATTTGCCAATTATAAAAAAAATATGATAAAATTTTATGATGTTTGTGAATTTTAATTTACTAATTAATTACTGATTTTGGAGGTAATAATAAGTAATTTAACTGATAAAGCTATGGTCAACACATGAGCCAGAGAACGTTAAAATACGTTCTACTGAAGTTGAGAATTCACAGTCAGGACTGAATTATATTGTTGACGAATTGTTAATCCTTAACACATTTTTAGGCGCGATCGATTACGAAGTTATACTTTCCGCTACAACTTAGTAACAATGTAACAGTCTAATTATGTGGATAACCCGACCGTGGGAAAATCAAGATACCGAAACCAGAAATTAGAGAGGAAAACCCTGTAATATGCATCTGAGCGAAATAACTCATCCCAATCAGTTGCACGGTTTATCCGTTCGACAACTGCAACAAATTGCCCGTCAAATTCGAGATAAGCATCTCCAAACCGTAGCAGTTAATGGTGGACATTTGGGGCCGGGGTTGGGTGTCGTAGAATTGACACTAGGACTTTATCAAACACTGGACTTAGATCGGGATAAAGTCATTTGGGATGTAGGACACCAAGCTTATCCCCACAAACTACTTACAGGACGTTACGATTCCTTCCACACCCTCAGACAAAAGGACGGAGTTGCAGGTTATCTCAAGCGTTGTGAAAACAAATTCGATCATTTTGGTGCGGGACATGCTTCCACAAGCATCTCAGCAGCACTCGGTATGGCTTTGGCGCGAGATTTAAAAGGCGAAAAATTTAAAGCTGTGGCTGTCATTGGTGATGGCGCACTGACAGGGGGTATGGCTTTAGAAGCCATCAACCATGCTGGACACTTGCCGAAAACTAATTTATTAGTTGTTCTCAACGACAATGAAATGTCCATATCTCCCAATGTGGGTGCGATTCCCCGCTATCTGAACAAAATGCGCCTCAGCCAACCGGTGCAATTTATTAAAGATAATCTTGAAGAACAACTCAAGCAAATTCCTTTCGTTGGTGAATCTTTGTCTCCGGAACTGGGACGCATCAAAGAAGGTATGAAGCGGTTGGCTGTTCCCAAGGTAGGTGCAGTATTTGAAGAACTCGGTTTTACTTACATCGGCCCAGTGGATGGGCATAATTTAGAAGAATTGATTGCCACTTTCCAACAAGCACATCAAATAACAGGCCCAGTTTTGGTACATGTGGCAACAGTCAAAGGCAAAGGCTATGAAATTGCTGAACAAGACCAAGTAGGTTACCACGCCCAAAGCCCTTTCAATTTAACAACTGGCAAAGCTATTCCCTCCAGCAAACCCAAACCACCAGCTTACGCCAAAGTCTTTGCTCATACTTTAGTGAAACTTGCCGAACAAAACCCGAAAATCATCGGCATTACTGCGGCCATGGCAACGGGAACGGGTTTAGATAAACTGCAAGCAAAACTGCCCAATCAATATGTAGATGTCGGCATTGCTGAACAACACGCTGTCACTTTAGCAGCCGGACTAGCAACCGAAGGAATGCGCCCCATTGCCGCCATATATTCTACCTTCTTGCAACGCGCTTACGACCAGATCGTTCACGATGTCTGCATCCAAAATTTACCAGTCTTCTTTTGCTTAGACAGGGCAGGAATTGTTGGTTCCGATGGCCCTACCCACCAAGGTATGTATGACATCGCTTATCTACGTTGCATTCCGAACATAGTAGTGATGGCGCCCAAAGACGAAGCAGAACTGCAACGCATGTTAGTAACTGGCGTTAACCATACCAGCAGCCCCATCGCCATGCGTTACCCGCGTGGCAATGGCTACGGCGTGCCTTTGATGGAAGAAGGCTGGGAACCCTTGGAAATTGGCAAAGGCGAAATTCTGCGTACAGGTGATGACGTGTTAATCGTCGGCTATGGCACAATGGTTTATCCGGGGATGCAAGCTGCGGAAATCTTGAGCGAACATGGCATTGAAGCAACTGTAATTAATGCCCGTTTTGTGAAGCCTTTGGATACCGAGTTGATTTTGCCCTTAGCTAAGAAAATTGGCCGGGTTGTCACCTTAGAAGAAGGCTGTGTCATGGGTGGCTTTGGTAGTGCGATCGCCGAAGCCTTGTTAGATGCAGATATTCTCGTTCCTGTCAAGCGTTTTGGTGTACCAGATGTGTTAGTAGACCATGCTGAACCAAATGAATCGAAGACAGCGTTAGGTTTGACTAGTCATCAAATAGCAGAAAGAGTTTTAGAAGCTTTCTTTAAGCAACAAGTATCTGCTGTTGTTTAGCTACAGAAAACTTCAGAATTCAGAATTCAGAATTCAGAAAAATTTGCTGTAAATTGTAGAAACGAATCGCCCACGCTTGTGACTCAGGTGTGGGCGATCGCTTTATAAAATTTAGGAAAACTTATGAAACTCTTTACAATTGGTGACAGTATTTCTCAAGGCTTTATGTCTTTGGCAGCAGCCCGGACAGACCTTTGTTTTTCAACTTTGATTGCGAAGTCAATGGGGCTACAAGTTGGTGGTGAATATCTCTATCCTGAATGGTTGATGGGCGGACTACCAGTTAATCTTGAGAAGATTTTACGGCGTTTAGAGAAAAAATATGGTTCAGATATCAACGGCCTAGATTGGCTGACTATATTGCCAACTATTGAGAGAGTTCTTGATGAAGCTGAAGATTATTATGAACGGCAAGAAGGTGGCGTTAACCACCGTTATCCAGGAGGAATTGAATTTTTTCATAACGTAGCAATTCAGGGTTTTGATGTTGCTGACTCTTGGATGATCACACCCAAAATTTGTAAAGATCAAATTGAACTTAGTAACGAAAAAGGAGAGGGCAAACCTGATTTATTTGGTCTTCCTAATGCTGCATTTTATCGAACAGCACTGAAAGTTCTCAACCCATCCTTAAATCCGAACTATAACGACTATAGCCAACTGCGTTGGTTGCAGCATCATACAACCACAACAGAAGGAGTTGAGAATGTAATTCTCTGGTTAGGCTCAAATAATATACTTGGAACTGTCATCAGTTTAGAGATTCATCAAACTCCCAATGACCCAAATCAGACTCTCAAAAACCCAAGTCAAAACCCCCAATCATTTCGTGAGGTAAGAGAAAAATGGAATCTGTGGCATCCCAATGATTTTGAAGCTGAATATCAAGAATTGCTCGATCGCGTTGATAAAATCATGCAAGGCAACAACAATCCTAAATGGAATGTCTTCATTGGCACAGTACCGCTGGTAACAATTGTGCCATTAGCAAAAGGTGTAGGCGCAACTACTGAAATTGAGGTGCCTGGAGAACAGAAACCTTCCATTTACTACAAATACTATACTTATTTTCCCTTTGAAGAAGATACAGTTAGAAATACTGGAACCGTATACCTGACGCTACAAGATGCCCTCTACATTGATGACTGTATTCGTAAATACAATCAAGTCATCAGAGAACTGGTTAAAAATAAGAACCGTCAATATTCGGAACCACGATATCACATTGTTGAGCTTGCCGATGCTTTACAAAAAATTGCCTTCAAGCGAAATGCTGGAGAAGTCCAGTACGATTTTCCAGAATACTTCAAGTTTGTCTATCCCCAAGTTAACACCAAATACTATCACGCAGACACTAGTGGGCGACTGCGACAAGGTGGACTATTTAGTTTAGACGGCATTCATCCATCTGCCATCGGTCAAGGCTTGATTGCTTATGAATTCCTCAAAAAAATGGCAGAGATTGGAGTTGTTAATAGCACCGAATTAGATTGGAAATCAATATTTTCCAGCGATAAACTTTATTCCCAACCCATTACTTTGATGCATGAGTTTTACGATAATAAACAATTTGCTGAAACCATCATCAGACTGTTTGGTAGAAATCCCCTTGGTAGAAACCTACCTATGACTAGAAGAATTGGTTAACAATAAAATTTTTGTAGAGTGTGTCAGGCGGCTGCAACAGTGCGATCGCCGAAGCCTTGTTAGATGCAGATATTCTCGTTTCTGTCAAGTGTTTGAATTTGCCCGTTTAGGCAATTCTAGTATTACTATAAGCAAATTCTTAGTAAGCACTTTAGTCATTATCAATCAGTGGGGGATTCAGACCCGCCACTGATTGAAGACCACCAAATTTTCAATTTGGTGGGGGTATTAAACCCAATTATTCATCCGCCAGTCGTACAGAATACCCAACTGAATTCTGACTCCTGAATTCTGAATTCTGTTCGATAAATTAGAATAAAAATAAACTGGATTGAATTTGGAAAAATCAAATGACGATTCAGAGATGGACTGATGAAATGGTGGATGGATTAGCTTCAAGCGTTACTGAACTGCGGGAAAGCGTTAGTGAGGTGCGAGAAAATCTGCGGGAAAGCGTTACTGAACTGCGGGAAAGCATTACTGAACTGCGAGAAAATCTGCGGGAAAGCGTTACTGAACTGCGGGAAAGCATTAGTGAGGTGCGGGAAAATCTGCGGGAAAGCGTTACTGAACTGCGGGAAAGCGTTAGTGAGGTGCGTGATAGTGTTGATGGCCTGAGGGTAACTGTTCAAGCTTTGTTACAAGTCGCTGCTCAAAGTCAGCGAGATATGGAATTAATAAAGCAACGACAAGAAGAAAACGATCAGAGATTTAATATTTTGTTAGAAGAAGTCCGCTATTTAAGGCGAGGCAATCAAGAAACTTAAAGACTTGTTAGCGATGCCTACAGTGAACTGCGGCTACGCTTCCTTCCATTAAAGCAATATCTACGGTAAACTACACTAACGCATAAATATAGGACTTACGCAAGCAATAGCCGAAACCCTTATTTTCAGGTAGGGGCAATTCATGAATTGCCCCTACAGCGTGTACTTTTGCGTAAGTCCTAAAATATTTACACTAATTTATTTAGCACATAAGATTTTGAGCCAAAACTCGCCTACCGAATAAATAAGCGTCTTCCAATTACGAATTATGTTGACAGGTTCTACAAATCAGGTTTATCCAGTTATTTGGCACAATGACTCAGTTTCACTAATTGACCAAACTCGCCTACCCAACGAATATACATTCGTGGAAATTCACCGCAGTGAAGATATGGCGCGGGCGATTAAAACGATGATTGTCCGGGGTGCGCCTGCAATTGGTGTGGCTGCGGCCTATGGAATGTATCTTGGCGCAAGGGAAATTCAGACTAGCGATCGCCACGAATTTCTGCAACACTTAAATAAAGTTGCCGAGTTGTTGCGTTCCACTCGTCCCACAGCCGTAAACTTATTTTGGGCAATTAGTCGGATGCTCAAAACAGCCTACGAAACCCTGGGAACAGTAGCAGAAATCAAGCAAATTCTGTTGGAAACTGCCCAAGCAATCAACATTGAAGATTTGCAAACTTGTCAAGCGATCGGCGACAATGGTTTAACAGTTTTGCCCACTACCCCAGAAAAACTGACATTGCTTACCCACTGTAACGCCGGCGCTTTAGCTACCGCTGGTTATGGTACAGCCTTGGGCGTTGCGCGTTCTGCTTGGAGAGAAGGACGTTTAGGGCGTTTATTTGCCGACGAAACCCGTCCGCGTTTGCAAGGCGCAAAACTCACCGCTTGGGAATGCGTCCAAGAAGGTATTCCCGTGACATTAATTACAGATAACATGGCAGCCCATTGCATGAAACAGGGCTTAATTCATGCAGTCGTTGTGGGTGCCGATCGCATTGCCGCAAACGGCGACACTGCAAATAAAATTGGTACATATAGCGTAGCGATCGCAGCTAAAGCACATAATATACCCTTCTTTATCGCTGCACCCCTTTCCACCGTTGATTTTGAACTTGCCAATGGCAGTCAAATTCCCATCGAAGAACGGGAACCCACAGAAATCTATCAAGTCGGCGATACAATACTTACACCAGCAGGGGTAGAATTTTACAACCCAGCATTTGATGTCACCCCAGCCGAATTGATTACAGCCATCATTACAGAAAATGGAGCGATCGCACCAAGCGAATTGGCAAAATCACAGGTAAAGCAAACCGTGTAGTAGTTTAAAGGGTTACAACGGTTTTCTTTCAATTGAATGGAATGCACCCTTTAAAAATTAAATCAATTGAGGTTAGCACATCTGTGCCAACCTCAATACGTGATAATTATAACTATTGAAATTTGAGTATAAAACTTGCTTTTAATTTTAGAGGGGCTGAGAAAAACTAGAGGCAAATATTTGTTGTGCTGTTAATTGTAAGTTTGGAAAGACTGAAGAAACTAATTGGGCATTATTTTGAAACAGATGTTTATGATATTCATCTTCTACTAAAGTACAAATTGTAATTGTTGGTTGTTTAGGTTTACCAATATATTCTCTGCCACCAATACCTAAATAATCAACAATCCAATATTCATTTACACCTAATAAAGCATAATCTTCAGCTTTACGTGCATAATCATTTTGCCAATTCGTACTAACAACTTCAGCTATTAATTTAATGGCTTTTCCTGATGTAATTATAGGTTCTTGTTGCCATAATGGTTCGTTAGCCAGTTGTGTTTGATCTAAGACAATTACATCAGGGCGAAAAGCTGTGTCTGTACCTAGCAATTTAATCAAACATCGGTGAGGAATAAAATAAGCCAATTCCTCACGGTCTATTTCGACATTTAACTTGCGTCCAATAAAGGCAGATACTTGCTCGTGAGGCCCAGTAGGTTCCATTTTGATTAATTCACCATCAATTAGCTCATGACGATTGCTATCGCCATATTGGGTAATAAATTCATCAACAGTCAAAAGTTTGGGAGCAAATTGAACCATTGTGATATTTTTGCTGCTATGGACGGATAGGCTCTATTGTAGCGTTACAAGTGGTCTATGTGCATGGGGCATGGGGCATTGGGCATTGGGCATTGGGCATGGGGAGTTGGGACTGGGAAATAAGATCGGTCAATTTTTGCAAGTCGATACAACTCAATTGCGACTCGACACAACTCAATTGCGACTCGACACAACTCAATTGCGACTCGACACAACTCAATTGCAAGTCGATACAACTCAATTGCGACTCGACACAACTCAATTGCGACTCGATACAACTCAATTGCGACTCGATACAACTCAATTGCGACTCGATACAACTCAATTGCGACTCGACACAACTAAATTACTAGAGTGAAAATTATATTCCCCATGCCCCATGCCCCATGCCCAATGCCCCATGCCCAATGCCCCAGCATTTTTTATTTTGCCAAAATGGCGAGACTAGTTAGCACAGCGATCGCTACATTAGAAGATATATAAATAAATATATAGATAGAAATCATTGTTGATTTCTATTCATCCGCAGTTCAAAGAAAAACATGAGTGCAAGTACCATTCTTTTTGACAACCCTTTACTCCAAGGCAGTGGCCTACCTCCATTTGCAGAAATTAAACCAGAACGAGTAGTACCAGCCTTTAACCAATTGCTGGCAGAACTTGACCAGGAGCTTACCGCTTTGGAGGCTAATGTCGAGCCTACTTGGGAAGGACTAGTAGAACCTTTAGAAAAGCTGACTGAACGGCTAACCTGGAGTTGGGGAGCAGTGAATCATTTAATGGGTGTTAAAAATAGCCCTGAACTGCGGGAAGCTCATGAAACCATACAGCCACAGGTAATACAATTTATCAATCAGCTGGGTCAAAGCCAACCCATCTACAGTGCATTTAAAGTACTCCGTGCCAGTGAAAGTTGGGCAACTCTAGAACCAGCCCAACAGCGAATTGTAGAAGCCGCCATTCGAGATGCAGAACTTTCTGGTGTTGGCTTAGAAGGAGAAACCAGAGAGCGTTTCAATGTCATTCAGATGGAATTAGCAGAACTTTCGACGAAATTCTCTAACCATGTACTGGATGCCACTAAAGCTTTTAGCTTAACCCTGACAACAAAAGCCGAAATTGACGGTCTACCCCCAAGCTTAGTGAGTTTAGCTGCCCAAGCAGCTCGTGAGGCTGGTGAAGTCAACGCTACACCAGAAAATGGCCCTTGGCGTATTACTTTGGACTTCCCCAGCTACAGCCCTTTCATGCAGCACAGCACTCGCCGGGATTTACGCCAAAAGCTTTACAAAGCTTATATCACCCGCGCTTCTGGTGGCGATTTAGATAATAACCCTTTAATTAAACGGATTTTGGAGTTACGGCAAGAACTCGCAGATTTACTTGGCTTTGGCAGTTATGCCGAGTTGAGCCTTGCAAGTAAAATGGCTCCTAACGTTGAAGCGGTGGAAGCATTATTAGAAGAACTGCGTCAAGCCAGTTATGATGCAGCTGTCAAAGACTTAGAAGCACTCCAAGCTTTCGCCGCATCACATGGAAAAGAACATCAGGATTTAAAACACTGGGATATTAGCTTTTGGGCAGAACGCCAACGAGAAGCCAAATTTGCCTTTACCGCTGAAGAATTACGTCCCTACTTTCCCCTTCCCCAAGTACTAGATGGCTTATTTGGACTTGTGAAGCGGCTATTTGGCGTTACTGTCACCCCTGCCGATGGCCAAGCCCCAGTATGGCATGAAGATGTCCGTTATTTCCAAATTGCTGATGAAACTGGTTCTCCCATAGCTTACTTCTACTTAGACCCCTACAGCCGTCCCGCAGAAAAACGCGGTGGTGCTTGGATGGATGTATGCATCAATCGGGCTAAAATCACAGAAAATGGTGTAACTAGCATCCGCTTACCTGTGAGTTATTTGATATGTAACCAAACTCCGCCAATAGATGGCAAACCTAGTTTAATGACTTTCTATGAAGTAGAGACTTTGTTTCATGAGTTTGGTCATGGATTACATCACATGCTTACCAAGGTTGATTATGCTGGAGCCGCAGGCATCAACAATGTGGAATGGGATGCAGTGGAATTACCTAGTCAGTTTATGGAAAACTGGTGCTATGAACGGCTGACTTTATTTGGCATGGCCAAGCATTACCAAACCGGGGAAGCTTTACCAGAACATTACTATCAAAAACTGCTAGCAGCGCGTAACTATATGAGTGGTACCGCTATGTTGCGGCAACTTCACTTTAGCAGCGTTGATTTAGAATTACACCACCGCTATCGTTCCCATAGTGATGAAACCCCAGCAGACGTGCGTCAGCGCATAGCTAAGACCACTACGGTTTTACCACCACTCCCTGAAGATTCGATGTTATGCGCTTTTGGACACATATTCGAGGGTGGTTACGCAGCAGGTTACTACAGTTACAAGTGGGCTGAAGTCCTGAGTGCTGATGCTTTTGCCGCTTTTGAAGAAGCTGGACTAGAAAATGAAGAAGCGATAAAAGCTACAGGAAGGCATTATCGAGATACCGTGCTAGCACTTGGCGGTGGTAAACATCCAATGCACGTGTTTAAAACTTTCCGGGGTCGTGAACCAAGTACGATCGCTTTACTCAGGCACAATGGTTTAGTG
>JAVRBV020000161.1:0-10097 GCA_034531095.2 Nostoc sp. CreGUA01 | reverse complement strand
TAGCGTCTCGTAGAGAAGAGAAGGGTACGGCCGTACCCTACGGGAAGGCGGAGCCTACGCCCTTACGTCATTTTTACCAGACGTCTAATAGTAAATACGGTGAACGCAAATTGCGAATTGATAGAGCGAATAGAATTCGCAGCTACACAGGCTTTCGTCCGCCTACCTTGTCCTAAGGTCAAATCAAGGTTTTGAAACCCAGGTCGCTAGGTTTTGTTTGTGTAGACATGGTTTCTAACCGCCCGTTTCGCGTTAATTTAACACCAATGAACATGTTGTGCCCCTACCCGTAAGCAAGATTTTCCTTAATTACGAATTGGTATTGGTAAACTTCACTGAAAATGTGGTTAGCAACCGACGAGGTGCTGTCTCAGAAAGCGGGAACTCTTCTAAATACAGTTCCGTTGCTTCCCGCAAATTAGCAATAGCTTCTTCTATCGTCTCTCCTTGACTGACGGTTCCGACCTCTGGACATTCAGCTACGTAAACATCATCTTCCCAATGCAGAATTGCTGTAAAGGTTCGAGTTTTTATATCCTTAGCCTGTTGTAATCAACTCATGGAGTGCTTATGTAGTTCTCTTTTGATTTTCCTATTGTTGCTTAATCGTTTGAAACCAACAACATTCTCGCCTCAATAGTTTCCCAGGTTTGAGGTGATACCCGCACAGCCGCTTGTTTGCATTGGATAATCAGGTGATTGGCGTAGAGATAATCACCAAGTGCCTTCGCTTCTTCTAAAGATAGATGTAGTTCGGATGAATTTTGTTTTTGGTGAGGGTACAAACGGGAAGGATCGCGGTCTTGCTCAGCCAGTTTTTTGCGGGGGTTCCCACAGTTTAAGGAATTGGTGTATTTCCCCCGATAAATGACTGGTGTTCTGAAGAATCTGTCTTTATTTTTGGTCGAAGATTTATCCTCAACTTCACTAACGTCATTTACCTTATCTGGGGTGAAATTGAAAACTTTGAAGCATTCTTCTGTGAATTTTTCAATCAAGTCTTGACAAGTTTCTCGAACAAAGGTGCGATGTTCTTCAATGGAATTTTTGTTGCTAGTAAGTTCAGTAGTAACTTTAGATTGTCGTTTTTCAATCAATTCAGTCAAATTGATATTTGTGAAGATATTTAATGTTTCTAAATGTCTAAAGTGCGAGATTGTGTTGGCGATCGCATCTTTAATAGAATTGGTCTTGTCGATAGCGCTGGCTAAGGAGATGGTGCTAACTTTATCGTTAGTGTAGGCTTTGGCAATGTCATAGATTTTGGGATAAGAACTGAAAGTCAAATCAGTGTCAATATTGGCGATCGCACTAGCATTGGCATAAATATTAGCATAGGTGTGGGCTTCAAGATAAGCATCACCAATATTGTGGGCAAGGCGGTGGGCGATAGTGTAGATGTTGGCGATAACATAAGCGTAGGCGATCGCAGCTGCACGTTTACCCACAGGTGTATAATTCCCTTGAGATCCATCTGTAACTTTTTCTGCCCAGTTTAATAAAGCTTGTAACTTGGGAGTATTGATATACTGCTTGACTTGTTTTTCCATCAGCAAGAGCAAGTCGTCTGCACCACTCTCCATTAATCCAGCTACCAGCAAAAATACTTCTTTCCAACGTTTATTAGTTACGTGTTTAATAACTAATTTATCAACTTGGTGATGGCTATTAATATATTGTGCTGTTAAATACTCCTGTAGCGTCAGATGCGAAAATGAATAAACATCATCTTCTTTTTCTACCAAAATACCTGTTTCTACGACGATAGCCTTCAGGATTTTATCTGGATCGTTTTGAGGTATATTTGAATTATTTGTCAGGAATGTTTTGATTTGCAAAATCAAATCTAGCTGCGAAAAGAACGGCTTCCTGGACTCAAAGTTTTTATAGGCAATCTCTGATAACAATGTTTTTTCTTCGTATCTAGACAGATTTGGATAATTTTCACTTCTGGTAATTCCCTGATGTATCGGCGATTTTTCTAGCAATATCCATAGTGCTTTCTTGTAAAGTTCGATACGATTATTCTCAAATTTTTGTGAATAATGATGATATACAAGACACAGAAATGTTAACAATAAAGGTGTTTTAGCCAACTCTTTAGCAGCAGAATTTTCTGGTTGTTGTAGTAACTCCCAACATTGCTCGCCTGTCCCAGCCAAATTGTATGCTTCTAAAGAAAACCACTTCTGAATAAACTGCTCAATTTGATTGTCATTAAAATCACTTATCACTACACTTGTAAATCGTTGGAATCCCCTGCGATAAGCTGGGTAGGCTGCTGTCCGACAGGAAATAATGAAACGATTCTTATGGTATTTATTAACAAATTCAGGAATTTGGTTAATTGCTTCAGCAAAATTACTGCTTGGTATTTCTTCCAAACCATCAAGCAAAATCAGCAATTTACCTTCTTCCAATGCTTGGTTTGTAAATTTATCTGGTTCTGGAAAACCACAAATGCTAAATTGGTGAATAATATGATTTTTAATTGCTTCTAAATTAATATTCTTATCTGTAAACTTTTTTAATTCCACAAAAACTGGAATTTTGGTATCTGGAAATACTTCTGTTGCCCCTTCCAGTATTTTTAGTCCCGTCTGACGCAAAAAGGTAGACTTTCCTACACCAGGAGCGCCCAGCACTATCAAATATTGCCTCTCGTTAACAAATTTAATTCCTTCAGATAAAAATTTAACTGGTACATAAACTGATGCCAATTTTACAGGCTCATTCATACTCAATATATTGAAAATACCATGCGTTGCACTATACAGGTCTTCGTATTTATTTGATGCCTCAAAAATCCTGTTTTGAAATTTTTCAATGAAGTCTGTAGTGAAGTCTTTTCCATTACGGACTAAAGACTGAAAAATTGGAACAGCGAGGCGGACAATAATTGAGTTAAAAAAAGGATCGTTCCCCATCATAATAATACCTATAATTGACTGATAGTTAATTTCTTATAATATAGCGATAAACTTTATATCAGTTGATTAATATCTAAAAATCATGACTTATGCAAAGAGAATTTGCCTGAATTCAATATAATAAATGTGCTAAAATATTTGTTTATTTAAAACAAATTTATTTTTGATATTTTGTGACACAGGCTACTTAAGATTTTTCGCAAAAACTTGGTCTTTCAAAGACGATGAATCGCGTCTCTAAATAAATAATTTTAGGCGTAAATAAACCGTAATTTATTATACAATTTGGGCTTTTATTGAATAAATTAGCTACAGTAATTAAACTTGAATAGTAAAAGTATACTGAAGCAAAAAATCTTTTTCAGTCAAACTTTTAATTAAAAAATTTCTCAATCATCAAATCGGATTTATATAGTAGATAAAGAAATTGCTAGTACAAAAATGACCTTAAATTCTTGGATTAACTGTCCCCAACCAAATCCTCAAGCAAATCTGCGTTTATTCTGCTTCCCTTATGCTGGTGGTAGTTCGACGGTTTTTCGTACATGGCCTAATAGCCTACCTCGTAATGTTGAAGTCTGTGCTGTGGAATATCCTGGACGAGGAAGACAAATGAAGTTAGAGCCGATCGCACAATTAAAGCCTCTTGTAAAGGCGATCGCTCTATCTCTAATACCACACTTAGACAAACCATTCGCCTTCTTCGGTCACAGCATGGGTGCATTAGTTAGCTTCGAGTTAACCCGTCTACTGCGCTTAGAGTATAATCTTAAACCCTTTCACCTTTTCATCTCTGCTCATCGCGCCCCACAAATCCCACCCACAAAACCACCCATCCACGCCTTACCAGATCCAGAGTTAATCGAAGAACTACGCACTCTCAACGGTACACCCAAGGCAGTACTAGAAAATCCAGAACTGATGCAAATCTTCCTGCCGGTTTTACGCGCTGATTTTTCAGTTCTGGAAACTTATATTTACACTCAACAACACCCGTTGGAGTGTCCCATTAGTATATTTGGTGGTTGGCAAGACAAAGAAGTTAGTCAGGAAGCTTTGCAAGCATGGCAAGAGCAAGCGATCGCTACTGTGTCTTTACAAATGTTTGACGGCGACCACTTTTTTATCCACTCTCACCAAAATTCATTACTTAAACTTATATCTCAAGAGTTAGGAGTGAGGAGTTAGGAGTTAGGAGTGAGGAGTTAGGAGTTAGGAGTGAGGAGTTAGGAGTTAGGAGTTATGAGTTAAGATTTACTCTCCCTCATCTCCCCCATCCCCCTCATCCCCCTCATCCCCTATCGTCTTTGCGTAGCGATCGCTAATTTTGCCCCCGGAACCTCACGCACCCGATCCATTACAGCCACCACCTGGCCGTGACCAACTTTTTCATCAGCATTAATAATCACTAACATTTCTGAGTTAGAACCAATTAAAGTCCGCACTTGCTGTGTCAAATCATCAACTGCAACTTGCTTCTGGTTCAAACTTACTATTCCTTGTTCATTTACCGTGATGGTAATTTTGGAGGGAACTTGCTGTTGTTTTGCCGTCGCTGCTTTGGGTAAATTTACTGGCAGACCTTCTGAACGTGTTAAAAACAGAGTTGACATAATAAAAAATGTCAAAATTGCAAAAATCACGTCAATCATCGGCACAATATTAATCTGTGCTGGAATATCTGGTTCATCTGGTAGCCGCATAGGTCTTCTCTCCTCCTCTTTCATAACGACGGCGGTAGAGTAATTCTAACTGTCCACCATATTCCTGAATTAGTGCGATTTGCCGCTGGTAGAGTCCTCGGAAGGTATTGGCAAACAACAGTATGAAGATCGCAACAATCAATCCTGATGCTGTAGATACCAACGCTTCACTAATCCCAGAGGTCACACCTGCGGTTTTGCTACCTCCTACATCGCCAAGATTTAGAGAAGCAAAGGAAGCTATCAATCCTAACACCGTACCCAAAAGACCCAATAATGGCGCCAAACTAATGATTGTCTCAAAAATGTTTTGGAAACGCTTAAGTACCGGGATTTCAGCCTGCGATTCGCTTTCCAACGCCAAACGAAATTCTTCTGGATTTGGCTCCTCTAATTCCAAAGCTGCAAGAAAAATCCGGGCAAGTGGCAAATCTGCATTTTGCCGGAGTTTATCCATTGCACCGACAACATTATCCAAGCGATAGAGATTCAAAACATCCCGCACCACGCGGTTTTGACGCTTGTTAATCCTGATCCAAAACCTCATACGCTCAATGATTAGCGCCACACCCAACACCGAAAAACCCAGCAGCGGCCACATGACCAAACCGCCTGCTGCAAACAAATTCTGAATTCCCATGTTCTGTAAACGTTATCAACAATACACAGTAAGACTAGCAGAATCTAGAGAAAAGCTGAAAGTTTTTCTCAATAAATTTTAAAATATAATGATAATTTTTTCAAATCAAATTTTCAAGATTTTGATATAACTACTGAGAAAGAATTAATGACACAAGGGCAATAGGCAACAAGCGATCGCTCTTGATGCTTGGCGATTGACTGAGTTTATGTGTAAAAAATTTTGCTTAATTGCCGATCTCATAACTTACCCCCCAGTCATATTTTTTTGCCAAAGCTACCTCAATTCTGGAGATAATTTGCTGACTTTGTATAAATTATTTTAATTAAAATAAAAATTTATTTTATTTAGAAACTGTGATATTGAGTTTTTCAAGATCTTCTGACAAATGTGCTGCTTACGTAACAGTACCCCAAATAAATTTAATTTTTTACTTGATATTTGTAACCGAGCATTCTAAGATGGCTAAATTAGTGAGAATAGGTAGCAATAGCTATGAGCTTTTCTGGCATTACTGTCGAGCAACGTTCTAAAGAAGTTGTAGCTCTCAAGTCTTTTCTGGCTTACAGTCTAATAGGCTCACTGGTGCTGCATATCGGTGTATTGTCTTCGGGTATAGCGAATTATTTAACCAGAATGCCTGAAGAAAACGATCAACCAATAGAAGTGGCGATCGTTGATTCTCCTACTGCTGAACCAGAAAAACCAGTTGAAGAAATTCCAGAACAACCCAAAAAAGAACCAGAAGTTGTACAAAAACAGCCTATAGAAACTCCACCAGTCCAACAAATTATTGAAAAACCCAAAATTCAGCCTGTTCAACAGGAACCACAACAAACTACTCAAAAACCACAGCCGATAAATAGAGAAGTCGCTGTGAAAACTGTTACTCCCTCTGCAAACCAAGGTAGTCAACAGTTAAGAGATGTTTTAAGCGGAATCAGAGACTCAAGAGCCACTCAAGGCGGCGGTGGTAGTGCAGTGCTAACAGGTGGCGGTGATTCTGGTGGTAGCGTTGCTGTGGGTACAGGAACTGGTTCTGGTAGTGGTACAGGTTCAGGAATTGGTTCTGGCTCTGGTAGTGGTACAGGCAATGAACCTGTAAATCGTCCAGTAGCAGCAGCACCAACAGTCCCAACACCTCCACAAATTAACAACAATTCAGGTAATGGTAGTGGTCGTGCAGCTTGCCGTGAAGGCGGATGTAGGGCTAAATATCCAGAGGCCGCAAGACGGCGAGGAATCGAAGGCAGAGTAGAAGTAGCTGTAGATACTGACGCACAAGGTAATGTTACTAATGTGCGGATTGCTCGCTCCAGTGGAAACCGTGACTTGGATCAAGAAACTCTAAGACAGGCACGTGAGTGGAAATTAAAACCCACACAAGGTGGTAGACAAGGAGTATCCATCGCTACTGAATTTGCGATCAAAGGTTCACGGCGACACCGCCAAGTTCAAGAACGGAATACACAAAGACAAGCACAAGAGAGAACCCAACAAACAGCAGCTACCAACTCCACAGAGGGAACTTCAAGACGTAGACGGCGAGATTTTACATCGTCAACAAATGAAGCTACACCTACAAAACCAGCACAATCTGGATTTAGTCGGCCTCCGGTTCGTCAAAGAGTGGAAACGACTAACACAAGATCATCTCAGACAAGAACAACTAGCTCTCAAGGAACTGCCAGAGAAACTTTACGGCGCATCCGCAGTCAGCGAACAACTACTAATTCGTCACAAAAGCCACAAGCAAGCACAAATCGGCGGCGAAGAGAAAACCCTAGCCAAAACAAATTGCGGGAGTCTTTGCGACGTTTACGCCAACCTGAATCGCAACCCACTGCACCAACTCAGCAGTAGAGTTACAGAACTTATCTTAATATTTGTTTTGTCATTTAGTTGTTAGTTGTCATTGATTCAGTATTTTTCTGATTATCATTGACTACTAACAACTTTTTATTTTTCGTAGCTGATGGGTAAGTCCGCTTTTTTGTGAATTGCTAAAAGGTACGGTTATTGCGATCGCTCATGACGATAAAACCGAACCTACTCAACTTGAACGTGGATCTAGTGTGATGGATAGGAAGCTTGAGATTGAGCTTAGTGAAATTTGAACATTGCTTGACAATGTATTATATCAGGTGTTCGCAAGCTAGAAAGCTTGAGATTGAGTCTCCTAAGACTAGATAATTCATCTTAGAGGTGATAGTTATGGCACTCATGCGTTGGGACCCATTCCGCGATATTGAACGCTTAGAACCATTTCGGGACAGCGAACGTTGGGAACCATTCCGAGAAATCGACACCTTACAGCGGCAAATGAATCGCTTGTTTGACAGATTAATACCAACTGATGGCGGCGAAAGGACAGGGTTCACCTTCATTCCTGCCGCAGAAATAGAAGAAACTGATGATGTCATCAAATTGAGACTAGAAGTACCTGGTTTGGAATCGAAAGATATAAACGTAGAAGTCACTCCCGAATCAATTTCGATTAGTGGTGAACGCAAAACTGAAACCAGAACCGAAGAAAACGGCGTCACTCGTTCTGAGTTTCGCTATGGCAAATTCCATCGAGTAATTCCGTTACCTTCCCAAGTTCAAAACGACAAAGTGCAAGCTGAATACAAAAATGGTGTTCTCCACTTAACTTTGCCGAAAGCTGAGTCAGAAAGAGGCAAGGCTGTCAAAGTTAATATTGGTTGATTTGCGGGGACTAGGGAGACGGGGAGACGCTCTGTCGCGCAGAATAACCAATGCCCAATAAAATTGACTACTAAAATATTCACAAATTTTACACCTTTGCTCATGGTTTGACAAAGGATAATCACCGCCTTCTCAAAATAAGAAGGCGGTTGTTCCTTATACAGGAATGGCTTTGCCGATTAATATTTCTCTACCAGAAGGAAGAAGGGTTATAAATGAGATGGGCAATTTAGATACACTGTTAATCACTTGATTTGCCAATCTATGTAAACTTCCCTGATGAAACCAACAAAAATCTCCTGTGTCTATATCTCTACGAATAAAATTCAGGTGCGAATACTTTGGTAAGATTTCTACAGTTTGTTCAAGCAGCTCCTTTAAAGCCTTTAAGACACTGTTGTGGAAGACTAGTCTTATCCAACCAAACGAGTCCGTGCTTGCCTTTTGTTGGCGAGACTATCTGATTATGTAGTGCTTGATTGACAGCACTAGCATTGTTGAGACGGATTATACTTTAGTTGAATACTACATATTCTGCATCGCAAGTGCATCACGTCAGGCAAAATCAGCTAGTTATAGGCAGTAGGAATTGTTTTTCAAATCAAGCACTATAGGAATGGTGATAGTGTTTGCTCATCACCAAGTATATGTTCAGGGGATAGCCAAGGCTAACTCTGAATTTGCTGCTAAGCAAAATTCCTACCTTTTCCTTGGCATCAAATTCACTGATTTGAATAAAAGTTCTACATAAACACACACTGATGCAGTTTGATTTGCTTGAATAGCTATATTGATAGGACATTGATACGAAGGAAATTGAAGATTCCTAATTATGGCAAGTAAATTCATTGATGTTAGGGAATATACTGTCAGGGCGCACAAAAGAGAGATTCACACTCGTGTTTTCCAGTTTGTCTGTAAAGAGTGTAACGATCTGACAAAACGTGAGACTTATGGGCCTCGACCTTTATATTGTGAAAGATGTCGCCCTCCCCAACCGCCAAAGAAATCCCAACCAACATCTCGCAAAGCTAAACCCAGGCCAATGTCTTACACAAGTGACACCGATTTAAATTGATTGAACCGTTATGAATTCCAAAGGACAATTAGAACCACCTCCGGGCACGTTTCTCTCGCCACTGTTGGAACTACGAGATTATTATGCTCGCCTCACAGAAGAGTATGAACGCCTATTCGTACAAGCGCGATCGCAACTCGATCATGTAGAAGCGTTGTTATCTACCTGGTCTTTCCCTGATGGCAACAAGCAGATATCAAGACTCAGGGCAGTTGATGAAACCTCCAATTCTTCCCAAGAAGCTTCTCTGCGGTTTTTATCAGCTCATGATGATATCTCTCAAATCAACTTGGTCGAATCTATAGAGTCAGAACTTACAGATGCAGACGACATAGAAATAGATAATTCCTTTGGTGCTGTTGATACAAAAGCAAGTCAACTTCCGACTACATCCCCAGACAACAACGATAACTCAGCCAAGGTACCAGAAATCCCCATGCTGCCGCAGTATCAATCTCTGTCTCGAATGGAAGCCATAAAACAGCTATTGCAAGAGCAAGCAGGTACTGTATGTCATATTGATTTCATCGTGCGATCGCTTTATGGAGACTTAGATTCTAATCTCTTTAGAGTAGTTAAAGGTAGAGTTCAATCTTCCCTCACCCAAGGCAGAGAAAGGAACTACTGGGTAATTATTCCCGAAGAACCTGGTTGTTATACTTTGGATTTAAGTTTAGTCGCCCCAAATAATGGCAATGGTGCTTCTAAAAATATCAAAAACAGAAAGAAGAAAGCTTTCGTACCTCCAAAGACCAAAACAGTACCAATGCTCAAAGCCTTTGAAGGTCAATTCTTAATTGATGCCCTCACTTCTCTTTTTGAACAAAATCCAGGTAAAGTCTTCACCGTTGCTGAAGTCATCGCCGGAATTTATGGTGAACTAACATCTGGGGAACTTCGAGAGATCAAAAATAAAGTGCTGAATGAATTATCTAGAGGCTATCGGACAGGCAGATTCTCTAAGGTTCCCGAGCAAATCGGCTTGTACACCTGGGACTCCAATATGATATTGGAAGGTAGTTATCGGAATTAGGGAT
>JAVRBV020000160.1:0-31248 GCA_034531095.2 Nostoc sp. CreGUA01 | reverse complement strand
GTTTCGTCTGTGTAGCCAAGCCACTGCGTTGGGCGGCTCTGCCGACTTGTTCGCGTAGCGTCTCCCCTTGGGAGAAGCAAGTGGCGCGCGATTTCTAATCGCCGGGGCTAGTATTAATTTAGACTTTTCAAACAACCTCTTAAATCAGTGTACAGATTTTTCCAAAATTTAATATAAACTCCAGATAAAAATAACTACTTACAGACAATTTTTTAGATGTGATTATGTCTTTTTATTTGTAGAAACTACGCCAAGTTGGCATGACTCAAACAACAAAACAGTGCTACAAAAATGAGATAGAAATCAAAACTAAACAATAGCTAATATTTGGAATCAGCTATAAAACATATTTGCTTGACAATTCTTGAATTTGGTTATTTTGATCGTCGATCGCTTGTCATCATTCGAGCGTATTTACAAATGACTAATGACACATTCAGAATATACTCCTATTAAGATATGAGCAACCGCATTGCAGTTATTGGCCTTGGCTATGTTGGTCTACCTGTTGCCTTGGCATTTGCTAAAAAATTTCCTCAGACCATTGGATTTGATATCAATTTAGAAAAAGTTAAAAGTTTAAAACAAGGCATCGATCGCACAAATCAAATCTCCAGCGATGAGTTAATCAATTCTAGTCTAATCATCACTTCAGAAGTCTACGATTTAGTAGACGCAAACTTTTTTGTAATTGCGGTCCCAACGCCAGTTGACCGCAATCATAATCCTGATTTGAGTTTGCTAATTAAAGCTTCTGAACTAGTTGGCAAAGTCTTACAACCAGGGGCAATTGTAGTATATGAATCAACAGTTTATCCAGGGGTGACAGAGGATATCTGCAAAGCAACTTTGGCCAAAGTATCAGGCTTGCAACCGGGTGTTGATTTCAAGTTGGGCTATTCTCCAGAACGGATAAATCCGGGTGATAAAGCTCATACACTAGAAAAAATTGTCAAAGTAGTAGCTGGGGAAGATGCGGAAACTCTAGAACGAGTTGCAAGTGTTTACACAGCGATTATTGATGCCGGTGTTTATCGCACCTCGTCAATTAAAGTCGCTGAGGCTGCCAAAGTCATGGAAAATACTCAGCGAGACTTAAATATTGCTTTGATGAACGAACTCGCGTTAATATGCGATCGCCTTGGTATTCGCACCCATGATGTTTTGGCAGCTGCGGGCACCAAATGGAACTTTTTACCATTCACACCAGGACTTGTTGGCGGTCACTGCATCGGGGTTGACCCCTACTATCTAACTACCAAAGCAGAAGAATTGGGATATCATCCCCAAGTCATCCTAGCTGGTCGTCGAATTAACGACAGTATGGGTACTTATCTTGGTCAACGTTTTGTCAAACTCCTAGTTGAAGCCAACCTCTCGATTAAACACCCACGGGTAGGAATTCTCGGCCTCACCTTTAAAGAAAACGTACCCGATATTCGCAATAGTCGCATACCAGATATGGTCAAAGAGTTGCAGCAATTTGGTATTGAACCACTCTTACACGATCCTCTGGTAGATCCTGATGAAGCACACCAAGAATATGGGATTGATTTAGTCGATTGGGATAACCTGTGTGATTTAGATGGGGTAATACTTGCAGTCAGTCATCAAGCCTATTTAAATATGCCTTGCGAACAACTTCTGAACTGTTTGCGTCCAGGTGGTGTACTCATGGATATCAAATCCATTTTTAGCCAAGCTACACTACCACCCCATATTCATTACTGGAGCTTATAGGAGAAACATCATGGTCAAAGTTTTAGTGACTGGCGCTGCTGGTTTTATTGGATTTCACCTCAGCCAACGTCTATTGACCAGAGGCGACGAAGTTGTTGGTCTAGATAACCTCAATGATTACTACGATGTTTTCCTGAAAAAAGACCGTTTAGCTCAATTACAAGAAAGACCGGGTTTTAGTTTTTATCAACTAGATTTAGCAGACTCGGTAGCTATAGCCGAACTTTTTACCGAACAACGCTTTGATGTGGTGGTCAACTTAGCAGCACAGGCTGGCGTTCGCTATTCCATCAAGAACCCTCATGCGTATATAAACAGTAATTTAGTGGGATTTATTAACATTTTGGAAGGTTGTCGTCATTCAGGCGTTCAACACTTAGTATTTGCTTCTTCTAGTTCTGTTTATGGCGCTAATACTAAAATGCCTTTTTCAGTTCACGACAATGTAGACCATCCAGTTAGTTTATATGCTGCTACTAAAAAAGCTAACGAATTAATGGCTCATAGTTATAGCCATTTATATGGTTTACCAACAACTGGACTGCGCTTCTTTACTGTTTATGGGCCGTGGGGTCGTCCAGATATGGCGCTGTTTTTATTCACTAAAGCAATTTTGGCAAAACAACCAATTGATGTGTTTAATTACGGGAAAATGCGCCGAGATTTTACTTATATTGACGACATTGTAGAAGGTGTTGTGCGAGTGATGGATAAAATTCCTGAGCCAAATATCGCTTGGTCAGGAAATACACCAGACCCAGGAACGAGTAAAGCTCCCTATAAGATTTACAACATAGGTAACAATCAACCAGTTGAATTAATGCGCTTTATCGAAGTACTGGAAAATTGTTTGGGAATAAAAGCACAAAAGAACTTGCTACCTCTGCAACCGGGTGATGTCCCCGTTACATATGCGGATGTTGATGATTTAGTCAAGGATGTAGGCTTTAAACCCAGCACACCTATTGAAGTAGGAATTCAACGTTTTGTAGCTTGGTATTGTTCTTATTATCAAAAAGCTAGTCATCGGCTAACTCAAAATTCTTGGGTGAGGGTAGGAAGTAGGGAATAGGGAGTGGGGAGTGGGGAGTAGAGAATAAGGAGTGGTGAATAATGAAAATACTGCATATTTGTGCAATTGGGGGCACTGTTGAGGCACTTTTACGACCTCAAATTGATTATTTTTTGTCTCAAAATTTATCAGTTGAAATAGCTTGTTCTCCAGGTTCAGAAGTTGAAAAACTACAACAACAGGGTTATAAAATTCACCCAATTCAAATTGACCGTCGAATTTCTCCTCTGAGAAATTTGAGAAGTATTTATCAATTGACACAATTAATCAGGCAAAATCAGTATGACCTTGTTCACGTACACACTCCCATTGCTGCTGTCTTAGGTCGGATTGCTGCTAAGTTAGCTGGGGTGAAAAGAATTGTCTATACTGCTCACGGCTTTCCGTTTCACGATCGCTCCTCACCTAGTGAATATCGTTTTTATTTTACTATTGAGAAACTGGCTGCTTTCATAACTGATTTGATTCTTACTCAAAATTACGAAGATATCGCCACAGCTAAAAAATTAAATCTTTGTCCGCCGACGAAATTGCGTTATTTAGGTAACGGTGTAGATATTCATCGCTTCCAACGCAATCGCCTCAATCCCACTCATCAAATTGAACTACGAAAATCTTTAGGTATTCCAGATAATACCGACTTGATTATTGGCACAATTGGACGTATAACCAAGAAAAAAGGTAGCGGATATTTAATTGAAGCCGCAGCCAAATTACTCCCTTATTTTCCGAATTTGCAAATTTTAGTAATTGGTTCTCAACTTAGTAGCGACCCTGAACCTTTCCAAAAAGAATTGACACAAAAAATTAAATCTTTAGGAATGGAAAAAAATGTTATTTTGACAGGAGAACGTCCAGATATTCCAGAAATTTTAGGCTTATTAGATATCTTCACTTTGCCGACATTCACTCATGAAGGATTACCGCGCTCTATCGTCGAAGCAATGTCAATGGGTTTACCAGTTGTCGCTACAGATATTCGCGGCTGTCGAGAAGCAGTAATTCATGGAAAAACAGGTTTAATTGTACCACCTAAAAATAGTGAAAAGTTAGCTGAAGCTTTGGGGATATTATTATCTAACTATGAATTGCGACAAAGTTATGGTCAAGCTGGGCGCGAACATGTCGAAGTTGATTATGATGAAGAATTAGTTTTTATTCGGCTGAATAAGTACTATCAAGAGTTAGGAATTTATTGATTATAGCGATTTGTGTTTAAGTGAGATAGAGATAATATTTTGAAACGCATAGGCGCTTCGCCTTCCCGTAGGGTAGGGACGCAAAGGAAAGCGCAAAGGTACGCAGAGATAAAGAATGAGAAGAATTTTGAGATTGGAGGGTGTATGGATGGGAATTTAAAAAAATATAGCAGATTAATTAAATTTATTTTGGATAGAATTGTGGCAGCGATCGCTTTAATTTTTCTTTCTCCTTTATTCCTAGTTGTAGCGATCGCTATTTATTTGCGGATGGGTAATCCAGTTATTTTTACCCAACCTCGTCCCGGTAAAAATGCTCGGATTTTTAACTTTTACAAATTCCGCACCATGACCAATGAATGTGATGCCCAAGGCAATCTTCTTGCTGATGAAAAACGCCTCACAGCCTTTGGTAAATTCTTGCGTCAAACGAGTTTAGATGAATTACCTCAACTTTGGAATGTCTTGAAAGGAGACATGAGTTTTGTCGGGCCTCGTCCATTATTAGTAAAATATCTTGACCGCTACACACCACAACAAGCACGTCGTCATGAAGTCAAGCCGGGTATTACTGGCTGGGCACAAGTTAATGGTCGCCGCACATTAGATCGGTTTTGGCAGAAAAAATTTGAGTTGGATGTTTGGTATATAGATCGCTGGAGTTTGGGGCTTGATTTGAAAATTTTATTGATGACTATCTGGCAAGTAATTCAGCGCAAAAGTATTAGCCAAGAAGGTCACGTTACATCAGAAGAATTCACAGGTCAACTGAAAGAACAATAGGGTTTTCATCGGCTATAAAAGTACGGAAACTTAAAAAGTATGAATCTTCAACAAATACCAAATGTATCCACTGCGGTGTTAACTTCAATGACAGAAGAAGAATGCGCCGATTGGTATCGCCAACGGGGAATGCACGTGATTCGCCATTGCGATCGCTATTGGAAGGAAACAGTCCGGGGTTTTTATCAGCCGTTGCATTGGCTAGCACGTTTGAGCGCCCAAGAAGCCAACTCTCCAACGCTCCTATCTTGGGGATTCCAAGCAACATTATCTGAAATAGACGCAACATTGGCTAACGCTTCAATGCCAATTCATTGGTTGCCTAATTTAGAAAACTATGATTTCCAAAGTCTGACATCAAATCGCCGAAATCATCTTAGAAGATGTTACAAACGAGTCAATATTGTGCAATTAAATAAATCCACGCTTTTGCAACAGCAGGGATATGAAGTTTTTTTATCAGCATTGAAGCGAACAGCTCACCGTCAAATACCTTCAAAAAAAGATTATCTGACGGGAGTTGCTGATTATATTGTCTCTGAAAAACAGTTGATTCTTGCAGGTTTTAATGGTGATGAACTTCTCGGCTATATTACAGGATACGCTGTCAATAGTACTGCTTATATTGATGAAGTAATCATCGCTACACAAGCCCTATCCACCAATATTAGTACTGGATTGCTATTTGAATTTGCACAAATCTGTCGTCGGTCTGGGTTAATTCGTGAACTTGTTAACGGCCTGCACTCACGAGAAGATGAAAAACTTTGTATCTTCAAAGAAGGAATGGGTTTTCAAGTAAAGCATATTCCTGCAAAAGTACAGATAAATCCCATCATTGAGCAATTCATTCAGTGGCGATATCCAGATAAATATTATCGCTTGGTTGGTCATCATATCAACTCAAAATACCAAAACTAAAGGAGTATGAGTTTTCAACAAATGCGAGATATATCCAAAGCGGTACTAACTTCAATGACCGAAGAAGAATTCGCCAATTGGCGCAGCAAGGAAGGTGCAAACGTTGTCTTTCATCATGGTTGTTATTGGGAAGAACGACGTTTTGGTTTCTATCAGCCAATCCATCTGTTAGCCCGCTTACAAATTCAACAGGTAACTCGTCCGATGCAACTATGCTGGGGATTCCAAGCATCATTGTGCGAGCATGACGCGGTAAATGCTAACGGCTCAATTCCGATTCATTTATTGTCTAATATTCAAGACTACGATTTGTATAGCATCAACAAGAACAGCAGACAAAACATCCGCAAAAATCGCCATCTATTTAACATTGTGGAATTAACTGGTACACAACTGCTACAAGAGCAGGGATATGAAGTTTTTGTCTCAGCAACTAGACGAACGCGATGGAAATCATCGCTTTATAAAGAGAAATATATGGTGAATCTTGTAGATTATGTTGTACCCAAACGTCGGCTAATTCTTGCAGGACTTAGTGATAGAAAGCTTTGTGGTTATATCACCGGATATGCTATCAACGGCACTGCCTATGGAGAGGATCTTTACATTACAACTGAGGCATCAAACAACAACCTTAACAGAATATTACTTTTTGAATTTGTGCAAGTTTGCCGTCGTTCTGGTGGAATTTATGAATTTGCCATCGGTCAGCACTGGCGAGAAAAACCGGGAATAGTTGAATTCAAAGAAAGAATGGGCTTTCCCATCACATATATACCTGCCAAAGTAGAGATAAATCCGATTTTTGAGCAATTTATCCGTTGGCAGTATCCACATCAATACTATCGTTTAACTGGGCGCAATTGATGAGGAATTAGAAAGTCGGGAATGGGGAATATAAATTTATAAATTAGCCAATTTAAAAATGCGAATTGAACTAAATATTGAATATAGGAGAACTCAATGGATTATAAAATAATTAGTGTGTCAGATCCATTGTGGTTAGAAATTTTAAATAAATTAAATCACGACATTTATCATTTACCAAAATATGTAGATTTAGAAGCTAAAAGAATTAATGCTATTCCCGAAGCTATATTGATATTTGAAAATGAAAAAATATTGTTTTTACCTTATTTATTACGTTGTGTAAATAATTTATTGGCGACGAACATTGAAATTCCATTGATTTGGGATATTGTATCTCCTTATGGTTACCCTGGAATTTTATGGAATCAAGCCGCAGCAAATACACCGGAGTTTTTGCAATTAGCAGTAAATCATTTAATATTTGGATTGCGCGATCGCCAAATTTGCTCAGCATTTTTAAGGCTACATCCAATATTAAATCAAGGACTAAATGAAATTTTACCACTTTGTCAATTAAGTGGAGAAACTGTATCGATAGATTTAAGCCTATCAACATCAGAAATTTGGCATCAAACTAGACCAGAGCATCGCAATCATATTAATAGATGTAAACGTCATGGTTTCACTGCCAAAATGGTTAATTTAGAAGAATATATAGATAAATTTATGAGTATATATCATGAAACTATGAACCGCGTAGAAGCAAAAAATCATTTTTATTTTGATTATAGTTATTTTCAGAGTTTAGCAAGTTTGAAGGAAAACATTTATCTATGTCTCATAGAGTTGAATAATCAAATAGCTTGTGCTGGAATATTTACCGAATGCTGTGAAATAGTTCAATACCATCTTGGAGGAACAAAAAATGAGTTTTTGAAACAAGCTCCTAGTAAGTTAATGTTTGATTACGTTCGATTTTGGGCTAAAGAACGGGGAAATAAATTTTTGCATTTAGGTGGTGGTGTTGGTTCAGCTAAAGATAGCCTCTACAATTTCAAAGCAGGGTTTTCTAAACAAAGACATTCATTTTTGACACTACGCTTAATTACAGACACAGAAAAATATGATTTTTTGGTTGAATTGCGAGCAAAATCTTTAAAAACAGAACCAAAGAATTTATTGGAGTCTAATTTTTTCCCTGCTTATCGTTCTTTGAATTGACTGAAAACCGGCAAATATCCAAGTTAATCGATAGCAAAAAAATTCAGGTAATATGCATGAATAAACCAATTCTGCTTTCAACACCCCACATGGGCGATCGGGAACTGGAATTAGTGAAAGAAGCGTTTGAAACAAACTGGATTGCTCCTATTGGTCCCCATGTTGATGCTTTCGAGGAAGAATTTTGTCAAGTAACTAATGCTGGTTATGCTGTTGCTGTAACTTCTGGTACAGCGGCTTTACATTTAGCTTTGCAATTAGTTGGTGTTGAGGCTGGGGATGAAGTTTTTTGCTCTACTTTAACATTTATTGCTAGTGCTAACCCAATTATTTATTTAGGAGCAAAACCAGTATTTATTGATAGCGATCGCACTTCCTGGAACATGAACCCTGAATTGTTAGCAGAAGCACTAGAACGCCGCGCCAAAAAAGGCAAATTACCTAAAGCAGTTGTCCTTGTACATTTATATGGTCAAAGTGCAGATATCGATCCAATTTTGCAGGCTTGTAATCAATATGATATTCCTTTAATTGAAGATGCTGCTGAAGCTTTAGGAGCTACCTACAAAGGACGTTCTTTAGGGACTTTTGGACGCATTGGTATTTACTCATTTAATGGTAATAAAATTATTACTACTTCTGGCGGGGGTATGTTAGTTTCTGAGGATTTAACATTAGTAGAAAAGGCGTGTTTTCTAGCAACCCAAGCACGCGATCGCGCTCCTCACTACCAACATTCTGAAATTGGCTATAACTATCGTCTCAGTAATATTTTAGCTGGTATTGGTCGCGGTCAATTAAGTGTTTTAAATCAGCGAGTGGCGGCTAGAAGACGTAACTTTGAAATTTATTTTAAGGCATTGAAAAACTTACCAGGAATAGAATTTATGCCAGAAGCTAATTATGGATATGCTACTCGCTGGTTGACTTGCATAACAATAGATTCTCAGGCTTTTAGCGCCAATCGAGAACAACTCCGTTTAGGACTTCTTGAACAGCAAATTGAATCCCGTCCCGTCTGGAAACCTTTGCATCTGCAACCTATTTTTGCGGAATGTGAATGTTTTGGTGGTGCAGTTGCAGAAGATTTATTTACACGTGGTCTTTGCTTACCTTCTGGTTCTAACCTCACAGACGAAGATTTAAAAAGAGTTATTCATCAAATTCAAACAGTCCATTATCAACATCTAAAAAATCAACCAAAAAGCATCAAATCTTCACTGGCGATCGTTTAGAAAAACTTCTGTCAACCTATTAGATAAATAAATACTAAAATTTTCATTTACTTTTGGCCTTCTTCAGTCAATCGTGCCACAAATAGATTCAGATAACCTACATGAAGAAGGTAATTTTTAATCCAAAATTGTATCAATTTTAATTTTTTTATGACAATACAAGAGTCTTCAGGAAATTTTCATCATTATTGGCAAGCCATAAAGCGCCGTTGGCCTGCTGCTGTAAGTGTTTTTGTTTGCGTATTCATAATTTTACAAATAGCTACGTTTTTCAAAAGACCTTACTACTTAGCAGAAGGGAAATTAAAATTCCAAAGAACAAACACGACTTCTTCTTTAACAGGAGTAGGAACAGAAATCGGTAAATTAGAGCCATTAGTTAGTGATAAAAGTAATCCTCTGAATACAGAAGCAGAAGTTATTCGTTCTATTCCAATTATCAAAGCTACTATCAATCAACTCAATCTCAAAGACAATAAAAATGTATCTTTAACAACCAAAGATTTTTTGCAAAGACTGATGGTAAAGGAAATCAAGGGAGCTGACATTCTCACCATTTCCTACAAAGATACAAACCCAGAAATAGCTGCACAAGTTGTTAATACTTTAATAGATGTTTATTTAGAATCCAATATATCTGGTCATAGAACTCAAGCTACAACTGCTCGCAAGTTTATCGAAAAACAACTACCAAATGCAGAATTAGTGGTTCGACAAGCAGAAGCAGAACTAGCAGTATTTAAAGAAAAAAATAAAATTGTATCCCTAGAAGAAGAAGCAAACAAATCACTGGAACTCATCACGCAATTACAACAGCAAATTAGTGAAGCTAAATCTAGATTTGCCGATGCTGAGGCACAAACTCAAGGAATAAAAAAACAATTAAAAATGAACTCTGAGCAAGCCAAAATTATGACTTCTCTGAGTCAAACTTCAGGGGTGCAAGATATTCTCAAAGAAATCCAACAGTTAGAATCACAATTGGCAGCTAGGCGGACTGTTTTTCAGGATAACCATCCAGAAATTATTAATTTAGTATATAAATTACAGTCTTTAAACGAATTACTACAACAACGAATAAAAAATGTTGTAGGAATAGATTCGCTACAGCCAAATAATAATTTGCAACTAGGAGAGTTAGAACAGCAACTTTCTGCAAGACTTGTAGATTTAGAATCAACACGTCTGGGTTTAGCAAGCCAAATTACTACTTTATCTAATTTACAAGTTGCTTACAAAGAACGCTTGAACAATCTCCCCAGATTAGAACAGCAACAGCGACAATTAGAACGAAAAGTACAAGCAGCACAATCTACCTACTCGCTTTTATTACAAAAACTGCAAGAAAGCCGAATAGCAGAAAATCAAAGTTTAGGTAATGCCAGCGTGATATCGGAAGCCGAAGTTCCAGAAGAGTCAATTTCTTCTCCGATGTTTGTGTATTTGAGTACAGGTTTATTGTCTAGTTTGGCTGCTTTGGCAATTGTGTATGTTTTGGAAAAAATAGATAAATCCATTAAGACTACTGAGCAAGCAAAGGAATTATTAAATTTTACTTTATTAGGGGTTATTCCTACTTTCAATCAGTCAAAAAACTCTCTTGCTGGCAATGAAGAAATGGAGTTATATAATAAAAGACTTATGGTTCGAGATGCACCGCGATCGCCTATTAATGAAGCATACCGGATGCTGCGTGCAAATCTCAAATTTATGAGTGCTGACAAGGAATTAAAAGTTATAGTTATTACTAGTTCTGTACCCAGAGAAGGCAAATCCACAGTAGCGGCTAATTTAGCTATTACAATGGCTCAAATGGAGCGAAAAATCTTACTAGTGGATGCGGATATGCGCCGTCCTGTTCAGCATAAAATTTGGGAATTAATTAATAATGAAGGTCTGAGCAATTTAATTGTTGGACAAGCTGAAATTAATACAGCTATCAAACAAGTAATGGATAATTTGTATGTCCTCACTTGTGGAGTGATACCTCCTAATCCTGGTTCTCTCCTTGACTCCAAAAAAATGGCTGCATTAATTCAAACTTTTTCTGTTTACTACGATTTCGTAATTATTGATGCTCCATCATTAAACGTTGCTGCTGATGCTGCTACTCTAGGACAAATGGCTGACGGTGTATTATTTATAGTTCGTCCAGGAGTCGTTGATTGTGTTAGTGCGATGATTGCAAAAGAGCTTTTAGAAAAATCTGGTCAGAATGTCTTAGGACAGGTTGTCAACGGAGTTATTACCCAGCAGGAACGCTACAGTTATTATTACTCCAATGAAGAAAATAATGAAGAATTTAGAAGTCACAAATCACCTGCCAGAGTTAAGTTGCCTGGTTCATAATTCACAATCAATTAGCAGTATAAATTTTGGTAATTTTTATTTTAAAAATGAACAATTAACTCAATTTAGTTTGATATCCAATAATGACAACAAAAATAAATATCATCAATTAAATACTACGTTCACTTACCCGACAATTGTGAACATCACAGCCACAAAAATCTATGCATCTCAATTTGGAGAATTTGGTGAGTTTGTAATTACTCGTAATGGCAATCTCACTCAAGATTTAATAGTGAAGTACACCATCAAGGGAACGGCTGAATATGGAATAGATTATCAGCCAATTGCTAATTTTGCAATTGTTCCGGCTGGAAAAAATGAGGTGGCAATTATAATCCAACCTCAAAAAAGCGACTCTCAGGGCACAAAAACAATCTTGTTAAGTTTAGAAACTTTCCCCAATAGTAATCAATATATGCTCGGAGAAAATTTTCAGGCGGTGGTGAATATTCTTGATTACTGTACTTGTTAATCTTGCAAAATTAAATAAGTCAGTTGCTACTAATATTTCAAACTATGTTATGAAATTTAAATTTAGGTTGGGTTGAGCAATGCTCAACCCAACCTACAATTTTTGCAACATTTTAGCCTGGCCACGCCACTACAGACAATTTGTTTTTTCTCGCTGACTTAGTTAATTTTAATTTTACTTGCAGCTTTAGTAGCCTTTTCCCTAGCCTCTTGGACATTGACACCTTTCGCTAAAGCTACTCCCATTCGCCGATATGGATGGGCATTAGGTTTACCAAATAATCTGATATCCACGTCTTTTTCTAACAAAGCATTAGCTACACCAGCGAAAGTAATAGAATCAGATTTTGCTGAAGCTAAAATTACTGCGCTAGCTGATGCTCCAAATTGTTCTATATGAGGAATTGGCAAGTTTAAAATAGCTCGTAGATGTAATTCAAATTCATTGAGATTTTGGGAAATTAATGTTACCATTCCTGTATCATGGGGTCTGGGAGAAAGTTCGGAAAAAATCACTTCATCTTTGGTAATGAAAAATTCAACACCAAAAATTCCGGCTCCTCCTAAAGCATCAGTTACTTTGATGGCTATTTCTTGGGCTTTTAATATCTTGTCTTCAGAAATTTCTGCGGGTTGCCATGATTCTTGATAATCTCCTCTTTCTTGGCGATGGCCAATGGGAGAACAAAAAATTGTCGGCGCATTCCACTGTTTAATAGTTAGTAAAGTTATTTCGATTTCAAAATTAATAAATTCTTCTACAATTACCTTTTGACTATCACCTCTAGAATTAGCGATCGCATAATTCCAAGCTTTCTCTACCTCACTCTTATTCTGCACCACAGACTGACCTTTTCCAGATGATGACATTACCGGTTTCACAACATTAGGAAACCCAATTTCATCAGAAACCGCAATTAATTCTTCTAGACTTATTCCATAACCATATTTAGCTGTTCTGATACCTAATTGTTCATGTGCCAGTTCCCTAATTCTATCGCGGTTCATTGTATAATTAGTCGCAGCCGCAGTTGGGATAACTGTAATTCCTCGCTGCTCAAATTCCATCAGCTTTTCTGTTCTGATTGCTTCAATTTCTGGTATAATAAAATCCGGCTGATGTTTACTAACTATCGTTTCTAAATCATCGCCGCTGAGCATAGAAATCACTTCAAAACAGTCAGCAACCTGCATCGCTGGAGCATTAGGGTAACGGTCAACAGCAATCACATAATTACCAAGACGTTGAGCAGCGATCGCAAATTCCTTGCCTAGTTCCCCAGAACCAAGCAACATCAATTTCTGAGGCAGTTTAATACTCATCAACTTATCCAAGTTAATCTCAATTTAATAATTTTAAAACTTTTTGTATTGTAATTATCTTTTTTTTCAAGAATGTATAACAGCTTAGTCAAATTTAGCTCCGCGCAGTTGTAAATCTTGGCGTTGCAGATAAGTTAAACCAGTACCTGCACCAAGCTGACACCGATCTACTAGGGTATCAAACCAAACAGTTTCATTCAAAGTTGCACCTCTCAAGTCTGCATTTCTCAAATCAGCCTTGCTCAAATTTGCAAATAAGAGGTCAGCATTAACTAAACTGCTGCCTTGTAAATTTGCTGCTGATAAATTTGCCCGAATAAAGTTTAGCCCATCTAAAATTAAACCAGACAAATCTGCTTCTTGAAGATTAGGAAATTTGAGCCGATTTGGATATTTTAAAAACCGCATCATACAAATAATATTTGCTTCATTGAGGCGTATCTGAGTTAAAAATTCATAACGAGCTATGCCCAATTGGGTGAGAATTTGCAGACGTTGGGTAGGGCTTTGTTCTAAAAACTGAATGGCTATATGGCGTAGGTCTTCAGAAGAAGGATCTAGCATGATTTTCAAATTTTCGTCTTCAAATTTTCGTCGTAGTTGTGCTGATGATAAATTTCAACCTATTTAATGAAATTCCTACTAAAGATAGATGAATAGCGGCGCATAGCTTTACATACTTACAGCAGATTTATATATCAACAATCTTTTTGAAAATGCTACAGCATTTTGCAGATAAATAAAATACACATTTTAAGTAAATAGCCATGATTAAATATAAGATGTCATTGCGAGCGAAGCGAAGCAATCCCAGAGACTTTGCGATTGCTTCGCTTCGCTCGCAATGACAGAACATATTATATTTAATTATGTCCGTCTACTTAATATGATAAATCTTTCTTGTGGGGTGGGCATCTTGCCCGCCCTTGTACACCTCATTTAGATGAATATACTGTATAACTTTCGCTGTATTTAACTAATAAATAATATAGCAAAAGCAAAATCCCCGATTTCTTAAAGAAGTCGAGGATATAACCCATGTAAACTACAACAGATTTGAAATTAATTAATTACGTATTCCTCCAAAACCCAGCTAACAACTCCGTTTTACTTCTGTTAGCGTTCGCACAGCGTCTCATAGAGAAACAGTCAAAGCCCATTCTGAATTCTGAATTCTGAATTCTGACTTCTGCTATCGTCCTGCTAACAATGCTTTCGTAGCAGACTCACCTGCTAATTTCACCTGCTTTGTTAAGTGAAAATTTAATAATCCCAGAACACTCAATTGGGCTAAGAATGCCATCAAAATTGTTGTCGCCGCAGAATATTGGATCGCTGACCAAGGAAAAGTTGAAAATAGCCAGATAGTGGGATTTTTCCACGAAGACATGCCGAGAAATTCTAAAATCATCGGTGGGATAAACATGACTCCACTAACAGTTCCAATTGCCCAGAAAGAACGTCTGGGAGTTTTTAGCAACAGTATTAGTTGAGCAATGGTAGCATAAATCAACATTATGCTAATAGTCAAAGCTAAAGCTAAAAGGATTTTAAACCTGTCCACATTGTCGCCCGCCCAATTTGGGCTATCGTCTATATTGAAAGCAGATGTAAGTGAAATCCAGACGAACCAAGGGATACTAACAATTATTAGATTAATGGCGATCGCCACTAATGCAGGACTTTTTTCACTGGCAATTAAATCCCACCAAATACTTTTATTGCTAGCTTGATGTCGATATCTTGCCCAATCTTGTATAACTTGACGGTGAGGCGAAAGAATTGCAATCAAACTAAAAATTAACCCCAAGTTGTATATTGCCATCAAAGCAAAATTTCGCTCAACCTGTCTATCTAAATCGAAAACTTTGTCCCAATGTTGCAAGGTAAATCCCCACATCATCAACTGGCAAAAAGCTACTACTATATAACTTTGTCCTTTGCTGATTACTGAAGCTTGAGGATTACGAAAACAACGTTTCAGTACTTTGAAAATGCCGTAAGTACACACTCCATAGTTGAATAAATGGAAGCCGACAACACTCACAACGCTTTTCCCTAATGGAATGTAGAAAAACTCTAAATTTTTTACAGGAGAACCATTGTATATACGGAACAAATTGGGAAACAGATAATTGGTGATATCCCAAGGATTAAAAAGTCTCAACCAAGCACCTGAATTATTTAAACTGTTGCTATAAGACGATGCCATAACCATCGTCATAAACAAAAGAAATAAAACAGCACCACTACCGAACCACGGCTGAAAACCATTTAACCAGCGACTAACTAATCCAAAGAGTAAGGCAGCACTGTAGAAGAAAATACAGCCACTAACAACAATAGCGTAGTAACTAAAAATGTAACTAAAAGCTATGTTGGCAGAACGTCCAGCCCACAAATGCAAAGGAAGGGCTACTAAGATTACGAGATAAATTAAACTCGGAACTCCTAGTAACTTGCCAGTCAATATACTGGTTTCTGATTGGGGACTCAGACGAATGAAATTCAACGTACCGCGACGTTCTTCTTTGGCTAAATCATTAATGAGCAAATAAGTTCCTGCAACTAATAGTGTAAATATAAAAATCACACTCAAAGAGAGGAATATATACTCCCAATGGTCTCGCCACCACAACTGCCAATTAATTTCGTTTTTGGGGCAGAAATTCCTGGACAGAAAATTATTGAAGTCACTAATTATAGATTGATCTGATTGTCTGTAAACATCTGTTTGTTGCTGCTGGTATTGTGGACGTAAACTACAATATGTGCCAGTCAGCGGATATTTATTAGGCAATTCGCGCAACTGATATAAAAAAATTATTAGTTGCAGTAGCAGAGAAGTGACAACAGCGATCGCCACATTAAAAATTTTCAGGCGTCCTTTTAATTCCCGCAATAATTGAGGATTGGCATCGCCAATTTTGTCTATCAAATTGAGCATCATAGGAAAAAAATTCTCCAAAAATGGGAGTGATAGCTATGGTACAAACTTTCGGATTTATCCGTTTAGTCAATCCAAAATCCAAAATCCAAAATTCCTTGACGAATCAAGATGCTTGTTTGTGACCTAATTTTAAGAAAATAGTTTCTAAGTCTTCTTGTGTGCAGTGGAAATCAGTCAAAGGAATACCTGTTTGAATGAGCGATCGCAACAGTTCAGCACATTCTTCCTGTGTTCCTGAAAAATTCACCCGCACACTATTTTTTCCTGGTATCACCTCCCAATGTTCTACTAAAGGATGATGCTTTAATTCACTCAAAAGTGCCTCTATTTTTCCCAAAGTAGATAACACAATTTGTTGCTGTGAAAGACGTTGGTAAAGTTGCTGTAGGGAAGTACTTTCTACTAAAAAGCCAAGTTCCATAATTCCCACAGAAGTACACAATTCTGCTAAATCACTGAGAACATGGGAGGAAATTAAGATAGTCATCCCAGCTTCTCGTAAAGCCTTGATGATTTCACGGAAATGCATTCTCGCAATGGGATCAAGCCCAGAAACAGGCTCATCTAGTAATAGTAAAATCGGTTCGTGGATAATGGTTCGCGCCAAACTCAAACGCTGTTTCATCCCCCGTGAGAGAGTAGAAATCATACTGTGGCGTTTGTTACCAAGTTGGATTAATTCTAAAACTTCATGTAGGCGTTGGGTGCGTCGTGGTTCCCGCAAGCGATACAAACGCGCAAAATAATCTAAGTAATCCCAGACTGTTAAATCCTCATACAGTGGATAGTCATCAGGTAAATAACCAAGACGACGCTTAAGTTTCGGATTACTCTTGTCACGTAAAAGGCGATCGCCATTAATATAAATCTCACCCGTAGTCGGTTCCTCAGCAGTCGCCAACATCCGGATGAGAGTCGTTTTACCTGCGCCATTTGGGCCAATTAGTCCATATACTTCACCCGCTTGGATTTCTAAATCAACATCATTGACGGCAACGTGCCGGTCAAATTGCTTAGTTAGTCCACGGGTGCAAATTGCTAATTCTTTTACCATCGCTGCTGGGGTGCCGCTTGTGATTAACAGTTAAGCTAACCTTTTTCTACACCATTTGTCAGGCTTGTTTCGGAAATTGAAACTGGCTTTTCCGAAAATTTACGATATCAAAAAGTAGCTAAGGCATTTCCCCTAACTACTTTTTAATTCTGACAACATATTTCAACGAAAGAAACTACACAAGCGAAGGCTGGTAGCCAGCTATAAAAACTCTTTGAATTCTCAATTCTGACTCTCAAGTTATTTCCGATAGTGGTGGGATAACAGTACTAATACCATTACCAGATGAACCGCTAATTGCATAACGGTATTCGGGAATTGGATACCCAGCTTCACCGAAGGTTTCACGTATAGTTTTATTAGTGTCGAAGTAAACTTGCCAGTAGTGGTCATTATTGCAATAAGGACGTACTGCCAGTACAGGGCCTGCAAAATTGAAATCCAGAATTTCTATGTCCGGTGCTGGATTTTGGAGAACATTTGGAATTTGGCTAATTTTCGCTTTCAAAAGTGCGATCGCTTCGTTATGTTTCACATCATGATGGATTTGAGCTACCAAATCCACCCGACGGTAAGAATTGGCAGAAAAATTCTGGATATTATCAGCAAATATCTTGTTATTTGCCACAATCGTCAACACATTATCGGGTGTATTGATATTAGTTGTGAACAGTCCAATTTCTGTAACAGTCCCCGTGACACCTGCGGTTGAGATGAAATCACCAACTTTGAAGGGTCGAAAAACAATTAAAAATGCTCCCGCTGCAAAGTTCGCCAGCAATCCACCCCATGCTGCGCCAATTGCCACACCTGCGGCGGCTAGTAATGCGGCAAAGGAAGTTGTTTCAATGCCGAAAAACCCGAGAATTGCCACAATTAGAACAATTCTCAGGGTTACACCAATGATATTCAGAAGATAGTTAATCAGTGTCCCATCGACTTGTTGACTCCGGAAAGCACGCCGCAGTAGCTTTAATCCAAAATCAATCAAGCGTTGAGCAATCAGCCACAGAGCGATCGCACCTAAAATTTTCAGTCCAAACTGAGTTAAAAGTTGACTAGCAACCTGACTAATCTGCCTGAAATCCATAATTTTTTTGTTTGTGAATTATTAAACACAATCAACATACAAGAAATCACATCAAAATCACGTATCAATACTTTTTTTTTAATTTTTAAGAAATAAAACAAAAAAGGGTGAGAAATTTGACTCACCCTTTGATTTGGTTTATTCACTCATCACAGAAGCACAAGCTTGAGCTTCCTGCCAAAGTTTGTGTAAAAAGAACTCAGCGCGATCGCTCATTGTGGTGACAAACACACCCGCAGCATCCTCAGAACTATCTGATAGCCAAGAACCCCGCAAGGTAACTTCCACATATTCGCTATCGCACACACACAAAGCAATGATTTCTCTGTCATCTCTTTTCACCTCAGCCTTCAGTGCTTCTACTCCCCGTAAATCAACAGGAAGCAAAAAGGAAGCTGTACTGGGTTCAACGGTCAGAGTTTGCCCGACTCGTAGTGCCAAAATCACTCGCTGCGCCACCCATTCTTCTAGCGACTGAGTGAGAAATTCTAAATAAAAGCTGTTTTCAGTGTAAGTTAATTTCAGCATTCCTCATGCTCTCCTGTTATTCCAGGTTTGCTTGCACATTTATCCAAAACTCTTGGACTTCAACATCGCGGTATCAGATAATCTAGCGTTAGATATTTGCTGCTCCCGCAATCTTGACAACTGCGATCGTCTTGTAGTCCAACTTTTCGCCAATTAACTACTGGAACTTTCCACATCCTCTCCCAACTTGGGTGAGTGAATTTGCTATTCAATTTACGTGGTAAAACCCAGTCTGAAAGTTTGTTTTTTTACTGGCAAAATAATCGCCCGCTTGATATTGATCCGACATAGTGGTAAATAATTCTGATAAAACATCACCACGGATTGCTCTAACAGTTGCCTTGCAGTCGTCACAGCTTCACTCCTTATAAAAAACCCCCGCTTCTTGTCTGCCTGAAGCGGGGGTTGGAAATTGACCGAAAAACTTTCTGGTCTTATATCGGTACAGTATTTCTTCGCCTGTACCCCCCGCTTTGTTTATCTAGTTGTGGTTTTGCAATTAGCCCACTAATGCTCAGATATCTAAACTCATCATTACCCTCTGTGATTTGCCCATGATTTCGGCCACTATCGCCCATAAATAAATACTCCACTCCCACAGCAGCTGATTCCCAATCGGCTCGGCAATTGGTAGCGCATAAGGAAGTAGAGATGGGGTAAATGGATTTCACAGAAAATTTCACCTATTGAACATTCCTTTAAACATACTACACTTGTATTACTATCCTGTCTATACCTTTAAGGAGAAAAAGTCATGCATACAATCGCTCGCACCCCAACCACCGATATGGAAGTTACCAGCATCCGCCTAGAACGTGAACTCAAAGATAAACTCAAAGAAATCGCTGGCAATCAGGGATATCAAGCTCTGATCCGAGATATTCTTTGGAATTATGTCCAGCAAAAATCAGGTGAATGGAAGCCGCGATTTTCCAAAGCCGATATTCGAGCTAGCATAGCTGCCACAGCTCAGCAAGAAGAACGCTGTGTACTCACAGGTCAACTCATTCAACCCCAACAACCAATGTTGTTAGGACTGACCAGGAATGGCGATATGGTTCCTCTGAGTGTCGAGAGTTTGGCTGGATAGTCTTATATGCAAGCGAATGCAGCTCGGTTATTTTGACTCAATAATTGGGCTGCATTCAAAATTTAGCTCTATTTTCTCCAGCAGTTAAAATTCATTGTTAAAACTTATAGTTTATTTCTTTACGTTTATTTATAGTTATAATTGTAAAGTTGGTAATCGATCGCAGCTAATGGCTAATAATTTCTTGCAAAGTACCAACCCAAAGGCGACACCTGGCTAATATACACCGAGAGTTTAGTGGAAAGGCTACTCTATCGCCCTTACCTGTTCTCAAAAATTACCATTAAAAATCCCATCCTGTAGAAAGCCACTTCGCTCTATTGAGCATGAGAGCTTTCGGATAGGTTTTATGTCTTTTTTCAAGCTTTAGCGTTTCTATATCTTTTTGAGACTCATACACTGTCTATAATAGCTTGTAAATATACTAAACCTGCACTAGTTTTTACAAAAAAGTCAAAAGTACTTAAGTAATTGTACGGTTAAAACTACTGGTGCTTGTGCTTTGATCCAGAGAAATTACGGTTTATGTATACTTACAGACAGGATATTCTAAGTCAAAGTTAGTTAATCATATCAATATAAAGAAAGCAAAAATAATCTGGCTAAGGGATTTTAGTATATCTTAACTATCTAAGTATCCATGTAGCAATTTGCTTAATATATTTGGAAACTTGGCCATCTGACATAGAAAAGGGCTATAACAGGTGAGAGAAAGTATTCATACAAAATTTGTCAATTATCACGGTGTAGCAACACAACTAACGGTGAACAATATGCCAAAAAGTTGGGTGCAAAAACAATGGATTTATCATCCAAGGGCGTGCCAAGAATGAAAAAGCCTTTATCATCGCCGCCACACTACTTAAATGACGTAGATCGACTACAACCTTACCAAGTCAAGCTGATGCAGCATCAGGAAGAACCAGCTAACCAGTTGGTACAAAAGATTAACCAAATCATTGCTAATAGCTCAGCAACGGCATTGATGCTGCAAGATATTGCCCGATTTCTAGGAGTTACTTTTCAAGTAGATTGCTGCTGCTTGGTTTCAGTAACAGGTGAGATCTCCGACGAACCGACTGCTACTAATTGGTGTGCTGATGAGTATTTAGGGTTACCACACCCAGAAGAGATATTTTCGATGGAACAGTTGCTGATGCACTCCCCAGTGCTGCAATGTGCTGCTGAACCATTGACTATTGAAGACATTTCCATTATCCAAAACAGCCTGGTAATTGGCTGTCAATATCTGCCATTACCGATAAAAGCAGTTTTGGCAATTCCTACCCGGTTTGCTGGCAATAACAATGGAGTGATTTGTCTGATTAAATTCCAACCATACGATTGGAGTGATTCAGAAAAACAACTCCTTAAACAAGTAGAGTCATCTTGCGCGATCGCTTTTTCTGGAGTCGCACAAGCCCAGCTAATTGCTAGTCAACAACAGGATTTACAAAAAAGCAACCACCATCAAAACCTGATCAAGCAATTAACTATATTAAGTCGCAGTAACTTGGAGCTCAATCAAATGCTCCAATTAGTTATCGCTTCTACTGCTGAGTCTCTACAGGCAGATCGGGGTTTGCTGATTCTGTTGAAATATACAGATCCACTATTTAGAACTCAAGCCAAGAAACAAATTCCCAAGGCCAAAGCTACGGTAGTTGGTGAATGGACAAAGGCAGCACAAAATCCCCGCACCAGCAAACCAGATATTTTAAATCAGTCTTTTTTGCTTTCCGAGTGTGGTTTATGCCAGCGTACTTTCATAGATTCTGGGAAACCCGTAATTTTCGATGACTATACAGCCCAAAACGATATTTCTTGTGCCGTTCCATTATTTGCAGTAGAGGAATTGCCTGCGGTATTGTTAATGCCATTAGAAAGTCAAGGTAAAATCTTAGGATTTTTGGTGTTACAGCAATCCTTGACTCGCAGTTGGCAGTCAGCAGAATTAAATCTTGTGGAAATGGTTTGCGCTCAAGTGAGTAACGCCATCATTCAGTCACAGACATTGCGTCAAGTGCAAACTTTGGTAGATGAGCGAACTGCAAAACTCCAGAGCAGTCTGGAACTTCAAGCAAAATTGCATGAAAGAACGCGGCAATATGTTGAGCAGTTGCGGCAGCTTAACGAACTCAAAGATGAATTTTTGAGTAATATGAGCGATCGCTTACGCTACCCTCTGACAAACATGCTATTGTCAATTCGCAACTTACGTTTCCCAGGAATAGCACCAGAGCGTCAGGTTAGATATCTGGATATCTTAGAGCAGGAATGTACAAAAGAAATTAACTTAATTAATGACTTATTGACACTGCAAAAGCTAGAGTCGCCTCACGAAGCTCCGCAATTAGAAAGTATCGATTTAAATACCAAAATCCAAGATATAGCAGCATCTTTTGAGAAAAAACTTGCTGAGAGGGGATTAAATATTTCCTTAGACTTACCCCAAGAGTCGCTGAAACTGCAAACCGAACTAGAAAGTTTCGACCGCATTCTCCAAGAGTTGCTCACCAATGCCTGTAAATACTCAGAGCATGATACCATAGTCCGCCTAGAGGCCTTTCATCAAGTCGATAAACAAATCGATCGAGTTATCATGAAAGTGACGAACATCGGACGCGCCATCTCTGAAGAAGAAGCGACCTACATCTTTGACAAGTTCCGTCGCGGAAAAGGACGCTGGACTCCAGGAACAGGCTTGGGACTTGCTTTAGTCAAGTCTTTAGTGCAGCATCTCAATGGAGCGATCGCAGTTGAAAGTCTACCAATAGAGGATTCTCAACAGAGCGAAATCTGCTTCACCCTGACTCTGCCCCAATTTTCTGACGAAAGCAAACCATAATTGCCAAAAGTGACTCAAGAACACAACACAACAGAGAACCTTGATTTCCAGTCCTCCACTGATGACACTAATTTAGAAGCCCATTTGTCTGCTAATGCAGTCGCTTTATTGGCTAAAGTAGAAGTTCAAGTTGAGAAATTAGCACAGCGACAACGGCAAATTAGTGCTAAGCTCCGAATCCCCCAACCGGTGGAACAAATTTGGAAAGTTTTGACAGATTATGAAGCCTTGGCTGACTTCATCCCCAATCTTGCCAAAAGTCGCCTCATCGAGCATCCTGACGGTGGTATTCGACTCGAACAAGTCGGCTCCCAGCGCTTACTAAATTTCAACTTTTGTGCGCGGGTAGTCCTGGATCTCGAAGAATACTTCCCTAAAGAAATTAATTTCCGCATGGTAGAAGGAGATTTTAAAGGCTTCTCTGGTAGCTGGTGCTTAGAGCCTTATTCCCTGGGCGAGCATATAGGAACCAATCTCTGCTACACAATTCAAGTTTGGCCTAAACTCACTATGCCAGTGTCAATCATTGAAAACCGCCTGACTAAAGATTTGCAGTTAAATCTTCTGGCTATCTACCAACGTGTAGAAGAACTAGCCAGTCAAAAAAGCTGAGGTTTGGGAAGCTATCATTCAGAGCTAATTCTGAGTGATAGTTATTACCAATACAATATCTATACAAAGATTATTGTTTCTTGCTTTTAGTACCCCCAGGGGAATTCGAATCCCCGTTACCTCCGTGAAAGGGAGGTGTCCTAGGCCTCTAGACGATGGGGGCATCGGACTCAGACCTTTTATAAGGTAACGAATTTTCCCAGGGATGTCAATAGCTTTTGCCAAAAAAAGTTGGGGGCGGCTAAACTGGGTGGAGGCGAACATTTGAAAGGATACACAGGAATGGATACACAAAAAAAAGTCCGCAGACGCTTGTGCGGCTTTGGACAGAGTGGCTCAACGTCCAGGGTTCTGAATTCTAGTGGATGCCTCAATAGAAAAAACGCAAAATTCCCCAAAGGAGAAAGGGTATGATGTTGTACCCTGTAAAGTTAATACCTACAGTTTTTTTACAAAAGATTTTGAAATAAATGGCTCAAAATCTACAACATGGAAGCATCTTTTGAAATCACTCTCCAGATGGCGATCGCTGTACTAGCAGGTATTAGCGCCCAAGTCTTGGCTGCGTACCTGCGAGTACCCAGCATCGTCTTGTTATTGCTGTTGGGCATTCTGTTTGGCTCTGATGGCATAGGACTGTTACATCCCCAGTTGCTTGGTAGTGGACTGGAAGTTATTGTTGCCCTAGCAACGGCAATCATTTTGTTTGAAGGTGGACTGAATTTGGATCTGCGAGAGTTAGGCAGAGTTTCAGTCAGCCTACAATTGCTCGTCACTCTCGGAACCCTAATCACACTGCTTGGTGGGAGTATGGCTGCTCACTGGCTGGGTGAATTTCCTTGGAACATAGCTTTTCTCTATGCTTCCATAGTCGTGGTTACAGGCCCGACCGTTGTTGGTCCCCTGCTCAAACAAATCAATGTAGACCGGCAGGTGGCAACACTTTTAGAAGGTGAAGGAGTTTTAATTGACCCTGTAGGAGCGATCCTCGCCTTCGTTGTCCTCGATACGATTTTGAACGGCGATGCTGACCCAATAAATGCGATCGCAGGTTTATTGATGCGGTTGGGTGTTGGTGCGGCAATTGGCGGTGCTGGCGGTTATCTGATGAGTTTGATTTTCAAACGCGCCAGTTTTTTGTCATTTGAGCTCAAAAATTTAGTGGTGCTGGCCATACTTTGGAGTCTGTTTACCTTATCCCAAATGATCCGCAGTGAATCAGGAGTAATGACAACAGTAGTTGCTGGAGTGGTATTTGCTAACTCCTCAGTGCCAGAAGAACGTCTGTTAAGGAGCTTTAAGGGTCAGCTGACAATTCTTAGCGTTTCGGTACTATTCATCCTACTAGCCGCTGACTTATCCATCGCCAGTGTGTTTGCTTTGGGTTGGGGTAGTTTATTCACTGTTTTGGTACTAATGTTCGTTGTTCGCCCGATTAATATCCTGTTGTGTACCTGGAACAGTGACCTCAACTGGCGACAGAAGTTATTTTTAAGCTGGGTTGCTCCTAGAGGTATTGTTTCCGCCTCGGTTGCTTCTCTATTTGCGATTTTGCTGACACAGCGGGGTATTAATGGGGGTGACTCCATCAAGGCTCTAGTCTTCCTAACAATTATCATGACTGTTGTCTGTCAGGGATTAACGGCGGGCTGGGTTGCTAGGTGCTTGGAAATTACCTCCAAAGATGCAACTGGCGCAGTAATTGTGGGTTGTAATCCCTTGAGTCTTTTGATTGCCCGATTCTTTCAAGAACGGGGAGAAAACGTGGTGATGATTGATACTGAACCACAATGTCTTGTCCAAGCCGAGGCACAAAATCTCCGAGTGATTGCTAGTAGTGCCCTAGATGCTGCTGTTTTAGAACAGGCGGGACTTGCTTCTATGGGTACTTTTTTAGCTATGACAAATAATGGTGAGGTAAATTTCGTTTTAGCTCAACGAGCAGCTGAGGAGTTTAATCCGCCCCGTGTCTTAGCTGTTTTCCCGCGTGACCCGCAAGCCAATACTTCGTCTCATAATAGAGTTCACCAAGCTTTTATCCCAGACTTAGCGATTAAAACTTGGAATGAATATATCAATGATGGGCGAGTTAAGTTAGGAACAACCACCCTGACTGACTTAGAAATTTCTAATCAAAGCGATCGCATACAAGAAATGATTCAGACTGGGGTATTGATACCACTATTGGTAGAACGAAAAGAACGCTTACAGGTAATGCCTGCAAAATATGAGTGGGAAGTTGGCGATCGGATTATCTACCTGTTGCATGACCCTAGACCTAAGCTTTTAAAACGCTTATCTGGCGCTAGCCAGTCTACTCGCCTCTCTTTAGAAAAGTTACCGGAAGTTGAAGAAGTCCCCTTAGCCAAAATCTCTCAAATTTTTACTACTGACACCCCTAGAGCATAAGGGAACACATAAGACTCCTATTTAATTTTTTTGCAACATTTTAAGCTTGTCACGCCACCACAGTACCTAATTTTGTTCAAAAATAAAATAGGAGTCTTATATATTTCAAGGTGAAGAAGCGCCTAATTGTATTCTTTTTAATCCTCCTTCAGTTGTGCAGTCTTCCATTTGGCTAAGAAATTCTGGATAATATTCTGTATTTCTAATTAACCAGTCAGCGCTACGGACTCTAGCATTAGTCTGAAATTTACCAGCTACTGGTGATAGCTCATTTTTTTTAATTGAAAGAAAACTTTCTACTTTGCCTGAAATTCTTACATTACCATTATCTCTATTGATCGTTTTTAACCCAGACATTTTCGTAATTGAAATACTTTGGTTTAAAGAGCAAGCAGAGCCACTTTGAATATTCGCAGCGATCAATAATTTTTCACTAGTAATAAAAAATCTCATATTTTTGCTTACTGATTGTGAAACTTGAGCATTTGCAGGAAATGATGATATGGTGAGGCTTGCAAGGGCAATAGAAATTTTTAAGAATCTTTTCATTGTCTTCAACATAAGCTTTTTTGTCAGTTATCTCATAATCATTGACGTGACATTGATTGTTAGTCGTTTAGCAGCCAATTATTTAGTAAGTTATAAAAGTTATTTTTTATAACCACTCTTCTAGCATCTATCACTTCAACAGTTAGTACAATGTCAGAATCAATGATATGAACATCAAGAGTTTATGAAGAAAAATCCTATGTGTTTTTCAATTACAGCGAAATATGTAAAGCGAAACGGGCGGTTAGAAACCGCGTCTACACAAACAAAAGCTACCGATCCTGGGTTTCAAGACCTTAATTTTACGTTAGGACAAGGCAGGCGGACGAAAGCCTGTGTAGCCAAGCCACTGCGTTGGGCGGCTCTGCCGACTTGTTCGCGTAGCGTCTCCGACAGGAGAAGCAAGTGGCGCGCGAATTCCATTCGCCCAGGCTTGAGTTGACACGTATGAACATGTTGTGCCCCTACAATTATCTCTACCTCACGCAGAGGAGAGAACTTTTGCAAGAGACTCCATGAATTGCAATCATTTGGAGCAATGAAAATTTCTTTTCCCTACTCCCCACTCCCTATTTTGAAGGTAGGTCTAATACACTATCAACTCGGTTTCTTAAAAAAACCGGGTTTTTTATCAACTAGGCTATCCATCGAATTAAACTTGGCATGGCACTATCATCCAAGTGATTAAACTAAAATTTATGCAGTCCACTTCTGTAACTAATAAGTTAAAGCAGATAGTGAAAATGTTTGCTGTTTTCTTACTACTTTCGCCCTTTTATTCGCAAAATCCAGTAGACGCACAGTCACAAGAAAATACCAAACTTCTGCCATTTTTTGATAATGTAAATAACCCAGTTCCTGTTGGTTTTCCCCCAGGAAAACAGGTAGATATTACACCACCGCCACCACAGCTAAATTCTTTTGACCAAGCTGTATTAAAAATTTGTGGTCCCATTGGTACGAGAGTCAGCGCTAATAATTTTAAACAATTGTTATCTTCCTACCCAGATGTGTTACAGAAAGTTCAGCAAGCTAGCGGCGGTGAACTGCGTCCGGGACGTAAGAATCAAGCACAATTTCTCGAAGATTTAACTAATATTTGGTTTAAACGTCGGGGATTTGAGCATATATTTTGTGGCGAAATATATAATGCTAATGATATTGGTGGCTTACATTTTTACGGTAGGTATTTACAGCTACAAAATCAGGGTATAGGGGGACGACTACCAAATAATCAAGGGCGAGAAGAAGTTGTTCCTGGAGTGATTTATACGATGGGTGTGGTAATTAAACAGAAAAATCGTACAGTCACAGATGTCATCAAAGGCTATGGCTATCTTAGCAATGCCGAAGAAATGCTTTTAGATACCACCAAAATATTTAAACTCCAAGGAAACAATGAAGGAGCGTGTATTTATAATGTACGCGATCGCCAAACAGGTCAATCCTTTCCTACTGTTTTTGTGAGAGAAGAAAAAGCAATCATTACCTATTATCCTGATGCCACTCCTCAGGGTGCAAAATGTAGGAGTTGAAATGGGTGTTGGGGACTGGGGATGAGGGGGATGAGGGAGATGAGGGAGTGTGGGGAGTGTGGGGAGTGTGGGGAGAGAGGGGGAAAATATTTGTTCTCCATCCTCTCACACCTCCCACACTCCTAACTCCCAACTCCTAACTCCTAACTCCAAAAGCTGGACGATGCCGAATCCAAGGTTTAGCCGCTTCTATTTGTGCTGCTAGGCTGATGAGTGTGGCTTCAGCGGCGGGTTTGCCAATTAGCTGCACGCTGATGGGTAAACCATTACTATCAAATCCTACAGGAATTGCGATCGCTGGTTGTCCAGTTGCATTGGCAGGCGGACAAGGAGCAACCCATTGAATAATATTTTGAAATGTTTCTTCTGGACTTAAATTAGCCCATTCTCCAACGCGGATGGGTGAATGCAAATAGACGGGCAATACCAGCACATCCACGGTATCGAAAAATGCCACAATTTGCCGTGCCACTACCTGCATTTTGGCAACTCCTTGCAGGTACTCAGCTACAGAACCTGTGCGGGCAAATAGCCAGCGATTCAAGGGCTGCAAGGCTTCAACAGGAAGTCCTGATGCCGCTATCCCAGCTTGCCAAACGATTTGAAATGGTTCGACTAAAGCGCTGAAATCTGGAGATTTCTGTTCAACTTGATAACCGAGTTGTTCTAATAACTCGACTGTTTCTCGGACACCTTGCTGACAGTTGGCGTCAGCCTCTCCCAGAGGAAAAATGCTAGTGTCAAAGGCTATTCGCAAAGCCCCAGGTTTTGTTGCGCTGGCGGCGAGAAATGATGTTTCAGGATCTGGTAACCAGTAAGGATCGCCTGTGACATAGCCAGAAATAACATCCAAAAGCGCAGCAGCATCAGCCACAGTCCGGGCTATTGGCCCGTTGGTGGCAATTCCAGCGAGGCGTTCGCCCACAGGTGCTTTACTGACTCTACCCCGTGATGGTTTAAGTCCCACTACACCACAACAAGCCGCAGGCCCCCGAATGGAACCGCCACCATCGGAACCTTGGGCGATGGCACACAATCCCGCTGCTACTGCCGCCGCCGCACCACCACTAGAACCGCCAGGGGTGTATTCTAAATTCCACGGATTTCTGGCCGGGGGAAAACCCGTAGGTTCGCTGTAAGGTAATGAACCTAATTCGGAAGTGGCTGTTTTACCAAGAATAGTAAAACCAGCTTGCTTAATCCTAGTCACGACTCCATCATCATAGTTAGCGATATTGCTGCTTAATGCCGGATTACCATAGGTACAGGTCACACCTGCTACAGCATTCAGGTCTTTAATGGAAATCGGCACACCAAAAAATGGCGGTAGTTCTGAGGTAGTTGTCAGTAATTCTGTTTTAGCTTTGGCATCTGCGATCGCCGTTTCTGCTGTGACTGTAAAATAACTTCCTAATTGGGGATTTAATTGCCCAATGCGTTCTAAATATATTTCTACCAACTCCAGCGGCGATACTTCCCGGCGACGGATTAATTCGGCTAACTCTAGCGCCGGGGTGAATGCTAAATCAACTTCATTCATACGTTAGTCAATAGGTAGTTTCGTCTTTCTTTGCGATTTTTAAACTGAAATTGTTACTTTAGTAGGATTTCCGGGAACTATACATTCTATAGTTCCTGAAGTTTGTCATTCATTTAGGATGCTCAGAGGCAATAGACGTGGTTATGTTCTTACTCCAGCCATTTTAATTGTTTCGCATATATTTTCGACAAATCCCTAAGGGGTATTTATGGCTAACCTCGAATTACTTGTTAGTGAATTGCCAAAATTGATTCAGAGTTTGAAGTTAACTATTGGCGATTCTCATGAAATCATGCAACAAATTATCCTGATTAATAATGCTCAGGAACAACTCAGGAATATTCAAAAATTAATTGTTCAGGAATTAAAATTTGACAATATCAATCATTCCGCGATCGCCACACTTCCTCGAACTAATACAGCAGCCAGTTTGTTTATACCTCATATTGGATTAGTAGATCCAGTCCTAGCAGCAAAATTCGGTAATTGGGAAACTAAACTTTCATTAAATGATTTACAAAAAAAAATTGATGTCTGGATTGAATGGGGCTATTTTTTGCAAGCCTTAGCTGCTGATATTCTCAGTGATGTTCAATTGGTCAACCAACTGAATTCTGACATTCACCATATCAGCTTACCCAGTAAATTTTTAGCAATTGCTGAAAATTTAAAAATTAATTTAGTGTTTAATAACTCTAAAAATTTAGAGTATCAATTTCAAAAAATTACTAATTCTCAAAGTGATTTATTGCAATTGCAACAAAAAATAACTTATATTTTTAATACTATCAAAACTAGTCATAGCTTACTAACTATTTTATTAGGAGTTTCTGCTTTTTGCGGCAAATCTGGATTTACTTTAGAGTGGTTAGATGACGATCATGAATTAATTATATCAAGTGATGGTAAAATTCAAGAATTAACAAATATTTTGAATGATTGCGATATTTTTCAAGAACAAATTGCTGCTTTAATCATTCAAGCTGACAGTTTAAGAGAACAGGCAGAACAAGCTTTAAAAAAGATTGAACAGCAAAGCACTAAAAAATTAATTATTAGCAATAAATTAGAAAATGTTACGAAGATTTCGACCAAAAAAAGACTAGGTTCAGCGTTTTTGCTAATATCGAGCTTATTATTATTAGGTTTTTGTGGTTGGCAAACACAAGACAGAAATCGACAATTACCAAGTCTAAGTTTAACTACAGAACAAAGAGCGATCGCTAATTTTAAATCTGCTCAAAAACTCGGCATGGAAGCTGCTTCTCTAGTTCAAAAGCCGCCACATTCTCTACAAGTCTGGCAACAAGCAGAAACTAAATGGTATCAAGCAATAAAATTATTGAATAGCATTCCTGCTCAAACATCAGTTTCTGACCAGGCAAAGAATAAATTAACTAGTTATCAAATTAACTATAACGCTATCAGCCAAATAGTCTTAACTGAAAAAAAAGCGATCGCTAACTTAGAATTAGCACAAAAATTGGCAATAGAAGCTACGTTCTTTGTACAAAATTCGCCTCATTCAAAAATAACTCGCCAGCAAGCAAAGGATAAATGGAAGCAAGCAATTAATTTATTAGAAGCTATCCCAGAAAATAGCTCTGTTTCTACACAAGCTAAAGAAACACTGCCTATTTATAAAACTCATTATGCTGCCATTAGATTGAGATAATAAACAGTTTGTAGTAAGGACTTCAGTCCTTACTACGAGCAAACATTTTTATTCAGTTTGATTAACCGGACATGATATCGACCCCCAGTCCCCATTCCCTAGGGCGTGTTTTCAAACTCGAAATTGGAGAGGGAGAGACGCGGGGACGCAAAGACGCGGAGATGTTTTTGAATGAATTTTCGCCGTGTCACCGCGTCTCCTAGTCTCCGTGTCCGCCTTTTTTGGTAATATTTGTTACTTT
>JAVRBV020000159.1:0-22579 GCA_034531095.2 Nostoc sp. CreGUA01 | reverse complement strand
ATTTGTCTCCCTCATCCCCCTCATCCCCCTCATCCCCCCATGCCCCATGCCCCATGCCCCATTCCCCATGCCCCATGCCCCATTCCCCATGCCCCATTCCCCATTCCCTATGCCAAATGCATTTTCAAAACGCTACGGGGTGCTTTACGGACTCTGGCTAAAACGGTTTCTTTGCCTAAACGTTGGCAGGCTTCATACCGATGGCAACCAGAAAAGCCATAATATTGTCCATCTACTTCTAGAACATCTATTGGTTCTTGCTGCCCAATCTCCGCAATCGATTCCATTAAGGCTTGTACTTTATTTGGGTCGTTTGCACGGGGCAACGGACGTTTAATCTGATTTAATGGAATTTCTTGGACTCTAACCATAAGGAGTTTATCAATTTAGTTTTGTTTTGTGCCTGTAAATAAATCATAATCGTTATGACTTTGTTTTGCAAGTAAGTAATATTTATTTGGGGCAAAACTGGTAATGGTATCATTGGAGCAATCATGCGACAAAAAGACCGTGTTACAAAGCAATTGGAAAATCAGCTCCAACGCCGCCTTCAGGGGCAGAATCCGGTAGCTATGAAATTTTCCTTTTGGCGTTTTTCCTACACTTTGGTGGCGACATTTAGCCTATCGGGACTGACTGCGGCATCGGGGCCACAGAGCAATATCCACGATGTAGAACTGAAAATTGGGATTGTGCAACGATTTGGTACTGAAGCAACAGCGAAGCTGCAACTGGAGGCGACAAAGGGCGATCGCTTGAAGCTAAAATTTCAAAGGGGCAACAAAGAGCAAGTTTTGGTTACCAGTAAGCCTGTGAAGCTGGAAACAGTTATGCAAGCTCTACCCCAGCCAGCTGTTGAAGAAGTAGTAGTCTTGGGTACATACCGCACCTTTGAAACTGCCGAAGACAGTGCCAAAAAATGGCGTTCTCAGGGAATGGAAGTGGAAGTAGCCCAGCCAGAACGCTGGCAGGTTTGGGCGAAACGCGACGTTTACAGCACTCCTTTATTGCGACGCTTGTTGTTGCAGAACATCCAAGCTGCTAATCAACAAAAAGCATATCTTGATACTAAAGTTATCAAACAAGTGCCGCGAATTAGTTGGATAGTGGATGATCGGCGCTACAGCCCGAATGAGTTAGAAATTAGCACTGAGAAAAACTTGATTCGGGTGAATAAAAGCGATAAACCAGAGAATGCTCGTTTATATGCAGGGCGGCTAAATTTACAACCAAATGCTTACGGTACATACACTTTAGTTAACCAAGTACCTTTAGAAACTTATTTGCGTGGGGTTGTGCCTTATGAAATAGGTACTGATGCACCAACGGCGGCGCTAGAAGCCCAAACAATTCTTGCCCGCACTTATGCCTTGAGAAATTTACGTAGATTTGCCGCAGATAACTACCAGTTGTGTGCTGATACACACTGCCAAGTTTATTATGGGTTAAATGGAGCAGCTGCGAAAACAGATAAAGCGATCGCTGCAACCAGGGGTAAGGTACTGACTTATAAAAACGAACTAGTGGACGCCTTGTATTCTTCCACCACTGGCGGTGTTACGGCCTCCTTTAGCGACGTTTGGAATGGTGAAGATCGTCCTTATCTGCGCCCTGTAGTCGATGCTGCAACTAATATTTGGAACTTATCGAAGCAAAATTTAGCTGATGAAAAGAACTTCCAAAAGTTTATTAATCTGAAACAGGGTTTTAATGAAACCAAGTGGAATATGTTTCGTTGGCGCAGGGAAACCCGCTTAGAGGATATTATCAAGGATTTACAGAAATTTTTGCAGGTAACAAATAGTCCTCATGCCAAATTTAAGACAATTCAAGCTATGGCTGTGGTGAAGCGAAGCGAGAGTGGACGCATCCTCGAACTCGCAGTCAAAACTGATAACAGCACCTTTATTCTCCACAAAGACGAGGTTCGCAGTGCTTTTGCTGCTCCCACAAGTACACTTTTTTATATAGAACCTTTAAACAAAGGCAAACCAGAACTATGGGGATACGCCTTTATTGGTGGTGGATTAGGACATGGAGTCGGCTTGAGTCAAACTGGCGCTCAAAATTTAGCTAAACTCGGTTGGTCGAATCAGAAAATTCTGGAATTCTACTATCCTGGTACTGAGATTAAAATTCTCAGTCAAGAGATTAAGCTATAGGACTAGTATTTGATTTTTGAAATATTACGTAGGGTATGTTAGCACCGAGAGTACGGCACCAAAAGCTTGAGATGGTGCGTTACGGCCGACGCCTAGCACAACGCCAGTTGCTACAACGGATAGCGCAGCGTATACCCTTCGGGATGCTTCGCTTAGAGCGAGTCCTCGAGCGTCAGGAACCTCCGCAACGCACTGGCTCCCTACAAATACTTAGATTTTTCACCAAATCAAACTATGATTCCTATATAAAGCTAGATAGCATCGCAATTTTAGTTATGAAGAAAAACAATCGAGTTCTGAATTTGCTAATTTATAACCATAAAAATACTGATAACTGTTCTTTCAAAGACAGTTTCAGTCAATAACTATAGGACTTACGCAAGCTCTACGAACTCTTGGCGTTCTTGGCGTCTTGGCGGTTCGATAAATTAAGCTTTTTAGCTATTTTTGCGTAAGTCCTGAACTAAAGTTAGAAATTTGAACTTTTTTATACTCGAACCTGATAAATATATTAATAAAGCAGGAACACAGTGAATATCATGTTCCTGCTTTGTTATAAAATTAGGCTTTTTGTCAAACTATGATGAGAAAGGACACATACCGTTAGGAGAATATTTCTCCTAAATTCGTTGTTTGTATTATTTGAACACCAGTAACTCTTGCAAGAGATTTATTGTTGAGACGCCTAATTTTTAGTAGAGTTCTTCTTCTTTGTGAGTTTCGATTGTTACATCAGAGGTTGGGTAAGCAACACAGGTTAGTACATATCCAGCTTCTATTTGATCGTCATCTAAAAATGACTGATCGCTTTGATCGACGGTACCTGATACGAGTTTACCTGCACAGGTCGAGCAAGCACCAGCGCGGCAAGAGTAGGGTAAGTCAAGACCAGCTTCTTCAGCAGCGTCTAAAATATATTCGTCATCAGGAACATCAATGGTTTTGTTTAGCCCTTCGGCCTCATTGATTAGCGTCACTTTATAGGTTGTTGCCATTGGGTAATCCTCTCTTTTGCGAACGGCAGTATAAGTTATGCTAAAGCAAATATCACGGCTGGTCTTATAGGATTAGCCGCCCTTTTATATTTGCTTCAATTCTGATACTACGAGAAAAATTAAACGATGTAACTCTAAATTGACCGCGATTAGTAATGAAATTTAGTTACCTAATACAAATAAGTTTTATTTATAGATTATTCGGTGTAGTCAGGCTGTGATTTCTGGGGAAATGAGGGAGACGTAGCTTGAGCTGGCCTTCTCTACCAGAGGCTGCGCCAACCGAACGCTAACCGAATCGGCTGGGTGGGAGACAAGAAGACAAGGACAATAATTCTTAACTCTTAACTCTTAACTCTTAACTCTTAACTCAGCACTCTCAATCCTACAAGTGTGGGAGGATCAAAAACAGAACAGTAAGGATCTCGTGTATAATTCAGGAGCAGCTTTGGAAAAAGCAAAAGTGCGTGTAGGTTTGGTAGGTACTGGATATGCAGCAAAGTTTCGAGCTGAGGCGTTGCTGAATGATGGGCGAATGGGGGAAGGGCAAGTTGGGCGATCGCATTTAGTCGCAGTTGTTGGTCATACAAGAGAAAAAACCCAAACCTTTGCCAGAGAGTACGAAATTGAAGCTTTGGATTCCTGGCAACAACTAGTAGAACGCCGAGATATAGATTTGGTAGTGGTTTCTACTGTGAATCGAGATCATGGTGCGATCGCTCGTGCAGCACTTACCAACGGCAAACACGCCATCGTCGAGTATCCACTTTCCTTGGATGTGGCAGAAGCTGAAGAACTCATCGCCTTGGCTAAAGCACAAAAAAAACTCCTGCACGTTGAACACCTAGAACTTTTGGGTGGTCTCCATCAAGCTTTGAAACAAAACTTAGACAAAATTGGTGAAGTGTTTTATGTCCGCTACAGCACCATCAATCCCCAAAATCCTGCACCCCGCAAATGGACTTATAATCATGAGCTTTTCGGCTTTCCCTTAATTGGTGCCCTGTCGCGCTTGCATCGTTTAACCGATTTGTTTGGTAAAGTATTTACTGTTAACTGTCACCAGCGATATTGGGAAATAGAATCACAATACTATCAAACCTGTTTATGCACTAGTCAACTCTGCTTTGATAGTGGACTTTTAGCCCAAGTAGTCTATGGCAAAGGCGAAACTCTTTGGCAGCCAGAACGCAAATTTGAAGTTCATGGGGAAAAGGGTGGTTTAATTTTTGATGGCGACACAGGAGTTTTCATCCAGCCAGGGGAAACAACACCCATAGAAATTGGCCCCCGTCGGGGTTTGTTCGCCAAAGACACAACTATGGTGTTAGACCATCTTTTTGATGGTACTCCTTTGTACGTTACCCCAGAAGAGAGTTTGTACAGCCTCAAGGTTGCTACTGCTGCCCAAAGAGCTGCACAGACAGGGTTAACTATATTTATGAAAGATATCTAGATAAAAGTTGATGAAAACCGAACTAATTGTTATTTTATCCCAACGAGAATTAGACAAAATGCGTCAAGCTGGACGCTTAGCAGCCAAACTTCTACAGCATCTTGAACCAATGGTGAAGCCAGGGGTTAGTACCTTAGAAATCAATGATGAAGCCGAACGTTGGACACAAGCGCACGGAGCAAAAAGCGCACCCCTTGGTTATAAAGGTTATCCCAAATCGATTTGCACTAGTGTAAATGAGGTCATCTGTCACGGCATTCCTAACGCCAAGCAAATCCTTAGGGACGGTGACATCATTAATATTGATGTGACGCCGATTGTTGAAGGTTACCACGGCGATACATCTAAAACATTTTTTGTCGGTACTCCATCTCCAAAGGCAAAAAAGCTAGTGGAAGTGACAGAGAAATGTTTGCGCTTGGGTATTGCACAAGTGAAACCAGGGGCACGCATTGGCGACATTGGTGCAGCCATTCAAGAGTATGCCGAAGCACAAGGGTTTTCCGTGGTGCGGGATTTTGTGGGGCACGGTGTCAGTAACATTTTTCACACCGCGCCGGATATTCCCCACTATGGCACACGCGGCAAGGGTAAGCGCCTCAGATCGGGGATGGTTTTTACCATCGAACCAATGATTAACGAAGGGACTTACGAAGTCGAGGTTCTCAGCGATAAGTGGACTGCTGTAACGCGCGATCGCAAGCTTTCTGCCCAATTTGAGCATACCTTAACTGTAACTGAAGATGGTGTAGAAATTCTCACTCTACCTGAAGGGGAGAACTACTGGGGTATATAAAATTGCATTAACTAACAATTCAAGATAAAAAAAGAAGGCTGAAGTCGTAAACTTATCAAGTAAAATTTACCATTCTACCTGTTAGTACAACAACGCCCTCTCAAATTGTGATCCTCTGCGTCTTTGAACTCTACCTGCTAAATTGCAGCCAATTCAGATTTTTGTGAAACTTGGAATTCCTGAGCTTTAACTACTCGATCCGCACAAGTTTTCCCAGCCTCAAAGCAAGCTTCTAAAGATGCTCCTTTCATGTAATCACCTGTGAGGAAAAGCCCTGGAAATTGTGAAAGTTGAGTTTCGAGATTATTAGCAAATTGATTGTAATTGCTAGTATATGCACACAACCCAACTGGATGATATTTCGCAACATATTTAATACGATCCGATCCACTAATAGGAACGTGTTCATTTAGAGCTGATTCTGCTAAACGAATCAATTCTTCAGGAGTAGCTCCATCCTTCATATAGCGGCGACCTGTGCGACCACTAAAGGTGTATCGAATTACGTTGCGCTCATTAATACCATAAGCACCTGCATTGCTAATAGGATATGTGTCATTAAAGACTAAAGCGCGTACTTTCTTAGAGAAAATATCGCGGGCGTATTCTGCTACAACCACAGTTACAGGATAGTAGTTAACAGTGTCTAAAATTTGAGCTAGCTGTGAGTTTTGAGATGCAACAATTTTAGAAGAAATTGTTGCTGGAGTTGCTAATATTACACCTGCATACTCTCTTTCTTGCACGCCAGAAGAATCCCGTAAACGCAGACCCGCAACACGTCCATTGCGTACAATTAAAGACTCTACACGGCTGTTTAATCTCAAAGGCCCAGTTTTAGCAAATTGCTCCAATACAGGTTGCATTCCATGAATCAACTGGTCGTAAGTGTCAAGAACCATGCGGAGATTACTACCCAAATTACCAACATAAGCTTCATCTGGTTCTGCTCCATTCATCCGAACAGTCATAGGTCGCATCACAACCTGACAGAATTTAGAACTGAAGTATTCACTCAGAGGTTGGTCACCAATGCGTCTACAAAGGTCATTGAAGTAAGGGCCACCCAAAAGACCATTTTGTATGTTTCGTATCACAGCTCCACAAACATTCCAAAACCGCCAAATATCTCTAGGAGTCCCTTGGCTCATAAATTCCAAGGTAGCTTGAACGCGGCGATTATTATCTAAAGTCAATAATTTATTGTTCTGAACTTGAGAAGAATTCAGCCCGAAAAATTCATAGGGATTGTTACCCATTGCTGCTGTAAACTCTCTAAAAAGACGGTAACTTCTACCAATATTTTTTCCTCCCAATTGTACAGGTCTATCTCCTAATAGGAATGGGCGAATACGTCCACCAATGGCATCATCTTGCTCAATTAATTCAACATTAAAACCACGTTGTCTTAGATAGTAAGTTACAGCAATACCAGTAGCGCCACTACCAACAACCGCGTATGTATTCAAATTCATGATTCACCTCTGATTGTATTTATGAGATATGACAGTTCTAAATGAGTTGCGAAATATTTGTCTTTTGGTTGTCAAAAATTATTCGCAATCACAAATCTTCCAAAACAGTAATAGTTACTTTGTGATAAGCTTCATCTCGATATGGCAAAACTTCCAAGTAACGTGGATCTGTTAGCCATCCTCGTACATGGTCAACAGAAGGAAATTTTAAAACCCGGATAGATTCTTCTTCAAAAGAACCTAGCAATCGTTCTTTAGCCTGCATACGTAAAACTACTTCTGCTCCATATTCATCACGAATTGCTACAGCCCGTTTTTTATAATTCTCAGCAGCTTCCGATGCTTGAGGATTAGGTATTAATGTGACTAATACATGAACCATTAATCTTCCTCTACCATTTATTTGAGTAAAATATACCTCTTGCAAAAATTCTTCTTTGCGTCTTTGCGCCTTTGCGTGTTAGCGAAGCGGGGCGTAGCCCGATAAAAAATTATTTATGCAAGAGGTCTAATGTATTTGCAACTATTAGATTGCTTGCAAAATTCTCTAGATTAGACAAGTTGTAAATCAAAGACTTGTTCTAGTTCGAGCAATGTTTCCTGCAAAGATTTCACATTCTCTACATTTAAAGTTACAGCAGACGGGACAATTTTTTTGATTAACTTGGATAAAACTTTTTTTGGGCCAACTTCAACAAAAACTTCAACTCCCCTTTCGTAAATATAACGTATTGAAGCCTCCCAACGAACAGCAGAAGTAATTTGCTGCTCTAATAACTGGCTCCATTCATAACCGCTGATTACCGGCTTTGCTGTTACATTGGAAATTATAGGTGTACCAGCATCATTGAATTTAAAATTACCAATTATATTAGCAAAATTTTCTGCAACCTCTTGCATTAAAGGAGAATGAAATGCTCCAGAAACAGATAAAGGAATCGCTTTGAGATTATTGTCAAAGGCAAAAATAAGAGCTTCTTCAATAGAATCGATATCACCAGATATCACAATTTGTTCTGGTGAGTTCAAGTTAGCAGGAACTAACACGCCACCTGGCTGGACATTCTGCCTGCATAGTTTTTCTGCTTGCTCGAATGTAACTCCTTTGAGGGCTACCATACCACCCCCTTGAGTTCTTGACATTAAAGTTCCCCTAACTTGGAGCAATTTCATAGCATCTGCAAAAGATAATACTCCAGCAGCCACTAATGCAGAATATTCTCCCGCACTATGTCCGCAGATATATTTTGGTTTTCTCGCAAAATGCTCCTGAAAGACAGTGTATATTGCTATATTTGTCGCTAATAAACAAGGTTGTGTGATGGAAGTTTCCATCAAGTTTTCTTCATCGCCAAAAAAACAGAGATTGCGAATATCTAAATTGCTAATTTGTTCGGCAGATTCAAAAATTTTTTCTGCTGATATGAACTCCTTAAAAATTTCTAAACCCATTCCCACATATTGAGAACCTTGTCCTGGAAAAACTAAGGCATAATCAGATGTTCTTAATCGTTTCATAGTTGAAATAAAACCCCCATTTGCAAACTTTAGATTTGAAATTTTTGATTTTAGATTAAAAATTTAGATTTTATAAGTATCTGTTGGCGTAGGATATCGAACTTAGTAATTGTATACTCACTCTTTGAGAACCAAGCTATCTGAGAAAAGAATAATTTAAACTTCTTGATTCAAGCCCCTACTTAAAGAGTGATAAAGCACAACAGATGACTATGGTGTAAATCTAAAATCTAAAATCAAAAATTGTTTGATTTTCAGGAATTAAATTTATCCTATTTATTATTTAATGCTAATTCCAGTAATTGATAAGCATTTTCTACAGTTTTTATTTTTCCCGCTTGAGTTGTGGATATTTTCACATGAAATTTTTGACGTATTAGCATCACAATTTTGACAATATCTACAGAAGATATCCCTACATCATCTACCCAATAAGCATCAGGGCGAAGTTTATTTGGATCTATGTTCAATCTTTGGGCAACAGCATTACAAAAATCTTCAAAGGAAACTGCTTGTGCTTGAGTGGGTTTTTCATTGATAGCAACCATGTTTTTCTCCTTTTATGTTGAAAGGTTATTTTAATTTAGATGTTATGCATCTAATTTGCGTTATGACAACTAAAGCTAATTTACTGAGCAAACCAATCGATTGTTAGCTCAAATAGTTCTTGTTGATGGAATGGAAAGGAATGATGCGCTCCTTCTATTATTTGTAACTTTGGTGGGTTTTTAGAAGTTATTTGCGCTTGTTCTACTAATTGCTTAACTTCTTGTAAGGGAACTGTTGCATCTTCAGTTCCATGAATGATTAATAGAGGCTGATTAACTTGTTGAATCTCTTTTAACATATCCAGTTCAGAAGATTGCTGGAGAATTGCTGGGCCACATTTCATAAGTTCTCCGTGATAGATGAATTCTGATTCATCACCATCTTCTAAAAGAGAGAATGAATCTTCACCTATCAATCGCATAACAGTGCCGGATAAATCAGTAAATGGTGCCCATGCGACAGTTTTATATATCCTTGAATTTCTCGCACTTTCTCGGATAACGGTGACTGCACCTAAGCAATGTCCAACTAATCCAATGGCGTTTGGGTCAACACTTTCTCTGGTGGCAATTAAATGAATTGCGGCTTCTAAATCTTCTAATTCTCTATCTAAAGTCAGGTCTACTAAATCACCATCACTATCACCTGAACCTGCAAAATCAAACCGAAATATTGAGAAGTTATGCTCGATCGCATAGCGAGCAAATTCTACAAAACGGCGACTTCCACCAATCTTCGTACCTGCAAAACCGTGACAAACAATTAAGCAAGGTCTAGGCTCATTTCCTTGTCCGTGATGTAAAACACCTACAAGGTTTTGTCCCCGCTTATTTTGGAAAACAAATGCTTCCATTCTTGACATATTGTAACACCTTTTTGAGTATTTACACCTTCAATTTTTTAAGCAAATTGCAATAGCGATCGCCATTGCAAAATCCTTGTCATGGCTAATGCTGACATCCAAATTACTACCTGAAATTTCTTGCCAAAATTGCAGAGCAGTTTCATGTAAAAAAACAATTGGTTTTCCGGAAATATCATGCAATATTTCTATATCAATCAGTTCAATTTCACTGATACCAGCTGCCAAAACTTTGAGAATTGCTTCTTTACAAGCGAACTTTCCTGCTAATCTTTGCAGTCGATGATTTTCATTGCCAAGAGCTAAAGTATCTCTCCACTCTCGCTCTGTCAGCCAGATTCCTATCGGTGCATCCACTAAATCTTTGATTTCTGCGATCGAAATAATATCTATTCCGGTCTTAACTTGAATTGCTGACTGAACAGAAGACACACAAATTTTGTCTTCTATAAACATTTGATTTTGGTAATATCTAAAGGATTCTCTAGCAAACAAAGGATTTATCCCAGCGAATTAAACTAGCTCCACAAGTTAGTCCTGCTCCAAATCCAACCATCATCACATAATCACCTGCAACAATTTTTCCTTCTTGAACTGCATCAAATAAAGCAAGTGGAATTGAAGCAGCAGAGGTATTTCCATATTTGTGCAGATTGCACATGAAACGCTCAAATGGAATTCCCAAATACACGGCTACTTCTTCAATAATATGAATGTTAGCCTGATGGGGAATAATCAATTCGACATCTTCAATGGAAATGTGAGCTTTATTGCAGGTATCGGTGATAGTATCGCATACGATAGGTACTACGGCTTGAAATAGTTCTGGGCCGTTCATTTTCAAAAAATGTTGTCTGTTTTCCACAGTTTCAACCGAAGCAGGTATTCTAGTTCCGCCACCAGGCATATACAACAGATCCTGACCTGAACCATCAGCACGCAGTACAGAACCTAGAAAACAATTTTCTTCTCCTGACTCAAGAAAAGCGGCTCCTGCACCATCTCCAAACAACACGCATGTAGAACGATCTTGCCAATCTATACATCTAGAAAGAACTTCTGCACCTATAACCAAGGCATTACGAACAGCACCAGTTTTGATAAACTGTGCTGCTGTTTCCAGACCATAGACAAATCCAGAACACGCCGCAGATATATCAAAAGCAAAGGCATTAAAAGCTCCGATATTATCTTGTACTTTACAACCAACTGATGGAAATGGCATATCAGGCATCATAGTCGCCACTAGAATCATTTCTATTTCTAGTAATTCAATACCGCGCTTTTCCAACACTTGTTTTGCCGCCGCCGTTGCCAAAGTAGATGTGCTTTCTTCACTAGAAGCGATTCGGCGCTCAATTATCCCAGTTCTTGTACGAATCCACTCATCAGATGTATCGACAATTTTAGCTAAATCATGGTTTGTCATCACCTGAGTTGGTAGATAAATTCCCAAAGCAGATAATTTTACAGGTATCAATTTGACCTCCCCCTTGACAATCGGATGTTAGGTTTACCATCTACTAGAGTTATTAAAAGACAGCACTTACCGCTAGTTTCAGAGTCCCAGCAATAAATTGGAATTCCGGAGTGCTGTGAAAAGTCTGCTGTTACCTTTTGTAAGTCGTCAAAAGTAACATTTTTCACCTTAACTACTTTGGTTCTTAAAACTGCTTCTGCAAGGATGAATACTGAGCCAATTTCACTTAAATCTCTGCTTTTAAGGGAAATATTATTGCCAGACTTGAGTTCATCCAATTCTTGTTCGGAAATTTCTAAACCAAGAATTTTAACTGCTTTTTGAATTTCGCAAGTTTCTAAATTCAGTGTTGTTTCCAGCATAGAGCTATTCATAATTTTTGTAAAGTGGTGTAACAATTTTAGTTAAAGCGCAACTATTATCAGCTAAAAAACATTTAATTTGCATAATCGAATTAAATATAGCGCTTCTCACTTGGGTAAAATACGCCTGTTCGTAGGGGCGCACAGCTGTGCGCCCCTACAGCGTATTGCATCCAAACGAGAATGGCTATATAACTCTTGTGTGTTGGGTCGGAAAACCCGCCCAGGATATGCAATTTAAATGTTGAACAACTTAATTACGTTCTCATTTAAGTCTGAATGCACTCGAACTTTATTCTCGTTTTGTGATGAGTTGTGATACCAAGTACCACAACTATTTTCATCACAGTTTTAGCCTTAAATTCTCACACTTTCAGTCCATTTAACTGATGTTAAACAAAAGAAAATTGGTTGGTATTATTGAGATTGAAAGTTGTCGCTACTTGTCCTTCAATGACCCCAATAAGTTCAGGAAGAATGTTGGAATCGCCAGTAAATAATATTGATGTCCCACTTGGAATGTTGCCAGAAGATTGAATCAATAAATAATTGGATGCTGGGCCTTTGAGTTCAATGCGATCGCTACCTAATTGGAAGTCTTTGATGAGAGCGTAATCTTGATTTCCAACAGATGATTTATTGCCGTCGTTGTAGTAAACAGCATTCCGATCGCCCAGAACGAAAGTATCTGCTCCTTTACCACCTGTGAGAACGTCAATCTCACCTTTGCCAAAACCAGAACTAGTATTGACACCAACTAATCTGTCTGCTCCTGCACCACCATCTAAGGAGTCATTTCCAGCGCCACCATTTAACAAGTCTACGCCATCATTTCCAAAGAGTATGTCGTTACCTACATCACCAAATAGTCGGTCATCTCCTCTACCGCCAACTATGGTATCGTTACCAAGTTGACCATTGAGTATATCGTTACCACCTTCGCCGGTAAAAAAGTCATCCCCAGCACCAGCAAAAACAACATCATTACCATCACCTGCATCAATCAAGTCAACGCCATCACCACCATAGATAATGTCATTGCCACCTTCGGCAAAAACTACGTTCACTTCACCTGCAAGATAGATAGTGTCGTTACCAGCACCACCAATGATCGTATCGTTGCCAGTACCAGATATGATGATATCGTTGCCGGGACCACCTCCAAGAAGGTCGTTACCCGCACCACCATCTATAAAATCATTACCTTCTTGGCCATCAACCAAATCGTTGCCATCACCTGCATAAATAGTATCGTCCCCTTCTCTAGAGGGAATAATGTCGTCCCCACTACCTCCATAAATCAAGTCGTTGCCACTGCCAGTAGAGATGATGTCATTACCTCCAAGGGCATTAACAGTGATATCATCCTCTGAGGTTATCTGAATGATAAAGTCATCACCTTCAGTTCCGGTAATAAATAAGCTTGCCATTTTGTTTTTTACCTTTTGTAGATTGTTGTTGGAATTCAGACTAGAGTTAATGCACACATACTCGGAAATATGTGTAATATCATGTCCGGTTGAATACTTATCATTAGGACTGACGCTGGGAAGCAGAGAGATTTTAATAACAAGTAGACATCTCCGAAAATTAATTCGCGTTGCCCGAAACCCTTGGTAGGGGCGAACGGCCGTTCGCCCTTACGTCATTTCCGGAGATGTCTAGTGATTAGCCGGAAATGATATCAGTTTTGAAAAAAACAGACGACGATTAGCTTAGCTATTTGACGCAGATATCTCTGGTAGCGTTTGTGCAGTTAAGCGAACATCGTCAAAATTAACTACCAATCCCGGGCCTTCTAGAATATTTACCAATCGGATGCCTAAATTCTGTCCTAAATAGGCGTTTGATTCGGTAGCAGTGAATTTGACTGTGGAGGTTTCAAAGGTTTTATCTGCAATGAATACGCTATTGTTGTCAGATGCCACAACCGTATCGCCTGCTAGTAGTTCCACACGATAGCCAGGGAAGCCACTCAAATCAATTCCGATATAGATGCCTCCGATATTACCTACTTCTACCTCTAGGGTATATTCGGTATTGGCTGTTAAAACAGTATCAAGTTCTTGGAACAGACCTACAACACCACCACTTCCAGGGGGTTGAACTAAATAAATATCAGCAACGTTTTCACCTTCAGGCGCTTCGTTAATGAAGTATTCGGTATTGGGATCTAATACGTCATAATTGGAAGTCTCGATTCCGTTGGGATTTGGAGGTATATAGCCATTGGGGTCGTAAACTACCCAACCGGGTACGTCTGCAATATTAAAGCTGCCATCTTCCAATAGCGGCTCCTCAAAGCCAGCATTTTCAATGAATATGCTTGTGGATGAGTCATTTACAAAAGAGAACTGGCTGGTATTATTGAGATTGAAATTAGCTAGTGGTTGTCCTTCAATCACACCAATCAGTTCAGTCAGAATGTTTGAACTGTCGAAATAGTATATAGCTGTTCCACTTGGAAGATCCCCAAATGTAGCAACTAATGAGTAATTTGATGCCGAACCGTGAAGCTGGATAGTATCAACTCCAGATTCAAAATCTTTGATAACGGCGTAATCTTCAAATCCAAAAGATCCTGGCTGACCATCACTGTAGTAAACAGTGTTTTTGTCACCCAGAACAAAAGTATCTGCACTCAGACCGCCTGTGAGAACGTCAATATCACCCTGTCCAAAGCTAGAATTAGCATCGGTATTGACACCAATTAGTACATCCCTGCCACTACCGCCTTGGAGTTCATCGTTGCCATCACCACCAATGAGAGTGTCGTTATCAGTACCACCAGTCAGCAGGTCGTTTCCTTGACCACCATTGAGGACATCGTTGCCGGCATCACCACTTAAGAAATCTGTGCCATCATTGCCAAATATTAAGTCGTTACCTACATCTCCAGAAAGCTCGTCATCTCCACTTCCGCCTTCTATTAAGTCGTTACCAAGTCCACCATTGAGGCGATCGCTACCACCTTCACCGGTCAAAAAGTCATCTCCAGCACCACCAAAAGCAATGTCATCACCGTCACCTGCATCAATGACATCAACACCATCACCGCCAAAGATCTTGTCATCGCCAGCTTCAGCAAAAACTGTGTTTGATTCACCTGCAAGATAAATAATGTCGTTACCAAAACCACCATTGATGTTGTTATTGCCAGTTCCAGATCTGATGATATCGTTGCCAAGTCCACCGTCAATTAGGTCGTTTCCGGCTCCACCATCTATAAAATCATCACCTTCTTGTCCATCAATTACGTCATCACCGTCGCCTGCGTTAATAACGTCGTTCCCGGCTCCGGAACTGACAACATCATTGCCACTACCTGCATTAATAAAGTCATTGCCAAGTCCAGTAGAGATTATATCATCACCAGCTAAGGCAATCACAGTATTATCATCTTCTGATGCTATCAGCAGGATAGAATCATTTTCTTGAGTTCCGACATTCAATTTTCTTGCCATTTTTGCTTTCTACCTCGTTATACGTTGTGGTTGCAAATTATGAGAAATCGACACATTCAAGTCACCAAAATAGGAGACTTTTAATGCGTAAGCTTTGATAGCAACAGACAAGAACTAAGCTACTCAAATTCCACTTAACGCAGATCAAATCAGTAGCTTTATACCAATCTATAGGTATTGCTTTACAAGAGCTAATAACTGAAAATTACTAACCCTACAGCACTACAAAATTAATCACTGCTGTTATGGAATTGAGCTATTTTGCTGAAGAAAAAGACTTAAATCAGGAGGAGTAATAGGCAATGCTAACCATGTAATTTTGGCTTAACTGTTGTTTAGCATTGTTTACTATGGCGAAATTAATCTTCACGAAATTACAATAACATAACTAAAATGGCTATTCAAGTCAGTTTTGACCATTAGTAATCGCGCAGAAATAAGTTACTTCTTTTGGAAACTCGTTACCTTTTGAAAAAGATGCCAAACTAGGGATTTATAGAAATATCACTAGATTACAATTTGGTTGCCATTGTCAAATACAGAAATTTTCAGTTAATTGAACCACAGATATTGGTAAGGGCACAGCATTGCTGTGCCCCTACTGCGTGGTCTATTTACCCGTAAAAGGTGTAATATCATTGTGTTTGCGTTAGCCTAAACGATCGGTCTTTAAACGGAGATGATATAACTCATCCCAGGACTATTCGAGTATCGTCTTTTGTACAAATCTTTGGTAAAGTTGCATGACTAGTTATGTATAAATCAGAACAAATCATGCAACTATAACTAATTTCAACCTGTATAGTTTTTATTCCTTGTCTATTTCAAAGAGTGTGCTACCCTTTTTCAATGGAAAGGAAAATTCCAAAGCATTTTGAGGTAAAAACCGGTAGTTCCAGTCATCATGGAATTGAGATTTTTGTAGAAAGACTGTCGATAATTGTTTGTCAGCGATATTCGTGTCTATTTGAGATTTATTTTGATTGTGTGGAGTTTTAATTATCAGTTCTTTATTGGTGCTAGGAGTACTAATTAGATTAATTATGACTTCTTTAATGGTTAGCGGTTTGCCTTTCCAGTTTTCTGTAATCAGACAAAACATCCGATGTTCTATGTTGTTCCATTTACTTGTGCCAGGAGGAAAATGTGCAACTTCGATGATAAGTCTAAATGTGTTAGCAAGTCTCTGGAGTTGGGTCTTCCATAACCGCAAGCAATATTCATCAACCTCACTACAGTCTGCTATAATCAGTAGTTCTGTAGCATTTTTGTACATCTTTTTGCCCATATCTTGCCACCAGCGATGAATTGATTCAACAGCGACTTCTGCGGTTTCTTGATTAATTCCCACATTTGCCCACTCCTGGTTTGTGGTTAAGTTATAAGCTTCGTATGGAACAAAATTTAAAAGTTTTGGTTCGCTGAAATCATCAGTTTTATCCTGGAGAAATTGTTTTTGGGATTGCCATTCTTCTACATCGTTATTGTATTTGGCGATCGCTTCTTTTTTCTTAATGTCAAGTGAGACTATAATTTGACCACGATCCTGAAAATTTTGCACTTGATCGTGAATATGTTGAAATTGAAAATCCCGATCGGCGGTAGAGTCTCCTTCTTTAGTTTTACGGTTGTTTTGTAGCCTATATCCAAGTTGACACAACAAGGAAGCAACTTTTCTGGGGCTGATAACATGACCCTTCGTCCGCAACTTTTCAGCTATTTTTGTAGTGCTTTCAGAAGTCCAACGTAGAGGCGATTCTGAATATCCACAACTTAGTGGTTGAATTAATGCCTCTAGGTCTGGAATTAACGTTTGGTCAATTTCTAACAGACGTTTTCTACCTCCTCCTTTACATCTAATTTTCTCGGTAAATTGGGTGTTTTTAATCCGAGTATCTGGTTTAATTTCCAGTTCACGAATTCCCACCCGAATGGTTTTTGGTGAAAGACCTGTTGCCTGAGAAACTTGTGTAATTCCTCCTCTGCCCAATGCAATAGCTTCTGCGGCAGCCCACAGACGTATCGATCTCTCGTTGAGATGCGGGTAAAGGGAATCAAATTTAGATTTGAGAAAGTCACTTGCTGACATACAGCAATCCTAAATATCCTAAACACACTAAAATTTATCAGACAATGTTTAAGATTTTATGCATATTTCTTCACCAAGAGGTTAAGAATTTTTTAATAAGTGCTGAAACTGAGGTTTTTTTAATTACTTAATTAGTATTGTAAATAGGATTAGTGAGAGGTTAAGAAGGGTTTATAGCGGTTACCAATCAAATGAGGTGCAGAAATTTGTAGGGGCGCAAAGCTTTGCGCCCCTACCAAGTACCTAAAACTGTAAATGCTATATCTATAGAAAAAACATATCTAAAATACAGCATAATTCAGAATACAGAATTGATTGGTTATTTCATCTTTAACTTACATAATTGGGGTAGGCATCTTGCCTACCCCACAAGAGTTATGTTTAATTTGGTTATGAAATTCAATATTTTTCTGTTTACCTTTGTTTAGGGTACCAATACCATTGAATGTGCGCCACGGGCGACTGGAATAGAATAACGAGTCTGTACCAATTGGGGTTGGGGATTTAGGGGATCGCTAGCGATTCGCCAGAAATCTATGGAACCACCTTTGATGCGATCGTCAAAATGATCGTAGGTCGCAACTGCGAGATATTGGCTAGAAGCATCAAAGGCAGCAGCTTCTGGCAAAATCCCATCATAAGGATAATCTGCGATTCTGTTGAGTTGTCCCGTCTGGGGATCTAGAGCGATCAATGTTAGGGATGAGAACCAAGTGATCCGATTGTCATTGTAGGGCAAGTAACTTCGCTCTAAATTGGTAGTGACGACATATCGACCATTGGGGCTAACCGTCAATCCTTCGGGGCTGACACTTGTCATCGCTCGTGATACCAAAGCATGGCGCGGGGAACCATCGGTTTGTGTGCCGGCTTCTAGGCGAATACTCACCACACTGCCACGTGGGGCTTCATTCCAAGTTCCCTGCACATCCGATCCCCAAAAGAGATTATTCACAATTAAATGCCGACCATCTGGTGTGAATCGTGCAATATAGGGAGCTTTTTCTATTTTTACTACATTTCCCCAAGACTCAAGCCCAAGATTGTTATCCTCGCCCACAACCTTGGCACAAGAGATTTCAGCAGTGGTTGTGTTAACGAGTGCTAAGGTATTTTGAGTCGGATGCCAAGTTGTATGGATGAGTTCGTGTCCTGGTGATAACGAGGACACCGGAGGGTAAATTGGTTGCCCTAGTTTGCCGTTGGTTAAAGGAATTAATGCCAGAGGAGTTTTTGCTCCAGCTCCTTTGGGATGAAAAGTAACTGATACCAGCGAGCCATCACGATTGATGCTAACAGATGTCGGACGCTCGGCGATCGCCAATTCTTGCACTTGAGTTGGTCGGGTCGGGTTGCTCAAGTCAAACACCAACAAGCGCTTGCCATGCTTGAGATCCCCAAAGGTTTGCTTTTGCCAATCACCTTGTGGTCTTTGCTCAAGGGTTTCCACCACCAGGGCATAACGACCATTGGGTGTCACCGCTACTGCCCCAGGCGGTCCAGCAACTGAATTACTCGCCTCAGCTTCGTAAGCGCGTAAATCTCGCATATGTTTCCCTGCCAGAGGAATTACACTAATGGCATCCCGCCCTTCACGAGGTCCGAGTTTACCATCGACGTAGGCGGAAGCCAACATATCTGCATCCGATATGGAAACAAGATAACGACCTTGAAATGCCAGAGGGGCGGCACGATCCCAAGTTTGGGCGATTGTCTTTGCAGATATGCCTATGAAAGTTGCCGTTGCTAGGGCAAAAATTTTCAGGTTCATTGTCTGGGGATTGGGGAAATTCTTACAGCAATTTTTAGGTAAATAGACCACGCGGTAGTGGCGCAAGGCTTTGCGCCACTACGACAGATGTGGTTCAGATGAAAATTCTTAAGCAACTAACTGTAGTCCAAATTTGGGGACGGGTACGGTGGTTTCAATGAAGCTTGGGCGCTTTGCCAAGCGGTCTAGCCAAGATTTTATCGGGGGACGGCTGTTAATTAATTGTTCGCCTTCTGGGGCTAGGTTCATTGACAAAAGAACGGGCGCCATAAAAATATCTGCCAGGGTGATGGAGTCACCAACTAAATAAGCCTGGGTGAGAGCCGTTTCTAGGACATCAAGATGAGAGGCGATGGCAATTATGGCACGCTTAATTGTTCCCTCATCAGCCTGTCCACCGTTTTCAGGGATGTAGACACGCTGCACAAAAATTTGTCCGATGGCTATTGGTTGAATATAACTGACCGTCACACTCATCCATTGGTGCATTCTGGCTCGTTCTAAAGGCGTTTTGGGTTGAAACGAACCTCCATCGAATGACTCATCGATGTAGTGCAAAATTGCCTGACTCTCGTAAATAATCTTGTGATCGTGAACTAATACTGGGACTCTGCGGAATGGATGCAGCTGACTAAAATCATCTACAGCCAAGTCTTGAAACGTGACTGTTTCAAAATCGTAATCAACGTTTTTCTCCAAGAACAAAATTCGCACAGCACGAACATAGTTACTAAATGCCCAACCATAAAGTTGAGGTCGATCCATATCAAAACTCCCCTATGGAAAACACGACTTAATCATGAGGCTGGACGACTCCCTCCGGGCGATCGCTCTTGAGCTTGGTAGTTGAGCATCCATTGGGGATACTCCACTGGTAAACCACTGACTTCATCAATGGCAGCAATTTCGTCAGCTGTGAGTTTTAACTCAGCAGCTATTAGGTTATCACGTAACTGTTCTATGGACTTGGCACCAATGAGAACACTTGTGACATAGCTACGGCTCAGTAACCATGCTAAGGAAATTCTAGCAATGGAGCAATTGTGGCTTTGGGCGATGGGTTGCAAAACATCAATAATTTTGTATGTTCTTTCTAAATCAACCGGAGGAAAGTCGAAGGTAGTGCGCCTTGCACCAGTGGGATTGTCTTTCTGGCGTTGAAATTTACCACTTAATAAACCACCCGCTAAAGGACTCCAAGGTAAAATACTCAACTGTTGGTCTTGAGCTAGGGGAATAATCTCGCGCTCTAAATCACGACCAGCTAAAGAATAGTATGCTTGTACGGACTCGAAGCGATGCCAGTGATATTTATCTGCGATCGCTAACGCTTTCATAATCTGCCAAGCAGAAAAGTTGCACAATCCAATGTAGCGGACTTTACCAGCGGTAATTATATCATTGAGAGTACTTAAGGTTTCCTCAATTGGAGTCAGCGGGTCGAAGCCATGAACTTGGTAAAGGTCAATGTAATCCACCTGGAGACGTTTCAGGCTGCGATCGATTCCATTGAGGATATGATGCCGAGATAATCCAACTTGATTTGGGGTATTTCCTAGTCGCTCGCGTACTTTTGTGGCAATTACCACTTGGTCACGAGGCAATCCCAGCTGCACAAGTGCTTTCCCTAAAATAATCTCAGACTGCCCCTCTGAATAGACATCGGCTGTATCAAAAAAATTCACGCCTCCATCGAAAGCAGCTTTGACGAGTTCCGTGGCCGCATCAATACCCAACTCGCCGATAACTTTCCAAAAGCCAGCGCCACCGAAGGTCATAGTCCCAAGGCAGATTTGGGAGACGTATAAACCCGTTCGTCCCAGTAATCGATACTGCATTTGTGTATCCGGTTTGATTGCGTGAAAAATACTGTACACGTGAAGGCAAGAGGCAAGAGGCAATTAATCTTTCCCTATTGCCTATTGCCTATTCTCTATTGCCCATTTGCTATCTACCTAGACATAGCGATGACCACCATCAATATGAATGACTTCAGCTGTAATTGAGGGATTGGTCATCAGAAAAATAACCGCGCTGGCAACTTCTTCAGGTGTCGCTAACCGCTTAGTGGGAATCTTCGAGGCAACGTCTTGAAAAGCTTGTTCTTTGGCCGGGCCAAAAATTGCATCCCACATGGGCGTATCAGTCCAACCAGGAGAAACAGCATTGACTCGAATCGGGGCTAATTCGATCGCCAAAGCACGAGACATTTGTTCAGCCGCAGCCGTTCCCACCGCAGTTGCCCAAGCACCGGGAACTGGGCGATCGGTGGATAGTCCACCGGTGAGGGTAATGGAGCCGCCAGAAAGCATTTTTGGCACGGCTGCTCGAATTACATAAACGCTTCCCCAAACACGGCTTTCAATGGCAGGGCGAAATTGCTCAACAGAGCCATCGAGAATTTTACCACCGACAAAGCTACCAGCTGAGATGTAAACGTGGTCAACTTGTCCGGTTGTGGTGAACAAACGCTCTACTGCGGCTTCATCAGTGATATCTACTAGACCAGTGTAAACTTTGCCTAGTCGCTCAGATGCTTCTTCCAATTTGCTTGATGAGCGGCCTGCAATTGTCACCTCTGCACCTAACTTTTTTGCCAATCGGGCAGTTTCATAGCCAATGCCCTGGCTACCACCAACCACAACTACGTGCTTTCCTTCTAACTGCATTGCTTAAACCTCCTGGACAATAGATTGTTCTGGGAAAATTATGTTTGAACAAACACTCATTGACTGATGCAACTGACTTGTATCTAATTTTGTGCCTTTCCTTCCAACAGTCCCGCTAGAGTTTGCTGAAAACTCTGGCGCTGGCTGAGATTTTCTAACCAAGCTGCTGTTTTTGGTCTAGCTTTAACTAGTGCCGATCCTTCTTTGGTCATGTTGACGTAGTACACCATTGACCCAGCCATGATGTCAGCCAAAGTCAATGTATTACCCACAATAAATGATGTTGCCAGTTCTTTTTCCAGGACATCTAGATGTTGACTGGTAATGTTTGCTGACTCTGCAATCACAACTTCATCAGGTATACCGCCCATAATCGGACTCATAATTCGTTGCAAAAACAATTGCATCACACCGACTGAATACAAATAATTTGCTGCAATACCAATCCATTTCCGCACTTTTGCGCGTGCTTTGGGATCGGCTGGCTGCAAGGATACTCCATCGAAAGCTTCATCAACGTAACCTAAAATTGCTGGGGTTTCGTATAGGACGAAATCTCCGTGTTCCAATACAGGCATCTTCCGAAATGGGTTGAGCTTGGCGTATTCGTCTGTCCCCAGATAGTCAAACCCGATTTCGTTGAAGCGGTAGTCAATTCCTTTCTCGATTAAGGCAATGCGGGCAGAACGGACGTTAGGACTGACTGGAAAGCCGTGTACAACAACTAAGTTGGACATTATGTTTACTCCTGAGGTGTTAAAAGTATTTTTGAACGTTCATTCAATTTGAACACTCATTCAAGATAAAACTAAAAAAAATCCTTGTCAAGACAAAACCGAAAAAAAAATTAATTTTGGGACTTATATCATGTCCGGTAAATTACTTGTGATGTGTCATTGCGAGTGCAACGAAGTGGAACGACGCAATCGCA
>JAVRBV020000158.1:0-211085 GCA_034531095.2 Nostoc sp. CreGUA01 | reverse complement strand
GAATAGGGGAGAAATTTGGTTACTTACGGGAATGATTTTCTTAGGAACAGCTGCGATGGCGATCGCTTCCTTTATGATATTTATTCATGCCCCCAATCTGAGCCACGATCAAAAACAAAACCATAGCTTAGTACCAAATGGCACACGTTCTAGCCAGTAGTTTGATGTCATTGGGCACTGGGCATGGGGCATGGGGCATGGGGCATGCAGGAAGTGTGGGAGGTGTGGGAGGATGGAGAAAAAATCTTTCCCCCCACACTCCCCATACTCCCTCATCTCCCTCATCTCCCTCATCCCCCTCATCCCCCTCATCCCCCTCATCCCCCTCATCCACGCGTAGCTTCAAGTAGGCGGGAAAAATAAAAGCGAGTTTTAGTCATCGCTTGACGCTGCACTGAAAAGCCGTTTTTTTCCAAAATTTTCACCACATCAGCTTCACGATGCAAATATGCACGAGTCGCTTTACTCGGGCCAGGAAAGAAACTGCCAATTTTCTTGAGTATGGTCAAGGCGCAGGTCTTGGGCGCAAAACTGAGAATTATCCGCGACTGTGCTAAAGAACAGAGATGAGAAATCATTTCATCTGCTTTTTCTTGGGGGTAGTGGATGAGAACATCCAAGCAAATAACAGTATGGTAACTACCACTCAACGATTCCAAATCCTGCACAGCAAAAGTAGGATTGTCAGCATTTCCTAAGGTTTTTAAGGCTCTATCTTTGCCTTCTTCCACCATTTTTTCAGAAATATCGCTCGCATATACCTTGGCACCATCTACCGCTAGGGGGATGCTGAGACTACCCACACCACAGCCAGCATCGCAGATTGATAGTTCTGGTAAATTGTTATCAGCTTTTAGCCAGTCAAGAACTGTATCCACAGTTTGCTGGTGTCCGTTGCGGATGTCCAGCTGAACTTTGTTAACTTCACCATCGCCGTAAATCCGTCTCCAACGGTCAAACCCCGTGGAATTGAAATACTCACGAACAATTGTTTTATCGTCGGCTGCGTTCATAAACTCTGATTTTTAGGGGTTCTCAATGCTTAAAATTATCATTGATGGGAACCCACAAGAGCGCTTTTCCAGATTTTTCCAGATATGGCTGGCGTATAAGCAAATATTCTTATCGAAACTAGGGACGCGATGAGGAAGTTGGAATCTTGGCGGTTTCCGTCGAGTCCGTTAGCGCAGTTTTAGCGACATTAGGTCACTTGGGAACCCAAAGGGGGATGCTTTTGCGCGGGGACGAGGGTACAGAGAGTTTTGAATTATTAATTATCACTAATAAACCTAAACCGAGCTTGATATTACAATATCCCAAGAGCGATGATATTAGCTTATTTTCCTCTAAATTACTAAATTTGATGTTCTCATTTGAGCAATTATTGGCATTATTTTTACATTGAACTTGCTCACAAGCTAAGATGTTGAATTATTTTCAACAAAAACTTCTATTTTCCTAAAATATCACGATTTATAAATTCTAATTACTATTTATGGTTATTGAAACATCTATAATTTTTCCAACTCAAAATCCATATATATTTCTGTCTGTGGATCTAAATAAACCCTTCTTAAGATAGAATTGTGATTGCAATGCAACATTTATGCTGTTAAAGATTTAATTGACAGTAATCAACAAAACTTAAGCCTACGGAAATTTTAAGTGAATTTTCGTATTTACAGAGTACACTTACAATTCAGGTTTATTTATTACAAATGCCAGAAAGTTCGCTAATAAACAGCCCTATTATTGCATTTACTATTCTCCTGATAGTAATCTTTACTATACCTCCCATATTTGAGCGTCTGCGACTCCCTGGCTTAGTCGGATTGTTGCTTGCAGGGATAATATTGGGACAAAATGGCCTAAAGTTATTAAATTCCGAGTCTGAAACTATTAAACTGCTTTCGGATATCGGGAAACTTTATTTGATGTTCGTAGCAGGTTTAGAAATTGACTTAGAGCAGTTCAAGAAAACTAGAAATCGCTCGATGGGATTTGGGGCACTCACATTTTTAGTTCCATTAATTGCTGGGATTACTGTCGGACGTTTATTCAATTTTAGTTGGAATTCTTCGGTATTAATTGGTTCTTTACTAGCTTCACATACTCTCTTGGCATATCCAATTGTGAGCCGTCTAGGTGTGGTAACAAATGAAGCTGTAACTGTGACGATTGGTGCTACAATTTTTACTGACACAGGCGCTTTGCTGGTATTAGCAATTTGTGTGGGAATTCATGGAGGAGAATTCTCCGCCTTGAGTTTAGCAATGCTGTTAGGTGGGTTAGCAATTTACTCTGTCGTTGTTCTGTTTGGCTTTGATTGGGCAGGAAGAGAATTTTTTCGCCGTTCCGGAGACGAGCAAAGTAACCAGTTTTTGTTTATATTACTAGCATTATTTTTGGCATCTGTAGGAGCGCAGGTAATTGGAGTTGAAAAAATTGTTGGTGCTTTTTTAGCAGGTTTAGCTGTCAACGACGTTTTGGGACGTAGCCCAGTCAAAGAAAAAATTGAGTTTATTGGTAGTGTTTTGTTTATCCCTTGTTTCTTTGTGGACATGGGATTATTGATTAATATTCCAGCATTTCTGAAAACTCTCAGTTCAATTTGGCTGACAGCCGCCATTATAGCGGCTTTGATTGGTAGCAAATTTATCGCAGCATTCTTAGCTAAACTGTTGTACCGCTACAATACGGCGGAATTGCTAACCATGTGGTCATTGTCACTGCCACAGGTAGCAGCTACACTAGCAGCAACTTTGGTAGCGTATCAAAGTATGAATCCTGCGGGCGAACGGCTAATTAATGAAGGTGTGTTAAACAGCGTGATTGTCCTCATGCTCGTGACTGCAATATTAGGCCCGGTAATCACAGCCAGATTTGCTTCTTCTTTACAGCTGCAAGAGACAGATTTTGAAACAGATAGTCTGTCTACTTGGTGGGGAGGTAGTGAAGAGGAATTAGCAGAAAAAAAACAAGATTCATTCACTGTTATAGTGCCAATATACAACCCTCAAACCCAGCGCTATCTGATAGAAATGGCAGCACTGTTAGCTAGTCATGAATCTGGAAAAATTGTGCCATTAGCTATTACTAAAGCGCATATTCAAATGGACGCTCCGCAATTAGTAACAGGACTTGAACAAAGCCGGCAAAGATTAAATTTAGCTAGAGAAATCAGTCAAGAATTTGATGTAGAAGTTTCACCTGCAAATCGAATTGATGATGATATCGCTTTGGCAATTAGCCGCACTAGTCGAGAACAAAACGCTAATTTGGTGGTGATGGGTTGGTCGCGGACAACAGGTTTACGTGCCCGCTTATTTGGTAATGTAATTGATAGCGTCTTTTGGTCTTCTCATTGTCCGGTTGCAGTTACACGCCTTTTGAGCAGTCCCAAGACAATCCAAAAAATTCTTGTACCCGTTGGAGATTTAACTCGCCAAACCATAGGCGCTTTACGGTTTGCCCAAATTTTAGCTGATGTAAATCAGGCAGAAGTTGTATTGTTGCACGTTTGCGATCGCAACACACGCCCAAATCTAGTGGAAAAATTTGTCTCTCAATTGTCCGATATCGCCTCCAAAAGCCAGTTACAGGTGAATACGAATATTCAAACCATCAAAGGTGATGATGTTGCTAAAACAGTAATTCGCCAAGCTCAAGCATTTGATTTAGTTGTGTTACGTTCCGTCCGTTATCGCACAGCCGGTGGACTAGCCGTTAGCCAAGTCACAACCCAGATGATTCAAGAATTGAAGTGTTCAATTGTTTTGGTTGGAGAACCTCATTCTTGATTTTGGGCATTGGGCATGGGGCATTGGGCATGGGGCACGGGAGGTGTGGGAGGTGTGGGAGGTGTGGGAGGTGTGGGAGGTGTGGGAGGATGGGGAAGTATTAATTCTCTTTCCCCCATCTCCCCACACTCCCCACACTCCCTCATCCCCCTCATCCCCCTCATCTCCCTCATTTCCCCTACCTCCCCATCTCCCTCATCTTCCCCACTCCCTGGCGATCGCTTTTATTTTATCCTGAGAAATAATGGCGATCGCTTGACTTTTAAGACTATATTTGAAAAGTTAAAATATATACTCGAAACCTCTCGATTCGTAGGAAAATGATACACTTAATTTCAGAGAGGTTTTAGGTGTAACCAGATGCACAAAGGTTTTAGAAATAAGCTGCCACTTCTTTTGACATTCTGCTTATTTACTAACTTTTTACCCGCCTCTGATTCACTTTTATGTCCAGCTTTTGCCTCTGACAAATACTATAAACTAGCCAGAAATTATGGCACAGATGGACGCACGGGAAGCAGTGGGCGTTCGGGTAGAGATGGTTCTAGTGGTGAGAATCAGAATATTTTTGTCGATGGTTCACCAGTGAATCTTGAACTGTCTGGAACAGATGGAGAAGATGGGGAAGATGGAGAACGCGGTTATCGACCTAACTGTAGAAACCAACCTGATGATGTCAACTACGATATCAACGCACCAGATGGCGGTAGTGGTGGTGATGGTGGTAGAGGAGGAGATGGGGGTAATGGTGGTTCGATAACAGTTTACTACACGAATTTAGCAGACTTACGAAACATTTTTGTCCGTGCAACTGGCGGTGAAGGCGGACGCGGCGGTAGAGGTGGGAGTGGTACGACTGGTTGCAAATGTCGCAGACGGAAATGGGAAGTGCAAACTTGCGAAGGAACTCCCGGTACTCCGAATTACAAATGTACTAACAAAGTTTATCGATGCAGTGACGGTAGTGATGGGCGAGATGGTAGCGATGGTAGAGATGGTAGGAAAGGCAGCTTAGGAACTTTGAGTATTGTCAACAGCAAAGAACCTTTGGTTGATGATAACCCGACTGCGAAATTAGCAATTTCAGAACTCACAAATAAACCATTTAAACTCTCGAAAAACAAATGGAATGTTCGCCCAGGTGCCGTTTCTCTACTTGCGCCTGGTTCCGCGATCGCCGATAATTATCGAGAGTTTGAGGTGCGTTTAGAAGAAGCTTTTCAAATCAGTTGGCAAGAAAGACAACCCATCACTAGCTTTGCCAACGAAGTAGTAACAGTAAATTTAACTGACAGCAAACAAGTAGAAGTTACTTTTCCTGAAGATTTATGGGTTGATGGTAGCAGCAAAAGTGAAGCTAACTTGTCAACTTTTACAATTAATCATGCCATTCCCAAAAAAGATGTGACTCGGTTAGCTGTAGCAGAATTCGCCGATGCCGGACAAAACCTGAATTTAAAAATAGTTGATTTGGCAGCAAAATCTCATGCGATTAATACTCAATTTCGCGTCAAATTCCGCGCCAAAGATAGTTCCTATGGTTTCTCTGACTATAAAACTGAATACGAAGGGGATATTCCCGATGAATTTGTGACTCGTGACTACAACCGTTTTACTCTGGCTTTGGGTAAGCTGAAAATTCCTAATGAAGTTTTGCGTCCTGGTGTGAATGTTGAAATGGAAGTGATAGCAACTCGTTCTTTGGGAGAACGTTCTGCTAAACAAACTATTCGCTGGCAAGGTACAATTCGCAAGCCCAGAAGAGATTAATTATCACGCAGAGGCGCAGAGACGCGGAGATTTTTTTAAGAGGATTACTATATTAATTTACCACTTAATCCCCATTTCTTACGGATTGTTATTTCCAAGATATTTAGCTTTTAATTCTTCTAATTCTTGGTCTATTTGACTTTTACTAGAAGGCGTAGGTGTTAAATTTGGAGGTTGGATTTTATTTGGTTGGGGTTTACCGCCAACGATAAATTGGGTTTTCATTTCCTCTAGTTCTAAATCGATTTGGCTAGGCGATTGGGTGGATAAAGGCGGTGTGGAATTAGGCGGGGGTTGAGAAACAGGTTTTGCTGTGTTCGCTGGTGTAGCTGGTTGTGAGTATTGATTTAAGTCTTTGAAAACAGCATCTACTGTTTGATAACGATGCATGGGGATACTTTCTAACATCTTGTTCAGAATGCGACTTAATGCATTACTAACAGGAGTTTTTAAGTATTTCTGCCAAATCCAAGTATCGTTATTCGTATCATAAGAATCAAAAGGCGATCGCCTGGTTAATAAGTTAATACAAGTAGCACCCAAACTATAAAGATCGCTGGCAAAAACAGCCCTACCTCGCATTTGTTCTGGGGCGACATATTCAGGACTACCAATACTAGTACCTGTTCTATTTAAAGCAGTGCCAGTAGCAGATTTAGAAGCACCAAAATCTACTAAAACTAATTTGCCATCACCGCTACGTAAAATAATATTTTCCGGCTTAATATCGCGGTGAATCACTTGTCTAGCGTGACAAAATTGCAATACAGGCAATAAATCATTGAGTAATTGCCAGATTTGTGCTTCACTAAAAGCACCTTTATGTGCTAGCTCCTGAGCTAAATTTTGCCCATCAATAAATTCTTGTACGAGATATTGGCGGTCTTCCTGAGTAAAATATGCCAATAATTCTGGAATTTGCGGATGTTTGCCCAATTCATCTAACTGTACGGCTTCTTGGTTAAATAACTCCACCGCTTTTTGCACAGTATTAGTGCCTTGGGCTTGGGGATAAAATTGCTTAATTACACAGCGCGGCTTTGATGGTTTATCTTCATCCACAGCTAAAAAAGTTCTGCCAAAACCACCTTGACCTATTGGTTTAATAGCACGGTATCGCTCTTTGAGAAGCAACTTAGAACCGCAAGTCAAGCAAAAATTGACATTACCAGAATTTTCAGGCTTCGGACAACGGGGATTAAGGCAATAACTCATGGATGATAGCGCCCAGAATCGTTCTTACTTATCTTTATTTTCCACTGTCCTCAAGAAAAGGGCATTTATATTCGCCAATTATCCAGCTTCAAGTTGTAGCCTAATGCTTGAATCCGCTGATAATGGGATAAATTGCCACTGACTAAAGTTAACTTTTGTTGGATTGCAATGGCAGCAATGATAGCATCAGCAAGCCCTATCGGTTGTCCTGTGCGTTCCAAATCTGCATAAATGCGTCCCGCCAACTCAGCATCAGTGAGTTCTAGTGTTAATACCTGTGCCTCAATAATTTCAACAAAAAACTGCTGAATCTTATTTTCCTGTTGACGCTTATGCCAGCCTTTGACAATCTCTAAAACTGTAATAGTGCAGATAGTATAGTAACCAAAGTGAGCGTGATATGCAGAAGCCCTTCCTGCAACACGCTGATTAATTCCCTTGAGAATCTCAGAAAAAATATCGGTGTCAATAAGTGCTTTGTCCAAAGCGTTGATTTAGCGGGTGTGCTGCCCGATCCTTCATTACTTCTTCTAGCATCTCATCAACTGAGTCAGGATCGTCAGCGAATAATCCTAACAAACGGTCTTTTGGCGGTTCAACCACTGGTAGTTGTTCAATTGCATAAGCAATCAATTGCGACAAGTCACAATCGTGGGACTTTGCCAAAGCGCGTGCTTTCTCAAGGATTTTTTCGTCAAGTTGCAGTTCTATATTTTCCACGTCGCCTCCTGTGAAAGCACCTGTGCTAAGGCGATTCTAGCATTTTGGATGTGTTGTGAATGAAGGGGCGATCGCTTCACCTAACTAATATTCAGAGATTTCTTTAGTGCTTCTTGCACCAAATTCAACATATCTAATGGCAAGATTCCTAATTGCCTTTCAAATACTGACTCATTAACAGTGGCAATTTTATCAGTCCTAATTAAAGAAGTCTTTTTTAACCCTGTTTCTGAAAACTGAGGATGTGTATCTGAAATTAACACCCAAGTTTCACGCAAATCAGCAGCAGGAATTTTTGAGAAAATACCCAAGATAATTAATTCTTCTCGATGAACTGCTAAAACAAGGGCTGGTCTAAGTTTCGTAGAAGTCAAATCGCTAAAAGGGAAACGGACTAACCAGATTTCTAATACTTTAGGCTTCGTCATTGTAAATATCTTCTTCTGGGTCGTTCCACTCTTGAAATCCAGTCTCCGCCAGTTGCATCATTGTTACTGTTTCGAGTCTTTCTTCCATTTCTGCCATTAGTTTGATGAATTCTTCAACTGGTAGTTGAAAAATCACTGCTTTGATTTCTTCGATACTTGGAGTAACTGCCATCAATAATCACCTTCTTGATTAGACCAAACGCTTTAATCGTTTTTATACACTATTATCATTTAATCACATCGCCAAAGCTTAATAGTTTCGTCATTACTACTACTCGCTAAAGTTTTACCATCTGGGCTAAAAGCGACTGAAAGAACATAGTTTGAATGACCCTTGAGGGTAGTAATTTCCTTTTGGCTACTTACATTCCACAATTTAATTGTATTGTCCCAACTACCACTAGCTAAAATCTTGCCATCAGGACTAAAAGCAACAGAAAACACTTGTTTTGAATGACCTTTAAATGAGGCAATCTCCTGTTTACTGCTGACATTCCATAATTTAATTGTATTATCCCAACTACCACTAGCCAAAATTTTACCATTTGGGCTAAAAGCAACCGAACGAACCATGCCTGAATGACCCTTGAGCGTACTAATCTCTTTTCTGGTGATAACATCCCATAGCTTAATAGTATTGTCACCACTGCCACTAGCTAAAATTTTTCCATCTGGATTAAAGGCAAGGCAATAAAGACCGTTTAAATGTCCTTTAAGGGTTATAATCTCGTAACCAGTACTTGTATCCCACAGTTTGATAGTTTTGTCTTCGCTACCACTAGCTAAAATTTTGCCATCAGGAGTAAAAGCGACACAACGAACCCAGATTGAATGATTTTTGAAGGTAATAAGCTTACGTCCGTTTCTAAGATCCCACAATTTAACAGTTGTGTCATGACTACCACTAGCTAAAGCAGTACTATAAGGACAAAAAGCGACGGAACGTACTTCAGATAAATGTCCATCAATAGTTCTAATTTCTAATCCGCTGCTAATATCCCACAGTTTGATAGTTTTATCTTTGCTGGCACTGGCTAAATTTTTACCATTAGGGCTAAAAGCAACACAATTAACGAAATTTGAATGCCCAGATAGAGTACGATAACAATAAAAAGAAGCGTAAGTTTGGATTTTATCTGTCAGATGCGCTAGCACTTCATCTGCTGACTGATAGCGATGCTTGACAACGTTTTGAATCATTTTATCTAAAATATTTCCCAATTCTGCACTCACTGAATTTTTGATAAGGTATTTTCGCCATATCCAAGCATCTTCATTGATATCAAACAAGTCAAAAGGAGACATTTGAGTGAGTAAATTCAAACAAGTTACTCCCAAACTGTAGATATCGCTAGCAAATATTGCTTTTCCTCGCATTTGTTCAGGAGCAGTATATTCTGGACTACCAATGAGTGTCCCGGTTTTAGCTAAAACTCTTGCAGTCGCATACTTGGCCGCGCCAAAATCCACTAATACTAACTTGCCATCACAACGCCGACGGATAATATTTTCAGGTTTTATATCTCGATGAATTACCTGCCCTGTGTGGATAAATTTCAATAGAGGTAATAAGTCAATCAAAAGACTTTTAATTTGAGATTCTTTAAAAGCCCCTTTTTCTACTAATTCTTCTGCTAAGTTTTGCCCATCGATAAACTCTTGAACGATGTACAAATGGTTATCTTGCTCAAAATGTGCCAATAATTCAGGAATTTGGGAATGTTTGCCCAAATTATCTAACCTTACTGCTTCTTGTTCAAATAACTCTGTTGCTTTACTAGCATTGCTTTGTCCTTGGGGGTAAAACTGCTTAATTAGACAGTAGGGTTTTGATGGCTTATACTCGTCCTCTGCTAACAGAGTTCTGCCAAAACCTCCTTGTCCAATAGGTTTGATAGGACGGTATCTTTGTGCTAACAATAGTTGTAAACCACAACTTTGACAAAATTTAGTATTATTTTGATTCTGGGGCTTTTGGCAATTCGGATTAAGACAATAGCTCATACAGGGAATAGTTAGCAGATTGTTCCACAGTAAGTATTCCCAGAATTAGTCAGTATGAAACGCTCTTTATTTAAACTTTCTCTGCGCCTCTGCGGTTCAAAATCTCACCCTAACCTCTCAACTTGACTTTTCATCAACCTTTGCACGCTCACCAATGCGCGATTCAATTCATAATTTCGCCTTTGGGAATTGTGCAAATATGCTTGCTGTTCTTCTTCAATCATCTGCACATCTTGAACTACCAAACCATCAAGTAATTTCTGCGCTGCACCAAACAAACTATCTTTAACAACCCGGCGAAACCACACGGGTAATTTGTGCAATCGCCAAAAGGCATTTAATGAAGTGAAATGAATTAAATAAGCTTTGGTCTGCGCCTCATTCACCGGACACAATAAACAATAAATTTTAAAATCTTTCCCTAATGTAGAAACCCAGTGCGGATAAACATAACTCACATCCAATGGTTCGGGATGCAATTTCCGCAAAGCTGGAAACAATAATTGAGATATTGACCAAATTTTATCTATTTTGTAATAACTTTGGGCTGTATAATGAGCATCTACACGGTTAATATCTTCGTCAATATCTTGCAAATTTGCTTCAGCCCAAGCTTGTAAATCCTGATGCAAATGCCCGTGATACATATCCATCAAGTTTTCAATTAAATACGAATAATGAGCGTTACAATTAATAACTGAAACTGTAGCAATATAATTTAAATGTTCCCACTCTGGTAAACCCAGAGGTTCTAGAGATGGTTCTAAAGTTCCAGGAAATAGCCAGATAAAACCGTCTTGTTCTTTAACTGGATAATGGCGAATTGTACAATTTGGTAGTTTTTGATTTGCTGCTAAATAAGGAACTGTTACACATTCACCTGCAAAATTGAAGCGCCAACCGTGATATGCACATTCCAATTCATTACCAACGATTTGCCCGTGACTGAGTTTAACTTGGCGGTGGGGGCAACGGTCTTCTAAAGCGTGGACTTGCCCTTGAGTGTCGCGGTAAAGTGCGATCGCCTGTTTCCAAATTACCACACTTACAGGCTTATTCATCACTTCACTACTACGTGCAACTACATACCAGTGATTTGGATTAATACCCAACTGGCGAACATCACTATTTTGTATAGTTTCAAAAACAGAGGTCATAAGTTTGCACATCCTTTTCGGCGTTAGACTTGATTAATTAACTTGAAGTAATATTTTTGACAGTATTTATTTCCAAGTACCAGTTTTGGTATGACTGATGACAAGACTATCACCTCAGGAAGCTCAAACTAACCGTGACAACAAGCTATAAATTATGTGTAGATGAAACAGCGAGTATATTGAGAAAAAAATCTGTATGACAAACTACCAAGAAACCTTAACCAGTGACGAAGCCATCAATGAGTTAATCGCCGAAACAACGGGTATTAACCATGTAGAGATAATTGAAAATGTCATCGACAGCCTAGAACAAGATGACAGTGCAATGGTTAGCCACACGCCAGAGGGTGGTTATCTGTGGAAATTTAAATACGGAAGTGTGGAAGTATTCGTCCAACTCACTGGAAAAACCGATGAAGACACCATAACGGTTTGGTCTGCGGTGCTAGATTTACCTGCTAAAGATGAACCTAAGTTAATGCGACATCTTTTGGAGTTAAACTGCTCTAGCACATTTGAGGCACGTTTCGGTATTATTGAAAATCGGGTGGTTGTAATATCCACACGCACCTTAGCGGAGTTGTCTCCAGGTGAAGTATCTCGGCTAATCACCATTGTGGCAGCGATCGCTGATAACAACGATGAAGCTTTACAATCTGAATTTGGCGCAACCTAAGAAATTTTAGATTTTGGATTTTGTGAAAATTTTGAGCGCCGAAAGCTGACGCTCAAAATTTTCAAGACGAATTTTAGATATAACTAATTCCTTTATGATGGGTGCATACTTATATCAAAATCTCTAGCTGAACAAACACCTTTAGCTAAAGCAGCCATCGGCTTCTTTGAAAGTGCTACACAAGTGTTACGGATGATGCACAGTAATAATTTAAATAGGAACATACTATGGCTAAAACCTTTGTGATTACTCTTCCGGATGACCTAGAGCAAGCTCTGACTGCTCAAGCAGAACGCCTGAATAAGTCTCCAGAAGAGGTTGTGTTACAAGTACTATCACAACAATTCACCAACCGATCCCAGTCTGAAACCTCAGAAAAAACAGAAACAGACCCACTTCTGCGACTAATTGGTTCGCTGAGTGTAGATATTCCTGATTTGGCAGAAAATCACGACTACTATATTGGACAAGCTCTATATCAGGAGTTAAAGGGTGTCGAGTAGTCTGTTTGTAGATACGTCCGGTTGGGCAAGTCTATTGGTTAACACTCAACCCTTTTACCCACAAGCAGACCAACACTTTCGTCTAGCTTTTCAACAACACAAGGGTATTATTACAACAAATTACGTAATTGCTGAATTGGTAGCACTACTCAACAGCCCACTTCGGATTCCTCGTCCGCGTATCTTTGAAATTGTTGATGCTATCAAAACTGTACCTTATGTTGGAGTTATTCACATCGATGAGGTAACTGATACTACAGCCTGGGAACTGTGCAAAAGTAGACCAGACAAAGCTTGGTCACTAGTTGACTGCACGTCTTTTATCTCAATGCAACAATTGGGCATTCAGGAGGCTTTGACAACTGACCAACACTTTGAACAAGCGGGTTTTATTCGTTTGTTGAAGTAGCTGTTAATAAATCTTATTTGTAAGTTGATGTGTCTACTGATTCAATCACACTCAGTAGCTGTTCTGGCGTATACGGCTTAGTTATATAGGCATCAGCACCTTGCTTCTTTGCCCACAAGCGGTGAATTGCCTGATTTTTACTACTACAAATCACAATAGGTATTTTCTGATTAGTCGGATTTGTTTTCAGGAAGCGACATAATTCAAATCCACTCATCCCCGGCATTTCAACATCAGTAACAATCGCATCCGGCTTTGATTCTAAAACTATTTCTAGAGCTTCTTTGGCGCTAGTTGCTTTAATAACATTGTAACCTTTATCTCTCAGATAATAACTAATTAATTCCAATTCCTGCCGAGAATCTTCCACAACTAGAATAGTCGCCACCCAGGTAATACTCAAGCTTCAGTCTCCCCAAAAATATGTTAATTCAATTTAGTTATTTTATCTATTAAAAAAATTAAACAATATGCTTAAATATTACTTTTAATAAATCTCCTTGTGTAAAAGGCTTCGTTAAATAGCCTGATGCTCCAACTATTTTGGCTTTAGCTCTATCTATCAATCCTGATTTTGCTGACACCATAATCACAGGTGTGTTTTTAAAATGTGAGTGTTTCCGCAGCAAAGAACAAAGTTCATATCCATCTAAATGAGGCATGGAAATATCCAACAAAATTATGTCGGGTTTTGTGCGGATAATCTGCATTAAAGCTTTGAAAGAATCGCTGACGCCTACGACAGAAAAGGTTTGCTCATCTAAATAACTTTGAATAGTATTCAATACCGTAGGACTATCATCAATACAAAAAATTGTGTAAACTTTTTTCTCATTAGGCGGTTGTAAAACTTGCTGACTCGGACTATCGTATGTTCCTGGTTTATTGCTGTTGTCTGGTCTGGGAAACTTTTGTGTAGTGTTGGTTTGAGGTTGCGGCTGATTTTTTCGTAAAAATTGCGAGGGTTGTACGGGTGAAACTGTTGATGTCTGATTATTAGCTCCTACCCTTACGGAAAAATGCTCTGGGTTGCTTCTGGGCGATTGACATCGTTCAACTAGTAAACGAAGATTCAGATGACAAAACTTTGGCATATCATCCAAAAAGCTTTCAGGAATAAATTCATAACTCCCCTGTTCTAACCTCAGAAATGAGTCCAAAACTTCTAGCGCTAATTGCTCTATCAAAATCGCAGCTTGAGAAGGACTAATATATTTTTGATTGACTAACCAGCAAATAGCTAGATAATCTGGATTTGGTATTGCTTGATTTTCAATACCAGTTTCAAATATCGCCCGCAGTTGTTCATGAATTCCACGTGGGAGAGTAGAAATTTGCTGACTCAAGCGTTGCAAATTTCTGTAAAGTGGCTCAAACATTTTCTCTGAGTAGCAGGCATAAATCAGTTTTCCCTCGTCTACATATATTGACCAAGAACCTGAAGTGCTAAATACTTGCAAACAACCAGTAACCGACTTACTCGTGATTTTTTTCAACAGAGATAGGGGTTGGAGTTTTTGGAAAAATCTGTATCTACTAATCGGAAGTGTCTTCATTGGGATGGCTCTGGAATAAAATTAATATTTGCAAGCAAAATTGGTGAATTTCCTTTTCGGAATTCACAGCGACATTAATTAGAAGCACTGTTCAGATAAATATAGCGGTCACATTTTAGTTAGTACAGAGATTCCACACCCCCCAGCTGCTAATTCACCAATCTCTGCTAAGCTATATGCACGAATACAAATCAATCCATGTTAATGCTATTGCCCAATAGCAAAATGACCCGACTGTTGTCAGGAAATAGTATTTCAAAAATCAGATTGACTTTCTGTATCTTTCGCTAATCTAGCCAACCTAACAGTAACTCAAGTGCGACGTACAGACCATTGGCTCTCGCCCATCAGTCACAAAAATATCACTGTTATCCGTATTTGTCAGGCTGAAATTATAAGTAATAATTGAGGAAAGAAGAACGTGAGCAAGTTGCTTGCAGTCACTTTTATTAGAAGTTTATTCTTGAAAGGAACTTCTTAAAAAAGTATACTTTGGAACTCAGCGTTTATTTATTTCAATATCTTACTTAAATTTGCGATCGCAGAACTTCTTTGTATGAGCGACAACAAAGCTCAGCTGCAATCAAAGATGAGTTAGCTGATAATTGACGCCATGATGGTGTGTAGTGTGAGGCACAGATGACTGACTCAGCACAAGGGAATCTCTTCATAAGTACTGCAAACGGGTTCTAGTGTTGTGTGGGGACAAGTAGTCACTTGAGACGATTTAGAGTGACACATTCAAAAATTGACAGCGAAATTGTAGAGTTGTGGTACATACCTGAAAATAAGCGATTTTTAGCTATATGGTAGATCGCAAGTAACGTACTCACTAAAATTCAGGTTACTCTAATTTTCCAAGAAAAATACCAGAAATATATAAACTTGATGAGAAATAAGTAAAGGAAATATGAAAATTAATCAATAGCATTGTCCAGACAATTTTTATAAATATTTACAACCTATTTCAATTCATGATTCATATCATGTCCGCCTAATCACTAGACATCTCCAGAAATTAAATATGCGTTACCCAGAACCCTTGTAGAGACGTAGCAGTGCTACGTCTCTACTATTTTCAGGTAAATAGACCACGCGGTAGGGGCACAGCAATGCTGTGCCCTGACGACAGATGTGGTTCAAATACATGAAAACTGCTATAAAATCTCTTTGCGTCTTTGCGTCAGAGTCTCTCCCGAAGTTCAGTCTAAACAATAAGTCTTTAACCGGACATAATATCAGAACTCAGAATTTTATCGTATGTAGCAAAAAGACGTAAAGAGTTCCTTTACGTCTTTGATGTGAAATTTAAAAGTGGACATTCTCAGCGTTATACTCCACTATTTACCGAAACTTAATCGCGCCAGTACCAGCTTAAAAGTACGCCGCCTCCAATGAGCTTAATTACTTCCAGTAGCCAATAACCACCGTGTAGTAAGTTCATTGTTGATGGAATAGCAGCAGCAGCTTCAAATAGGTTGAGTTGAATTCCGATCGCACACATTTGCGGAGTCAAAAAATATGTGTCTAGCAAAGCGACACCCAGCAGTAGCACAGATATCACAATACTGCTAATACCCCTTTGAAATTGCGTTTTACTCAAAACCAGCGCTCCAGTTAGTACTACAGCAGCAGATAATAATTCCATGCGATTAAAGTTCCAAAAAATCGCATAGCCCGCTGTAGTAAAACCAGCTTGTTTCATCATGCCAGAAATATAAAGACTAGGCATAATTACCCAATCTAAAACTAGACTTGCGCTCAGCCAAAAGCCTAAAGTCAATACGATCGCGGTTTGCCAAATTGGCCGCTTGAATGCAACGTTAGAAATAGCAGTCATAAAATAATTGCGTGTGTTGTATTTCTTAGTTTGTAACTTCATCAGCAGTTTGACAAGAAATATCAACTAAGCTTTACATTGATTGGCAATATAAGGGGCGATCGCTCTTAATTTTTCACTAAATCCCAAGTTATTTTAAAGATAATTAAGAAATATTAAAAAGCTTTAAAAAGTAATTTCATATCTCAGAAACACTCGATTTTGGTGTAGGAATTCGACGCGTAAGGGCGTACAGCTGTACGCCCCTACTTATTTTTCCTGAAATGTCCACACTCCTTCATCCCAGTCTGACTCTGTTGGGGGTGCTTGTAACCAATGCTGACAACGTAACAGATGCAACATAGCAGCTTTGTCTTGGTTATCGGCTGCTAAAACCAGGGCAAATTCAGCTCTAGCACGGTTAAAATCGCGTTTGAGGTAATATTCGCGCCCTTTATGATAATGCTCAATCACTTGTAGTTTTTCGCTACTAATGGGATCGGAACGCAAACTCACTAATTCATATATGGATACAGGCTCATTTCTGCCTTTGACACGAATATAATCTAGTTCTCTCGCCCAAATATTTTCTTGGCATGGTTTAAAAGTATTATGGCTAATAATAATATCGCAACCATATTGTTTACTAACACTTTCTAGTCGGGAACCGAGATTAACACCATCACCAATGGCTGTAAATTCCATTCGCTTACTAGACCCGATATTTCCACTAATTACTGTATCGGAATTAATGCCAATACCAATGTTGATTCTGGGCTTATTAACTGCATGGCGGCGTTGATTAAAATCATGCAAGCGTTGGCGCATTTCTACAGATGTTTGCACCGCCATCCAAGCGTGTTCTTCTAAAGGTAAAGGAGAACCAAAAACAGCCATAATCGCATCGCCGATGTATTTATCCAGGGTGCCTTTATGTTTAAAAACTGCCTCCACCATTGATTCAAAATATTCATTGAGCATACTCACCACTTCTTCTGCTTCTAAGTTTTCCGTCAAAGTAGTGTAGCCGCGAATATCCGAAAATAAAATGGAAACTTCTTTGCGATCGCCCCCTAGTTTAGCATCATCCAACTTCAGCAATTCTTCTGCCAGTTCCTGGGTCATGTAGCGGTACATGGTACTTTTGAGCCGCTTTTCATCACTGATATCTTCCATCACCACCAGCGCTCCCCGGACTTGCTCGTGGTCGCTGGCATCAGCAATTGTATTAATCGATAAATTAATACTATGCTGTTCTGTACCAGCACTTAAAAGAGTGCGATCGGGGTAATATTGTTGGCGACGTTTCGAGTCAGTTCCATGTAAAGCATCCTGACACCACTTGCTAAAGTCGCTTTCTTTAATAGCGATGACATCATTAACTGATTTACCTTCTAAACGGTCTTCTGGTTCCAGTCCCAGCAAACGTTTAGCACTTTCGTTGGCGGCGATAATTAACCCAGATTTATCAGTAGAAACTACTCCATTGGAAAGACTGCGGAGAATGTCTCGTTGCATTTGTTCTTGTTGCTTGACTGTGGCAAACAACTGAGCATTATGTAATGCTACTCCCGCTTGAATATTGAAAGCTTCCATAAACTCTTCATCATTGCGGTCAAAACTAGCTTGGAAGCATTCGGGAGCCTTCGGCCAAAAAGCAGGATCGTAAGCCGGAAAATCTCCAGATTTCTTTTTATTGACTAGCTGGGTAACACCGATTAATTCTTGGTCGGCGTTAAATACTGGCATACAAAGTAAACTACAAGTGCGATAGCCATTTTGCTGGTCGAGTTGTTTGGCTGTCTCCGAGTCGGGATCGTCGTATAAATCAAAGGCAATATTGAGCTTTTTTCCGGATGCGGCCACTATCCCTGCAAATCCTTTACCGATGGGGACGCGTAACTCCTTAGTAGAACCATCATCTTGGGTGATTTTCGTCCACAATTCATGACGATCGCGGTCTATTAACCATAGTGTACTGCGATCGGCATTCATCAACTCTTTTGCTTCATCCATCACCCGCTTGAGGGTATCTTCTAAATCGAGACTGCTTTGAGAAAGGGACTTGATTGCTTTCATCAACGCCGCCACGGCTCTTTGTTTTTGGGTAGCTACATAAAAAGAGCGCGATGATTCTAAAATCAATCGAATTGAAGGAGCAAATTCTTGAAATAATTGTTCGTCACCACAGATAAAACCGTTAGTATCAATGCGCTCTGCAAGTGGAGAATTGGGATTATTACCAGATTTTAATTTATTCAGTAATTGTACTACTGCGACTAATTGCCCATGTTCATTTAATAACGGTAGAGCCAGCATTGTGTAAGTGCGATAGCCAGTTCTTTTTTCTTGTGCTTGGGCAAAATGCGATCGCGGATCGTCATAAAAATCAAAGGGAATATTGATAACTTGCTTAAAAGTTGCGACTTCACCACCAATACCTTTATTTGCAGGGATACGAATTTCTAAAGAGCGATCGCCCTCTCCCTCAGCTACAATCGACCAGAGTTCTTGTTTTTCTTCATCCAATAAAAAGATCGTCGTCCGGTCTGCCCCCAGTAATTCACCGGTTTTTAAGGTAATGGAATGCAACATTTCTTGCAAGATAGTTTCAAACCCCTGAGAATCCAGCATCGATAGGGTTTGATGCACGATCTGTAATTTTTGCTCAACATCCTTAACAACCTGCTTAAAAGTATCTTGAGTCAAGGGAGCAAGAAACGAAGAAAAAGTTCCTTGTCTTGTGGCAAGAGCACCTACAGGAGCAGAATTTGGTTGTAATTCACCGTTTTCTTGGTTATGAACACCAATAATCACATCGGTGGTTTCCCCACAAGTTCCTTGATACACTGACATAATTAGTATTAGATATAGCAGGATGAGACGTTAGATTTAACAATGCAATTAAATTTATGTAAGAGGTGCTAAAAGCAACATTTCATATTATCCATAGTTTAATCCCTTGTTCAGCCAGCGTCATCCTGTCAAGTAAGGGCATGGAAAAGAGGACGCGGGGAAAGATTTGTTGTAGGTTATCTCTTTATCCCCTTGTCTCCCTTATCCCCCTCATCCCCCTCATCCCCCTCATCTCCCTCATCTCCCTCATCTCCCCATCTCCCCATCTCCCCTACTCCCCACTCCCAGGATGAGCATTTTCAACATGCTCAATTAAGCTTTCAGCCATTTCAACAGCAACAATAATCAACTGCTGTTCCATTTTTCCATAGCCTCCCTCCTCGCTAATTTGAGCATAAATGTGGGGGTTGGATAGCATTGCAGCTAGGAGTTGCGATGCAGTTTGTTTGAATTCATAGACTTGTAGGTTCACACCTCTACTCCCTCCAGTCCAATGGTGGTTGAATTATAGTCTGCTGGGATTTGCTAACACGCACTCCTGGCTTATCAACAATTTTTACTGTGCTTGCTTGCAGTCCTTCTTCACCTTGTTCTCCTGAAAAATGGACGCCACAGCTGTCTTCTTCTCATGCCCAATGCCCAATGCCCATCCTCACCCAGCAAATAATGGTTGACCATTCTTTGCGCCTTTGATGAGTAATTCTCGGACTTCTTCATCTGTAGTTTGGGGAAAGTTTTCGTACCAAAGACCAACGCTGTAGAAAGGGCTGGGTTTGGAGATGCAAGCGATTTGGTTTACTTCAGGTTCTAACTGTTCACAAGTTTCAGCTGCCGCTACGGGCACAGCAATAACAATGGCAGCCGATTGTTGTTTCTGTACAGCTACAGTAGCAGCCCACATAGTTGCACCTGTGGCTAAACCATCATCTACCAAAATTACTGTGCGTCCGCGTAAGTTTGGAAAGGGGCGATTGCCTCGATAAAGCTGTTCCCGTCGCTCTAGTTCTCGTTCTTCTTGCACTGCCACCCTGGCAATTACTTCGTCGGAGATGTTCACCAAGCTGATAATATGTTTATTCAGTATCCGCACACCACCAGAAGCGATCGCTCCCATTGCTAGTTCTTCTTGATCGGGCACACCCAATTTACGTACCACTAAAACATCTAAGGGAGCATTTAAGGCTTTGGCAACCTCAAAGGCAACGGGTACCCCACCCCTTGGTAGTCCTAGAACCACAACATCTGAGCGATTAGCATAGGCAGCTAACTCCTGAGCTAAAAGTTGACCTGCAAACCTCCTGTCTTTGAATAGCATGGTGTAACACTCCTGATGAATTTACAAAATTTTTAAGTATTTAAACGCATGTGTCCTTTACTGCCGGCCTCAAACAACGGATCGAATTCTGATGGCAGTTGAGAGCGAATATCATTGATCTCGCCTCTGCTAATCGCTTCAGTCAATACCTCAATGACTACACGGGCATGATGAACAGCATCTGGTAGCTCTACATTTTCTCTTTGGCTGACTCGCTCAAAAAATTCATCAACAGAGAAACGTTCTCCGGCACCTGCATATTCATGTCGCATATATTCTGCAATGCCTCTTGGTAGTTGGGCAGCGGCATTGAAAGGCTCACCTCCAGCTAATCGTTCCGCTAACGTCTCCAGAGTCGCGCGGGTTGCGAGTTCTGCATTACCACGCGAACTAAGATGGGCGCGATTTTGCACCTGTCCAATAAACTCATCGTGTTGCATTTTCCCTCCAGATCGTGCATGACTTGTTATGGTTCGACGTTCTGAGCTGATCTTAGAAAGGTAAAAATGCCATGTCCTCTCACTAATGGGGCGACATCTTGAATTTACACTTCTATCAAACGGATGACTCGCACCATATTTCTCAAAATCTTGGCAACTATTGAGTTGTAGGGTACCACGGCTCTATTACTTCACATATGGGCTGAAGGTATTTCCTGAAATAAAATGAACCAATGGAGGAAGATTTTTTTATTTGAATAAGTTACTAATTAAAAGGCGCACCTAGCTACCCCCACTTGCCAATCTTTATTATTAGAATTATTAGACTTATGCCGAGTATATATTTTAACCATGTTTGAATCTAAATTACTGAATCACTGCCAGATACGAAAAATATCTAAAGTAGGACTTACGCAAACTCTACGAACTCTTGGCGTTCTTCTCTAACGAGACGCTCCGCGTTGGCGAAGCCTCTCGCAGAGAAGGCGTTTTGGCGGTAGCCTACGGCAAGCCGCAAAGCGTCTACGATAAATTAAGCGAAGTTAGCTATTTTTGCGTAAGTCCTGTAAAGTACAGAATAATCACGCAACTGCTAGTTTTAGGCTTTTCCCTTTTGTTTAATCAAATGTTGATGTTGTCTTCACATTAAACCTGAATTATAAATCTGTGACGATTTACAATATTCTTATTATTTGAACCAAGTATAAAAATATGTTAAAATTCACTTGATAAATTTCATCCAAATTATCATTTAACACTTTTGAGTAAAAATTAATAGGGTAGAATAACTGAATAACGCTCAGCTATTTTTAATATAGAAAGCAGGATTTTTATAAATGATCGGCTTAACTACTTCAGAAAACGCTACAGTTAGCAGCACAGCAGCCACCAAGAGGCTGGCAAGGGCGATGATGGTTTCCGCTGGAGAGTTTTCACTGATTTTAGCGTGTTGTAACTGTGTTGACAGACAGCAGCAAATCCTGAATTGGTTAACAGAATTTTCATCAGCCGACATGCCGGAAATCCTGCTGACACCTACGGCTGATACGTTGTACAGGGCGATCGCCAATACAATTGGTACTACTCAACCCGAAGCCTTGATGGTACGGGGTTTAGAATCTGTAGCGGCAATCAATCAACTAATCATCAGTACCAACATCATGCGGGATGAGTTTCGCAAACAGTTTAAGTTTCCCTTGGTGTTGTGGGTTAACGATGAAATTCTCTGCAAACTAGTCTGGTTAGCCCCCGATTTCAAAGATTGGGCATCTACTACTATTAGATTTGATGGACGCAATCATGAGTTAGTCGAATCCGAACAACAACCGATTAGCGCCTAAACATCAGAAAGTTTAAGGTAGGGAAGCCAACATCAGAGTCGTAATTATTTTTCAAATTGGTAGCACCCAGAGAAAAGTTTTTGCTGGACAAGCCAGGAAATGTTACCAGATAATCAGGTTGATGTTCTTTGATTGACATCAAGTACAGTTCAGGAACAAAGAATCATTACATTAGCGTCTGTCTTGATATCTGCTGCAAAATACAAACATTAAGCTAATCCCAACTAACGAAGTTCTGGGATTATATAGTTTATTGTTTGGAGTAGCTAGATATTATTTATTTAGTTTTATAACTATTGACTAATAGCAGTATATTAATATGAAAATCATGTCGAAGACTTCTTTTAGTGCTAATCAGGCACGAATTTTCACGGCTTTGGTGTTGACTGGTATCTTATCTGTTACCAGCGGTTTAACACTCATTAAAGATGCCACAGCGTCTTCTGTGAATTTGTCACTAGAAACGAGCAGTGATGTTTCTAAAGACAATACTAAATCAAATCGCTTGCCGCGTCCAGTGGCTAACGCGGTGCTGCAAGATTTAGCTCGCAGAGAGGGAATTTCGACTAGGGAACTGAAAATTAGTAACTATAATCAACAGACTTGGGGTAATGGTTGTTTAGGATTACCTCAACCGGATGAAGGCTGCACCGAAGCGTTAGTTTCTGGTTGGCGGGTTGTAGTATCTAATGGCAAACAAAATTGGATTTATCATACTACTAATGATGGGCGATCGCTACGTTTAGCCTCGACAAATACTTCCTCAAATCAATTACCTACATCTGTAAAAAATGCTGTTTTCGAGGTTGCATCTAGACGTTTGCAACAGCCCATTTCTCAACTAACAATTGTTGAATCTCAACAGCGAACTTGGAAAAATGGCTGTTTAGAATTAGCTGAGGCTGATGAATTCTGTACCCAAGCTTTGATACCAGGCTGGCGGGTAGTTGTTGGTGGACGCAAACAAACTTTGGTTTATCACACCAATCAAACAGGTTCCATAGTGAGGCTGAATGAAAAGGCTAACCAAAGTACGCTTACACCTGTGCGAATTCCAGTCAGCGAGTTACCACCGCCGTTGGATCGAGATGTAGTATTTCGGCAAATCTCCAGTGGGGGTTTTGCTGGTAGAACTTACGAAACAGTTTTACTCAAAAATGGGCAATTGATTCGCGTGCGGATTGGTGATGCTAATGATTCTGAACGTAGTGTTCGCCGTGTTTCTGTACAACAGGTGCGACAATTTTTGCGATCGCTAGAACGCTATAAATTTACTCAATTCCAGAATCTCAGTTACCCAGCACCCAGCGGCGCTGCTGATTATATCACCTACACTCTCACCAGCCAAAAGAATACGGTTCAGTACAACGATATTTCTCAAAATAATCTGCCAAGCAATTTACAAGCAGTAGTTAAAGCTTGGAATCAGGTTACAGCAAGCGCCCAATGATGAACAGGGACTGGGGATGAGGGAGACAAATCAATTCAAAATTCAAAATTCAAAATTCAAAATTAAAGAACTTTTGAATGCGTAACTTTTTAATGCCCAATGCCCAATGCCTCATATTGAGCATACAATCGAAACGATAATTCAATCGTACCTGTAGTAGATGATGAAAAGGTTTGTGAAGTGGTGTGTTGGGTTTGGGAATATTCGCCAAAGCTGGAAGTCGGGGTTATTTCTGGTGATGGTTAGCTTGAGTGTGGTGGCTACGGTGATGTTATCGTTGCCCTTGAACGCTCAAACTACTCCTGAGAAATTACCGACGCATGAGTTAAGGGGAGTGTGGTTAACAAATATTGATAGTGATGTGTTATTTGAGCGCGATCGCCTTAAAGGATCTTTACAACGCCTGAATGAACTCAATTTTAACACTGTATATCCAGCGGTTTGGAATTGGGGATACACATTGTATCCTAGCAAAGTTGCAGCGAAAGTAATTGGGCGAGCGATCGATCCTACACCAGGGCTGCGAGGGCGAGACATGCTCAAAGAAATTGTGGATGTGGGACACCAAAAAGGGTTAACAGTCATTCCCTGGTTTGAATTTGGCTTCATGGCACCAGCGGATTCCCTACTGGCTAAAAATCGTCCCCAATGGCTCACCAGTCGCAGCGATGGAACGCGGATTGTCAAAGAAGGGACGCATAATCGGGTTTGGCTAAATCCTTTTCGCCCAGAAGTGCAACAATTTATCCAAGATTTAATCGTTGAAATTGTTAGAAATTACGACATCGACGGCATCCAATTTGATGACCATTTTGGCTTACCTTCAGAACTAGGATACGATGCTTATACAGTGGCACTTTATAAGAAAGAACACCGTGGTCAAGCTCCTTCTAAAAACCCTAAAAATCCAGAATGGGTACGTTGGAGAGCTAACAAAATCACCAACTTTATGAAGCGGGTATTCACAGCCATCAAAGCCACTAAAAAAGATTGCATTGTTTCTGTTGCACCTAATCCTCAACGTTTTTCTTACGAATACTTTTTAGCAGACTGGCAGAAATGGGAACGGATGGGAATTGTTGAAGATTTAGTTTTGCAAATCTATCGAGATGATTTGAATGTTTTTGTTAGGGAATTAGAGTACCCAGAAGTTATAGCTGCAAAGAGTCATATTCCCGTGAGTATTGGCATTTTAGCTGGTTTAAAAAATAGATCTATACCCATGCAACAGATTCAGACACAAGTGCAAAAAGTACGCGATCGCAACTTTGCTGGAGTCTCTTTCTTTTTCTATGAAACTCTCTGGAACATGAGCAAAGAAAAACCTTTAGATCGTCAAACTACTTTCCAGAAAATTTTCCCGACACCAACAACTTATCCGAATTTACTTGCCGGTTGGAAACCATAGAGTTAATTTTTCTAACAACTATAGTAATCCTCAGCAGATCCTCGACTTTTAGTAAGAAGTTGGGGATCTTGTTTCTCACTAATTATTCAGAATTTTATGATATTAATCTCCTAATATAATGTAGTGCGATCGCCCAACATATATCGAGCAAATGTACCCGTTTATAAAATAGGCGGATTACTTAGTTTTTGGTTACATTATGTTGTAATAACTGCAACTTCTTCCTGATGAGATAAGTTTTTTTCACGGCGTTTAAACTCATCTAATAATTTAAAAAACCTTTCCAGACCAGCTTTTTCATCCTGACAATAGAGCATAATAATTTTTGCCCAGGAATTTGAGGTATGCAGCTTATATTTTTGCTCGATAAAATCATGAAAATTCTCACAAAAATCATTTTCTTCTTCAGTTAATTCAATACCTAATTCTCTCCTAGCAGTTTTATAACCTGCTAAAAATATAAACAAGTCGCTAACCGAAACCCTACCAATATACATTCCTGGTCTAGCTTGAATTTTTTCTAATATTTTATATAGTCCACCACTCATATTAATCTCCTAATATATCGTCAGAAAATTATTACACTACAAAGATTCTAGCTCTTTAATCTCAAATTGTTCGCTTGGACAGTGGAAATCGTAAAGCCAATCTTCTCTTGTCATTCCGTCTACCGATAGATTGTCAAATACTAGACCTTTGGTTTCAATGCCATAATGCTTACCATTAATTGTAAGTAGATAGCCATGATTAAATATAAGATGTCATTGCGAGCGAAGCGAAGCAATCGCAAAGTCTCTGGGATTGCTTCGCTTCGCTCGCAATGACAGAACATATTATATTTAATTATGTCCGTCTACTTAATTGAATCATTTATGCCTTGACTCATCAATCTATCGCTAACAACAAAATCCTCATCTGAATATCTTGTTTTTAGTCTGAGAATTTTATACTTGATGTCATTTATTTGTAAAAATTCTATTACAGCTTGAGCGCACTCATAACACTCAAGAATGTCAAAATTTGCGACTATTTTACCAACTTCCTGGTAAAGTTCCCCATCAGATAACGAACTCACCGATGCACCCAAATATGAATAGTTGATATCTCACAATACGAAGGAGGTGGGGAGTTTTTACGCAGGTTTTAGGAAAATCTTTGACAATTAGTTCTGTATTATCAGACTACACAGTTAGCAGTACTATCCTATGCCCAAACGTCCAGCCAAGCCAGGAGTCAGGGGTAAAAGGGTGGTAATCATCAAGAATAGAGCCAAAAGACCCAAAGCGGCTCTAGCATCATCGGGTTCGGTGATTTCATTCAAGCTGGGGCGTTCTAAATCTCGTTGCAAGAAGAAAATCACGATCGCCCAGTACATGGCCAGAACATTACCGAGAGACACTAGCGCCAGTAAAATTAAAGTTGCCACAGTTGCGCGTCCTGCGGTTTTGCGTCCATAAATCGCCTGAACAATGCGACCACCATCTAGTTGTCCAGCGGGCATTAAATTCAAAGCGGTAATTACTAATCCCAGCCAACCAATCACCACTAAGGGATGAATGCTTACCGAAGGCGACTGCAAAGCAGAACCAAGGACAACTCGCGCTAAGCTTCCCACCAAAATTGACCCTTGGAAAAACTGATTTGGCAATTGAAATAAGCTACCAGGATGGGAAAGTAGTAAGCCAGCAATCAGCATTGACAAGGAAAGGATACCACCTGCGGCTGGCCCTGCCAAGGCGATATCAAATAATACCTTGCGGTTAGGTAATAGAGATTCAAAGCGGGTAATTGCACCAAAGGAGCCAATTTGCACAGCCGGTAAAAAGAATGGCCAGCTAAGGCGGATTTGGTGACGGCGAGCAAGTAACCAATGACCGATTTCGTGAGCTGCTAAAATCGCAAATATGCCAGCGCCTATGGGCAAAGCTTCTGTAAACCGTGCGGGACTGGTAAAGAAATCAAAATTTAGTAGTAATCCCGCAGCTTCTAAATTTGTGGCAATGGTCGCTACCAATAGAATACCTGCAAAAACTTTTTGCGATCGCTGCATCGGCTTGGGATCGTTGCGACTGGGGAGAACAATCACCACTGGTCTACCATCTGTATTTTCGACTAAAAATAAGCGATAGCGATCGCCAAGCCGTTCTCGCAAACTTGCACTCAACCGGTTGTGAATTTCTTCTGGTTCTCCCCGCAGATTGCCTTTAAAAATCGCTCCATCTTGGTAGGGGATGGTTTCTGTGGCGAAAAAAGCATCAATACCAAAAATACCTTTAATTGCATTCAAGTCATCTTCTGGTATCGGCGGAATCTGAGGTTTGAGTTCTATGACTGTTGGTTGTGGGGAATTTTCTTCAGGTAATGACTGGGCGGCGAGTCTTTCGGTTGCCCTTTGCTTGAGTATGGCATCTTGCCCAGCGGCTCGTAACTGACTGCCCAAGTAGATGTACAATCCAGCAGAAGTCACCACTAAGAACAATATACCTGCTATGTTGATGTAAATTCCGGCGGCAAACAATCCAAAAAACAGTAGCCACGGAGTCATCAACACCACCGACTGTAACCAAGCCAAGATTCCTAGCTTGCCAAAAGGTCTGGCGCGATAAAAGCCCCAACCCAAAATGCCTAAAGCTACAACCAGGATTGCCGCCAGGATAGAAGTTTCTGATAAAGTAGACATCTCCAAACCTTTGCTATTGAAACTAAGCCAGAACAAGTCCGGTATTGCAGACACACTTATTAATGTATAACGTCCCCCGCCCTCTGCCCAAATTATCCTGCTTGGCACTTTTGAGAAGTCGGAGATATGGATGCCCCAAATTTCAACGAATTAAATAGGATTGCTAAGTAGATAGACATATAAAACTCGTATTTGATTTCTGAAATTATCGTAAATAAAAGGGTTTAAGACTCCTACCTCTACAGGTAGGCGTAATTTATCGAACCGCCAAGACGCCTTATCTACGAGAGGCTTCTCTACGAGAGGCTTCTCTACGAGAGGCTTCTCTACGAGAGGCTTCTCTACGAGAGGCTTCTCTACGAGAGGCTTCTCTACGAGAGGCTTCTCTACGAGAGGCTTCGCCAACGCCAACGCCAACGCCAACGCCAACGCCAACGCCAACGCCAACGCGGAGCGTCTCGTTAGAGAAGAACGCCAAGAGTTCGTAGAGTTTGCGTAAGTCCTATCTAGGACTGTAATCTTTGCCTTGTCCAAGCAGACCTGATTTTGTCAAAAAATGTATCAAAAAATTAATATTGGCGTAAAACTACAAACTAAAACTGAAGTAACAAATAGATTGGTTAGTTCAACCCAAAACCCTAATTTTTTCCAGTTATAAGTATATATTCAGTTTTTTTGGGGAGGATGTAATAAATGATTGTCGTTATGAAGGTTAACACTTACTCGTGGGAATCAACCAATTGGGTCAAGAGTTATGCTGTTAAAATATAACACCAGCGCCACTCTTCTAGAAATAATTTCTACTTGTGGGTCAAATGAGCAGTGATTTTAAAAGTTATGCTGTGCGATTGCTCATTCACCCTCCTTGTCTAGATTTGCACTTTTTCGTTAAGGCAGTCATTATTCCACGTCCTAGCTGAATTGTTAATGACTACCTTAAAAAGAAGGTGTGTGATTGAAGTGTGTATCAGCTGAGAAATTTAGTAGTACAGGTGTTTGAATCAAGAGAAAATGGTGAAAACAATTCTGGTAATTGACAATAGAGCCTCAACTCGAAACCCTTTTCTAGAATTCCTTAAAGCTAAAGGTTTCCATACTATAGATGCTGAAAACGGTCTTATCGGTGTCCAGCGGGCACTGGAATACTTACCCGATTTGATCATCAGCGCAATTATGATGCCAAAACTTGATGGTTACTCCGTCTTAACCACGCTGCGCCAAAACCCTGCAACAGCAATCATTCCCTTGATTTTTGTCACTACCAAGGCGACTCGGGCTGACCTCCGTAAAGCTATGGAACTGGGAGCAGATGATTATCTGACTCAACCCTGTACGGTAGATGAACTACTCAGAGCGATCGCAGCGTGTTTAGAAAAACGAGCAACTCTCCAAAAATCTTACACTGCAACACCCCCGTTTAATTTAAAAGCACTTGAAATTGACACTATAAGACCTGGAGTTTCTAATTCAACTTTCCTGTCCGATCCCTTATTGAGTGAGATTTTCTGCTTTATCGAAACCAATTATCACCGACCAATTTCCCTCAGCGATGTGGCTTTTGCAGTTGGTTACTGTCCAAATTACCTAACTAACCTAGTGCGACGCCGAACGGGTCAAACCGTGCAAAGATGGATTATTGAACACCGCATGGCAGCAGCACGTTCTTTACTTTTAGAAACTGATGATAAAGTAGAGCAAATTGCTCAAGCAGTCGGTTATGATTGCGCGGTTCATTTTTTCCGGCAGTTTCGTCAACATCATGGGAACACCCCCCAAGCTTGGAGAAAAGCGGGTCGCAACAAAACCAAGAATAACTAACTTTTGGTTAGCGATATAAAATCGCTAACCTATCTTTCTTTTCCATATCCCGTGAAAAGTCAGGCCTATTTTTGACTTCTGTACTTGCTAGCCTTGAACAGGCGAAGTTAGGACAGACTCACTTGGGATATAATTTTTCTCTTTGCGTTTTTTCCAAATCACACCATCAAGATAAAAGTGCTGCATTGCCCAAGTTAATGGGATAACACCATAGGAAATCTCATTGCTCAAAAAAACTAGAGTACTTAAAAAAAGAACTGATAAAGACCATGAAAATTTGTTGCTAACAATTCTTTTTATTCCACCTCGAATAAATGTCATTATTTTGCTGTAATCCTCATCTTCAGAGTTCAAAACAGCTATTGTTCTATTTCCAGCAACCAAGTGATATTGGATAGCATGTAAGGCAGTACTAATCAACAAAAACAAAATTAGGTTGCTTTCCAAAAGGAAGAATGCATTATATAAAATTAAGGTATAAGCAATTATGGAGTAAACTATTGCGTTATAGCCTTTTGATTCTTTCCTTGCTCGAAATTCTTTGATGATAAAATTAATGAGTAAGATTCCAAAAACTATATACATAATCAAAGGAATCCAGATAGGAATAGCAGGAGTAACAATTTGGATTTCGTTAATAGGTGTACCAAAGGTAATCCCTGTCGTAGCCATTCGGTAAATAATAGGAACCATTGAGCCAATTAAAACAAGGTATTTAATATCTGAAGTATCACCAGAATACCCTCCCTTTCTTGCATATAATGTAGCAATTCCAAAATGTTGTAATATGATGTGAATAATTAACCAGTAAGCCCATACAGTTACTGGTATGAGTATATTACCTGTGACTGCAAAAAAAGTACAAAATGCTGCTATAAGAATAGCAGAAATAAAGTAGTGACTTTTAAATTTAGCGAATTCTTTGGGATTCGCTAACAAAAGTAGATGTGTCTGAGCCTGGTGTGGAATATCGATAATTACACCTGCTATAATAGCCCCCATAAAATCAGGGACTTTCAAATAGATCAAGAATGCCAAAAACAAAGCAACAATTGGACTTAATCCAAACAAAATAAATGAATCTAATTCTTTGCTGTAATACCAATTATTTCTAGTCGTGACCATGATTTATTTTCCTCCTTGGATAATTCTAATCGTGCTTTAATTACTCCAAATAGCAAACTTGAAGAAGAATTCACAATTCCGAATTCAGAATCAAAACACTCTGAAGATACTCAAAACAAGAGGCAATAAGTTATTACTTTTTTCTTGACTCACGAGAGAATGAAATCTGCCTCTGTAAGTAAGTTGGCTTGAACACCAATTAAACTAGCGATCGCTTGACCGTTATCAGCAAGATTAATGACAGCATTGTTTCCGGAGGCGACAATAGAGAGGCGATCGAATGTCAGCCCTGCACCCAACACGAAATAGTCCAGACCATCTTCAAAGTCAAAGATCGTATCTGTTCCTGAATTTGATGTGATTAGAAAGTAATCGCGTCCAGAACCACCAGTTAGAAAATCACTACCTAGACCACCATCAATAAAATCGTTACCAGCACTCCCATGAAGAAGATCAGACTCCGCACCACCGATTAATATGTCATTACCTTCGTTACCATCAAGAATATCGTTACCATCACCACCCATTAGAAGATCGTCACCGTCACCACCAGTCAGGACATCATTATCTATTTCTCCAAAAAGTTGATCGTTACCACTATCACCCCGAAGGAAATCCCTACCATTACCTCCATTTAGAAAATCGCTTCCGTTACCACCATTGAGTGCATCATCACCGTTACCACCAAAGAGTTGATCGTTGCCATCATCACCACTGAGGAAGTCGTTTCCATCATTTCCGAAAAGTTGATCTTTACCACCACCACCACTAATTAAATCGCTTTCTGTACTACCTTGAATCAGATTATTTCTGGCATTACCTTTGATAACATTAATACCGGGAATACTCAATTTAGTGTGCTTATTAGTGTGTATACCCAATAAATTATCATCAGTTTCGTCAGATGAATATGTTGAAGTAAAACCTAAACTTTCTGCCAAGCTATTATCTACAACAAAATCTTGACTTGTAATTAAAGTAGCTGGCACAAAAGGAAGAAAAGCAAGCAATTTACCTGTACTTTTTTCACTGATTACAGTATTGGTAAGCAACTGTTCAATTGACAGTTTTTCAAAGCTTAATCCCCCGGTTAAGACCAAAGAATCTAGACCATCTTGAAAATCAAAAATCAGATTAAATCCTGAGATCGGTGCTAAGACAAAGCGATCGCTTCCTCCATCACCCTCTAAGAAGTCATTGCCAGAACTATTGAACAAAATATCATCGCCATCACCACCAACCAAGAGGTCGTTACCAGTACCACCTACAAGAATATCTTGACCACCATCGCCTCTAAGTAAATCATTACCTGAACCTCCAAACAACTTGTCATCACCATCTTGTCCTGACAAAAAATCATTTCCCAATCCACCTAAAATTAAGTCTTGACCTTGACCACCGTCATGAAAATCATTGCCTAAACCTCCAAATAATTTGTCATTTCCATCACCACCTATAATGAAGTCATTACCCTCTCTACCTCGGATCAAATCTTGACCTTCACTACCAATAATTAAGTCATTACCTTGATAACAGAGAAATTTCTTGTGGGGTTTATTAGTTGTAGAAAAGCTTTTACTTTTGTTATCTTTCACTTTCCTTTACCTTTTATTTTGCAAGTTGCCCTGAGATGTTCTTGTATAGGAATCATATTTGATTTGGTGAAAAATCTAAGTATTTGTAGGGTGTGTTAGGCGTCAGCCGCAGGGCACCATTCTTAAGGCTTTGGTGCCGTACTCTCGCCGATAACGCAACGCCAGTCGCCTCAACGGGGGGAAAATACGCACAGCGCTGGCTCCCCTACGTATCTTTTCCAAAATCAAATATTAGTCCTATAGTTCATCTGAAAATAATCAATCAAATTGGGATGAAGCGTGCTTTTCAGTATCAGTAACTTGGTAACCGTGAACCCACAGATGAGCTATTCGATGTGCTTTAATGCTGACCCTAGCTGTCATAGTACCAATATGCCTTGTAGCATACCCAACTTCCTTACCAGCTTCATCAGACTGTAGTTCTATTAAGTCCTCTTTACCAGAACCATCTCCTTGGAGTAGAGTAAAACTCTTCAGTTCACTGGTCACGCTAACATCAGCGTTCATGATATCAGCGACAACTTGTGGAGTCACCTCGCCATCCAGACCAGGATGTTCAATCTTGGCGTCGGATGAGAATAACGATACAAATGTATCCATATCATTGCTGCCCCAACACTGAGCTAACATACTGGCGATTTCTTTGGAGGTTAATTCACCGATGTCACGTCGAGTATAGATATCCCGATCTGTGGAATTGGAGTTAGTTTTAACATCAAAACCATGAACAATTAATTTGCTGAAGCGATGATTCTTAATTTCAGCAGTGACAGCAACTTCTCCAATATGACCAAGATCTCGTCCAATTTCATTACCACTCTCTTCAAACAAAAGCTCCATTACATCATCCTTACCTTCACCCGTTCCAGAAAGTAGTTTTGACTTTCGCATAATTGTCGTGGGCTTAACGGTTGCGTTAATTACCTCAATAGCAACGCTAGGCACGACTGCCTCCTGAAAATAGGGATGAACAATCTGAGCATCTTCAGAAAAAAGAGAAATAAAGGTTGTGGCATCATTCTGTAGCCAAGCTTTGCCAATAGCTTCTGCCAGTTCATTAGCCTTCATTTCTTTTAAATAGTTCATACATTCTTCCTCAAAATTATTCTCGACATTAAAATAACTTCAATCCTGAATTTGAATGCTATAAGTCTGCAAACATATCCTAGAAGCTGGAGAATACTTTTTCATCTGCTAAAGAAATCTGAGAAACGATACTAGGCAGGTCTTTCATCTTCGACAGTAATGTGAGGATTAGACCAAAGAAAGTCACGGAAAAACTGAAGAGAATCCCAGCCCAAATCCCAGTACTGCCAAATTTGGTGCTAAGTATTATTGCACTACCAAGACCCAAAATCCAGTACAGAACAAAAACTAATAACATTGGGGTTTTGGTTTCTCTAAATCCTCGCAATATTCCAGCACAAACAACAATCAAACCATTGATTAGTTGGAGTACTGCTGCCCACCTCATAAAGACTGTAGCTTGTTCTACAACTGTACGATTCTGCTCCAAATCTTCCTTCACTAACAAACCAACCATAGACCGATCAAATATAATCATCGCAACTAGGCAAATGAGTCCATAAATAGTTGCTAACCCAATAGAGGTAATGAAAACTTGTTTGATTAATTGAGTATCTTTTTGACCTATGGCCAGGGAAATTCTAGTAGTAGCTGCATGGGAAAAGCCTATTGGTAGCATATAGAAAACAGCTATCCATTGAAGGGTAATAGAGAAGGCAGCAAGCTTATCGGTGCCTAATACTCCCATGATTAACCCAGCCCCTGAAAATGTAATATGTTCCGAGAATAAAACAAATCCAATCGGAAGACCTAGAGAAAGGATGGCACGCAGGAGATCGGGCATAAAATGTTGTGCTTTTGTCCAGAATACAACGCGGTTTATTCTGGGGCGATAACGCATTAATAGCGCTACTGCAACAAGCATTAGTGTATTGCTTAAACTAGTGCCGACAGCACAACCAGGGGCACCGAGAGTCGGGAATCCAAATACCCCAAACATAAATGCGTAATTTGTCAAGCCGTTAATCAAAACGCCAATGAGGGAAACGCATCCTAGAAGTGCAACATCACCTACCGTTGTAAGAAAGACCCTGACTACAATGAATAATAGGGATGGTAGAAAGCCCGGAATTAGCCAGTAGGTATATGTTTTAGCGATTTCAACTACCTGCTCCTGCTGCCCAAGTAACAATAAAAATGGCCCCATCACCAGAGCGAACAACGCCATAATGACGGTCATCCCATAAGCTAGATAATTTCCGTGGTTCAAAGTGGTGGAAATGTCTCGAAGACGTAATTGCCCAAGGGCTGCACCCATCATAGGAGCCGTTGCGTATAACACGCCTGTAAAGAAGAGAAACAATAAGAGAAATAGGGAGTTCACTAGAGAACCTGCTGCCAAGGCTTGGGCACCAAACCATCCCATCATGACGGTATCTGTCATACCGATAATGATTTGGCTTAGCTGACTTAACCCAACACCGATACCGAGAATGGTAGTAGCTGACATCTCTTGAGTCAGTAACGACAACTTCTGATCTTTGACTTTTTCTATCACCTCTATCACGGTTTCTCTCCTCAAGAACGCACGGTAATACAAACGATGAAGCAAGTATTCTTAGTTTTTCTGGAAGAAATCTATGACTTCGTAGGTCATAGGTGGGCATTGGTCTGGCTTACCTTGGATTCTGGTTCGATATATATGTCGATAGCCTGTGTCGGCAATTTTCAACATTTGTTCTTGAGTTAGAAGATCGTAGCGATCGCGGTCTTGAAACATCCGTGGCCCTTGAGATTCGCCAGCAAAGTAGACTCCATCGTACTGAATCTGATCGCCATATTTTTTGTAGTAGTTGAATCTGATTACCGATGTACCATCAACTTCTAAAAATTCAGTGTTTGTGACATTGTGTTCCGGTATAGCCTCAAATTCTGGTAGCACTGCTAACAACATACACGCAAAGTAACCACCTGGTTTTAAAATTTGTAAGCAACTTTGTGCAAGTTTTTCCATGTCTTCAAGAGAAATTGGCACAAATAGCGATACTACAGCGTCGAACTGGGAATTAGGCAAGTTTTTGGAAAAGTCAAGCAAGTTGAACTCAATGTTTTTTTCGTCAGACTCAGCTCGTCTTTTAGATAGTACGATGGATTCTTGGTTGCTATCGTACCCAAAGCATTGATATCCATAATCATTGAGGTACATTAAGTTAGTGCCAGCGCCGCTTCCCAACTCGCACACACTGTGTACGTTGCCTTGTTGTGAAAAGAATTCATGCAACACTTTGCAAGTACCTTGATGATCCCAATAGTGTCGTCGAAAAGCTTCAATGTACTTGATACAATCTTCTGGATAAGTAACTTTCCAGGTATTCTCTGCTCTAGCAGGCATCATGTTTACCATTTTCTACTCCTTAAACTAATTGAGGTAGGGTGACGAGACTAAAGTACTAAAACAAAATTCTTGACAACTCAGATTTTTAAATAGTTTGTATTTCTACAAAGTTGTGCTGAGATATTTATTGTCTAAACTTTTTCTAGATAGCTGCTTGAGATAATCACCATGAACAGGAAGTGTGCGGTTTAATTTTTCTGCTTCATTTTTGACATCTAATAATATTTGCTCTACTGAATCCTGATAATCTAAAAGCGGCAAGCTATTTTTAGGGAAACATCCCATACCAGCTAATATGCAAATGTAAGAATAATCAGGAAATGATAAACCGACTATTTCTTTAGTGTTATAAGGCCACATCTCTCGCCAAAGTTCTAACTTTTCTCGCAATGTATCTGGAATTGCTGAATCATGCTTATTTGCTTGCCAAAATGGACTATTTTCTTTCTTGGATAAACAATAGTGCATAATTATAAAATCTCGGATTTCTTCATATTCTTTCTGCATAATTTTATTATAATTTTCAATTATTTTTGGCTGGAATAAACGATTAGGAAAGTTATGTATCAAGTGATTTAAAGCCGCTTCTATTAAATAGATACCTGTAGATTCCAAAGGTTCAATAAATCCGCTACTTAACCCAATACTGACACAATTTTTGACCCAACTATTGCGATTTCTTCCCACTCTCATCTTTATATATCTAGGTTGATGAGAATATCCATTTAAGTGTTTGATAAACTCTACTTCTGCTTCTGCTTGGGAGAGAAATTTGCTGGAATAAACATAGCCATGACTAGTTCTCTTAACCAAAGGAATATTCCATGTCCATCCAGAACTTAATGCGGTTGCCGTAGTATAAGAATTAATGCCCCCATGACTTTGATTATAAGGATCGTCCTGCTCATAGGGAATTGACATAGTGATGGCACTGTCACAAAAAAGATAGTCTGAATATGAAACAAAGGGTTCTTGGAGTGCTTGATTAATTAATAATCCCCGAAAACCGGAACAATCGATAAATAAATCACCAGAAATATTACCATGATTTTCAGTCAATACGTGACTAATAAATCCTCGCTCATCTAAACAGACATCTGTGACATTATCGATAATTTGTTTAACTCCTTGGGATGTGGCTTTTTCTCTTAAGAAATTAGCTATCTGTCCGGCATCAAAATGATAGGCATATTCAACCCTCCAAGCATATTCGGGGTCATCCTGATATTTAGGGGCTTTTTGGGCTTCGCATAAAGAAACAGTTTCAAAACAACTGGAATATAAAGACTCAGCATTGCCATTAAACTTAGTTTTGAGCCAATGATGGAGGATGGTAGTATCTGTTTTTTGAGTAAATAGCCATTGGGCAATTGGATGCCAAAATACATCATTTTCAGATAAGCCAGACCAATTTACGAATTTTATTCCCAGCTTAAATGTAGCATTACATCTCGCCATCCATTCAGCTTCAGATATTCCTAAAAACTTAAATGTATTAACTATAGTGGGAATTGTTGCTTCCCCAATTCTAACTGTAGGAATTTCTGAAGATTCTATTAAAGTAATATGACAATTGTTCTCTTTACTTGCGTTTAAGGCTTTGCTTAAATAAGCCGCAGATAACCAACCAGCCGTACCACCACCGACAATGACAATATTTTTGATTTGATGAGGATTGTGTTTATCCAACATTTTTTGCCTACCTTTATTGATTTAATTCAGAAATTTTTGATTTATATTTTTTGCCCATTGTTGTATGAGATGGTACAAGACGACGACGTTCGGGTACTGCTACCAAGGTTTCTAATTCCTTCAATGCGTCCTTTCCTACCCAACGTTCAGCACTATTAGTTGAACCACTCAGTTCAGCTGCTAAGATTATCGCTTTTTCCTGAGCATAAAAGCTTCTTTTACCAATTTCTCGTAAAGCCCAACTAACAGCTTTTTTGACGTAATTTCTGGAGTCATTAGCGTAGTCACGAATTAATAAGAGATAGTCATCAATCTGCTCATCGGGGATATTTTTGTGGTGAATCATGATCATGGCGATCGCCGAAAAAGCTGCTCGCCGGAAAAACTCTCTTGGATCTTTTGCCCAGACCGAAATTTTTTCAACACAAGCAGGAATGTAAATAATTAGGTTATTGCACAAGTGGTCACATAGATCCCAAGAAACAACATCTAATAACCATTTTTCAACAATAACCTCAGACATTTCCTCTGGTTCTGCTACTAAAACTGCTAACAGCTTTGTTTCGTGCAAACCAGCTTGCCACAAATCTAGTGCCAACTTTTGGTTACGACCGATTTTCTTTCCCAGCTTACGGATTGTGGGAATAGGTATCCCAATTGCAGTATCAGTCTGTACTCCCAAGCGTCCTAAACTTTTTTTGTGTGACTCACTACCTATGGTTTGGAAATAGGCAATGATTTCTGAAACTGATGATGTAGGTTTAATTTCGGCTGAAGTCAACCTCGTTCTCCTTTGACAAATTCATGCTCTTTATTTTCACGCAGATCCACAATTTCTGGTGTTTTGCCACGCAATGTCATGAGCATCTCGCCATTGGGATTAAATTGCAACCGCAACTTGCCAATGTCTTTAGCTGCGGCCAGATCGAGAGATGACGACCACAATGCCTCTTCTATTTTGTTGTGCATAGCTGGCGATACATTAACAGCTACCACTATTTCAATTTCATCTGCCCCATCGATACCTCGTCGCAATACGGCTTGGTAAGTACTTAATTGTGGATCGATAGACGTTAAGGCAGAGCGAATTTGGTGAGAATAAAGTTTGATACCGTCATAAAGAAAAAGTGTTTGAGTACTGCGTCCCATGACCTTAATTCTCGTCCATGTTTTACCGCAAGGACATTGGCCAGGAATCGGTTGGATAATATCGCCAAGGCGGTAACGGACTAAAGGCGTTCCTTGAAAATAAAGTGAAGTGATTACTGCTTCTCCAGCTTCTCCATCAACAACTTTTTTGTTGGTTCCTGGTTCGACTAGCTCCAGATAATACAAATCGTCCATGAAATGGAGTCCTGAATGTTCAGAGCAAGAACCAGCCAGACCATCTGTTTCTTCACTTCCGTAAAGATTGTGCGGCTCAATTTGCCAAAAGTCACAAATTTGGAATCGCTGGATTGCTGAACAAGGTTCGCCGGCAAGCAAAATCTTCGCCATCTTTGGTGGTTTTTCACCGCTTTGGGAGTAGTACTGGGTGATTTGGCACATCCTGGAAGGTGACGTAAAGATAGCGTTGGGTTGGAAAAACGCCAGTAGATCGATCATTCTTTGGTCTGTAACAGACAGTCCGCCAGGAATGGCCAAAATACCCAATTTTTGACACGCTTCTAAGCTGATGTAACCTAAGTGAGCCAGATCGAATGGTTGACCTATCCACAAACTGTCACCAGCCTCCAGTCCAGCAAGTGAAAACAAACGGCACATTACCTCGACGCTGGTTTTTGTATCCTGAACTGTGCGAAACAATGTCTTTGGTGATTGGATTGTGCCACTACTGCTAGTGACTCGATAAATATCTGCTGTCTGTGATTTAAACAAGTTTGCATTGGTAGATAAATCTATAGGCGTGACAATGGGTAGTTGTGTAAAATCCTCTAAATCTGAAAACGAGTTGATGTCAATGCCAGCCTGAGAGTAGAGACTGCGATAATATGGGCATTCATTCGCGGCACGTTGAGCGATCGCTTTAATTTTTTCGCTTAATTCCACTTTTTTTCCTGCCTCTTGTGAGCTAATTCTGAACCGCGTACTGAGAAAATACCTCCATGTGCTGAGTAATTCTGCTAGCCAATTCGTCTGTAACTTGCTGGAAAAGAGTTTGACCGCGTTCGGCAGATGCCTCCGATGTTCTATGAAGCACTCCCCGGCACGACACAGTTTCTTTTGCAACCGGATGGAACAAAATTCCAGCCTCTGGCGGGGTTGCATGATTTACACGAATATCGCGTGTTGCAGCAGGTTTCAGGAAAAGCATCAAAGAAGTTTCCACCAAACTGGCGTGTTCTGCGTGCCAACCAACAAAGCTACTACCAAATACGTCGGCTACGAAAGCCGAATCTAGAACAGACCACCAGCTCAACGCCATCAGAGATACATCATCGAGTACTCCTTCTTCTCGGAGTAAGTCAACTGCTTCAAATATCAGCCCTTCATTCTCATAGTGTCCATTGACGATCGCGATCCGGCGTGCGCCCGATGCCACGTAAGAACGCAGAATGTCGTATATATAGTTAATCAATGTGCTGCCACGCACATAGATTGTGCCTGGAAATCCTGCTCCACCTCCACTTTGCGGCAGCGACCTAGCACCATACGCGATCGCCGGCCCAACCAAGCCTCCCAGGCGAATTGCTACTTCTTCACAAATAGCTTGAGGGATATCGCAGTCAACCGATAAGGGCAAATGTGGGCCATGTTGTTCGGTAGATCCCACTGCCAGAAAAAGAATCTTTTGCTGTAAAAGATTACCTGCTTGTTCAGTTGTTGCTAGTGCAAAATTATGTGTATCAACCATTGGTTAAAGCGCGTCCAATTTGGTTTACAATTTGAGTCTGATTTTGCAAACACCAGTTTGAAAGCTCAGCCACAATTTCACCGACTAATTCCACACCTGAATGCATGAGCGCAGTATGCATCTGGACGGCAGATGCACCAAGATGGATGTACTCCAACACATCATGGGCATTTTCTACGCCACCAATCCCCAAAATGGGGCATTGCAGCCCTGCTTCCCGGAGACGATATATAGAATTTAGGACAATAGGCTTAATTCCTGGCCCAGAGTAACCAGCTACTCCTCCCGTCAGCAATAATGGCCGATCTTGATGAAGTGCGATCGCTGGCAGTGTATCACTTAGACTCAATGCTTCAGCTCCCGCATCAAGAGCAGCATTAGCTAGATCGAGAATACTGTCAATTGCAGTCAGCTTCACAGATATAGGCACATTGACTCGCGCCTTCACCGCTTTCGTATAAGCATATACAACATTTGGAGTTAGGGTTGAGTAAGTTACATCGTTTGGACAAGAAATCCCCAATTCTAAGGGATAGGTACATATATCTGCAATGCGGGCTGCTAGCTCTCCAAGCAGTGCCGGGTTTTCGGCGTGAATACTGACAATGATTGGTAGCGATGCTTGCTGCATGGCTGCTAAATCAACAAACCACTGCTCAAGTCCTTTCCAGGAGTAAGTGGTAGAGTTCATTGTTCCTGTAGGGAGATGATGGATCTTCTCTGTAGCAGAAGACCGTCGGCCATAATAAATAGTTTTAGTGACAACAGCACCGGCACCTGCGTTAATCGCTTTGCGTATCTGGAATATAGTATCCGTCATCGTTCCAGAGGCAACGATGACTGGATTACGCAATTCCATACCCAAAACCGTTGTATGCAGCGTGGAGTATTTATCGCTAGAAACTGAATAAGTAGATGTTGTCATAGTCTAGCCTCAGTTTGTTTTGTTCGATAAAGATGGTGGCAGTGCCCAGTTAAAACGCCAACTGTCTGGAATAGGTAGTTGCAATAAATAAAGCGCCAGTGTCATTTGACCATGATGGAATACTTCATGTGATACTAGGTTATTCAAATGTCCTTCCACAGGAATTTCGATATCATCCCATCTCACTACTGCGTTCACTTCACCATTGAGAGCCGCTTCTAACTTTTGATCTGCCATAGCTAACAAGTGTTTCAGCTTTTCTTTGTCATTCTCTTGCCCAAAAGCAAAAACATCAGGCACTGACGAGAAATCCATAACTCCAGTTGCTCCCGTCGTCATAGCTGAGATAAAAGCAAGTTGAACACTAGCCATTTCTTGGAAGTGCTTGGAGAAAGTATCCAATCCTGGTCGCGGCCATTGACGCTGGAGGTCTGCTTCAGTTAGCTGCTCTAAAAGGTCATAGGTAAGTTTACGGTTGACAGCGAAAAATTGCAGAAGTGGAAATAATTCTTGACCGTTACGCTTCATTTGCTTGTTCCTTTCTGGCATTGATAGTTACTTCTGGTATGTGCTGGTTTGTAAACCACAAAAATTCCCCGTCTTTAACTTGAGATTCAAGTAAAAGAGGAGTTCGTCTCAAAAGATAAGCAGGCGCTGGCGTGTAGCCGTGAACATACAGTTCTTTGATTCTATGGTTGATGATCTTTGCAGTCAGGTGCATGATACCTATAGTATCTGGGTTGTATCCACACTCTTGTCCTGTCTCATAGACGTATATATCTGCAACATCATACTCGCCAGAGCCGTCTCCCGTAATTAATTTGGGTGTCTGCGGTATTGATATCCCTCGCATGGCTGTATTTAATACGTCCGATGCAATCTCTGGTGTAATTGGAGCTTTAAAAAGTGGATGCATAATCAGACCATCCTCAGTGAATAGGGAAACAAAAGTTTGCATATCATTGCTTCCCCATGCTTGAGCAATGCGGTCTGTAATTTCTTGTGTTGTGAGTTGTCCAACGTCTATGCGCTCTAGCGGCCAAACTCTCGTCGGATTCTGATTAATTAAATCATATCCATGAACTACAAGCTTTGTGAACTGATGATCTTTAATTTGTGCTTGCACTGCCATGCGTCCAACATAAGCAGGTTTGTATGGTGCAACATCACCTGTTTCATCAAAATACATCTCGATCGCATCGCTTTTGCCATCACCCTCACCTGACTGTAAGACAAATCCCCGATACATCGTCACCCCGCAGACGGTGGCATTCATGACATCGGCAGCAATCTGCGGCGAAATTGGTTCTTTAAAGAAGGGATGAACTATCATCGCATTTGGATCGAACAACGACACAAAGCCCGTCATGTCGTTCTTACCCCAAAATTTACCGATAGTTTGTGCTAACTGCATTGCAGATAGTCCATCGTTAGTTTTTACTTCTGTGGTGTCCATTTTTCAACCAGACTAAACTCGCTGTATTCTTTCCCTGTTAAGACTTGCCTTTCTTAACTATTTATTTTGTACACCTACTTAACAGCAGGAATTCTAGTTAGCTGTTTTGGTTCAAAATACTTAAACTTATAACCGTTGTCAGACAGTCGCTTCAGAATATCCTTGGGACGACGGTGGTCTGGAATTAAGAATTGCGATGAATGTTCATCGTTCGGCGCTTCTTCTTGCCATCGGTAGGGTGTAACATCCGGACTACCAGGGCTGAGTGTGCGAGCAAACGGCATCACTTTGTCTTGGAATTCCATATCCTCTCGTGTTGTCAATACTATCCCTGATTGGGGTGTAAAGTAAGCTACTGTGGCAATTAAACGAATATAGGTACTGTCGGAAACAACCGTTCGATTTGAGGCTCCAAGTGCAGGCCGTAAGCGTGGTAACGAGACATAGACTTTAGCTCCTCGACTAGTTAAATGCTCGACATGAAGCAGAACATTTACCAACTCCTCTTGAGGATCGTGTAAACCAACTAAAAAGCCAGGATTCACAGTTCTAAAACCAGCATCAAGCCAGTTATCGAAAGAATCTATGCGGCGCCAAAAGTCCGCTTTGGGGATTTCTTTTGAGTCTTCACCCATGAATTTTTTATACTTGTCCTGGTTGTAGGTTTCTTGGAATACGCACATAGTGATTTTCTCTTCACCTTGAGGTAGCCACTCACTCATGACCTCTATTTCATCTGGTGTCATGCTGCCAATGTTGAAGAAAATCTTTTCAAATCCTAGTTGGAGTGCTGTGTTAATTGCCCAGCCAGCGAAGAACGCATTCGTGTAGCGCGTAAATTTATCTTGATATTCGCCAGTGAGAAATCCCACACCTGAGACACCATCTACTTCTCGTAAGATGGCAAGTTGTTCCTCAATCTTCTTCTTACCAGAGAATTTTCTGATCAGTTTAGAGTTTCCTTGCCGCATTCCACACATTTTGCATTCCGATTGGCAGTAGTTGGTGACGAAGATTGGCACAAAAGTCTCTTTTTCGATCGCCACTGCTCCAACACGCTCAGTTGCCCGCTTCATAATACTCTCGGTGGAGATAGAATCGCAGTTAAATAACGCTAGCGCCTGGGATGCTTTGATGGCTGGATCGTTAGCAATATAGGCTTCATCTTCTAGTAAGTTAATTAGTGCAGTTGTTGAAAAGGAAACCGATGTAGCTTTAACTGTTTCAATCTCAGGTAAAGCATAGTGCTGTTGGCTCATAGTACACTCCAATAAATATCCTTGATATGGAACTGAGGGAATTGCTACCTTTACTTAGTACACGTCACCGTAAAAGGGGTTCGGAAATATTGAGGGTTGATGTTGGGTTTCACTTCGTTCTACCCAACCTACGAATGATTGAATTCCATACCCTTTTTGTGGTGGGCTGTACTTAGTAGGTAGACACATAGGAAGTTGTTTCCTTTTCCACAAGGCTTAGAAGATCTTGCTGACTCCACGTTTTCTTTGGCTTAAGTCTTTCCAGTTGAACTGCCCATAGTTGCGATTTACCACGATTACGAAGGTTGAAAAATGTCTTAGAAATGTTATCGATAAAAAACTTGCCATGTCTGGTAACTATCAGAGTGTCTTCTTGGATTTCCAGCCACCCTTTCTCCAACAGTACCGACAATTCCAGTCGATAAAGTTCCTGAAAATTCACTCCAAAAGTCCTATTGAACGGTTCTAGTGAGAACTTTAGACAACGAACACCCAACGCTGGATAACGTGCTACTGCGTCATCCCACGTGTGTACTTGTCCCATCAAAATAGGTACTCTCTCTTGATTGATGATTTCTACATAAGTCTCTGAATCGTGGACGTTAGCCCAAGTGGCACCGTTGAAGCTTTCTGAAAAAGCCCCAGCTCCGAAAGATAGATTTTCTGCCTGCGGTGCCCCCCAGAGATCTCGAAGTTGCAGATTTTCGTGTCCTGACTTAGCGTAATCTGGCTGGGCGACGTGGACAAAGCCCTCTGCGTGCAGTCTGTCGTGAAGATAGTAATACATCTCTCCTTCGACATTAACTGACTTCTGCTTCTTGGCTATTCCCTTGAGTTCCCGGATCTCAGGATCGAGGGCATATGTGCTGATACCCTGAATACCAATCTCTAATGCGGTATTTATTTCTTGCTCAAGATCCTTGAGGCTTTGGTCTGCGTGTCGGAACATCAAGTCCATAGCTACTGTATTGAAACCTACTGATAAGGCATCAGTGAGGATTTGCTTGCTTTGTTCAACCTTCTGGTGAAGTTTTAGGGAGTCGATAAAGCGCTGTTGAAACGATTGAATTCCAAATGACACGCGATTGACACCAAGTTCCCAGGCTCTGTTGAGGTATTCTTTATCTACTGTTCTTGGGTGACATTCAAGGGTGATTTGGCAATCCTTGTTGAAATTGAACCAGCGCCGCAACTCAGTCAGAATCTTTTCGATCTGGTCTGTTGTCAAACTGCTAGCAGTACCGCCACCAAAATATAATGTCGTAACGGAACGCGATTTTATACCAGGCAAATTACCATAAAATCGAATTTCCTTGCAGAGTGCGTCTACATAAGATCCCAAATCTCTGTGGCTGAGAGGTTCGTGGGTAAATGGACACATACTGCAAATGAATCGACAAAAGGGGATATGAACGTATAGTGTCAAATTGTCTTGGAGTCGCTCAATATCAGTCGGACGCCAGATGGCACTGGGATCGAATTCACCTAGTGCAAGCGGAAAAAGCCAGGTATAGCAAGGATCGCGCTCGTCAAATTGTAAAAGCTCTCTAGTATCCCAGCGGTTACGAACGTTTTCTACTGTTTCAAACTGCATTTTGCTCTCCTCTAACGATGATAATTAATTAGACTGGGGCATAAAGTTTTTAAGCAGTATTTAGCTAAAAAGACTGAGTTTTTAATTCGACTTATTTGAGTTAACTTGGAAAATTTTGGAAAAGGAAAATAACTCGACTAATCTAAATAGTTAGTCGAAGGAATTGCCAATGAAAACTAAACCCTGAAGAAAAGTTGTCTTTCTAAGGAGAATAAAATATGTAAGATGTGGTTACAATAACTTATTCTTTGATCTGACTAACAATTCCTTAGCTGTGGTTTCAGAAATAAGCTATGAAGTTGAGATCGCGTTTTATCTTTGTGGATCTGTTAAGTAGAACGATTTGAAAAAATCAAACTATGTGAAGTAATGTAAAAAGCTTGGCATCTAGTTCGTAGTAAGGACTTCAGTCCTTATTAGAGGACTTTAGTCCTCTCTGCGAGACGCTACGCGTAGCTTGCTTCCCCGGAGGGGTACACTACAAACCTTTAATTATTTACACCGTTCTACTTAGTGGGTTGTGTGGCAGTATCAGCAGATGGTTCATTAGCATTCGCTCAGTTCCTTGCTTTAAGTACTTAGAATCAGCCCGTCTCAAACACTACAACTCTTCAGTTTTTGCAATACGACCTGATGAATGCTACGCTACATTATCCAGGAAATTGTATCTTGATTTGTGGAGGGAATAAATTATGGCTCTGCAAGTATGTTCCGGCGCAACGCTCAAGTGTAGCTTTGGGGTTGCACCAAGTTCTTTGGTAGTTCTGCCCGTCAATCGGGTATTAACTGGTACGCCTGATGCGAACATTATGGATAATAAGCCAATGGTGAATATCATGCCTTTTGGTATGTGTTCGTCTTTAGCCAATCCAACAGTTGCATCCGCCACAGCAGCTGCTTCGGGCGTGTTGACGCCCATGCCTTGTATACCCGTGATTCCCGCACCCTGGGCACCCGGTTCGCCTACCGTTTTGATTGCTAACAGCCCAGCGCTGAATAATACATCAAAATTGATGTGTGCGTGGGCGGGTGTGATTGAAGTAGTTTATCCTGGTCAGTCAACGGTATTCATTCCCTGAAATAATTTTAGATTTTAGATTTTAGACTGACGGTGCCCGATCGCACTTCATAAAGCGATCGCAATTTAAGAATATCCTCCCATTCTTGCTCTGTGAATGGTTGGGCAACTAATTCTATACCAAAATACTGTTTTGCTGTCTGTGTCAATGTATCCACAATCTTCACAATCCAGCTATCCTGTTCCTCTGTTTTACAAAACGAGGTATTCCAGGGAGCTGATTGTTCAAAGATTTCTTCAAATAAACCTTTGTCTGTAGACAAAATCATCGAGCCGTGTTGCAGAATTGTATTTCTTCCTTTGCGTTGGGCGCTACCGATGAATTTACTCCCATCAGGGGTAACCAAGTCTGCGGCTGTTGCTGTGTTGAAACAACTGGGATTGTGAATGTAACCCCGTCCAGCAGAACCATAATTTAACTTAACACCCAAGGTTTGCCAGCCTTGAATCAAAAAGTTACAGATGTTTTCATAAATAGCCCAGCTTTTTGCAGTACTCGCTCTTGTAACCAGAGCATAGCTTAAGTCTCCTTGGTGGAGAACAGCTCTACCTCCCGTTGGGCGACGAACTACATCGAGTTGCTGTCCCTGGTAAATCAGATTATGCCATTGGGCAGGCCATTGTTTTTGCAGATGTCCCAAGGAGAGGGCGTGGGGATGCCAGGTATAAAAACGCAACGTAGGCGGATGTTGTCCCTCTTCGCATTGCTTGAACAACCAAGCATCAATAGCCATTTGCACTCCTCCTGATGTCTGAAGCATTGGGATCAAACGCCAGGTGGATGGTGACTCGGTTGCTAGTTGTCTCATAGGTTGGAGACTGGGGACTAGGGCATTAGTTATTCTCCCCATCTCCCCATCTCCCCATCTCCCCATCTCCCCATCTCCTTATCCCCAATCCCTTTTACAATTCGCTGCTGAGAAAATCAAATAATTGATGCGCCATTTCTAATTTAGAACAAGGTGCAATTTCTACTTGATTTCCTTGTACATCTAAAAATATCGCTTGATTATTATCGCTGCCAAAACCACTATCCGGCCGATCGATGGGATTAGCAACGATCGCATCTAATTTTTTATTCTGTAATTTTTCTAACGCCGCATTGACAATATCACCAGTTTGTGCTGCAAATCCAATTAATATTTGATGTGACTGTTTGAGTTGTGCTAATCGAGCGACGATATCGGGTACTGGTTCCAGGGGTAAAGCTTCGGGGAGCGATCGCTTGGGCAATTTTTCTGTACTATAATTTCTGGGCTTGACATCTGCCACGGCTGCTGACATGACAATGATATCGGCGTTGGCTAAATATTCTACCATCGCGTGGTGCATTTGCTCGGCACTCGTCACAGGAATTGCTTGGACTCCCAATGGTACTTCCCAATTACCTGGAGTATGCACCAAAGTCACCCTTGCACCTCGGTGGAGTGCTGCTTGGGCTAGGGCTAATCCCATTTTACCTGTGGAAGGATTGCCAATAAATCTTACTGGGTCAAGATGCTCTCGTGTTCCCCCAGCACTGACTAACACTCGTTTACCGACTAAATCTCGTTTGCCTTGGATGTGCAGGAGCGATTGGATGTAAGTCAAAATCTCTCGCGGTTCTGCCATCCTCCCAGCACCAACGCGATCGCAGGCTAATAAACCTGATACTGTACTCATACCATGATATCGGCTATCTATCAACAGCTGTTGCCAATTGCGCTGCACCGATAGTTGTTCCCACATATCCGTATTCATCGCCGGTGCTAACAACACCGGACAAGTAGAAGCCAGCACGGTATTTGTGAGCAAATTATCAGCCATACCGTAGGCTAATTTTGCTAATGTATTAGCCGTCAACGGAGCAATTACCATCACATCTGCCCATTCACCCAACTCAATATGCAACGGACGAGAGTAAGTTGGTTGCCAAAAATCATCATCTGTGTATGCTTGATGGCGGGATAGGGTGGCTACAGTCAAAGGCGTGATAAATTTTTGCGCCGAACGGGTGAGGATGACTCGCACTTCCACCCCAGTTTTAAACAACGTGGAAATCAATTCACAAACTTTATAGGCGGCGATACCGCCACCTATAGCAACTAAAACCCTATTTAATTTTGGATTAGTCATGGTAATAAATTAGGAGTAAAAATTAGTAAAAAATGAGCAAGTAGTTACGAATGTAATGTCCAACTCCTAACTCCTCACTCCTAACTCTCAACTCCTAACTCTCAACTAAGCTTCGTCGTAGGGTTCCAAGTCTAACAGATAAATGTAGGGTTCTACTAACTCTGGACGCTGAAATGCGATCGCTCTGAGTAAATGCCAATCATTTAAACCCTCAAAAGCATTGCTGTAGTTATCCTGTTCTAGACGTGTAGCTAGCTGTTCTACTTCTGCCGCAGTCATGGCAGCAATTTCTTTTCTGGAAATGCTTAGAGTTGTCATAATGCTTGCCCCTCCCTTATGCAGCATTCGCCTTCAGCATGGGTGAAGTTGCGTTATTTTGCAGCCTCCCAATATATATTACTCACTAGAGGTCATTGATTTCGTGAAATTTTTCCGCATTTATACCAGAATTTATAAAAAAATCGTAATCTTGATTAAGTAATTGTGTTCACAACAAAGTTTCGTAGCACCTTTAACGTTTGTGGGTCGATTTCATGCCCGGTGTCAAATTCGTGATATTCTACTGCCACTGCCAAAGACTTTACAGTTTCTCGTGCCTTCCATGCGGCTTGCACTGGCACAACTTGATCGGCTCTACCGTGGGTAATTAAAGTCCGGGGAATTTCACCCTTAGCTGCTGCGATCGCATCAGGATGTAAATACCCACTCATGACAACTAAACCTGCTAGGGGTAATTTCGATCCTACATCTAAAGTCATTGCCCCGCCTTGAGAAAATCCACTCAAAATAGTCCGTGACAAGGGCACCCCAGTGCTGTTTTCTAGAGATTGCAAAAAGTCAATTAACAATTGCCGACTTTCTGTCAATCCTTGATACATATTTTCTCCCCTCAAATCGTACCATGCCCTCCCCACAGGAGAGTAGGGATAAGGAAAAGGTGCATCGGGTAATACAAACTGGTAATCGGGTAAGTTGAGCAAAGGTAATAAAGATGCCACATCCTGGGCGTTAGCACCCCAACCATGCAAAGTGACAATTAAACCTGCGGGCGGTTGAGAATTGGCTGTGGGAACGTTGATAAATTGTAAAGACAGAGGTTTACTCCTAAAAATATCACTATTTTAGGAACTGACAAATAAAAAATATCCAATTAACTCTTGTGGGATGGGCGTCTCGCCCGCCCAGTCGATATGGCGGGCGAGACGCCCACCCCACAATATTGGATAATTTATTTCTTGGAGTTCCCTTAGTAGATCCTATCTCTTGAAGTAGACTTACGTATCAGCAAGCGAATGCCACTTTGACAGAGTTTTTACCAAGGTACTGGTTCACCAAGATGAAAAAAGCCACCACTAGGGCCATCGTCAGGGAGTATCGCTAACTCAACGCCGGTTTTCGCTCCTTCTGCGATATCTATCATTGCGCCTTCACCACCCAATTCAGTTTTCACCCAACCAGGATGAGCGCTATTAATCTTCACAGCAGTATTGCGTAACTCATGGGCTAAATGGATGGTAAAGGCGTTGACTGCTGCCTTAGAAGCATTGTAAGCAAATGGTTTAGAGTCATAAATTGGTGAATTGGGAGTAGCATGAAGTGTTAATGAGCCTTCAATACTAGAGATATTGACAATTCGACCACTAGGACTCTTTAAAATTAACGGTAGCAGTACTTGGGTCAGTTCAACCAAGCCAAAAAAGTTGGTGTTAAATGTCTGTCGAATAATGTCTATTGAAACAGAACTAGCATCACTGATTAACCAGTCGCCATCCAAAAACACACCTGCATTATTAATTAAAATGTCAAGTTTACCAAAAGAGTCGCTAATCTGTTGAAAAGCAGACTGAATTTGATTACTGTTAGTTACGTCAAGAGCGATCGCTTCAGCCGAGACTCCTTCATCATGCAACTTACTGACTGCCGTTTTTGCTGCTTCTAAATTCCGGGCTGCAATCAAAATCGTCAATCCATGTTGTCCCAGTTGACGACTCATTTCCAGTCCTATACCCTTATTTGCACCAGTAATCAAGGCTACTTTATTCTTCAGTTCGCTATTCACCACCGTTAGCCATTCCTATTGAATTGAGGATCTATGATGCATTTAAAAACACTATGTTTAAGCTTTGTTTAACAACATGTTTTGAATTTTTGAGAAAAATTCTTGCTTAGTAGCACAAATTAATGGTAAAGATTGAGAATACCAAGATTATTGCAAAAACTTCCTGGTAAGTATTAAGGTGGAGGATTGGAGATTGAAAACTTTACCATTGATGAAAGTTTCAGCATTAGCTCTAGCTTTAACACTCGGCTGGGGAATCGGGATAGCTGTAGACGCCCAAACAAAAACCCTGATAATCTATTCAGGTAGAGAACAAAAACTCATTGGGCCTTTAATCGAAAAAGCTAAAAAAGACTTGAATAAAGATATTCAAGTACGTTATGGCGATACTGCGGAATTAGCGATCGCTCTTTTAGAAGAAGGCAAAAATAGCCGTGCTGACTTGTTTTTCGCTCAAGATGCTGGTGCTTTAGGCACTTTGGAGAAAAAACAACTGACACTACCAATTGCGCCCAAATTGCTGAACAAAGTTGATTCTCGGTTTCGTTCTAGCAAAGGGCATTGGCTCGGAATTTCCGGGCGAGCGCGTGTAATTGACTACAATACAAAGTTAGTCAAACAAAACGAATTACCAACATCAATTTCCCAGTTAACACAACCAAAATGGCGCGGTAAAGTCGGCTGGGCACCAACTAATGGTTCATTCCAATCATTTGTTACCGCCATGCGAGTCTTAGATGGAGACCAAAAGACTCTACAATGGCTCAAAGATATGAAAGCAAATGGTGTGAAAGATTACGGTAAAAATTCCGCGATCGTTGAAGCTTTGGGACGGGGAGAAATTCATCTTGGTTTAGTGAACAATTACTACTTGTATCGCTTCAAAAAAGATAATGCTAACTTCCCTGTTGCTCATCACTATACCAAAAAAGATGCAGGATCGATTATTAATGTGGCAGGGGTAGCAATTACAACTACAACTGACCAAAAAGCTGATGCGGAAGCTTTGATTGATTACCTGCTCAAACAGAGTTCCCAAAATTACTTTGCTCAAGAAACTAACGAATATCCTTTAGTAAAAGGAGTTGCAGCACCATCAAAACAAGTGCCAATTAGCAAACTCAATCCACCTAATGTGAGCTTAACAGACTTAGATGACTTACCCGGAACATTGAATTTATTACAACAGGCAGGAGTTTTGTAGGAATTGAAAGCGGTTAGACCTCCCTTATTTCTCACATTAGCCGCAGCAGTAGTGGCAGTTGCGATCGCTCTGCCATTACTATATTTAGTAATTCGTACCACAGGCATTGGCGGGGAAGAATTATGGGGATTAATTTCTCGTCCCCGCAATGTCATGGTTTTTTTCAACAGTGCGGCAATGGCAGCGACGGTAACATTATTTTCTGCTTTAATTGCCATACCATTGGCATTTTTAACAGTACGGACAGACTTACCAGGAAGGCGTTTTTGGTTAGTAGCGACAACATTACCCTTAGCAGTTCCGAGTTATGTAGGCAGTTTTGCGCTGATTGCAACATTAGCACCACGGGGTAGCTTTTTACAATTGTTGCTGCAACCATTGGGAGTAGAAGAATTACCTTCTATTTATGGTTTTCCTGGGACAGTTTTGGCAATTACTTTGTTTACCTATCCCTACATGTTGCTGAGTGTACGTTCAGCCTTGCAAGGTATCGATCCATCTTTAGAAGAAGCAGCCAGAAGTTTGGGTTATGGTAGCAGAGAAACATTTTTTCGGGTAGTTTTGCCGCAGTTGAAACCATCAATAATTGCAGGTGGATTATTAGTTGCTTTGTATGCTTTGCGTGACTTTGGTACACCTTCCCTGATGCGGTTTGATGCCTTTACCAGAGCAATATTTTTGCAATACAAAGCTAGTTTTAATCGCAACTCAGCCGCAGCTTTAGCTTTAATGTTGGTAATACTGGTGTTGGGGATTTTGTGGTTAGAATATAGAATGCGATCGCGTGCTGCATATTATAGTCGTGGTTCCGCTTCTCTGCGTCCACCAAAAATTGCCAAATTGGGAATTTGGAAATGGCCAGCTTTCATTTTTTGTCTGATAATTACTAGCTTCGGTGTAGTTTTGCCAGTAGGTATTACCTTATTTTGGTTAATTCGTGGATTTAACAGTGGCTACACTTTCCCCAACTTACTCCCCAACGTTCTCAACTCCATTGGTGCAGCGGGACTAGCGGCTTTAGCTACCACTATCTTTGCCCTACCAGTTGCAATTTTAGCAGTCAGATTTACCAATAAAATCACCGCCATAATTGAACGTTGTTCATATATAGGTTTTGGAGTTCCAGGAATCGTGGTTGCTTTATCTTTGGTATTTTTTGGTGCCAACTATTTGCCAATGCTGTACCAAACCTTACCCATGCTGATATTTGCATATTTAGTGTTATTCTTACCGCAATCAGTGGGAACAGTCCGCAGTTCACTTTTACAATTAAATCCCCAAATAGAAGAATCAGCACGCAGCTTAGGTAGGAATGCTTGGCAAACTTTAAGAGAAGTTACCCTACCATTAGTCCAACCTGGAATTTTAAGTGGTGCAGTGCTAGTATTTTTGACAGCAATTAAAGAACTACCCGCCACCATACTATTAGCACCCATCGGGTTTACCACCTTAGCAATGCAAATTTGGCAAGCCACAGAAAATGTAGATTTTGCCGACGCAGCCGCGTCCTCATTAGCCATGTTGCTAGTTTCTATAGGTTCAACCTTATTAGTCTTATCTCAAGAAAACGTCAAAAAAGAGAAAGTTATAAATCAAACGCAAGTGCAAACAAAATTATAATTTAGAACTGTTACAGAGATATTTTTTATTTCACGCAAAGACGCAAAGACGCAAAGACAAGGTAGGTGCTAACAAATAGTTCCCCGACTTTAAACAACTGCTGTCCAAATATAAGAGTTTTAAAGATTCGATTGAGGGATATTGATGCTCAACATCTTCATAGTATCTTTTGAAAAAGCTTTTCTTTTCATCTTCTTCTTTGCGCCTTTGCGCCTTTGCGTGAGATTAAATTTATACTTTTAATCAGCAATGCCAAAACCTCTTTTCTAACCCCTCCTTTTATGCAACAATTAATTCTCCATTTACAGAATGTCACCAAGCAGTTTGCAGAAAACACTTTTCCCGCTGTAGACAACATATCTTTGACGTTGCAACAAGGAGATATATTAGGATTGCTCGGTCCTTCTGGTTGTGGTAAAACAACACTGTTGCGATTAATTGCCGGTTTTGAACGGCTGCAAACAGGAGAAATTAAAATCGGAGAACAAATAGTTTGTAATACTTCTACTTGCATCCCAGCCGAACAGCGAGATATTGGCGTTGTTTTTCAAGATTATGCACTATTTCCCCATCTCAATGTGACAGAAAATGTGGGCTTTGGGTTGAAACATTTTCCTAAACAACAAATACAAAAACGTGTAGCCGAAGTTCTAGCCCTAGTGAGACTCCAAGGCTTAGAAAAGCGTTACCCTTACGAACTCTCAGGCGGACAGCAGCAAAGAGTCGCCCTCGCCCGCGCTTTGGCACCCCAACCCCAACTCATGCTTTTAGATGAACCCTTGAGCAATCTTGATATCCAAGTTAGGCTACGCTTACGAGAAGAAGTGCGAGAGATTCTCAAAACCGCAGGTACTTCAGCAATTTTTGTTACCCACGACCAAGAAGAAGCATTAGCTATTTCAGATATAGTAGGTGTTATGCGCCAAGGACACTTAGAACAACTAGGCACACCAGAAGAAATTTATACTCATCCAGCATCAAGATTTGTCGCCGAATTTGTCACTCAAGCTAATTTTCTTCCCGCCCATCGTCAAGGTAATTTATGGGAAACAGAAATTGGCAGTTTTGAGTTCGCAGCAAATCACACCGAAGACGCTGGCGAAATCATGATTCGCCAAGAAGATTTTATCTTAAAGCCAGCCAATGATGCGCCTGTAGTCGTTCGCACCCGGCGGTTTTTAGGACGTGAGTACCAATATTGTTTGCAAACTCCCTCTGGTAAAGAACTTCATGCGCGGACGTTGGCTGATGTAGTGTTACCTGTGGGTACAAGGGTAGAGTTATCTATCGCTAGTGATAGCGTAAAGGTTTTTCCCCAATAGATATAGATTTTGGGTTCTCAAGCAATAATTAATCACTTTAATTTATTATCTCTTATTCAGAATAGAAAAAATTTATTTACCAAAACGGTAAAGCATCAGTTGATATGATATTTTCTCTGGACATAGCAAATTTGTTTACCAAAATGGTAAACTTGTATTAGTCTAGTAACGCATGGAAATCACTTTCGCTGACAGCAAACTGCAAAACCTATGCGAGCAAGAAAAACTAGCGCAAAAAAAATTGGGTGCAAACTGCGCCAAGAAATTAAGAACCCAGTTAACTATTCTTGGTGCTGCTAGTTGTGTCACAGAATTATTTATAGGTCATCCCCATCCCTTGAAAGGAGATAGGGCAGGTGAATTTGCAGTAAACCTAGAAGGTGGTAAACGACTTGTATTTAAGCCTGATAACGACCCCCTTCCTCTTACCGAGGATGGAAGCATTGATTGGTCAAAAGTTACTGCTGTTTGTATTGTTTTCATTGGAGATTACCATGAATAAGACAACCCGACCCTTTACTCCAGATTGGGTTTCTCCCCCTGGTGATGCGATCGCTGAATTCTTACAAGAGCGTGATTGGACACAAGCACAATTAGCAGAACGTCTAGGCTACACCACAAAACACGTCAGTTTGCTAATTAACGGCAAAGCACCTGTAAATGAAGAAACAGCACTGAAGCTAGAACGAGTTTTGGGGAGTACAGCAGCATTTTGGCTAAGATATGAAGCCCAATATCGGGCAGCTCTAGCAAGTAAAGAAGAAGAAAACCGTTTAAAGGAGTGGACATCTTGGTTAGATCATTTACCAGTCAAAGAATTGATGAACCAAGGTGTAATTCCTAAGTGCAATTTAATTGCCAAAAATAAACCTAGCTTGGTAAAAAAGTTATTACATTTTTTCGGTGTGGCTTCGCCGGACGAGTGGCGAAGTTACTATGCAGGTATGGAAATTTCTTTTCGCCGCACCCGCGAAAAACAAAGTGATGTTGGTGCTATTTCTGCTTGGTTGCGTTTGGGTGAAATAGAAGCAGAAAAACTGGACTGTCCCAAATACAGTAAACCAAAGTTTGAAAAAGCAGTGCGGGAAATTCGTACTTTGACAGTGTTACAACCAGAGGAATTTCAACCACAGATGCAGCATTTGTGTCGGGAAGCAGGTGTCGTGCTGGTTTTAGTACCATCAATTAAGGGAGCGCACGTCAGTGGTGTAGCACGGTGGTTAAATCCCCATAAGGCTTTGATTCAACTTTCGCTTTACGGTAAAACCAACGATCGCTTCTGGTTTAATTTCTTCCATGAAGCAGCACATATCCTACTTCATGAGAAAGAAAATATTTTTCTGGATGAATGGGATGGTGGGGAAAGTTTAGCATCTGAACCAGAACGCGAAGCCGATCGATGGGCGCGGGAATTTTTGATACCATCCAAATACGAAAGAGAATTAGCGCAACTTAAATCTAAAAATGATGTTGTTGATTTTGCACAGGGTATCGGCATCCATCCCGCTATTGTTGTAGGTCGCCTGCAACATGATTGTACAATTCCTGTTTCTTGGATGAATGGGTTGAAGGAGAGTTTTTGTTTTTAACCTCCTAATGGTCTTGAAGCGATCCAAGGCTGATGCAAAACTTGAGATCTTTCGCTCCCAGCCGACTTTTAAGGAATTGATTCATGGCGCGTCTAGCACTGCTGAGTGTATCTAACAAAACTGGTTTAATTGACCTCGCCCGTAGCTTGGTTGAAAACTATTTGTTATCTGCTTGAAGATCAAGCAGGATGGTGTTTAAAAGATTCAATTCGCTGGATGCCATAAAATAGCGATCGCTAAAAACTGTTGATTCCTAATGAAACTTTAGGGATTTAATCCAGCTTGTTGAAAGATTGCGTGAGGGGTAATTTCCAATTCTGGTAGCAAATCATCAGTAATTATTTGATGAGATCGATAAGTAATTGGTAAGGAAGATGGCGCAAATACAGTTACAGTTCTAGCTTTTGTATCAACCACCCAAACACGAGAAACACCGGCTTTGAGATAATCAGTCGCTTTTTCAGCAATTTCACCAAAAGTTTGGCCAGGTGAAATGATTTCGATGACTAATTCCGGTGCGACAGGACAAGCTTCGTCTAATAGCCAATCAGCAGGAAGACGGTTATGAGAAATATAGGTCACATCGGCCACAGGCATCCAATCTTGTTGATTTCGTGTTAGTTTAATTGCCCATTCAATCACAACTCGACCTTTTGCTTGTGCCCATGTAGACAATAGTATAAATAAAGCACCAGTAGTCGAGCCATGAAAAAATTTTGGTGACATTTCATTATCTTTATATTTGGGTACAGCTTCACCGTTAACAAACTCGTATGTAATATCTCCTGCGGGAAGTGCAAGAAATTCTTCTAGAGTTAAACGTTGATTAGAAGACTGAACCATAGGTGTTATGTGGATAAAAGATGCTCACTTTTAGTTTAGGCGATCGCCAATATTAGAGACTAAGCCTACTTATTCCTTATTTCCAGCATTTTCAAGATGTAATCAATAAATTACACAAGTCAATATTATTCCTCATGGTCTTGAACTGAGCCAAGGCTTATGCAAAACTTGAGATCCTTCGCTCCCAGCATACTTTTAAGGAATCGATCGATGGCGCGTCTAGCACTGCTGAGTGTATCTAATAAAACTGGTTTAATTGACCTAGCCCGTAGCTTGGTTGAAGAATTCGACTTTGATTTAATCAGCAGTGGGGGAACAGCCCAAGCACTCAAAGATGCTGGACTCCCAGTTACTAAGGTTGCTGATTATACAGGTTCGCCAGAAATTTTAGGTGGTCGAGTTAAAACCCTGCATCCCCGAATTCACGGCGGAATTTTGGCACGGCGGGATGTTCCCCAAGATATTACAGATTTAGAAAATAACCAAATTCGCCCGATTGATTTAGTGGTAGTGAATCTTTATCCTTTTGAGGAAACTATTGCTAAACCAGGTGTGACATTAGCTGAAGCTGTGGAACAGATTGATATTGGCGGCCCAGCAATGTTGCGGGCATCATCGAAAAACTTTGCCCATCTAACTGTATTATGCGATCCAGCACAGTATGACGAGTATTTAGAGGAATTGCGGCAAAATAACAGCGAAGCATCTTTAGAGTTTCGCCAAAAGGCAGCTTTAAAAGGATTTTTGCACACTGCGAGTTATGACCAAGCGATCGCATCTTATCTCGCTGGCACCCAAACCTACAACCTCAGCGGCACACAATTACAATCTCTGCGTTACGGCGAAAACCCCCACCAACCCGCCGCCTGGTATCAAACTGGTACTACCCCAACGGGATGGGCAGCCGCTACGAAACTCCAAGGCAAAGAACTGAGTTACAATAACTTGGTCGATTTGGAAGCTGCACGCCGAATTATTGCCGAATTCACTGATACCCCAGCAGCAACGATTATTAAACATACAAATCCCTGTGGTACAGCCCTGGGAAGTACGATTTCAGAAGCATATCAAAAAGCTTTCAATGCTGATTCTACCTCTGCCTTTGGTGGCATTGTGGCACTCAACCGTCCCATCGATGCAGCTACAGCCAGCGAGTTAACTAAGACATTTTTAGAATGTGTGGTTGCACCAGGTTGTGAAGCGGAAGCTCAAGAAATTTTAGGTAAGAAATCTAACGTGCGGGTTTTGATTTTACCAGATTTGAACGCTGGGCCTAAAGAAACAGTAAAAGCGATCGCGGGTGGTTTTCTTGTCCAAACAAGCGATGACATCATTGCTGATACTAGTCAATGGCAAGTCGTCACCGAACGCCAACCCGCCGCCGACGAGTTGGCAGAATTGCTATTTGCGTGGAAGGTTTGCAAACATGTCAAATCTAATGCGATCGTTGTGACAAGCGATCGCACTACACTAGGAGTAGGCGCTGGTCAAATGAACCGCGTCGGCTCAGTGAAAATTGCCCTAGAACAAGCCGGCGAAACAGCCAAAGGCGCAACTCTCGCCAGCGATGGATTTTTTCCCTTCGATGATTCAGTCAAAACAGCCGCAGCAGCAGGAATTACAGCCATTGTCCAACCAGGGGGAAGTGTGCGCGATAAAGATTCCATCAAAGCTGCTAATGACTTGGGTTTAGTAATGGTCTTAACTGGTGTACGTCACTTTTTACACTAACTTCTTGGCTCTAATCTAGTGCAGTTTAAAAACTGTCACTCAAAATGCTTGCTCTTTAATGAAAGCAGTGATATCTTTTAGTTGTGTGAGGAGCAAGTTAAGAATAAAAAGCGTTTGGGGTGGAAACACGGCAACACTCCCAGGCGCTTTTTAATTTTGGTTTACAAATTAGATTTTGGGTGCAGTTTTCAAAGTGTCACTCACTACACTCGCTTTTTAGTTGCACCAGTGATATCTTTTAGTTGTGTGTGAGGAGCAAGTTTAAGAATAAAAAGCGTTTGGGGTGGAAACACGGCAACACTCCCAGGCGCTTTTTAAGTTGTATACAGAAAAATTTTGGACTTCTCATATCATCAGGACTTACAGCCTATTTCAGGTAAATGAAGTACACTCTTTGGGGCACAATATATTGTGCCCCTACGATTATCTGTACCTCACCAACTTGCTATAGGAATCCGGTTTGATTAATGAAATTATTTGTGTAGGTAGGCAAAAGGCAAAAGGCAATAGGCAATAGGATTCTAGAAGATTAAGTGTACTGAGTTTTGTTCAAAAATCAAATAGGAGTCCTATATCTGCTGTACGTACAGGTAACGTAAAATGGTAGACGCAAAGCTACTTTCCGCAGGGTATCACAGAGAACACTGAGGAATAAAAGTTTGAGATGTTTCTTGCGTAAGTATCATATCTTTAACTTGCAACTTAGTATTACAGCAATTTTCAGGTAAATAGACCACACGGTAGGGAACAATGCTCATACGTGTCAACTTAACGTAAAATTGATGTCCCGCAAGGAACTGAAGTTCAATGCTTTTAGCGAAAGTCATCTAAAAAGATGACTGAAAAATGACTGAATTCCTCAACAATCTTTAGTCTACTTCAGTAGACTTGAGCTATTAGCTTGGGAATTCATTCCCAAGCGGGTGACGAAGCCAACAGATAAGCCATTTTTAGCTTAAGTTGACACCAATGAGCAATGCTGTGCCCCTACGATAGATGTGGATCAAATACATGAAAACTGGTGTAAAGACCAAATTTGATCCAGATTTGGGTTAAATTTGGCATCAATGAAGTGTACGGTATGGCGAAAAAAGCTAAGACCGTTATACTCATTTGTGGTGAATTGAATATAAAGTTTTCTGAAACCTTGAGGGTGGGGGTAGCGTCACTATTTGAGCCAGTAGTTATCGTAAATAATTAAAACACCAGCCCAAATTCTCAAACCCAAATTGCAATGATGTCCTGCTATAAATTACCCATATCACAAATGCGTCGTGTTGGATTAGCCTTAATGCTGCCAGCTTTTCTCTTAGGAACTTTTGTTGTCCCGAATCAGATGCAAACCGCTACTGCACAAACATCAACAGAAAATCGCCCTCTGACTATCCGTGCTGATGTACAAGAATATGACGCCAAAACTCAAGTAATCACGGCTCGCGGCAATGTACAAATGTTGTATCCTTCTCGCCAGCTTCAGGCAACAGCCGCCCAAGCACAGTACTTTAGTAAAGAACGCCGGATTGATTTTAGTGGCAACGTCTATATTTTGCAACAGGGAGGTAACAGTATCCGGGCAGAGAAGGTAACCTATTTAATTGACGAAGGGCGATTTGTCGCCTTACCCCAACCCAACCGTCAGGTAGAGTCTATTTACATGGTGCAGGAATCAGATAATGATGGACAAACTGCGACACCTGCTCCACAAACACCGGAATTTAAGCGTTCTAATTAGCATCTACTACCAAGAAAGGCTGGCTCTAGCGTGAAAATTGTTTTAGAGAATATTCACAAATCTTACAACAAACGAGTAATTGTCAATCGTGTCAACCTTTCTGTTGCTCAAGGCGAAGTCGTTGGTTTATTAGGCCCCAATGGGGCTGGTAAAACGACGACTTTTTACATTGCTACAGGTCTAGAAAAACCCAATCAAGGAAAAGTCTGGCTAGATAATCTTGATATTACAGGAATGCCAATGCACAAAAGGGCACGATTGGGTATTGGCTATCTGGCACAAGAACCAAGTGTTTTTCGCCAACTCTCGGTACAAGATAATATTCTATTGGTGCTAGAGCAAACTAATGTGCCACGATGGGAGTGGTCAAGGCGATTAACAACTTTACTGCGGGAGTTTCGCTTGGAAAAATTAGCCAATAGCAAGGGAATTCAACTTTCTGGTGGCGAACGACGCCGCACGGAATTAGCAAGGTCTTTGGCTGCTGGACGAGAAGGGCCAAAATTTTTATTTTTGGATGAGCCATTTGCGGGAGTCGATCCCATAGCAGTCTCAGAAATTCAGCAAATTGTAGCTCAATTGCGCGATCGCGGTATGGGTATTTTAATTACAGATCATAATGTCCGCGAAACCCTCGCCATCACCGATCGTGGTTATATTATGCGTGAGGGACAAATTCTTGCTTTTGGGACTTCTGACGAACTCTACCACAACCCCCTCGTGCGCCAATATTACTTAGGCGATAGCTTTCAAGTGTAAATTCAGGAAACAGAATTCAGAATTCAGAATTCAGGAGTCAGAATTCAGGAGTCAGAAAAAGTTTATATTTGGTTTTCAGGTGAAGGTTATGTACTTTATTTAATCACAAACTGCTGTATTTAGTTAAAATTTCAAAGGATAGTTTGATTTTTTATTTTTCAGCATGAATTTATTAGTTAATCTTTAGCTCTGACAATTGATTTTGATACTAAACACAGTAGACACAGGTAAGGAAGGTACAAAATTTGAACTTGGAAGCTAGATATAAAGACTGTTTTACTCCTAAATTCTGACTCTTGAATTCTGATTCCTGTTAGCGTAGCGGGGCGTAGCCCATTCTGACTTTGCTTTACCAGGGTTGCCAATATTTAACTTTTGAAGTCGCTTATGATATCAAAGAAACTCACGTCTTTCTACAATCTACATTCGCTGCTGCCTTTTACGATTATGGATCGTTATCTTGGTAGCGAATTGTTGCCACCGTTTTTCTTTGGTGTTGGAGCTTTCTCTTCAATCGGCGTTACTATTGATGCTGTATTTGATTTAGTTAGAAAAGTTGTTGAATCTGGATTACCTGTAGACATTGCCATTCAGGTTTTTTTATTAAAATTTCCCAACTTTATCGTTTTAGCTTTCCCCATGTCCACGCTGCTGGCTACTTTGATGACTTACAGTCGTCTTTCTAGCGAAAGTGAACTCATAGCCTTACGTGGTTGTGGCGTGAGTGTTTATCGCATGGTGCTTACTGCTGTGATCTTAAGTCTTCTGGTTACAGGAATGACGTTTGTGTTTAACGAACAAATCGCACCAGCAGCAAACTACCAAGCAGCGATGACTTTGGATAACGCCCTCAAATCAGACAAGCCAACTTTTAAACAGCAAAATATTTTTTATCCTGAATACCAAGATGTTGTACAACCGGATGGCTCTAGAAATAGAATCTTGACACGCTTGTTTTACGCCGACCAATTTGATGGTAAGCGTATGACAGGTTTGACAATTATAGATCGTTCAACCAAAGGTCTGAATCAAATTGTGGTATCAGAATCAGCCGAGTGGAATGCCTCTCAAAATGTTTGGGATTTTTATAACGGTACCATCTATTTTGTCGCTGCCGATCGCTCTTATCGCAATATTGTCAGATTTGAACAACAACAACTGCAACTACCACGCACGCCGTTAAGTTTGGCAGAAAAAAGCCGGGACTACGACGAAATGAATATTGCCGAAGGTTTCGATCAATTAGAAGTGGAACGTCTCGGTGGCGATCGCCAAAAAATTCGGAAACTCGAAGTTAGAATTCAACAAAAAATCTCCTTACCCTTTGTGTGCGTAGTCTTTGGCTTAGTCGGCGCCGCAATGGGAAGCATACCCCAGCGTACCGGCAGAGGCACCAGTTTTGGGATTAGCGTCATAGTTATTTTTTCCTACTACTTAATTTTCTTTATTAGTGGCGCGATCGCCCAAGCAGGCGTCCTCTCTCCCTTTATGGGAGCTTGGTTACCCAACTTCGTTTTTTTAGGAATAGGTGTATTTCTATTGATGCGAGTCGCTAAACGGTAAATTGAAGGACGCGGGGATGCGGGGACACGGGGACGCGGGGACGCGGGGACACGGGGACGCGGGGACGCGGGGACGAGGGGGAAAGAGAATACAGAGAGGATATTTGATAATTTCTCTGCGTCTCCCACTCTCCACGTCCCCGCGTCTCCCACTCTCCGCGTCCCCGCGTCTCCCACTCTTTGCGTCTTTGCGTCTCCCACTCCCCGCGTCCTCTTCCCACACCTCAATCACGGATGATAATTTCGACATTCTGGTGCATTTGGATTTTCCTGACAATACTTCTCAAAAGTTACTTTGGCTGACACCATACCCTCAGCTTTTTGATGAGCTGCTTCTGCTTGGAGTTCTTCTACCTCATCCCAAGCAGCTGCACAAGCCTTAGAATAAGCACCTTGTTCAGTACAAATAGCACGAGCCTGTTCAATAGCTTTTTGAATTCTCTCCTCTAGCAGTAGCACTTTTGGTGATTCCACAAAGTCGCTTTTGGTCAAAATATCGGTTACCGAGATGATCCCCAACAGCTTACCTTGAATCACAGGCGCTCTATGAATACCAGTATTTGCAAATAACCTGGCTACATATTCCACACCCAAATCAGGGTTTACAACAATGCAAGGCTTACTCATAATTTCGTAAACCCGCACTTCCTTTGGATCTTTACCGTAAGCTGTTACTTTATAGACAACATCTGTTTCTGTAACAATGCCATAGGCATCATTGTCATAGCGACGATCCACAACCAACGCCCGCAATTTTTTTTCTTTCATCAGCCCCACTGCTTCAGCCACAGTTGCTGAACCGCGAATGGTAACTACGTTTTTGGTCATGATATCTTCAGCTTTCATCATTGCCGTAGTCTCCTGGAAAATAGTACAGTGCGGTACAACGCCCTCGGAAGCGTATCGAAGCATTGCAGCGCACAGTTTGTTAACTAGAAAGTGAAAAGCTTGAATTTTTGCCCAGCTACAACAATAAACTTAGAGCAATTATCAATTCCTGATGTTATCGAATGTGACCAATGTCTAAAAACTCAGCATTAATTATGATAATATTCTGTCAATTAGGGGTGAAATCAGGGAGGCTGTCGTTTGCCACCACATAATGGTTAAAAAGCTTGCATAGAAAGCACTTCATATTTTTCGCTCCCTCAAACAACCACAAATGTTATGGGGATTTTGTATTAGTTTTTTGCACCAATAAACCTGTCCAATTCTTATTGCCCTAAATTGCTCCGCAGCTTGGCGATGTCACGATGCGGGGGAATACCAAATAGTTTTTTATATTCCCGGCTGAAATATGAAGGGTCTTCATAACCGACACGAAAGCTGGCGATCGCCACGTCCATGTTTTCGCCCAGCATCAGACGGCGTGCTTCCTGAAGCCGTATTTGTTTCTGGAACTGCAAGGGACTCATTGCCGTAACAGACTTGAAATGAAAATGAAAGCCTGACACGCTCATGCCGAGTTCGCGGGCTGTATCTTCGATTTTCAGCGGCTGATCAATGTTCTCGCGGATTTGGCTGACGACCCTGGAGATGCGCTGCACGTCGCCTTCCGTAGTGATAAGCTGGCCCAGCCGCGCACGCTGTTTTCCCTTTAAAAGCCGGTAGATGATCTCGCGGATGATAAGCGGCGCGAGAAACTTCATTTCGTCTGGCGTGTCAAATAGTTTCACCAATTTGACGACCGCTTCCAGCAAATCGGTATCAACCGGGCTGACATCCATCGCCTTAACTCCGGCACCGGTTTTTTTTGTTTCGATGCCGGATTCAATCATCACCGCAGCCACAAGTGCCGGATCGAGGTCTATCCGAAGATTCAAATAAGGTTTTTCCTCGGACGCTTCGACAACATTACTCATAATCGGCAAATCAAGCGTCGAGATTAAGTAATGACCGGAATCATAGTGAAATAATTCATCGTTCAAAAGCACATCCTTACTGCCCTGCGCGATGACGCAGAAGGCGGGCTTTAATACGGATATTTGGTTCTGGGTCGGTTTTGACGATTGATATATGAAAATGCCTGGAAACACTTCCAAAAGGCTATTTTCGGGAGCAAGACGAATCATTCTTTCGATCAGTTCTTCCCGATTAATCTGCATCTTTCGCTTTTCAAATTCTGCTTCTTTTTGGTTCATAAATTTATATTAAACGCTTTGTTCTGACAGCGATCGCCTGCGTTCTTTAACTTTTTTTCCTCATCTTAGACTACTACCTCTGAACGCAACTTAGTATCAGCACGTGACGCGGCGGATTTTTGGAGAATTGTCCGGTTTTTTTCGATGAACGTCCTCACACTATCCGTTTTCACGCCCGTATCATTGAACTCATACAGCAAACGCTAGAAACTCTGCTGAGAAAAACCAGATTAATATTTGGAGAAATGTCACATTAATAGAGCAACAATTTCAATCTGTAAATCTGATAATGCAAAGGGAAAAAAATTATATGAAACATCTATTAATTTTAGGGATGATGACTCTTATGATCGGCGGACAGACTTACACACAAACAGGACAAAAATCACAATCAAAAAATACAAAAGAAATGGAAAAAATCACACCAAAAGCATATACAACTTTTCAGGTAAGCGATAACGTGACAATGTATAAGGTTACTTTTAAAAACCAATACAAAATGAATGTTGCGGGACATCTATTTATTCCCAAGAATTTAGATCAAAGTAAAAAACATTCGGCGATCGTTGTTGGGCATCCTATGGGAGCTGTAAAAGAACAAAGTGCCAACGTGTATGCTGCAAATATGGCTGAACGAGGGTTTGTGACTTTATCTGTTGACTTGTCTTTCTGGGGTGAGAGTGAGGGCGAACCACGCAACGCTGTTGCGCCTGATATTTATTCTGAAGATTTCAGTGCAGCAGTTGACTTTCTTGGCACCCGTCCATTTGTTGACAGAAACCGAATCGGAATAATTGGAATTTGTGGTAGCGGAAGCTTTGTTATCAGTGCCGCTAAGATCGATCCGCGAATGAAAGCTGTTGCCACAGTCAGTATGTATGACATGGGAGCAGCCAACCGAAATGCACTTAATCTTTCGCAAACCCTAGAGCAGAGAAAGAAACTTATAGCTGAGGCTGCGGAGCAGCGTTACGCAGAGTTGACCGGCGGCGAAACCAAATATACGGGCGGGACTGTTCATAAGTTGGATGAAAACACTCATCCTATTCAGCGTGAATTTTATGAATTCTACCGCACTCCGCGAGGTGACTATACCCCAAAGGGAGGGTCGCCGGAACTGACGACGCATCCGACATTGAGCAGTAACACTAAGTTTATGAACTTTTATCCGTTCAATGACATTGAAACGATTTCCCCTCGTCCGATGCTTTTCATCACGGGTGATAAGGCTCACTCAAAAGAATTTAGTGAGGATGCTTACAAACGCGCAGCCGAACCGAAAGAACTGGTTATTGTTCCGAATGCCGGACACGTTGATTTATACGACAAAACCGATCTGATTCCTTTTGACAAATTGGAAGGCTTTTTCAAAACGAATCTAAAGTAATCAGGAAGCAGAAACCAAGAAGTCGTTTCACTTTGAAAAAAGACGAATGAGCAATATGAAATTCTTAATCGTAATGATGTTTTCAGCAACATTTCTTTTCGGCAGCTCCGTTGGTTGCAGTCAAGACCGATCGGCATTTGCTGGTAATACGAATATTAATAATCAAAGCAGTAATACTGCCAACGAGACTAAAGGCAATAAGATGAAGATTAAAATCGGGTCAAAGACTTTCAATGCCACACTCTTTGACAATGCGACGGCAAACGCTTTCAAAGCAATGCTGCCGTTGACGCTGAAGATGGATGAACTGAACGGCAACGAGAAAAAATATGATTTCTCGAACAATTTGCCGACCGACTCTTCCAATCCCAAAACAATCAACAAAGGCGATCTGATGGTTTGGGGAAGCAATACCTTAGTGCTTTTCTATAAAACATTTCCGACGCAATACAGTTATACAAAACTCGGACGGATGGACGATCTTTCAGGGCTTGAAGCCGCAGTAGGATCAGGAAACGTAACGGTGATGTTTGAATTAGAGTAATCACCGGGAGAATAAAATTATGAAAAATATAACAATCGGATTTATATTATGCGCGGCACTTTTTTTAGCCGTTGGATGCAGCAATCAGCAATCGGCTAATACGGAGCAAACAAAAATGGAAAAGGCGGAAAATAAAACTGAAAACACGATTTTTCCGAAGGGCGAAAAAGCCCCGGCGGAAACTTTTACGGGAACGGTTTATGTGCAGCCACTCGCTCCAAAAACCGAAAACAATAATTTTTCAATCGCCAGTGTGACCTTCGAGCCGGGCGCACGGGCAAACTGGCACAACCATCCGGTAGGACAAACTATACTCGTGACGATGGGCAAAGGGCTTTATCAAGAAAAAGGCAAACCCATCAAAACGATTAACAAAGGCGATGTAATTCTTTGCAATCCCGACATTGAACACTGGCACGGCGCATCACCCGAAAACAGGATGACGCACGTTATAATTACCAACTACAAAGGCGACAGTCAGGTGAATTGGCTCAAGCCTTTGACGGACGAGGAATATAAAGCTGACGCGAAATGACGGCTTTCAGAAATCTTGATTGGAATAAAAGCCCTTACGTCATTTTCACCAGATGTCTAATAAAGAATTCAGTGGTGGGTGTAAATCCCCCACTTCAAGCATTGCTGAATTCTGAATTCTGAGTTCTGTTTTAAATGTGCGAGAAATTGATATGCTAAAGGCCTAGACTAACGATTATTCCAACCATGCCTGCGCCTACTATCAACCCTACAATCACCGCCTTTCCTTTGACTGCTGTAGTCGGTCAAGAAGCGATTAAATTAGCCCTGCTGTTAGCAGCCGTAGATCCAGGGTTGGGGGGAGTGGCGATCGCAGGTCGTCGCGGTACGGCAAAATCTGTAATGGCTCGTGCTATTCACGCACTGATACCACCCATCGAAGTAGTTAAAGGTTCCATCAGTAATTGTGACCCCAATCACCCAGAAGAATGGGACGATCAACTTTTGGCTGAGTACGCAGACAAAGACATTCAAGATCTTCCCCTCGAAATTATTCCCGCCCCTTTTTTGCAAATTCCTTTAGGTATCACAGAAGACAGACTGCTTGGTTCAGTAGATGTGGAAAAGTCCGTAAAGCAAGGTGATACGATTTTTCAGCCTGGTTTACTTGCTACAGCCAACCGTGGCGTACTATACGTAGATGAAATTAATTTATTAGATGACCAGATATCAAATCAGCTACTGACAGTATTATCTGAGGGACGTAACCAGATTGAGCGCGAGGGAATTAGTTTTCAGCATCCTTGTAAACCGCTGTTTATTGCTACCTACAACCCAGAAGAGGGAGCATTAAGGGAACATTTACTAGATAGAATTGCGATCGCTCTTTCTGCGGACGGTGTACTCGGCTTAGATCAAAGAGTAGCAGCAGTAGAGGTGGCGATCGCCTACTCTCAATCTCCTAAAGAGTTTCTCTTGCAGTACAACGAAGACTTAGACGCCCTAAAAACCCAAATTATTCTGGCGCGGGAATGGCTCAAGGATGTCTGCATTACCCACGAACAAATCGCCTACTTGGTGAATGAAGCAATTCGCGGCGGAGTTCAAGGACATCGCGCCGAATTATTTGCTGTGCGAGTTGCCAAAGCGGCCGCAGCTTTGGAAGGACGCACAACAGTAAATGCCGAAGATTTACGCCGCGCTGTGGAATTGGTGATTGTACCACGAGCAACAATCGTGCAGACACCGCCACCAGAACAACCACCGCCACCACCGCCACCTCCACCTCAAAATCAAGAAGAACCAGACGAACCAGAACAAGAAGAACAGGAAGAACAAGAAGAACAAGAAGAAAATCAACAACAAGAACCCCCCAGTATCCCCGAAGAATTCATCTTCGATCCAGAAGGGGTAATTTTGGATGATAGTGTGCTTTATTTTACTCAAATGGCCAAGCGGCAGGGAAAATCTGGTAGTCGCAGTGTCATCTTTTCCGATGACCGGGGACGTTACATTAAGCCAATGTTACCCAAAGGAAAAGCGCGACGCATTGCCGTAGATGCCACACTCAGAGCCGCTGCTCCGTATCAAAAAGCACGTAGAGAGCGACACCCAGACAGAAAAGTGATTGTCGAACAGGGTGACATTCGCTCGAAACGCTTGGTACGTAAAGCTGGGGCGTTAGTAGTGTTTGTGGTAGATGCTTCTGGCTCAATGGCCTTAAATCGAATGCAGTCGGCGAAAGGCGCGGTGATGCAACTTTTGACAGAAGCTTATCAAAACCGTGACCAAATAGCCTTGATTCCCTTCCGGGGAGAACAAGCGGAAGTATTATTACCGCCAACGCGTTCCATTGCCTTAGCGCGTAACCGTTTGGAGAGATTACCCTGTGGTGGGGGTTCACCCTTAGCGCATGGTTTAACCCAAGCTGTGCGCGTCGGCTTAAATGCCCAGATGAGTGGAGATATTGGGCAAGTAGTACTTGTAGCAATCACCGACGGACGGGGTAATATTCCCTTAGCGCGTTCTTTAGGTGAACAGCTAGAACCAGGAGAAAAGCCAGATATCAAAGGAGAATTAATCGAAATTGCTGCAAGAATTCGTGGTTTGGGGATGCAACTCTTAGTTATTGATACGGAGAGTAAGTTTGTTTCCACTGGCTTTGCTAAGGAATTAGCGCAAACAGCAGCAGGTAAGTATTATCATTTACCAAAAGCGACAGATCAAGCCATTGCTGCCATGACTAGAGGTGCGATCGCTGATCTAAAATCTCGTTAAGTACTCCCTCATCTCCCTCACACATAACATCAAGATCCAGTGGGCATAACTTGTGGTTGTAAATAGCAAATTAAATCTTGAATTCCCTTTTGTAAATACCGCGTTACTGTCATTGGACTAGTGCCAATATTCTTAGCAGCATCCTTGCGAGAAAGTTCTTTTAAAAATACCATTTCAACTGCCATCCGGGGCTTTTCTTCTAACATATTGATTGCCCCTTGGAGTTGTTGACGTTCTTCGTCTAGTTGTTGTTGGGCAGTAGAACGAGGGCAAGGAAGTGCTTCACCCAAGGTGATTTGGCAATCAACATAGTTAACAGCGGTCGCATCTAAACTTAAAGGCAAACGGTTTTGGGCAGCTAACTTGGTTTCTTGCCATTCTTGCACAGATACCCGGAGTTCTTTAGCAATTTCAGCATCCTTAGGGGCACGACCCAAAGACATGGCCAATTCTTTGCGAATCTTTTGTCCTTCGTTGTACAGTTCTTGCCAACGACGAGGAATCTTTAATAGAGTACTGCGATCGCGTAAAAAGTGCAGCATTTCACCGCGAATATATGGCACTGCAAAAGAACTAAAAGCATATCCTTGACTAGGGTCAAAACGCTCGATTGCTCTAATTAAACCAAAATAACCAATTTGTTCTAAATCTTCATAAGGTTCATTACATTGATGGCTGAATTTATGAGCCATCTTCCGCACTAAGCCGGTGTGTAATTGTACAAGTTTGTTACGAAGTTTAATAGATGGATTCTGGTGGTACAAGTGTAATAATTCTATACCATCAGTTCGTAAAGAGGACTCACTTGCTGCCATATAAATTCCTTTGTTGTAACTCCTATTTTTGATAAAATGGAGCTGCGTATATCTTATTCAAGGCTGTAATTATTTTCCTTAGCCAAGGTTGAATAAGCCATCGTCGTTTCACGGAACTTATCAGGGGTCGCACTCCATAATTCAGTATTTGTACGCATGATTTTGCAACCCCATCTCTTGGCAGTTATTTTTGTTTTCCGGATAAAGATTTCAATTAGTTCATGTTTTTTTGTTGAGTTGTCTTCTAGCTTGCGTAACGTTTCCCTGGTTTCTACTCCCAAATCTTGGTAAGAATAGGAATAAGCAGAACGTTTTCCTCAAAAACTAGTTTTTCAACATGAGCAATACCAGCAATTTTCGTGAAGCTATGCGTGAGGCGAAATCTCACGGACTCGTCGGACCCAATGTCATTGCTAACGCCCTCCCCTACGTCGGTGGTGGACTAGTGCTGACCGCATTGGGAACCTACGGAGGTTTGGGAGTTATCCGTACTAACCCCGGAATCTTCTTTCCTACCTTCATTGGTGCAGTGATTCTGGAGTTAATTCTGTTCTTTGTTGCCCAAAATGTTGCCCAAAAAGGTAACAAAGGTCTGGCACTCCCCCTGTTGGCAACCTACAGCCTTTTATCTGGATATACTCTCAGTGGCTTGGTATTTGTCGCTTTGAGATCCCAAGGTGTTGGCATTCAAGGCATTGGTTTAGCTGCCCTTGGTTGTGGCGTCACCTTTATTCTCGCTCGTCAAATTGGTTCAAATCTTTCTGAACAAGACGGTATGGCTTTGACGAAAACCATCAACCTCGGCATCATTGCTTTGGTGGTTGTGTGCCTTGCCCAATTTGGGTTTGCCATGTTTGGTGTTTACACACCAAATTGGTTAGAAATCGCCATTTCCGGTTTGGGAGTATTTCTGTTTGTTGGGGCTTCAGTTGTCGATTTCTACATTTTGCCCCGCACTTATAGTGACGATCAATATTTGCCTGCTGCTTTGTCGATGTACCTAACCTATATCAACTTGTTCGTCTTTATCTTGCGGTTGCTAATTGCCATCAATGGCCGCGATTAATTCTCTGTAGGTACTAGTACAAAAGTAAAGTTTTATAAAGTAAAAACCGTGGTTGAATTTCAGCAACCACGGTTTTTTCATCTGTTTACCAGTAGTATATGTATATAAGTTCAGATTTAAGGGAGCAAAACTATGCTCGAACTCTTAAATATCAAACGCGAAGTAGAAAGGTTGTCTAATATCTTGACCAAGGCTGAAGGCTGTCTTTGACCTCCGAGAACTGAGTGCAAGAATTGAGGACTTGAATCAATTAATTTCTCAACCTACTTTCTGGCATAATTCTGTCAGTTACCATCAGACACTTCAAGAAATTGAATCCGTCAACACTAAAAAGAAACAATGTCAGCGATCGCACTTCATTCTAGACGAGATCGAGGCTGCACTAGAACTACTAGAATTATCTCCTGATGAGGAATTGTTGCAAGAGGCGCAAACCAACCTTACTCAACTCCAGCAAGAACTTGAAACATTTGAAATAGAACAATTACTGTCCGACCCCTGCGACCAAAAGGGGGCATTCTTAACAATTACGGCTGAGGCTGGAGGTATGGATGCCCAACATTGGGGATCTATGTTATTACGGCTGTACCACCGTTGGGCAGTAAATCATAACCATAAAGTATACCTAATAGAAGAGTCACAAGGTGATTTAGGAGGGGTCAAATATGCCACCCTAGAAATTACAGGCTGTTATGCCTATGGCTGACTAAAATCGGAACAAGGAACTCATGCAAGAATAGTGCGGATTTCTCCTGTTTATGGCAATGGCAGGCGGTATACTTGCCTAGCCAGTGTAGAAGTCAGCCCTATATTAGATGAGTCTGTTGATTTTGAAATTCCAGAGAAGCATTTGGAAATTACTTTGCCACGCCGACAGGGGAATGTAAACCGCCTAGAAACATGGGTGCAGGTGTTTCACATTCCTACTGGTATTACTGTGGTTTCTAGTGGGGAACGTAACCAGATACAAAACAAAGAAAAAGCTTTGGTTATTCTCAAAAGCAAGTTGTGGGTGTTAATGCAAGCACAAGGTGTTAAACAAGTCTCTGCTATTCGATCCCGACAGATAAAACCTTTATCCAACAAGCTTATCCGGGAATATATCTTGCATCCTTACACAAATGTCAAGGATTTACGTACCAATGTCCAAACAACTGCCGTGGTCGAGGTTTTAGAAGGTAAAATCGATTTATTTATCAAAGCTTATCTGCAACAGCAAAATCAAACTTAGGCAATTTGTGTAATTTACACAGTTAGTACAGGAGAATTTGCCCAACTACAGCTAAAATCGAAAATACCAATACAATAAAGAGCAATCTCTTAAAATGTAGATTAGCTCCACACTTGAGCAAGCACTATGGATGTCCTAGAACTCAAACGCGAAATCGAAACGTTGTCTGGCCGCCTGGGTAAAACCCAGGACTATCTTTGACGTACCTGCACTGACAGCTAAAATTCAAGACCTAGAACAAATATCTGCTCAGCCAGAATTTTGGGATGACCAAACCCAAGCCCAACAAACGCTGCAAGAACTCAACGATTTAAAAGCTCACATCGAGCAATACGAACAGTGGCACAGCAGTCTGGAAGATACTAAGGCAGTTGTTGAGTTGTTGGAGTTAGAAACCGACGAAGCACTATTGCAAGAAGCGGAATCTACCGTAACTAAACTGAATCGTGACCTTGACCAGTGGGAATTACAACAGCTACTTTCCGGTACTTATGATGCCGAAGGTGCTGTACTGACCATTAATGCTGGTGCTGGTGGCACAGATGCTCAAGACTGGGCATTTATGCTGATGCGGATGTATACTCGCTGGGCTGAAGCTCACGGCTACAAGGTGACTTTGGCTGAAGAGTCAGAGGGTGATGAAGCCGGAATTAAATCGGCAACCCTAGAAATTACTGGTCGTTATGCCTATGGTTATTTGCGGTCGGAAACAGGCACACACCGCTTAGTGAGGATTTCGCCATTTAATGCCAACGGCAAGCGGCAAACTAGTTTTGCGGGGGTGGAAGTCATGCCGCAAATAGATAATTCTGTGCAGTTGGATATTCCAGAGAAAGATTTGGAAATCACTACAACTCGCTCTGGTGGTAAGGGCGGTCAGAATGTCAACAAAGTAGAAACAGCGGTACGAGTTGTTCATCTGCCGACCGGAATTGCCGTGCGTTGTACAGAAGAGCGATCGCAGCTGCAAAATAAAGAAAAAGCCTTAGCTCGACTCAAGGCAAAGCTACTGGTCATCGCCCAAGAACAACGCGCCCAAGAAATTGCCCAAATTCGTGGCGATATGGTGGAAGCCTCCTGGGGTAACCAAATCCGTAACTATGTGTTTCATCCTTACCAAATGGTGAAAGATTTACGCACCAATACGGAAACAACAGGGATTACAGATGTGATGAATGGCGAACTTGATACATTCATCCAAGCTTATCTGCGCCAAGAAAATAAATTAGTAGAAAATACTCCTGCATAGTTGGGCATTAGAAATAGGAGTTGCCTGAAATCCTTGGTAGGGGCGAACGGCCGTTCGCCCGTTCGCCCCTACATCATTTCCACCAGATGTTTATTAGTCATAGGTATTAAGTAATTGTTTTTGCTATTACTTAGTACCTATTACTTTTTTAGTATTTGAGATTGGGGCGATCGCAATCCCATAGCAGACCCAACTGTTACAGTTATAAAAGAGTCTGCGATCGAAATAACTATGAGTAACTCTCCTTCATCAGAACCTCAACCCAGCTACGTCAAACTTGCCATGCGAAATATGGTACGTAAGGGTGGAACTTCTCTAAAACATTTTGCGTTAACTACCATAGGACTTTTAGCCGTCCTGATTGGTCTTGCTTATCTCACTCACTAAGGAAAAACCCTGACTTCAGACTAGGAGACTGCGTGGCTCTGGGAGTTGAATTATATGTGGAAGATTATTTTTACGAGTTGTCCTCGACAAACTCAGTAGATTTTGGCGAAACTAATACCCGAATTACTCCTGAAACTTGGGAAAACTGGTTTAATAGCTGGTTAGAAATACTTCAGCCTGATATTCCACCAGCCCTGGGTTATGAAATTGGACTGCGTTTGACAGATGACTCGCAAATTCAAGAACTCAATGCTCAGTATCGTCAAAAAAATCAGCCCACAGATGTTTTAGCTTTTGCTGCTTTAGAGGTAAATTTTCCTCACAGTGAAGAAATGCTTGCCTCTGTACCTCTATATTTAGGCGATATTATTGTGTCTGTAGATACCGCACAACGTCAAGCCCAACAGCAGGGACACAATTTACCAACTGAACTGGCCTGGTTAGCTGCTCACGGTTTATTGCATTTGTTGGGATGGGATCATCCTGACGAAGAAAGTTTAGAGCGAATGTTAGAACAGCAAGTAAAATTGCTGAAGGCAATAGGTATTGCTATTGACAAAGAATGGCAGTAATTATTTATGCCTTAGTGTTAATTTTGGGTGATACTTTTATAATACCTCTATGGAAAATTGCTTAAAAATTGCCTCAAAATTAATTAATCTATAAAGATTGACCAAAATTCCCACTGTAGCCACCGTGTTTTTGTATATTTAAGTCTATGTCTCAAAAAATTTCTCCACCACCAACGCCTACCTCGTTACAAAAAATTGTGACCAACGAACGGGAATTTTCGTGGAAGGTTGCTTCTAATTTATTGGTTAGTTTTAAGTATGCCTGGGCTGGAATTACTTATAGTTTTCAAACTCAACGTAATTTTCGCATTCACACCAGTGTTTGTGCCTTAGCGATCGCATTAAGCGTTTATTTACATCTACAACCAGTAGAAATAGCAGTAATTGGTATAACTAGTGGTTTAGTTTTGGCATTAGAGTTGCTGAATACAGCGATCGAGTCCCTTGTAGACTTAACAGTTAAGCAAACTTACCACGATTTAGCAAAAATCGCTAAAGATTGTGCTGCTGGTGCAGTCCTAGTTTCAGCTTTAGTAGCGGTGCTAGTAGCTGCTACGCTGTTGCTTCCTCCCTTGGTAACGTTAATTATATCGGCTTTGTAGATGTGATTAGCCCAGGCATCGCCAAGTGATATCATGTCCGTTAGACTGACGCTTTGACGCCAAGAGATTTGAATCACAAAATAATTAGCCAGATATAAATATGATTCCTAAGAATTTAAAAGTCCTTAAACAATGGGATTATTTAGCTGCTCACCCGTCTAACTCCCTGAGCTATGACAGTCTTATATCTGTCACCTGCAACCCGTAATTTTTGCCTTAGTTATGTTAATAGTCATCGATAATTACGATAGTTTTACATATAATCTGGTGCAGTATCTGGGAGAATTGGCAGCAGATTTCCCAGTGGCAGGTGATATTAAAGTTTTTCGTAACGATAAAATATCTATAGATGAGATTCGGAAATTAAAGCCGCAAGCCGTGGTTATTTCTCCTGGGCCTGGTCGCCCGGAAGATGCTGGTATTTCCCTAGAGTTGATTGAACAACTAGGACAAGAGTTACCAATATTGGGCGTTTGTTTAGGCCATCAAAGTATTGGTCAAGTGTTCGGTGGTAAAATAGTTTCTGCTCCGGAATTGATGCATGGCAAAACATCTCAGGTGTCTCACACTGGGGTGGGGGTTTTCCAAGGATTAGAAAATCCACTCACCGCTACCAGATATCATAGTTTAGTCATCGATCGCCAAACATGCCCTGATGTGCTAGAAATCACCGCTTGGGTTGAAGATGGCACAATTATGGGAGTGCGACACCGGAACTATCCTCAGATTCAGGGCGTCCAGTTTCACCCAGAGAGTGTCCTGACATCATCAGGAAAACAACTATTGCGAAACTTTCTCCAACAGTTACAGTCGAGAGCTTAATTAATGAAACGACGACAGTTGATGGGTTATGCTGGGGCGGGATTGGTCACAGCTTCAGTTACTGCCATGAGTTCCCAGCTGCGTGCTGACGCACAATCTAGCAGTTTATCAGTTAAGTGGTTGGGTCATACTTGCTTTCTTTTTGATGGTAGCAGTGCAAAAATTCTCGTCAATCCATTTCGAGCGATCGGCTGTACTGCTGGGTATCGCGTGCCAAAAGTTCCAGCAGATTTGGTACTGATTAGCAGCCAACTGCTGGATGAAGGTGCTGTAGACACACTACCAGCCAATGCGAAACTGATTTATGAACCAGGAGTTTACGAATTCAAAGGCATTAAGTTCCAAGGAATTGCCATAGACCACGATCGCAAAGGTGGTAAGCAGTTTGGTTCCAACACAGCTTGGAGTTGGAAACAAGGCGGAATTAATATTTTACACTTAGGGGGAGCAGCCGCACCCATTTCCATTGAGCAAAAAATTCTCATGGGGCGTCCCGATGTGCTATTTATTCCAGTAGGCGGCAGCGCAAAAGCCTACAATGCTCAAGAAGCAAAGCAGGCCGTTGAAGTATTAAATCCCAAGTTAGTGATTCCCACCCATTACCGGACACAAGCCGCCGATCCTGCTGCGTGTGAAATTTCGCCACTAGATGATTTTCTGGCGTTAATGCAAGGAGTAACAGTCCGGCGTAGCAGTGGAGATACTATTTCCATTAACCCCAAAGATTTGCCAGAAAATAGCGTGGTTCAGGTTTTGAGTTACAAATTTTGATGACGAGGGGATGGGGGGATGAGGGAGATGGGGAGATGGGGAGATGGGGAGATGGGGAGATGGGGAGATGGGGAGATGGGGAGATGGGGAGATGGGGAGAAAATTTTACTCCAAACTCCAAACTCCAAACTCCAAACTCCAAACTCCTAACTCCTAACTCCCCACTCCTAAATTCTTGTTTTAGAACGTATACCACTCGACGCTGATTTTATCTGCGTCTGCGAGTGGAGTCTCAACGGCGGTTGTGCCATCAATAGTCCAAATGTTGTCTGCACCGGCTGTCTGGTCGCGCCAGTAGATGTCGGTCTTGCCATCACCGTTGTAATCGCCAAGGGATGGAGTTAGGGATGGGCTATTGCTTGGTAGGAAGGCTTCAGTTGCAACGTTTGTGCCATCCATCAACCAAGCTGTGTTGGAGCCTGTGGTTCCATTGCGCCAGAAGATATCGGTCTTACCATCACCGTTGAAATCACCAATTTGAGAACTCCAAGATGAGTCAAGTGTTCCCAAAGCACCTTCTGTAACTAAAATACCTCTCATCAGCCAAACTTTGTTTTCACCTGTTTGAGTATTTCTCCACAGTAGGTCTGTGCTTAAGTCGCCATTGAAATCGCCGACTTGATAAGTCCAGGCTGCATCTTGTGATTGCAGGCTAAACTCAGTCTTTTGGGCACCATCCATAAACCAAACGCTGTTTTCGCCGGTTGTTTGATTGCGCCAGAAAATGTCACTCTTGCCGTTGGCGTCGAAATCAACAATGGTGGGAGTTAAGGCTGGGTCAGTGGCGTCCAAAACAGCTGCATTCACAACAGTTGTGCCATCCATTTCCCAAATAGCGTTCTCGCCGGTTTGATTATTGTGCCAGAAGATATCAGTTTTGCGATCGCCGTTGAAATCACCAATATTGGGAGTCCACGCTGGGTCAACGCTGGTTAGGTACGCGGCATTAGCAACTCTTGTTCCATCCATTAATGCAATTATGTTCTCACCAGTCGCCTTGTTGCGTAATAAGAAGTCGGTTTTATTATCGCTGTTGAAATCAGCAATTTTGTAATCGTATGCTGATATATCAAATTGACCCAAAGAACCTTGTTCAATAACTCTTGTTCCATCCATCAAGCGAACGAGAACTTCACCAGTTTGGGCATTTACCCAAACTTTGTCTGTTTTGCCATCAGCGTTGAAATCAGGAACAATCGCGGCACTAGTTAAGTAAGGATTGGGATTGGGATTTTGTGACACCACCGCAGATTCTTGTGGTTGTGAAGAACTGCTGCTCACAAAAAGCGAACCAGAATTTAGAGAATTTGAATTATCAAGTCCAGATGCTAATGCTTGGGATTTTTGGAAAGATTCTGATGCCCATTGAGATGTATTCAAAGACAAGTCTGAGGAATTTTTACTTCCAAACATGGTGTTTTTTTATCATTGGTTGTTACCTTTTTTTAACTTTTTTGAGCGACACCTTTCTGTAATTAAAGAACATTTACCAGTATTTTAAGATTTCTTTATAACTATTTATTTTTGCTTAATGTCAGTCTTTGGAAATAAATGTATATTCGTTTTAAATCATGTTGTTAAAATTTTCAAGTACTAGATAAACAATTAAAAAATCAATTTTGTATGTGATGATTTATAGATAAAATCATGTTATATTTTGATAATAATTTATGTTCGCAGTTGACAGTCACCAGTCAATACTGATATTTTTCAAAACTTAAATAAGATTGCTATATGACTGATTTATTTTTTAGTTGATTCCGTTTCGGTATCAAAATCTTCTGAATTCTCAATACTGATGTTTTTGAGTGGAAACAAATATTGGCTAAAATAACTAAGATTGGCAACTAGCGAGAAGTATCATCTGTGCATCCTCTGGTTGTCAAAAGTGTAAAATAACACGATACTTTACAAAAACCTCAACTATGCAAACAGAATATCGGCAGCGTCGTGAGCGATTAATGGCAAAAATTGGGAATGGCACAGCCATTTTTCGTAGTGCGCCAATGGCAGTGATGCACAACGATGTTGAGTATGCTTATCGTCAAGATAGTGATTTTTTCTACTTAACTGGATTTAACGAACCACAGACTGTTGCAGTTTTAGCGCCTCATCATGCAGAACATCGGTTTGTGCTGTTTGTCCAACCCAAAGATCGGGAAAAAGAAGTATGGAGTGGTTATCGCTGTGGGGTAGATGCAGCGAAGGAAATTTATGGTGCTGATGAAGCGTACCCGATTAATGAATTAGATGAAAAATTGCCGCAGTATTTAGAAAAAGCCGATCGCATTTACTATCATCTAGGACGCGATCGCGCTTTTAATGACACAATTTTAGGGCATTACCAACGGTTACTCCAAACTTATCCCAAACGCGGTACCGGACCGATCGCCATTGAAGATACCGGCACGATTATCCACAGCATGAGGCTAATCAAAAGTGAAGCTGAGTTAAAGTTGATGCGCCAAGCAGCAGCGATCGCTATTGAAGCACACAATCACGCCCAAGAAATCGCAGCACCAGGACGTTATGAGTATGAAATTCAGGCGGAGATGGAACGGATCTTTCGAGTGCGGGGTGGAATCGGCCCGGCTTATCCCACCATTGTGGCTTCCGGTGTGAATGCTTGCGTGTTGCACTACATTGAGAATAATCGGCAAATGCAGGATGGAGAATTACTGTTAATTGATGCTGGTTGTGCTTATGGTTATTACAACTCTGATATTACCCGCACATTTCCCGTGGGAGGTAAGTTTACACCAGAACAAAAGACATTATATGAGATTGTTTTAGAAGCACAAAAACAAGCGATCGCTGAAGTGCAACCCGGTAATTCTTTTAAATCAGTTCATGATACAGCAGTGCGCGTTATAACTGAAGGTTTAGTTGAACTTGGGATTCTCCAAGGCGAAATTGACAAGTTAATTGAAGAAGAAAAATACAAACCATATTACATGCACCGTACCAGCCATTGGTTAGGTTTGGATGTCCATGATGTGGGAGTTTATCAGCATGGTGAAGATAAACCGCAAATTTTACAGCCAGGTCAAATTTTGACAGTGGAACCAGGACTTTATATTGTCCCTGATACCAAACTAGCAGAAGACCAACCAGAAACTCACCCGCGTTGGGTTGGCATTGGTATTCGCATTGAAGATGATGTGTTAGTTACATCTAATGGACATGAAATCTTAACTGCGGGAGTTCCCAAGGAACTGGATGAAGTGGAACGATAAATCAGAATTCAGGAGTCAGAATTCAGGAGTCATATCAAGTCCGGCTAAATGCTTGTCATTACGTACCGCCAAGGGCGGAACCCGTACCACTTCGTGGAAGCAAGCTACGCGTAGCGTCTCGTTCGCTCTTAGCGTCTCGTAGAGAAGAGAAGGGTACGTAGCGATAGCGAAGTGAAGTAATCGCAAAATCCTTGCGATTGCGTCGTTCCACTTTGTTGCACTCGCAATGACATATCACAAGTAATTTACCGGACATGATATCAGGAGTTAGAATGAGTTCTGAACTCTAAATTCTGAGTTCTGAATTCTGAACTAAAATTTAGGACACTCCATTAGAGTTGTTGTCAGAATTCCTAATATTTTGTCTATTTCTTTAATAAAGTAATCATTTTTGTCAATAAAAATAGTATTGTCACAAAGTTTCAGAAATTTCCAATCTGTTCCTGTTGTGACTACGCCATAAATTTTACTGATAACATTTCCTTGCTGCTGATTAAATAATTGAGATGCAATCATTGTGGCAATACATTGTCCTAAACCAGATTTAATACTTTCATTTTTGGCTTCCACAATAGTTACAACAGGACTGGTAATATCATATTGTTCTGGCGAACAGCTGAGAATAAAATCACAGCGTCCTTCTAAACCTTGAGAAGGATCTACATTAAATTCTGAACCAGAAAATACACTAATTTGATATTTAAAATAGCGTTTAACTTCAATCATAACAGGCATAATAATTAGTTCAGAACGAGCCTTTTCTGTATTGATTGCTGTTACCAATGGTAAATGCTCAGAGAAAATAAAATTTAGATATTCACTAGGAGAAACAGTCTCTATATGTGGAAATAAATCTTGATTTTCAACAAAGATTAATTGAAAATCATTCTTCACTTTACTCAGATTAAAACCGCTGTACGGCATTATATTAACTTCCAATCACAGTTAATAGCATCGTAGCACTATAGGATTTATGCACAGATAACGGAAAAACGTAGACAGAAATCGCGGCTACACAGACGAAACCCACCTTTGTGGGTTCAAACCCTTGATTTTGTATTAGTCCACGGAGGTGGACTTTGCTTGTGTAGTAGTGAATTCTATTCGCCCAATACTTTTGAAACTCTAAGAAAAATTCAAGTCATCTGGAACTGATGTTTGAAATCAACTACATCCTTCCACATATTCAACCTCCGGTAATTTACCCGATCTAAACTGAGTTACACGCTTGCCATCAGTCTCAAATACTACACGATAATTTTGGTCAGATTGGTCTTTTGGTACAAATGTCAGATAGTGACCACCTTCAACATATTTATGAGGAGTAACTTGAATTTGCCCTGGATACAGAGATTTAATCCGGGCTTCCATATCGCCGATTTTTGCACCTTTTAAGGTAGTAATTTTGCTATTTCTCCACACATCGACCCTAGAAATCCGACCTTCTGTCACCATGAACCCAACATTTTTCGGTTCCCATTCTGGCTTTACGTAGTAGCAATTATTATTCGGTGTGTCGCCAACTAGTCGAGTACCAGCAGCTTTCCTCGCTTGGGAGACAGTCATTCCAACTCGCACCTGTCCAATACCATTGGTGAACAATTTGGATTGATTGGTCAGTTTTGTCTGTGCTATGACTGTTCCTACAGTCAACGATGAAAGAGCAAAAGTTAAGGTGGCAAGAGTCAACAATTTAGCTTTACTATTCATTTGCTGCAAATAAAAATCGTTAGATATTTATATACAATAGCCATGTTGGCAGTTTCGGATTTTTATCGTACATTTGAGGGTTGAAGACCCCTACCTCTACAGGTAGACCCAATTTCAGTCGGGGTAACAGTCCCCTTCTGAAATTGTCTTTAATTTTGAATTTTGAATTTTGAATTTTGAATTGTTAATTGGTTGTTTGCTAAAACTAATGGTCTGCAAGATCCCCGACTTCTTCAAGAAGTCGGGAATCTGACCTTTTTTATCTTGTGAGTACGCTGAAGCTAAATCCAAATCTAAGCCGTCCAACTTCAATCAATAAAAATCGAAAGCTATTTTTGCTAGTGTATTCGTGAATTTATCGACTATTAAAATTTAGTATCCATCTAACTTTCACCTAATTCAGGTGTCACATTTTCGTCAACAATTTTGATTTCTGTTTTATCAGATCCCTGACTAGTTTTAGCCAAGTATATACCAACTAAAACTACACAAAAAAATAGCATATTGACGGGATTTAAACTCTCAGCAAAGATAAACCAGGCAAGGATAGTAGTAATAATTGGTTCCATTAGCAAGAATAGAGAAGTTAGCCCAGAGGAAAAATGCTTGAGACTATAAATGAGTATTCCTGCACCAATCACTTGGCAGACAACAGCTAAGGAAATAACAGCTAACCATCCTTGTAAGGAAGAGGGAAATAATCTATTTTCAGTGAATATCACTACTGGAAAAGTTAAAATAACTCTGAGCAAACAAGACCAAAATAATATGATAGTTGCGGGGAATTTGACTCTCAGTTTTTCTGATACCAGGAAATTTGCTGCATAGAAGACAGCAGAAATTAAAGCCCAAGCATCACCCACGAGGTTCTCAGCAGCAATGTGGAAATCTTGAATACCGATGCTAAAGGCACCTCCCATAGCAAGAGTCATTCCCATAATAAATTTGCTATTGAAGTAATGACCCAATAGCAACCATCCACCTAGAGTAGCAAAAATAGGTGTTAAATTATGCAGTAAATTCGCGTTGGCAACACTAGTTTGAGTCAAAGACCAACACCAAAAAATATGGGAAATAGACGTTACGATCGCTGATACTATTAAAAGGCATATATCTTCTAATGTGTAAGTGTATTGCTGTGGGGATGAATCACCAAAGAATCGAGAAATAACTGGCTTAATTCCCTGCACCAGTCCGAGTACAGCAAACGATATCCAAAAACGATTGAAAACTGTGGCATTAGGACCTATGTCCTGTTCGCTCCATCTGATAAAAATTGCCGCTAAAGACAGGGTGAATATTGATACAAATAATAAAATAATTGAGATTAGATTTGAGGTTGATTTTGTTTGCTGTTCTGATAATGATAGTTGATTAGTCATCATTTAATAGTTTTCAGAAAAATATAAATTAACACTAAGTTACCAGTTTTTAATAAAAATTGACTAAAAAGAGTATTTATACAAAAAAAGCTAAAAGCTTTAGCGAAACTTGCTTCCCAGTGGACAAGTTTATCCTATCACTGCTATTTATAATTTACAAATCTTAATTTTATTTACAATGTCTAACTGTCTTAACTGTCTTACTTAAATGTCTTAACTGTCTTAACTGTCTTAACTGTCTTGCTTAACTGTCTTATTTGGATATTGCATCTTTAGTCTGAAGCTGAGAATATATTGTGGTGTCTCTGTAATTCATTTATCAAGAGAAAAAAATTATGAGCAGCACCAACAATACTCAACTTCGCCAGCGTATAGATGCTTTTCTTGACGAACTGATTGAGAACTTCTATAGAAATGTGCCGTTTGCTCGCCATCAATTGGATGATAAAAACATTCACCTCGAATACTACAAGCGCCACAACATAGAGACTATCGTGCGTTTACGGATGAAGCGTGTAATTGATGGATTGACCATTCACTACTTTACAAAATGCGATCGCGTACTCGCTAAGCAGTGGTGTCGCTACACTGAAGATGAAATGCTACACGATCGCATCTTTGCTAAAGACCTTGAGCGCGTCGGCGTTTCCCTGGAACAAATCGACTCAACAGAACCTCTGTTTGCCACTAAGTTACTACAAGGATACTTTTACTATGGACTAGAACACGAAGGCCGACCCCTCGCGTCCTTATCTAGCAGCTACTTCATCGAGTACACCACCCAAAAGACCCAGCCGATGTGGCTTGATAACCTGGAGAAGGTTTTGGGTGCTGATAAGATTAAGGGTCAGCGAACTCACGTCAACCACGACCTTGAAGACCACCACATTGATTTTGTTTGGGAAGTTTTGAGTACCTTCATCAAGACTCCCAAAGACGAGCAGGATCTCTTTAACCACTTGTCCAATATTGGCAAACTGTTCGTCATGTACTTCCAAGAACTGTATGAAGTGACCGTGGAAAAAGGAATTAAAGACTTAGTAGAAGTCTAGTCCTTGAGTGTTTGTTCTCAACCCCAAATTGCAGATTTTAAAGTTTTGTTAGGTAGGAATAGCGTGTATGGAAAGCCGACTGTTTTTGAGTGGTCAGCGTGCATTGGTTTGGCTAAAAGCACATGGTTATAGCACTGTGGATGACATTGAGCCACAGGTTTCTCCTCATCGGTTCGCCACAGGTGGTGCTTATGGCGTCGAGGTTCCGGTGGTGAATAACCTTGCTACCTTGAGGAAAACAATCCATTTACTGCGGGAAGAAGGCGTATACGTCACCCGATTCAACGAAACCCACGGTGCATTCTTGCTCTGCGATAGCGAGATCCGTGAGATGCTAGCTCTGTGTGCCCAAGAGGGCTATGGCATTGCCTTTGGTCTTGGGCCTAGACCAGAGTACGATCGCCGCGCCGCCTTTTATCGTTCAGAATTTGGTATGGAACAGGCTCGCCAGATCAACAACCACGATGCCCTACGAGCAAGTGTCACCGATGCTCTGCGTTTGGCCTCTCTTGGTTGTCGTGGTCTGATTGTTTACGATCTAGGTGTGCTGCGGGTACTGAACGCCATGCGAGCAGAAGGAGAACTGCCCCACGACATGATTTTCAAAGTATCCAGCCATTGTATGGTCTCGAACTCAATGTTGGCAGAAATTCATGCCGAAAATGGCGCCAACAGCCTGACTGTATCCCACGATGTCGGGTTGCCGATGTTACAAGCAATGAGACGTGCAGCTCCGGCCGCTAGTCTCGATGTACCACTGGATGTTTATCGCAATAAAGGTGGTTTCATTCGCTTTCATGAAGTTGCAGAGATCGTTCAGGTTGCAGCCCCGGTCTTTTTGAAAATTGGTTCCAGTTCCCAGACCGATCCTTACGACAATACCAACGAAACAACGATCGCCAAGAGAGTAAACCGAGTCAAACGAGCGCTGGAGATGCTAGACGAAAATTTACCGATGGCTCAACGCATTGGCTCTCAAGACCCCCTAGTTTGTCTACCAGTACTTGAGAGCGTTACTACTTTGCACGCTGGAGTTGAAAACCATCTCAACCACTCCAACAAAACATTAGCCACCGTCAGAGAGGTAGTTTAATCGTGGTACATAGTGGCCAGGTGTGCTACTTCCCTGGTCTTGCAGCCCTTGAGACCGCCATCGGCTACGACCAAACCATCGCTTCCCTGCAAGCTGCCTTGCCTAACCACCGCGTCCAGAATTACTTCCAGCAAAAGCCCACTTTACTTGCAGAGGCCGATCATCTGGCGGTGGCATGGAATAGTTCTGCCAATGGAAGCGATCGCAATGTCGTGGGTTTGATTACCGGCCGCAACTACACCACCCAAAACACCTCTCCGGCGTTCGTACACATATCAACCCTCCATGTGGCTGAGGCACAGCAACGTGGTTCCTTACTCAAAAAGTTGATTGCAACCATGTTTGTCGGCATCTGGCGACGTGAGGGAAATTTGCCCACTTGGACTGCCATCAAAACTTTTAACCCAAGCGTCTATAATGCCCTGCTGAGAATGCAGCAGATGATTGGCGATGGTGTAGTTCTGTATCCAGAGTCCACAAGCACTAGATCTGAAGACAACATGGCGATCGAGCATGTTGCAGGACAAATAGCAGCGCTCATTGAGCCTAACTGCTTCTTCGACAGTGCCACTGGAGCCATTCGTGGTGGTGGTGGTAGTATTGGCGGTAGTTACTGGCCTGCGACACCCCGTAGCAGCCACGACGAAATCAATCGTTTCTTTGACGAACGTCTAGCTGCCACAGATCGGATGCTTTGTGTTTTGGGGCTGGATGAAAAGCGTGGTAAACCATCAACCGTAAAACTTCTAACGCGTTGGATGGCTTCAGTTCCTAGTAAGTAGTTGCACAAAATCAATTACATCAAGTCAAAAGTCAAAAATAAAGAGTTTTTGACTTTTGACTTCCCCAAGAAAGCGTATTGACATTGTAAAAATCTCTATTGTATTCCAGGGCTAGAAACTGTAACTTAATTTCTATCTATAGGAATCATATTTGATTTGGTGAAAAAACTCCGTACACATCGAAAAGCTTCCAGCCCTACTCCCTACTCCCTATTCCCTACTCCCTACCTACGTAAAAAATTTCAAGAATCAAACCGGATTCCTATATCATCACAAGCAATCTATGAGGATTCCCTGTGAGTTCATCAAATAAATCTTTTAGTTCAGTTCCTCCGTTGTTTCCCAAGGTTACTCCCCTGAATGTCCAGAAAACAACGGTATCTGCCGATGGGCTACCAAAAGCGGTGCTTGGACTCTATAGCCGCGAATGTAGTCCAGAACTGCTGGCTCGATTAGTTGGTTCAAATTGTTTTGTCGAACGTCCTTTGGCACCAGAAATTATTGAAGCCGCTGACCAGGGACACAATCTACTTTACATTACAGCACCGGATCTCCCTGACAAAGAGTATGTAGTTGATTACTACATCAGACTCAAACCGCGATCGCCACAAGAAATTCAGCAGATCCAGCAGCAGATCGTCGTCCTGGCACTCGATAACCACGAGCCGCTGTGGCTGTCTCAAAAGCTGGCTGCCCCAGCAGCAAAAGAAGCTCGTAACTTCATCGCCGACTGGATTTCCCAACGACACCAACGTGGTGAGCGAGTCGAACTGCACACCTTTGAACCATCGGCAATGACTGAGGCTTTTGCCGCAGAACTGGGACTAGAACCAGATCAAACACCTTCTACGACACTGGCCATCGGTTCTAAGTCTGGCTCAAAGCAAATCTTCGATGCCTGTGGAATCGATCAACCACGCGGTACCCCTGAGTGCCGTAACCTTGATGACTTCACCAAAGAGATTGCATATTTACTGCAACAGGAACCTGAAGCCAAGAAGTTGATCCTCAAGCTCAGTAGCACACTCTACGGTGCTGGACAAGGTAACGCACTGTTCGACGTTTCCAGTATCGATCGCTCTCATCCTGAAACTATACTCCAGCAGGTGCAAACTACCTTAGTTGAAGAAAACGTCGAAGTCATCGACAAGAAACTCGGTTGGCAAGGCTTTGTGGCAGAGATTCCCAAGGCAGGAATCATCGCCGAACTTTTTGTCGAAGGCGAGTATAAAGAAACACCAAGTGCCCAAGGTTCAGTTGATAAAGATGGCACTGTCAGGCTGGTGTCAGTTCACGAACAGCGCTTTGCTGCCAACAAGCAGACCTATATTGGCAGTTTCTACCATGCCGATGATGCCTACCGCCATCGGGTAGGTGATTTGTTCAAGCTGATAGCAGCCCAGTCCCATACCCAAGGTCACGTAGGCGCCATCAGTGTAGATTTCTTGTGTGTGCGCCACAGCGAGAACGAAGACTGGCGTATCTTACCAATGGAAATCAACAATCGCTTAACTGGCACTGCTCATGCCTTTCGGATTGTCACATCACTTTTGGGAGTACGGCCGAATGAAGCCTCCCCCAAATTACAAGTAAATGGTGAGACAAGAGTTTACCTGGCCTCAGACTCTATCTACAAGCCTGAGTACGCCATACTCCGTCCCGCCGCAGTTATCGATGCCATTAGGGCGTCAAATGTACACTACGATAGCGATCGCCACAAAGGTGCAGTGCTTTATATGCTCAGTGGCTTGAGTTACGGCAAGTGTGGCGCTGTTGTCATTGGCAGCACTGAAGATGAATGTCTAGCAATGCAAGCTGATATTTACAAGGTGTTGGACGACCTCGTGTCCAAATCTACTAGTCAGCAAGCTTAGGAAGCGTTTCAACCCGCGAACAGTCAATATCTATCAGTAAATACTCTTAAACTGTTAGATATTTAAATTACATTGATTTATCATCAAAACTCCTGTGGGGTGGGCATCTTGCCCGCCCAAATTATGCAAATTAAGAGTACATTAGCTTGACTGATAACTGTTAAGAACAATGTTGCAGACCAATATCTTCTCCCCAAGTTACGCCATTGCTCGAAATCGCTTTCGAGAAACTGCACTCAATTTAGGGGCTAGTCTTGAATCATTTGCAATCGATCAAAAAGGGTCTAACAACGAAGAATTGACGATTGATTTCGCTTTAATTGGTGCAAATCAACCAAAATGGATTGTCATTGTTTCATCAGGATTACATGGTGTTGAAGGCTTCTTTGGGTCTGCGGTTCAGCTTGCTTGGATGCAAGAGGTTGCAGCTAGAGGTGGGTTGCAAGAAAATACTGATGGAGCTGTATTACTTATACATGCAATTAATCCTTATGGTTTTGCGTGGCTGAGACGGACTAACGAAGATAATATTGACCTCAATCGTAATTTTCTCTTACCAAATGAAAGCTACAAAGGCGCACCATCTGAATATTCGCTGATTAACCACTTCTTAAATCCGAAATCGCCGCCTCCATTATTCGATTTTTTTATACTCACTGCTATTGGGAATATTTTACGTTACGGTTTTGCTACTCTCAAACAAGCGATCGCTGGTGGTCAATATGAATTTCCAGAGGGACTATTTTTTGGAGGTCGCAGCCCAGCTAAATCAACACAAATTATTCAAGCTTTCTTACCTCAATGGGTAAGTTCAGCAAACCAAATTCTTCACCTGGATTTTCATACTGGATTAGGTAAATGGGGAAACTATGAACTGTTTCCCAGAGTTTTGTCTGACCCTTCTCGTTACATTTGGGTGTTCAAACAATTTGGACTTGATAACACTGGGGGTGAAGCGCCTTATCAATGTCAAGGATTAATGGGGAGTTGGTTAGCTCAGAACCTTGCTCAAAAGAATTATATTTATTTCAATGCAGAATTTGGAACCTATGCCGGATTGAGAGTATTGGCTAATCTTCGTGCTGAAAATCGCGCTCACTTTTACGGAAAATCCCCTAACAACCACTCTCAAGCTCAATTGTATGAAGCATTTTGTCCTCAGTCTCATCAATGGAGGCAGAGTGTACTTATCAAAGGCTTGGACTTAATAAATAAAGCTTTAAAAGTATGCTCTAAGATGGATGAAAATCTTTGATGAAATTGAAAAATTCAACTACAGCCTATTTCAAGTAAATGAAGTATACTTTTCGGGGCACAATATATCGTGCCCCTACGATTATCTGTACCTCACCAACTTGCAATCTGCTATATATTTATTCAGCAACGCCAAATTTATTGATAAGTAGTAGTCCATCGCATTAATTTTGATGAGTTTGTAGTAAGCACTTCAGTGCTTAAAAACCAAGGACTAAAGTCCTAAATACAAACTTATTTAATCATAACTATCTACTTAGCACTCCATAAAAAAATGAGGATAGCACATACCATCCTCATTTGATTTTTTGCTTATTTGTTGATTTCCTATCAGCCCAAAAAAGAGTTAATGATTACAGTTGGGGTACATACTGTTGTTTCTCTGGAACCTCAGCGTACTCAGCCACAATCTGACGGAATTCTTCACCATCAATGGTTTCTTTTTCGATGAGCAAATCTACCAAGCGATCGGTGACGGTGCGATGGTCGCGGATGATTTTCTTAGAAGTTTCATAGCAATCTTCAACGATCGCTCTCACTTGAGCATCAATCCGAGAAGCGATGGATTCAGAATACTCCGATCTGGTTGTCCAGTCACGACCCAAGAACACTTCTCCCTGTTGGCTTTCCAGGGACAGAGGCCCTAAATCAGACATCCCAAACCGGGTTACCATTTGCCGCGCCATTCCTGACAACTGCTGCAAATCTCCACCAGCACCGGTAGTTACTTCCGCAGCGCCAAAAATAACTTCTTCAGCGGCGCGACCACCCAAAGCACCAGTAATCCGAGCTTTCAACTGGGAACGAGAAATTAATCCTTGTTCTTCATTGGGAGTAAACCAAGTCAAACCTTGTGCTTGTCCGCGTGGAATCAAGGTGACTTTCTGCACTGGATCGTGGTCTTTTAACAAAGTTCCCACTAAAGCATGTCCAATTTCATGGTAAGCAATTAAGCGCTTGCTCTTGCTGTCTACCAAAGGAGTACCTTCCATCCCTGCAACTACCCGATCCACTGCATCATCAATTTCACGGAGGGTGATAGCTTCTTTGCGTCTTCTGGCGGTGAGAATCGCCGCTTCGTTGAGTAAGTTGGCTAAATCAGCACCAGTGAATCCAGGAGTGCGGCGAGCGATCGCTTCTAAGGATACGCTAGGGTCTAGTTTCTTGTTCCGTGCGTGGACTTGTAAGATTTCCAAACGCCCTTTGATATCGGGTGCATCCACAGTTACTTGGCGGTCAAACCGACCAGGACGCAACAATGCTGAGTCTAATACGTCTGGACGGTTGGTGGCAGCAATAATAATGATGCCTGTGTTACCTTCAAACCCATCCATCTCAGTCAGCAGTTGGTTGAGAGTTTGCTCTCTCTCGTCGTTCCCGCCACCGATACCAGCGCCCCGTTGTCTACCTACAGCGTCGATTTCATCGATGAAGATGATACAGGGGGCATTGTCTTTGGCTTTCTTAAACAAATCGCGGACACGGGATGCACCCACACCAACGAACATTTCCACGAATTCCGAACCAGAAATGCTGAAGAAAGGTACACCTGCTTCACCAGCGATCGCTTTTGCGAGTAAAGTTTTACCAGTTCCCGGAGGCCCCACTAACAGCACTCCTTTGGGAATGCGTGCGCCCACAGCGGTAAATCTTTCTGGCTGTTTCAGGAAGGTAACAACTTCTTGCAATTCTTCCTTGGCTTCTTCGATACCAGCTACATCGTCAAATTTGATTCCGGTTTTTGCCTCCATTTGGAAGCGGGCGCGGGATTTGCCGAAGTTCATTGCTTGACCTGGCCCGCCGGGAAGGTTGCTAGAACGCCGGAACAAAAAGAATAATCCAGTAATCAATAAAACTGGAAACACCAGATTACCCAACAATCCCCAAATTGCGCCATCATTCCGCATGGGGTGAGCATCAAAACTAATTCCCTTTTCTTTAAGCTTGCTAATTAACTCAGGAGCGTTAACAGGCAGATCCACCCGCCACCTTTGGATGTGATTTTCCAGATCTGGATCGCGGGCTTCTAAAATTGCCGTTCTACCACCTTCGTACAGATCAACACTCGTGACGCGATCGGCATCCAAATATTCTAGAAAGCGACCATAGGTCATCCGGGTGTTGGCTGCATTTTTACTCATATCCGCAGGCGCACTTGCAAAAGCCCCTTGCCAGAAGAAGAAGCCAATTACCAGAGCCGGCAATGTCCAGAGTACCAGGACTTTCCAGGAGAATTTCATCTTAATTTGCCTCTAGCTGCCTATACAATTCATTAGCCTTTTAGCAACCGAATGGTCATCACTCTGTCACTTTGAGCCGTTAAACGGATGTTCATAAATCCATTTTGTTTAATTTGATTTCTTATATGCAATCCCATAGAGGGTCTAGACCATTATGGCAATGCCAACAAGAATCTTAATTAAAGTTAACTTAATTTTAATACAATATCGCGCGAGAAAAGAAAGAGAATGGGCATTGGGCATTGGACATTGGGCATGGAAAGAGGATGGGGGGATAAGGGGATGGGGAGATGGGGGGAAAGAAGAATTACTTTCTCCCTCATTTGGCCACCTCCCCATCTCCCCACCTCCCCATCTCTCCATCTCCCTCATCTCCCTCATCCCCCTCATCCCCCATGCCCCATGCCCCATGCCCTATTTAACTTCTGTAATTTGTAGAGTATAGGGAAGATACTTGCCTTTGTCGTAAGAACCAACCCAAATTTGGTAACTTCCAGCCAGCCATTCACCAACAATGCCGGCGTTTTTACCATCAAAATCGTCATTGCACCAACTACCACCGGGTCCCCTAACAATTATGGTTGTGTCCTCAGGGCTTTGGATTTGTAGCTTGAGGTAATCAAATTTACTTGTTAATAATAATGTGTGGTCTGGTGTTTCATCAACATATCCAGTACAAGGACCAGTGACTGTTTCAGTTCTACCAGCTACTTGATTTCCAGATACTGAGCCACCACTCATTCCGCGAACTGTCAGTGGGTCTGGGGAAAACTGGGGGCTAATGGTGAGATCTCCAAATATCGTTGGCGCTTCTTGGGCATCAGCTATGACATGAGCTGAAGTGATGAAGAGCATAACTATCATTAACGATAATCTCATCCCTCTATTGAGCGCTAGTGTCGGCATTGTAATTAGGTTTGCTTCTAAGTGTTTTTGAAGACATGAATTTTACATGCCGAGTTCCCAATGTGAGGAGAATTGACTACTAAAGAATAAGAATTAAATAACATACAGTTTATGTCCCTGGCTGACCTCACCTCAATCCCTCTCCTTTATAAGGAGAGGGAAGCTAGAGACAGGATGAAGTTTTGCATTTTACTGAATCCACGTTCTTAAACAATTAAAAATAGGACTTACGCGCTGTATAAATTAATCATGGTATGCATTTAGCAAAATAGGTCGTTTCCAGCTTTGATTAATTATTACTTTGATGGTAAATAGATCCGTGCGTACTGTATGGGTTTAGCATTGCTAAACCCAGGGCTATTTCATTTTAAAATGTTACATTTTATGCTTACAGGTTAATTCTCACAAAATGGGCATTTTTGAGGGGTAGGTTCGTTGCTAAATTATTGTTTTTCCCAAAAAGATTCCTCAAAACTGCCCTAAAAATAGAATGAAATAGCTCTGCCCTAAACTTCTAGTAAAAATCTGTTTTTTATCTTACATATTTTGTGTTTTCTGTAAATGCTTAAGTCGTAATAAATTGAATCACAGTAAGCTTTGGGGCTACTAATTGTAGTAGTCTCAATGCTCGTCAGCTTATTGATTTTAAATTACATATAGGACTCCTATTTGATTTCTGAACAAGACTAAGAGAGAATACGGGGAGGCATACAAGTCTAACTCTTAACAATGATAAATCAGCATTCACAAACTGCCACACTGACGGTAGAAGTATCGCAGGAACAGTCAAGAGAGGGAATGTTACTGGATGCAATTGCGCGGAGCGCCCTATATGAGGCGATCGCCAAACTACAAGATTTTATAGCTCTGCGTCCAGATGCGCGTGAGGTCAGGAAAGCGTTGGCAGTAAAGCTAGTTTATCAAGGTTACTTATATGATGAAATTCAGACAATTTTAGACGTATCACGAGGGTCGATAACAGCTTGGAAGCAAGCCTACGAAGAAGGTGGAATTAACGGACTGCGGCTTTCCTATAAGGGAAGAAAGAGCTACCTTTTAAGCGCACAACGAGAAGAAGTTTTGAGTTGGCTACAAACCAAAGATATCTGGGAGCTTGGCGAACTGGAATATAAGTTGGCTTTTGAGTACGACGTAGTTTATGAGTCAAAACAAAGTTACTACGACCTGTTCAAAGAAGCAGGAATCAGTTGGAAGAAAACCACAAAATCGAATCCTAAAGCCGATCCAGATGCTGTGGCAGAAAAAAAAAGAGCTTGAAACGTTATTGGCAAACCACCGCGTTGAAATCGAGACAGGAAAGTTGAGAGTATTCCTCATTGATGAGTGTCATTTAATGTGGGGAGATGCCATCGGCTATGTGTGGGGGAAAACCGACCAGGAAATCACAGTTCCAGTCGTAAATGAGCGAGAGAAACAGACATATTTGCAGTTCGCTACAATTAGCACAGGACTTACGCAAAAATCACGAAAAAGCTTAATTTATCGAACCGCCAAGACGCCAAGAACGCCAAGAATTGATAGAGTGTGCGTAAGTCCTAAGCAGATGAAAATTTCAAAGAATTAGAGAATATTTCTATTTTGGAGAATCCAACTTCGACTGATATTGGTGAGATTATGAGCTATGATACCCCAAGCAACCCAACGTTCAAAACCCAACTCGCCACGGGTTCGGAAAGGGTGATTATGTTGAAGCAACCCTAGTAACAAAAACCTTTTGTGGTTGAGTCTGTGGTGACACCAAAAGACAAGTTTCTGTAAGTGATGCATCATGGAAACGTCTTGGACAATTCACTGCCAAGAAAGTCCGATTGATACAGCGAAGCACAAGATTAATCGTGCTGTCAACTCGGAGATTGTCAAGCCTTCTCCCGTCGAGGGAGTCGGCTTGACCCACTATCCCTCCCTAGCTTGCTTCGCTGAAGGTAGGGTATCTCGCGGAAATACGATGAAAAATAAACTTAATTTTTTGTTTTTTCAAATCCAAGAGAATTTCCTATTAATGTCATATCCAGAACCTGGTGTAGAATCTTCTTCTATGGCAATTTTTACGGCCTTTAATGCATTTTCAGCCCGCGCCATCTTTAATTTAAAGGCAGGCCTAGAATCAGCACCTACATATACTACACCTACCCCTGCGACTAATTTTATTAAACGATCCCAAAGCTTTCTAGTGGTGGGTGTGTAATCACCATTTTCATCTAACTCAAATATTTTATCTCTCAACTCACTAACGCGAGCTTGTATCAGTTCATCTTCACCACTACCATTAACAATAATGGTATAGTCGGGGTAAATTTTTATAGTGTCCGCACTCCCTAAATGATCAAAAGAAATATTTTTAAAATCCCCTTGTATCACATCTTCAAAAACTACATCAGTATTAGTTAAATTTCCGATATCTACCAATATAGCGAATCTATCTTCTGCAAATCCGGGGTTTTGAATTGCAGCGTTTCTCAACAAGCCTTTCTCTTTTTGATTCTCAAGATAAGTTAATGCATTACTCGTGACATTTTCGGCGATAATAAATAGGGAACCTTCGTTTTTTTTGATCTCTTCGCTAACACTCGAAACAATAGCCACTATATTTTCTTCGTATGAAATTTTTCCAGAATATAGTAAAATATAGGGTTTTTCCAGAACAGCTACTTTTTTATCAGAGTCGGTCACGAATTTTTCCGAGATATACCCTTCGTCGTATTGCGCGCCATTTACCACATCTAATGTGCAATATGAGAGTGTCTTGGATTCTTCTAAAGTGACAACGCCTTTCAAGCCTACTCTGTCATAAGCGGTTGCAACAACAGAACCAATTTCTTCGTCGCCGTCAGCAGCTTCGGTTGCTATTCGCATAATTGTTTGGGTAGTGAGCATAGTATTAATAGTTATGGACAAACTAATGTTTAATAATAATTTGGATTAAGCTAAGATGTAAAGTCAAATAAAATACTTTATTTCTTTAAATTTAGTATACTCATTCATAATAAGTAAGTTATCTTACTCAAATAATTGTAATAGTACATAGACAGAATCCAGGCTCTAGGGTCCGATGTCTGGTTCGGGGTTGGCGACTACAAAGACTTTCCGGCTCCGGTTACTGACGAGCATCCCTACGCCTTCAAGCATCAGCATAGTCTGACTTCTAAAATGGCTGACGTCAAAGCGGCAGTCGATATCTGGACGACCAGTTCGGGTCACGACACTCCAGAAGCTCAGTTCTATGGACTCGATCAAGTAGCCCAACCAGCAGGGGGCAATATCGGTTGGCGTGCCGATGTCAAGCGGATTATCGTCTGGTTTGGTGACGCCGCTGGTCACGATCCAATCTGCAAGCAAATCTCCCAACTCTCCTACGACATTACCGAAGCATCACTCACTGCGAAGCTAGTCGCTGAGAAGATCAAAGTCCTAGCCCTGAGCTTGAACATCAACTATAGGGCCCCGCAGGGGCTAGACGACGAGCCTGTGCCTAAAGATAACGGGTATCAGAAATGGTGCGGCGATGCTGGCGGCATCAAAGGACAAGGAACAAGGATTGCGAAGGCGACGGGTTGCAAACTTGTCCAAGGTGTCAGTACGGATACGATTGTGGAGACGATCGCCACGGAATTAGCAGCACAGATTACCGCAATCGGGAACGTGAGTCTGGTAGCTAGCGGTGCCACGGCATCTTTTGTCCAAGCGATCGCACCTACCGTTGGTCACGGTCTACTCAGCAGAGACCAAGACCATGAAATTAGCTTTGACGTTTCCTGGATCGGTAATGTAGCAGCCACCAGCCAGGTTCAGGTCTTCAACGGCTCCCTTGATGTCGTTGCCGATGGAGAAGTCATTGGCGGCAAGACTGTCAAAATCACAGTTCCAAGTTCTGTTCCAGAACTACCACCCATTGAACCCAACGAGGATATTCCAATGACACGCCCAGATGATGTTTCCGGTAACTGGATGTTAATTCACCAAGTGACTGGTACTTATTTCCAAGCTATAGGTTACAATCCCGATGTCAACGATTATATCCATACCTGGAACCAAGATCCTCCTAATACTAATGCAGGATACCAGGGACACCTGTGGGTTCTGGTCAAGCAGACCGATGGAACTTACCAAATCCAGAGCTTCGAGAAAGATTTCACCTTCAAGGAACGGTTGTTTCTCCAAGCGCCAGCCAAACCTGGGGCTGACGGGTACCCAAGGTTGCAACGGGGCAGCCAAAGTGATTTGCAGTCCTGGGTATTGGTTCCAGTCAGCGGCGATCCTGACACTTACGCCATCCAACCGAAGTCATTCCCTGAATATGCTCTAGGTCTCTATACCAATAATTGTCAAAACGCCATAAGTGTGGTTGCCCACCGCACCTGGGGAAAACCAACTTTCCATCAATATTGGCGACTGAGCAAGGATTACACTGGGGGGAACTAAATCTCAGTACAGACGGCTAAGTAGTCAGACACTTACAGAATGTCATTGATTGCAAGTGAAGTGTACCCTCGCAGGGGCACACTTCACTTGCAATTAATGTAAATATTTTTGTTCGACTACTTAAGGGCGCATGTTTGTGCGCCCTTAAAATCTAAAATATTTCTAAAATCTGGAAGTAATCGCTAATTAGCTTGGGCGATCGCTTTAGTCAAGCGCGGCCGATCTAAACCAATCTGATTGAGTAGTAACCAAGATTGGATCAGGTCGGGGCCATGAACGTCTCCAGTTAAGGCTGCTCTGAGCGATCGCATTACTAAGCCTTTTTTGACTTTTTGCTCTTTGACCACTTGTTTAATAATGTCCTGGGCAGATTCTTCCAAGAGTTGTGGCTGATTTTGCAAAGCCGTGACAATCGCCTCAAGGACAGCAGCAGAACCTTCTTGCTTGAGTTGTGTATTTCCTTCCTCGCTGAATTCAACTGTGTCGCTGAAAAACACTTGACTCATAGCTACAGCATCTACCAGTCGAGTCAAGCTTTGGCTAATTAAAGCTACTAGCTGTTCTAACCAGGGGCGAGTGCGTCCACCGTCGAATTTATACCCAGCTGCTTGCCAATAGGGTATGAGTAAATCTGTGAGTTTATCTACAGGCATATGGTGGATATATTGGCTGTTTAACCAATCCAGCTTGTCCCAGTCAAATTTGGCACCTGCTTTATTAACCCGTTCAAAGCTAAATTCCTTGGCTGCTGTTTCTAAGGTAAATATTTCTTGGGTTGAATCTGGGGGCGACCAACCAAGTAATGTCATGTAATTTACCAAGCCTTCGGCGGTAAAGCCCATTTGCTGAAAGTCACAAATGGAAGTGACTCCATCCCGTTTGGAAAGCTTACGCCCTTCCTTGTTCAAAATCAGTGGTGAGTGGGCAAATTCTGGGATTTTTGCTCCTAAAGCTTCATACAATAAAATTTGCTTGGCTGTGTTGGCGATGTGGTCTTCTCCCCGAATGACGTGGGTGATTTGCATATCGATGTCATCCACTACAACTACAAAGTTGTATAAAGGTTGACCGCTACCTTCTTCGGAGGCGCGGGCGATGACCATATCACCACCTAAATCACTACCTCGCCAAGACATTTTTCCCCTGACTAGATCGTTCCAGACAATTTCGCGATCGTCTTCAATTTTGAAGCGAATCACGGAAGAACGACCTTCTGCTTCAAAAGCGGCGCGTTGTTCTGGGGTGAGGTTGCGATGACGGTTGTCGTAGCGGGGAGCTTCGCCTCTGGCTTTTTGGGCTTCTCGTAGAGCTTCTAGTTCTTCAGAGGTGGTGTAGCAGCGATATGCTAATCCTCGATCTAGCAGTTTTTGTACTGCTTCCTTGTAAAGATCCAAGCGTTGGGATTGAAAAAATGGACCTTCATCCCAGTTAAATCCCAGCCAGCGCAGTCCTTCAAGGATATTTTCAGTATATTCGGGACGCGATCGCTCTAGGTCTGTGTCTTCTATTCTGAGAATGAACTTACCGCCGTGGTGGCGGGCAAATAACCAGTTAAATACAGCCGTTCTCGCTGTACCAATATGTAAATTTCCAGTCGGACTCGGCGCAAGACGGACTCTGACAGTCACAGTTAATTCTCTCTTTTACAAAGCATGAATAAATGTATCCTATATTTAAACTCTAAGCCCTGAATCGATGGAGATAGGATTCCTCACGTCTCTAGTGAGCTGAGAAATACCACATAAATCGGTTAAGTTCCTCTAATACTCAGAACTTAGGGTCACTCTTTGTGATTTTAGTACGGGACTGACGGGGCTCGAACCCGCAACTTCCGCCGTGACAGGGCGGTGCTCTAACCAATTGAACTACAGTCCCTTGATGGCAACTTTGCTATTGTCGCTATTTTTTTCCTATTTGTCAAGTGTTTTTGGCTGGGAAATTAAAAATTATTTATGGGCATAGGGGAGGCAGTGACGGGTACGCAGGGGTCTGCCCAAGTGGAGCAACTGCCGTCATTCGGCATTTGTTAGTTGTCTTCCCTGCCTCCTCTACCCCTCCACTTCCCCATCTCCCCACTTCCCCAGTTCCCCACTCTAAATAGAGCCTGACAATACAACCTGGGGCTTGGATTCTAAATGCTGCAATATCCGAGATTGCATTTGTTTATACTGTTGCTTTAATAGCTGTTTACTCAAGTGGGCTTGAGAAGTGGGTGGTAGGTTTTGACTCTGCTGCACCCAAGTTTTTAACATTTGGCGTTGAGTTTGGTCGATGCGACTGCTGAGAACATGAGCGCAGGAATTTGGTGTTTCCAGAGTGAAGAAAAGCAAAGGGTAGCGCTCATTTTCAGCCAATAAACTCACTAGTCTTCGATTTTGAGGATTTTGCATGTCCAAGTAGCATGGTAGCCATTTAGGGGCTAGTTGCCGATTGTAGAGTACGGTCACCCACAACAGCATTGGGTGGGGGGATGTCATGAAAATAAACTGATTGTATCGGGTAGAGAGAGCATGGTTTTTGATTTCTTGTTGAGACAACATTAACCATAGTGCTGCTACAGATTTTTGTCCTGTGTCTACAAGCTGGGGAAAAACAATTTCTTGAATTGGTTTATTCTCAGGCCAGGAAAGTTGCCGACAGGTTTGTTCTAATGTGATTGTTGATCCAGAATCTAAGGGACGGCTGAGGATGGATCTAGAGGCTAAAGTTGTAGGTAAAGTAGGACAATTAGATTGTTCTAAACTGTTGAGGACTTGCAAAATCTGAGCAATATTTTGTGGGCGATCGCTTGCTTTTTTCCCCAGACAAGCCATGATTAAATTATTGAGTCTTTGAGGTAATTTTAGATGAGGTTTTACATCTGCGATCGTCTTTGGAGATTCAAAGTGATGTGCTTTATACCAAGCACCAAAGTAATCAGTTTCTGGTTGCCAAGGTTTTTTGCCTGTGAGCATCTCAAACATCATTACACCCAGGCTATAAATATCAGATCGAGCATCTAACTTTTCACCATCTAGTTGTTCTGGAGAACAATAGGGCAAAGTGCCATTAAACCCTCTACTTGTACTGGCTGTTGATGCATAATTTAAAAATCTAGCAATACCAAAGTCTAAAATTTTAACTAAGTGACCCAATATTGGATCGGGGATAACTAATATATTCGCAGGTTTAATATCTCTATGAACTAACGGACAAATTTTGCCGTCAATGTTAATACCTTGGTGGGCACATTGTAAACCCAAACAAATTTGTCGGGAGATAGTTAAAAACATCGGCAGAGATAGCGGGATTAAATCTTTTAAACTTTTACCAGATAGATATTCCATGACGTAGTATGGTTTTCCTTTTTCACTGACGCCATAATCATATGCCCGCACGATATGTACACTTTTTTGACTCAAAGCTGCACTCATTAAAGCTTCACGAGCGAAGTCTTGTTGCATTTTGCTATCGACAACAGTCTGAGTCAAAAACTTGATAGCAACTGGTGTTCCCCCTAATAAAATATCATTTGCTAAAAAAACTTCTCCCATGCCACCGCTGCCAATTAATTGCTTGAGTTGATAACGATTGGCAAGCAAGCCCGTACTACTTGGAGATGCAAATGGGCTTTGATTCACTTTGATGACCTCTGCTCCTTAGTCTATTTACAGTTCATGATACACACATAAAAATCTTATTAGCTAATGATGGGAATATTTTTGATTTTGATAGTGAAATTTTAACGAATTGATAAAAATTTAAAAATCATTTCCCAAAATTTAGCTAATCTGTTTTTTAAGTTTTCTTTGCCAGTTTTTTGTTCTACAACTAACTTTTTTAAAATGTCTAATTTCAGCTTTTCATACTCTATTTTTAAAATGTTTTTTGCTTCCTGAGGTAAGATTGATTCATTTAATTCTTGATTCCTATTTAACGAATCTATAAGTTGCTGACGTTGGCTAGCTGTGAGACTTAAGGTTGTGACATGTGAGCAACGATTGGGATCTTCTAAAGGAAAAAATAATAGATGATAATAACCTACTTCTGCTAAGCTACGTGCTATATTCTGTCCTTTATTATCTTTCAAATCCAAAAAATAAGGTAGCCATTTTGTAAAGGAAGGTTCGGCATCATACAGCACTGTTACCCACAATAACATTGGGTATACATTCATTTTGGTGATAAATTCTGTGCTATGGACTTTATCCAAAAACTTGACAATTTCTTGTTTTGGCAACATCGCCCAAAAAGTCGGTATGGGTCTTTGAGGAGTATGTAATAAATGGGGAAATCCAATTGGTGCAACTGGTTTATTTTTCGGCCAATTTTTCTGTAAACATTCTTTTTCTGATAATAATGTTGCAGGAACTAATTGCATGTGTGATGAGATTTTAGTACCATCGTTACTACTATGAATAGCATCCTCAAGCTGAGTATTTACTTTTGCTAATTCATCTAAAATTTGGTTAATATTTTGAGGGCGATCGCTGACTTCTTTTGCCAAGCAATTCATTAATATTTTTTGTAATCCCTGGGGTATTTTTACTTGGGGATTTATTTCCTCAACTGGAGGCGGAATTTGAAACCGATGTGCTTGATACCAATTACCAAAAGAGTTACTTTTTGTCTGAAATGGATGTTTACCTGTTAACATTTCAAACATTAATACTCCTAAACTATAAATATCAGAGCGCACATCCAATAATTTGCGTCCTTCCATATGTTCTGGAGAACAATAAGGCAAACTACCAATAAAAGAATCTGTCAAGGTCATACCACTTCGTTCTGTTAAAAACTTGGCAATCCCAAAATCGAGGATTTTGACAATTTCTCCTTGTTTAGCATCTTGACTGAGAAATATATTTTCTGGTTTGATATCTCTGTGAACAATGGGATAAATTTCTCCTTTGAGGCTAATACCTTGGTGGGCACATTGTAAACCTAAACAAATTTGAGTAGAAAGGTCTAAAAATTGCGCTATTGTTAAAGGCTGAACTTTGAGAATTTGTTTGAGATTTTTCCCTTGGAGATATTCCATGACGTAAAAGGGAATTTTATCCTCAGTTACACCGTAACTTAAAATCCGAACGATATGTTTACTTTTACGACCTAATTGAGCGCCAATAAAAATTTCTCTAGCAAAGCGTTGAGACATGTGTTGGTTGGCTAAACTGAGTGATAAAATTTTAATGGCGATCGCCATGCCACCTTTAGCAGTATCTTCTGCTAGGTAAACTCTACCCATCCCTCCTTTACCAATCAAATCTCTGATTAAATAACGATTATTTAAAAATTGTCCAATGTAATTATCTAATTCTACTTTTTGCCCTACCATATTCTCAATTTTTTTTTGTGTCATAAAAATCAATTATGAAAAATATTGTTGGCAAAATACTTGAATAACTTTAGTCAATTATTAATTCTTATTCTTAAAAATAAATTCAGAGTTTTTAGAGTAATTGAACGATATAAATTGAAAACTACTCTGAGAAAAATTTATTTTGTTTAACTCCAATCGCCTCTCTGCAAAAGCTCTTATACATGGTGTAACATATTTATTAAGGAATACGGTTGAGAAATTACACTGAAAGTCCGACTAGGCTAGATAAGTTTAGCTAGTAGATTCCGTGAATACACAGTAATAACAACAAAAAAGTCAATATAGTAATTGCTTAAACTCTGCACCGTTAACGATTCAGATTAGGTAGTAAACGCCGTAATAATCTGATTAGTGGTGTTTCGATTTTGATTTTAAAAGCTAGAATTTTGGTACGTTGCAGGGAGTTAAAATTGTTGTCGCTAACGAGAATTAATGAACGCTGTCCATCAGGTAATTTAGGGCCAAGAGTTAAGCCTTCGATGTTGTCGAGGACTACATCTAGAGTTCTGAGATCTAACAATAGTTTTTTCTGAACTGGTTTAATATTCTTCAATTCAACTGCTAAAAGACTATCAATTTTGTGAATATCGTCGGCTTCTTTTAAAGAAACCTGAAACAGAGAAACAGCAAATCCTAAACCTGTAAAAGAGCGTTCTAAACTTAAAAAGTGTCCTTGATTATCGAGAGCAAATAAATCAGGTAGTCCACTAGCAAACTTACCCATTAGATTCAAAAACGGTGCTACTGGTTCAGTTTGGTAAAGAAATTCCTGTTCTGGCTGGTTGGTAAGCAAGTTATATTGCAAAATCCGACAAGGAGTGCCGATTTTAGGTTGAGCAGCTGAACCATCTTGAATTAAAGCATTTTCTGTGGCTGTAAATAGATATTTTTCATCAGGTGTAATGGTCAGGCTTTCAAAAGCCAAATTATTACGGATGCCTTGTTGACCATTTTTATCTGGCAAAAACTTGTTTGGTATGGGAAGTGTTGAAATTTCTTTGCCAGCAGATAATGAGAATTCTTTAATAAAAGGATTAATTAATTTGCTAACATCGCCTTCAGAAGAAATAAATACAGTGCCTCTATTAGTTAAAGCAATACCTTCTGTATCAGTTTCACTAGGAGGAAATTTTTTACCGCTTCCATTTAATAAGGTAGTAACATTAATAACAGCAACTCCATTGTTTTGTAAGGAACCCTTGCTTAAATCAATTTTCAAAGTGTAGAAACGGGTATTACCTTTTTGTCCTCGGTCATCAGAAATAGCGTAATAAAGGTTATTTTTTGCATCATAGGTAATTCCAGATAAACCTCCTACTTCAGTTTTTTGAAATATTAATTTTTTCGCTAAAGTAACTTCTCCGATAAATTTTATGCTGCTAATTTCAACAGCGCTTGACGGTAAGTTTGTCAAGAATAGACTGATAATTAGAATTGGGATGAAAAAATAAATAACTTGTGGAAATCGGAAGATTTTTTTAATTAACTGCATGGAAAACTACAAGAGTGACTGGGGACTAGGGACTGGGGACTGGGTAATCAGCTCCAAAATTATGTCCGGGACTATTACCCACAGACAAATTTTGTCACAATTTCCTAGTATCGAGTACTTTGTCAGGATTTACGCAAACAATAGCCGAAAAGAGTGATTTTCAGGTAGGGGCAATTCATGAATTGCCCTTACAGCATGTACTCATTAAGCAAGTCGCAAACCATATTCATCCTCGAAAAATGTAACCAGCCAGTCTTTGACTAGGTGGGTGGCGCGACAGTCATCTTCGTTGTAGCGTTGGATACTTTCTAACAAAGTACGATCGCCTGTTTCTAGCCACCGATCGTACCAGTAAATACACTTAGCTCCATTGGCTTCTTTGTCACGCCACTCGAATCCTAACCAACGAGCGATCGCTTTGAGGGCATAACTTTCTACAGGCAATGCTACGCTTTGGGTTAATTGTTCATATATATCGACAAATCGATTCAGTACAGGACGCACGGAGGAATTGGGAGTATTATAAAGCTTTGCTAGCCGTTTGACTGTATCAAATTCATACACACAAAAATGATAAATTGGCGCTTGGGGATATTGCCAAACCAAATTCAAGAATTGCTGCCAAACTAACTCTTCGTCTTCTGGTTTATCTGCTAAAAAAGAATAAAATTGTTCTGTGTTGGTAAGTCTATCTACTACCAAAACTCCCAACAAATAATTTAAATCTAAGTCTGGTTGTGCTTCAATATCAAAGTAAAGCTCTATGGGCGCTGTGAATGTAATATTTTCTTTTGGTAGCGGATAGGGTAAGATTAGAGGTCGTTTTTGGAGTACAGATTGAGCTTGCACTACTAGCTTCGGCGCTATTTCGCGATCGAAACCGACCAGATTTTCGAGAATGGCGGGATTAGTGTTAGCGAGAGATTCCAGGGAAGTTATGTCTAAGGCTTGGAGTTGAGTGTAGCGAATGGGTGTTACGCCTGGTAAAAGTGAGAGATGTTGCTGAGTTTGAGCGATCGCATAACATTGAGTATACCAATGGCAAAGATTACACTTTTGCCGAGAAATAAACACCTCTGGCGGATTTGACAACTCTAAAACTCCAAGAAATTCCTCCAGAATTTGCTGCATCTGTGGTGTCCATTTGAACAGATCCACTGCATAACTTGTATCTTTAGTTCGCAAAATCAGCAAAGCGGTTTCGGGTACAACTCCTTGGATTGTTGCCAATACTTGGGCATGAAAGGCCGCCACAACTTGATATTCTTGTTTGGGACGCTTACCCAGTTCAATACTAGCCGGGACATACATCCAATCACCAAAATGGGATTGTCCTGGCTGTTTAATGAGTAAATCTGGACGACTCACTAAGGTGTATTTTTCCGAATAACTTGCTAACAACGCTCCTTTATAGATGTACTCAACCCCACGCTGCATCAATTCTAAAGTTGCCTTCTCTCCCCTTTCCCAGTTTCCGTATGAATAATCTGGCTGGTGATAAGTCAGCTCAGCCAAATTACTCAGCTGATGAGTGATTTTGTCCTGTTGTAGTTTCCCCAACAACTCATTGGGAGCATCGCGCTGACTTTTGTCACCGTGAATATCTAAAAAAGGTCGGCGTTTACAGCGTTGGTATTGCAGTAGGAGTTCAGCATTAATTAGCATTTCTTTAAGTTAACAAGAATTAGCCCTCTGTGGGGGGGGGGTGACTCAAGACAATTAATAATGGAGTAGGAAATGAGGGAGATGAGGGAGATGAGGGAGATGAGGGAGGTGAGGGAGAAATAACCAATGACAAATGACCAATGACTAATCCAAAATCCAAAATCTAAAATCCAAAATTGCTATGACCAGTACTTCTGTCGCACAAACCAAGTTACATACCCATCGAGGGCAATTTCCCGCTTTAGCAAATAAGACTTATTTTAATTATGGGGGGCAAGGGCCGATGCCCCAAAAAGTAATGGATGCGATCGCTCAAACTGAAGCTCATATTCAGCATATAGGCCCCTTTGGTAATGAGGCGTATGGCTGGATCAAACCACAAGTGCAAGCTGCTAGAGTTGCGATCGCTTCCGAGTTCCAAATACCAACTGATACAATAACTCTGACTCAGAATGTCACTGTTGGCTGTAATATCGCTATGTGGGGTATAGAATGGCGTCCTGGCGACCATATACTACTCTCAGATTGCGAACACCCAGGCGTGATTGCCACAGCCCAAGAAATTAGCAGGCGATTCTCTGTAGAAGTTTCTACCTGTCCCCTAAAGGCGACTTTAAATGAGGGCGATCCCGTAAAAGTCATCACCCAGCACTTGCGCCCCAATACTCGCCTAGTAATATTGAGTCACGTTTTTTGGAATACCGGTCAAGTTTTACCTCTGGACAAAATTGCTGAAGTATGCAGAAATAATCATTCTGCACTCTTAATAGACGCTGCCCAATCTGCTGGTTTGTTACCTTTAAACTTGACTGAATTGGGGGTAGATTTTTATGCTTTTACTGGTCATAAATGGTTATGTGGCCCCGCTGGTGCAGGCGGTTTGTATGTGCGTCCAGAAGCACGAGAAAGCCTCAAACCTACATTTATTGGCTTGAATGGCGTTGTTGTCGATAGCCAATCTCAGCCTGTGGATTGGCTTCCAGATGGGCGACGATATGAAGTCTCTACAATAGCTTATCCTTTGTATGTCGGGTTACGGGAGGCGATCGCTATCCATCAGCAATGGGGAACCCCACAGCAACGTTACGAACAAATTTGCCACAACAGCGAGTACCTCTGGCGACAATTGATAGCGTTACCCGATATTAAATGTCTGCAAACTTCCACACCCGAAAGCGGTATAGTCTCTTTTCAACTGACAAATAATCAGCCCCAAGCTCATCTCAAATTAGTGCAATTTTTAGAATCAAAAAAAATATTAACTCGCACAATTGCCGACCCTAGCTGTATCCGCGCCACCGTCCATTACTTTACTTTAGAATCGGAAATTGACCACTTAATTGAGGTAATTAAAACTTTTTTCAAAACTAATTAAGAGTTAAAACTTAAGAGTTAGGAGATAAAAATTACTAACTCCCCACTCCCCACTGCCCATTCCCCAATTAAAAATGGAACGCCCAATTTTATATTTAGCCATCACTAACCACGGATTTGGTCATGCCACTCGCATGGCTTCTGTAGCTGCGACAATTCAAAAGTTATGTCCAGAAGTTCTGTTAATTATGGTGACTACTGCACCACGCTGGTTGTTAGATTGCTACATAGAAGGCGATTTTATCTATCGTCCTCGTGCATTTGATTTGGGTGTGGTGCAAGCTGATAGTTTGACAATGGATAAAGTCGCAACTTTAGAAAAGTTGCTCGATATTAAAAAGCATCAAAATTCGTTAATTGCCTCAGAAGTCAATTTTATACGTCAAAATCGCGTCAATCTTATCTTGGCAGATATTCCTTTTCTTGCTCCTGGATTTGCCAAAGCTGCAAATATTCCCTGCTGGATGATGAGTAACTTTGGCTGGGATTTTATCTACAGAGATTGGGGTGGTGAATTTATAGCAGTTGCAGACTGGATTAGTGATTGGTATTCAAAATGCGATCGCCTGTTTCGTCTCCCTTTCCACGAAAGGATGCAAGCCTTTAATCATATCACAGATGTTGGCTTAACAGGCGGTTCTCCCCGCTATTCTCTTGATGATTTACGTTCTCTTTGGGGGATAACTACACCAATCGAAAAAACTATTTTATTGACTTTCGGAGGCTTGGGTTTACAGCAAATTCCCTATGAAAATCTGCGAGAATTTTCCGATTGGCAGTTCATTATCTTCGATCAATTTGCCCCTGATTTACCAAATTTAATCAAAATTAATGACCGTAAATACCGCCCTGTAGATTTTATGCCCATTTGTGGGCGAGTGGTTTCCAAGCCTGGTTACAGTACTTTTGCTGAAGCCACAAAATTACAACTACCAATTGTTACTATTCCCCGGGAAGATTTTGCGGAAGCAAGTTTTCTCTTAGAAGGTGTAATTAATTACAATCAACATCAAATTGTCACTCCTGCTGAGTTTTTTGCAGGAACTTGGCATTTTCTGCGTGAGTTACCCCAAGCACCAAAGCAATCACAACCAATTGCTAAGGATGGTAATGAAGCGATCGCTCAGGCTGTGATTAATTATTTCCAGTCAAGTTAAAATCAATCATGGAAAGTTCAACAATAGACAAAGAAACGTTAGAATTAGCCGCCCAAGATGTACGTCGAGTGCTTGAAAGGCAAAAGGAAGAACGCCAAGTTTTAATCACTCAGATGAACATCCTATTTGTCACAAACACAGCATTATTAAGTTTTCTAACAATATCTAGACTGATTACCAGATATAGTTTTTTCAGTGTAGTAGAAATATTGTTACTGCTTTTCAACTTTATGCTATTAATACGGGCTTTATTACCACGTAAATTTTTTGTCAGTCCCAACCTAGAAACTGAAGATTTTCAAAATAGGTATTTGGAGTTTTCACCTCAAGAATATCATTTACAGATGTTAGCTAACTTGAGAGAGACTTATAATGAAAATCAGAAGCAAATAGAGGATATTTCCCAATCCTTGACGTATGCTACTTTTGTAACTGCCGGAATCGCCATTGTTGCCTTGTTACATCAGGTAACAGTTTATTTCATTCCTGAACTACAAAAACTATGAATTCCAACCATAATGATACAACATCCTCTAAAAAGAGTTTACAATTGCCAGAACCAGATCTAACTAATATTACAGCTTTGTCTCACAACCTGCCTAGCACACCTATTATTCCTGATGCCTTAAAAAAGTCTGTAAATGCAGTTTTAAGCTTCTTTGGAAAAGGACCTACTCAGTCGCATGAGAAACTAGATACAAAACAAAATCAAGCAGATTGAACTGCTAAATCGCTTTGACTGTTATCACTATCTATTGTTTCAAATGAGTCACTACCAAAAGTTATTAAGAATTACCACTGCTGGCAAATCTTTTTACAATATCACCAATAAAATTGAAGCGATCGTTGGAGAGTCCGGCGTTGAAACTGGTCTTTGCACTTTATTTTTACGCCACACTTCCGCCAGCTTAGTCATCCAAGAAAATGCCGATCCTGATGTTCTTGTGGATCTAGCTAATTTTATGGCAAAACTAGTGCCAGAATCAGCTAAATATATCCACGACGCAGAAGGCGCTGATGACATGCCAGCACACATCCGGACAGCCCTCACTCACACTTCTGAACATATCCCCATTAATCGCGGTCATCTGGTGCTGGGAACTTGGCAGGGAATTTATATTTGGGAACACCGCCAGCGCAGTCATTCAAGAGAATTAGTTGTCCACATTTCTGGATAGCAATTTCTCAAATTTACAGCATATTTTAGGTAAATAAAGTACACTCTTTGGGGCACAATATATTGTGCCCCTACGATTATCTGTACCTCACCAACTTGCAATCTGCTGTAATTTATCAACAAAACAGAATTCAGGCGTCAGTCGTCAGAATTCAGAATGAATTGTGTACGACTGCCGGATGAATAAGTAGGTTTAAGACCCCGACCAAATCTACGTTTTAATGGTCTTCAAGACGCTCGCGGACACGGCTTAGCTACGCGAACGATAGCGCAGCGGTAGCGAGTATTCGAGCGTCGCGTCTTAATTCTGAATTCTGTTAGCGGATAGCTAAGGTTTAGCCCATTCTGTGTTCTGTATTCTTCTTCAATTCAGGCATAGCTTTATAGAGTTTAAATACTCTGTTGTTAGTGCCTACTCAAAGGATAGAATATTGTAAACCTTGCTGAAATGCCTTTTTGGCGAAAAATTTTCATGAGAAATAAACCATACACATACTCAACAAATTGTATGTATCAGTTTGTAAATAAAAAATTAAGTTTGTTTATATTTTTTTAATAATTGACATATTCCAATATAAACTAATACTTAGTGTCAGCTGCTGGGCTATTTCAATTACTATGAAGCAAGAACTCACACCGACTCATACTTTCCAACTGATTGATAAAATACTTGCCCAGCACTCTGTTAATCTTTTGTCACTTAATCCCCAAAAAAAAATCATTACCAGTTTTGCAGAATTGGAAAATTTGATTGCTGAAGAAAACACGGATATCAAAATCATCACAACACTTCAAGAAACTTTGCAATGTATAGTTAATAGCCAGTTGCAAAATTTTCCAGAAAACATATTCTGGGATTTTGATTTTTTGGTAAGTAGTATGCTCAGACAGGCTTTAGTAGCAGATGAAGGTGCTGTTTCTTTTTTAAAAAAGTTTGGGGAAAAAATGGTTTGCCTGACAGAAATGTTTGGAATTAATACAGAAATTCGTTTTCGTTACGTTCACGACTTTATATATGGATTTGATTGGGCAAGATGGGTACAAAAAGACCCAGAAAATCGTGCGGATATAGAGCCTTTTAGCTTAGTTTTTTTTGATTATTTACTTACTAAAGGTAAGGAACTGATACAACGTATTAGTCACGGTCAAATCACTTCTTATAAACTGTGTGATACCGGCTACCGCAATCCTTTCACCTTTTCTAGAGAACCAGAAGATGAATATCGCCTGCTAACTTATCTCGCTCAGGAACAACTTATTCCAGTGGCAGTATGGAACTGGAATGCTAGTCCTGTATGGAATAAACCTTTCCAAGAAATGCGTCAGCAAATAGCATTAAAATTAGATATTCAACCACAGAAACACTGATTAGCAATCAGAAATTACAACTTAAAAATTAAATATGAAAATTGCTGATTTAATTACTTGGTTTGAAGCATGGGCAAATCCCGCTTGGTGTGAAAGCTGGGATAATTGCGGTTGGCAGATTGAGCCAGGAGTGTTACAGGAAAGAGTACGAGTATTGGTCTGTTTAACACCAACTTTGGCAGTGATGCACGAAGCGATCGCTCTTAATGCTAATCTAATTTTTGCCCATCACCCTCTGATTTTTACACCTCCCAAATCTTTACGCACTGGTGAGGCGATGGCAGAAATGGTACGCTTAGCCTTTACCCATAATATTGGTATTTACAGCGCCCACACAAATTTTGACCAAGTAGAAGATGGTACTGCTGATGTGTTGGCTCAAATTTTAGAACTCAAACAAGTTACTCCCATAGTAACCACACAGCCAGGATTAGGATACGGTCGTGTTGGTTTGCTAGGGCCATCAATGACACTACAAGAATTACTCCAAGCCATTCAAACCCGACTTGCTTCCCCGAATTTAATTTTTTCCCCAACTGATAATTTACAGCAAATAATTTCACGAGTTGCCGTTTTGGGTGGTTCCGGAGCTAGCTTCATTTCAGCAGTCAGCAAAACTGGTGCCCAAGCTTACTTAACTTCTGACTGCAAATTTCATCAGTTTCAAGAAAGCCGCGATTGCAATCTCATTTTAATCGACGCAGGACACTATGCTACCGAACGTCCTGCTTGCGATCGCTTAGTGCAAAAATTTCAGTCCTTAAACTTAGACTGGGTGCAATTAAGTCAAAAAGATGAGGATTTCCGCCAGTTTTTTGCTTGATTGCCTTTCGATAATTTTTGGGCGCTCTTACCCAATCCCCAGTCCTTCTCACTTAATGTTGTGATGTAAGTCACTAAGTATATGTAACCAGAATCACATGTTATCAATGTTCCATATCAATCAGCAGTAGAGGGAAATATTCCACACTGGACGTTATAAATTGCTCACTCTGCCGTAATCAAGATGATTCGCACAATTGTTGAATCTGCTTTCCAAACTGGATATCTTAGTGTTGAATCTGAAGGTTTACTCCATCAAGTGCTGGCCACCAAATGCTATCAGTCCGAGGATTTGTCAGCCCTGGCAGCCTTATACGATGCAATTCGCACAGGTCAAATCAAACGAGAAGCATCCTCGTCCAATGTGCTAATGGAATTACCGCTACCGTACAAATCTTGTTGATACTGACATAAGGGGAGTGAGGGATGAAGGAGATCCAAAGAGGGGGAGACGCTCCGACGCAAAGAAAGAATTCTCAGCGTCCCCGCACCCCCGTGTCCCCGCATCCCCTTGTTCAAGCAAAAACCTGAAAAACTCAAAACTCTTTGTGTGTTGTTTTTGAAAATCATCAAGGTCAGCAAGAGAATGAGTTAAGATCAAATACACAGGGGTAAAAGTAAAGCACAGTCCCCGGACTTCATAGTAATGCCAATGACTACAAGTAGGCAAATTAAACAACCGCAATCAACGCTTGTTTCTCAGTATTTTTTATTACATAATGGTAGAAAGGACTTACCAGCAAATATTAACCTTGTGAGGAAAAACCTCGATTTGTTCGACTTCTATGAAGCAAACATTCCCTGAAATTCAGCCCCAAAGAGATTGAGTTCATTGGTTGATGACCCAAAATCTTCCTAGATTCTGACAACTACAAGCAAATCTTGAGATTGGGTCGTGAGGCGTACTTGTCCTCAACAGTGAAATTAACCTCTTAAAGGTGTAATCTAATGGGGTCAAACCCAGATTTTGACAGGTTTAACTACGTTGTTTAAAAAGGCAGAAGCAGTACATGCTACACCGCAAGATTTATCAACTGTGTTGCGACGGGCGGGAGGTATGTGTTTTCTTGCGGGACCAGCAACGCTGGATTGAACGCGCCCGCATCATAGACATAGAGGGAGATTTAGTAACCCTACGCTATGAAACAGAAGAAGAAGACGAAATTTGTTCTTGGGAAGAAATGGTTCGCCTCGAGAGCATAGGTGCTGTAACGCAAAAATTGGCTTCAGTGCCACGCGGAAATGTGGAACCTCTCCTAACAGAGGATTGTCCCGAAGCTGAACGCATCCGCAATCGTTACACTGACTCTAATCCCGAATAAACGAGTCATTAGTCATTGGTCATTAGTCATTAGTCCTTAGTCATTGGTCATTAGTTCAACTGCTAATGACTAATGGCAATCGCAAAAGACAAATGACAACGGACAAATGACTATTGACTATCATTTAACCGTTCAAAAGCAGGACAGTAACCTTCTAAAGTTACCTTAAAGTTATACAATGGGGAAGCTGGATTCCAACACCGCTGCCCCCTTTGATGTCGGCAAGTACCACAACAGTCTACATCTGTCCATGTATAGCGATCGCTATTTTGATTGAGCAGTTCTCGCTGAGATAATCCCCTTAATACTAGTTCCTCACCCTGCCAACGAGCCTCAATTAAACCAGTATCGGCAAACTGTTGCCAACGAGGATCGGCTGTGATGGCATCGGGGAGTGTGATTGTCACTACTGTTCCTAACTCCGTCAGTTCCCCTTCATAATTCGTCTCTGGCGCTGCCGGTTGCAAAAATGTATCGCCGATAGGCAATTCCACCAAAGTCTCAGCCGCTGGAGAATGGACGTGATAGCGGTTTTGTAACTCCTCTAAGCTTGTGAGGTCGGCTAAGTAGGTAGGGGAACCGTGGACAAAAATCACGTGCTGGGGTCGCAAATTATGAATTAGCTGGGTAGTACCAGGACCATCACTATGCTGAGCCAGGAGATAGCTTTCGACGGTAGTGGGTGCTAAATATTTTTTGTTAAGTTTTATATCAATTTTTTCTGGTACTAGGATTAGCCAAGGGCCAGTATTAGGTTGGCAATGTTCGCGTAAATCAGCTGTCGAGTCAGTCAGAACAATACAGGGTGACTTGCCAACAGTGGCGCGTTCTTCTGGCTGCAAACGACGCACTCGGGGACGCACCCGTTCGTCCCAAAACAAAGGTTGATGGCGGGCAAAGTTTTGTACTGATGGAGGGAGGTGGGGCAGCAGTTCTAGGTACGCGTCGCAGCCAGTGGCCACGGCACCATCTACCCAGATATCTAAATCTCGTCCAGTGAAGTGGTGATGAGAGCGCAACAGCATTAACAGTTCTTGGCCAAGCCCTAAAGCAGGGGTGGGAAGGATTACAGAACAATGCTCAGCGATCGCCCGATTAATTCGCTCTGCTAATTGATTTTCTTGGTTACGACGGTGGGGATGGCGGGATGTGCCATAAGTGCCTTCAATGATTAGCACATCCAAGTCTAAGCCACGTAGTTCATCTAACCGCAAACCTTCTACTAGCCGGGAGTTGGATAAGAAAAAGTCCCCTGTGTACAGTAGCTTATAAGTACGCTGTTGGGTGGTATAACTGAGGAGAATTGCCACTGCTCCTGGTAAATGCCCTGCGGGAAATAATTCTGCCACCAGACCTTCTTGGAATTCCACAGGCGATCGCAACGGCAAAGCATGACAAAATTGGGCGATTTTCTCTCTTTCTTGGTCTTGCCAATTCAGGGGCAATAACTTGTTGGTTACTTCACTGCCATAGATGGGTAACTTGGGAAAGGCTTTATGCAGTGCCAGTAAGCCTCTGGCGTGATCTGGGTGGGCGTGACTAATTAAAACTAAATCTGCTGGTAAGGACGGGCTGGCTTGGCGTACCGACTTGTTAAGCCCCCTCGCCAATGATGATATATCCTCCAAACCACAGTCCAAAAGAATGCGGTGTGGCCCCATCTTCACTAATAAACAGACGCCCTCATCGTGATGCTGAACACTGTAGGGCAAACATTCTAATTCACTACCCGCTTCACCAGCATCTACGCGAGAGGATGCCGACAGATTATCCCTCATGCTCTCCTCCCCTCAAACCTCATCGTCATGGACATGTCCCAAAACCCAAAAATTGCACAAATTTTGGTTTTGTGACTTAGGGGTAAGTTTTATCATGCGCCCCTACACCCTAAGAATACGGATTTTTGATTGGGGAGGACGCCTCTACCGAACCCGCACTAGTTCGGAAAAGTTGGATAACGAGAGAGCTATCAAACTATTGGCTCAAGGAGTCTTGCCTCTTGCCTGTTTTCCCTGTGAAAGTTATTAGCGCTCTTAGCCAACCTACCCTACGGAAAGTTGCCCCAGCGTCTACAAATTTCTCTCAATGTGCAGAACCATTGCCGTGATAGTTATCTGAGTCATAGAATCCGTTTTTCGTGCCAAAAAATAGGCACGAAATCGTAAATATAACTGTTAAACCAGCTAGAATCAGCTTGACATCCATTTGTTTGCTGTCCTTTCTTCAAGACTTTCCTATATTAATTTAGTGCTTCCACAATCAAATGGAATCACTAGAAAATCTTTACTATGCATATATGGATTGGGCAATAGGTAAAATTACCGCAATCAGTTCAGATTGTAGAACTTTTCGGTTAACCTGTCTATCCTTTAGACATGAACTTACAGTCGGTAAAAATCCTCATCTAGAATCTGGTCAATGGAAAAAGGACAAGCTTAGCTCAATTTGGCTTAGATGACTGGCATATTGTTCGCATTGATTCTCGTATTGCGCCAAAATCAATTAACACTGGTTTTTGATTGCGATCGCCCACAATGATGTTATCTGTTTTAATATCACTGTGAATAATCTGCTTTAATTTAAATATTGAATAATATATATTTTTTATACAAATCATTAACTTTCGTCAAATATTTTGAAACAAACTTAAGTTTATGAATGCTGGCAACAATGGTACAAATGTAAATTCTTATTTAAAACTAGAAAATAAAGGGATAATCTTATACTTTGAACTCAAGGAACAACAACATATTTTGGGGCGCGATCGCACTTTTGCCGATCTAGTTGTCCCTATAGATTGGCAACTTGTGGGAAGATATCAAGCTCTCTTACGCAAAGATGGCCAAGACTATCGCATTTATGATGGAAACGGTGACAAACCCAGTACCAATGGGCTTTATATCAATCACATCCGGATAACTCCAGAATCTGGCCATAGCCTCAAAAACGGCACAGAAATCCGCATCGGTCAGAACTCTCAAGACCAGATAGTACTGACATACTATAATCAGACCCAACCCTCAGCTAACAATACACAACAATTACAAAGGGTTTCTCTGAAAAATCGGTCGGTTTTACTAGGTCGTGATGTCAACGCTACTTTACCTTTAGAAGCCCCTACCGTTTCTCGCCGCCACGCAACAATTGATACTGACGCTCAAGGACGTTATATTCTCCGCGACTATAGTACCAATGGTGTTTTTCTAAATGGGCAAAAAGTTAATAGCACTGCTGTATTGTCATCAGGAGCAACAATTCGCATTGGACCATTTACACTGGTGCTGCGGGGCGATGAGTTACAAATACTCGATCGCGGAAATCAAATTCGCTTGGATGCTTGTAATTTAGTCATCCAAGATCGAGACAAGCGGCGATTGGATGATATTTCCATACCGATTGAACCCGGACAGTTTGTCGCCTTGGTGGGAGGAAGTGGTGCTGGTAAGTCAACTTTGATGCGGACATTATTGGGAGTTGAGCAGACAACCCAAGGTGTAGTCTATTTAAATGGTGAAAATTTGCGAAACAATTTCAACATGTATCGCACGCACATTGGTTATGTACCCCAAGACGACATTATTCACCAAGAACTCACCGTATCTGAAGTTCTCACCTACGCTGCTAAGCTGCGACTACCGCCAGATATTGATGTAAATCAGGTGGTGGAAAAAACTTTACAAGATGTAGAAATGTCCCATCGTCGGGATGCTAAAGTGTCCCAACTGAGTGGAGGACAGCGGAAGCGGGTAAGTATTGGGGTGGAATTACTAGCCGATCCGAAGTTATTTTTCTTAGATGAACCAACTTCTGGACTCGATCCCGGATTGGATAAAAAGATGATGCAGCTGTTACGCAAATTAGCCGATCAGGGACGCACGGTTATTTTGGTGACTCATGCAACGACGAATATTAAATTATGCGATCGCGTTGTCTTTCTCGGTCGAGGAGGAAGGCTATGTTATTTTGGCCCTGCTGATGAATGTTTACAGTTTTTTGGTGTCAAAGATGACTTTGCTGATATTTATAATCAGCTAGAAAAACCAGAAAATATCATCGACCAAGCTAACAAATTCCGGCAATCAGATGATTATCGCCGCTATATTGAAAATCATCTCAATTCTGGAACCCAATTACGAGAGTCGAATATTGTCAATAATCACAGTCATGGCATTTCTTTTTGGGAACAGTTTAAGATTTTAGCCCAACGTTACTTTCAAATTCAAAAGCGCGATCGCGTAAACCTGGCTTTAGCACTTTTAACAGCACCTATTAGTATTAGTTTAATGACATTCGCTATCCAAAATCAAGATCCTTTAGTATTAGGAGAACAACCCGATCCAACTCTTGCACCTTTAGCTTTACGTGTGTTATTCGTCTTTACTTGTGCTGCGTTATGGGTAGGACTTTCTAGCTCATTACAAGAAATTGTCAAAGAGTCAGCGATTTACCTAAGAGAACGGTTAGTAAATTTGGGTTTATTTGCTTATCTGAGTTCTAAAGTCGCAATTCTTTCAATTTTAGCAGGATTACAAACTCTGTTAATGACAGTGGTGATTTTCCTATTATTTAAATCCCCACAACCAGAATTAATTTCTTGGCAATGGGGATTAAGTATTACTACATTTTTAACACTTTTAACTAGTATTAGTCTAGGTTTATTTGTTTCAGCATTTGTCAAAAATACCAGTCAAGCTAATAGTGCATTACCTTTGTTGTTACTTCCTCAGTTTATCTTTTCTGGCGTTTTGTTCAAATTAGAAGGTGTTGCCAGTAAAGTTTCTTGGTTAATGCTGAGTCGTTGGTCAGTCGGGGCTTATGGTACTTTAGTTAATCTTAACCAACTGGTTCCCGAACCGATTAAATTACCTGACGGCAGTATACTCCCACAACCATTTGAACCAACACTTATTTATGAAGCAACATGGTCTAATTTGAGTTTGAATTGGAGTATTTTATGTTTGCACGCACTTATTTATTTGACTATGACGTTTTATTTGCAAAAGCGAAAAGATATTTTTTGAAGAAGAATTCAGGAGTCAGACTTCACCGAGATTAATTGACTTTCAAGGCTGTTGGCTGTTCCCTCCTGTATCAATCTATTTAGCACCAGTTATAACCCATCTGCTATTTCCCTCATCCCATAAAAGCGAGAAACGCACAGAACTAGGTGATTGTTTACCATTTTTCAGAAAGTATCTCAATTGAGCATTAACCGTAGCTGTTTCTGAATTATTTCCTACTAAACTCACTTGTTCAACATTTACACTTTCTACTTGTCCTCCCCACCAATCAATATAAGAAAGATAACCTTTGGGGTGAAGACGTTGATTATTTTGATAGCTGGGAGATAACAGATCCCATGCTTCTCGATATTCGCCTTCATTAATAGTTTCATAATAATTTTCCACTGCTTCTTCTGGTGAGGGTCGATTAATTTGTTGTTGTGTTGAAGTAGATTGTTGAATAGGAGATGTGGTTTGTTGCACAACTGGAGAATCAACAGGTCGCTGAATAGGAGGTGTGGTTTGTTGTGCAACTGGAGAATCAACAGGCTCTTGAGAACTTACAGATGGTGGGACGTTTTGTTTGTCATTACTATTTGTTGAAAGTTCAGTTGATGAAGGTGTAGACTCGGCTATTGGTTGATTTGATTTATTAAGAGCAAAACCAATAACTATAGAACTACCAATTAAACCACCAGCAATTAAACTACCGAGAAGGATTCCCTTTTGTCCACTCTTGTGTACAGTATTTTGATGGGTAGGTTGACTACTAGAACCTGGACTAACAGCAACTGTATTTTGTAGCGTTGCAGGAGGTTGTACGTTAACTACTGGGGGTTGGTTGTAAGGTGTTGTTTGTGCTGCTGGGGGTTGGTTGTAAGGTATTGTTGGTGCTGCTGGGGGTTGATTGTAAGGTACTGTTGGAGGAAATGAGCCAAATTGCAAAGCGTCTAGCATTTCTCTGGCTGTGGCAAAACGATCGCGTGGATGGTAGGCGATCGCTCGATCTATGACTCCTGCTAATGTAGGACTAATACTCAAAGCATGTCTTTGCCAAATAATTTCTCCGCTACGTGAATCTGTCTCTAATTCTTGCGGTTGTTTTCCAGTGAGAAGATAAATTGCTGTCATTCCCAAGCTGTATAAATCACTCGAATAAACTGGTCTACCTGCGGCTTGTTCGCTTGGCATAAATCCCGGTGTACCAATCACAATCGAACTCGTAGGAAACCCTTGGGAATTTACTACTGTTCCCATTGATTCGCGGACAGCACCGAAATCAATCAGCACTGCTTTATGATCTCGATGACGCAAAATGATATTATCTGGCTTGATATCTCGATGCACAATCCGTTGATTGTGTACTTGTTCTAGTACTGGTAATAAATGTATTAATATTTCTCTAACGGCGCTTTCACTTAATAAGCCTTGTTCGTGTACTTTTGCTGTTAAGGTATCACCTTCTATCCACTCTTGAACTAAGTAAAATTGTCCATCTGACTGAAAGTAAGCATATAAAGTGGGAATTTGGTTACTTGTACCACCCAAATCTTCTAAAATTGCCGCTTCCCGCTGGAATCTTTCTTGCACTAGCTGATAAATTTGCGGGTTGTTGTGAATTGGTCTTAGCTGTTTAATTACACAGCGGCGGTTAGAAGGCATTTGGGTATCTTCCGCTAAGAAAGTTTCACCAAACCCACCGCTTCCTAAAGTCCGAATAACTCGATAGCGGTTGTTTAGCAGTGTTTCCATAAATTGGCACTGGTAATTTTAAGGGTGTTTTGTGATATTGTTTTGTCTACTTTAGTTTGTATCTGATTTTTTTTCTGAGTAGCAAGATCAATATTACTGAATATCATACCCGTAGATAGTGAGGATGAGAAAATAGCGCTACCCTCAACAATCAGGAAGCGCTATGGATTTAGTAATGAGTTTCAGGTGCGATCGCCACGTTAAACTTCTGACACCTGAATTTCCTAGTACAATATTTATCTACTGGCGGTCTTCTTGATCCTTAGGCTTGGATCTTTGTCGATGTTGTTCAACCTGTTGGTCAACGGTTTCTTTGATTTTTCGCTCAGTGGCGTCCATTGCAGAATATTTAAAGCGGTTGAGTATGCTACTGAATAAGTTACCAAAGAATCTCTCAATTTCTTGCATGATTTTATACCTCAATATTTAAAGGTAAATTATTGATTCTACATAGTAATCCGCTTTGATTTTTGAACTTATTTATCTAGTCAGGGAGCAGGGAATCAATCTTTTTGAGTTGAGGGCAAGTTTTTTCAAAAATCAAATAGGAATCCTATGTTTGGTTTTGCATTTTCTGGTAGAAGTGAGAAATCAAACCCTAATCTGTCTTTTTTGAAGTATCTGTTAGTCTTTTCGCTTCTCTAGGTGATAGATTGAAACGCAATAGACACCCATCCATTGTAATCTGTCTCAAGTAATAAATTTGACTTGATCATAATTCGTAATTCGTAATTCGTAATTAAAGGTACAGAAAAATTTACTTAGTAGTATTGGGATTTATTCTATATTGAGCGATCGCAACTTTGCCTTTAACTGTTCTATTTCTAACTGCGCTTGTTCTGCGCGTTGACGTTCAGTTTCTGCGCGTTGACGTTCAGCTTCTGCGCGTTCCTCTGCTTGCTGCCTTGCTAAAACTTCTTGGCGTAAAGCTTCTATCAATTCATCGGCAATGAGTAATTTTTCCCCTGTATCCTCTCGATAAAAGGCAATTATTTTTCCTTCGATCGCTAAACGCAGTTGTAGCGGTTCACTGCGTCCATCATCTATAGATTCGTAAATTTCTCCCCGCAGCCGATAGCCGCGTAGTCGTTGTTCTACCCACTCGCCTTTCGGGTCAAATAGCCAGTATTCTTTAACACCCAACTGTTCATAGAGGGTCTTTTTGAAGATTTCGTCGTTTCCTTTAGTACCAAAGGATGTCATTTCAAAAATCACTGTTGGTACTTGACCCTCTTCCCAAATTTTATAGTTGTCTCGACCGCCCGGTGCAACATCAAAAATCACCATCACATCCGGGGCTACCCGCAATTTGGGAAAACCCTGTGCGTAGTAAAGAAATTGATTTGCCAATACTGTTGCCTGACGATCTGCCAAATACTGCTTGAGTACTTCTAAGGTAGTTAATAAAGCATAAAGGTGGTCGTAGGTTTCTGCCACTGGTTGACCATCAGCACTGGGATAGAAGATTTCTGATTCGACACTAACAGGTAGAGTAGCTGTCATGGTTGTAAAATCAGTGCTACAAGATTATTTTAGAGCAAGTTGTGATTTTCTCTAGTTGCGGATTTGGCAGCTTTGCAAAATGTAACTAGATAATTCACAAAATCCATCGCCTTCGGCAGCAGTGGTAATATAAACAGGCTGATGTTGCAATTTATCTGTATATTCCCGCACATTTGCCACGCCTACAGAAACAGGAAAATAACGGCGATCGAATAAACTTTCATCATTGGGACTATCACCTACAGTGACAATTTCTTCTAGTGAATAATTAGGAAAGTATTTGCGTAATACCTCTAACAATCCCACAGCCTTATCTTGCCCTTGGGGTTTAATATGACACTGGACGTTACTGTAAGTAAATCCCCAACCCATTTGTTCGCAGATACGATCTAGGGTTTGTAGTTCATTTTGACTCAAAGCAGCTACATCAAAAGTCCAATCAGTGACACGAAAGCGATTATCAACAGATTCCTGGATTTGGGGAAATTGAGTTTGTAACTTTTCAAAAGTTGTAGCCAAGTGCTGGCGATGTTTAGCTAAATCAGGAATGGGTGTTAAAACGACTGGTTTTTGGTTCCCAGGTGGAAAGTACAAACCGCCATTTTCTGCCATAGCACCTGCCACTGGCATCAAACTACTCAATCCACTCACCCACCCAGCAGAACGTCCTGTGACAATCAGTACCTTAATATTAGCTGCTGCTAAATCCTCTAAAGCTTGTAGCAGTGCAGGAGTAAACTTTCCTTGTTTAGTCAGAGTGCCATCCATATCTGTGGCGATGAGACGAATATTCTTCAAGGCAGTAAGGCTTAAATGTGACATATGGGTATGGGGCATTGGGCATTAAAAAGTTACGCATTCAAAAGTTCTTTAATTTTGAATTTTGAATTTTGAATTTTGAATTGATTTGTCTCCCTCATCTCCCGAGTCCGCAACTACTTAGTAAAAAATATTAATCATACAGCAAGATGGTCTGCAAAATTTGGGCATCCTAAAGTTCAGGAGTCAAGTTTTTCAGTTTCCCAACCATGCCCACTTCGATGTTTCTTGCCCAATCCTCTGGGACAAAACCTAAAAAGGCATCCCAGGAAGTGCCAGCAAGTAATCCTCAAACACCACCATTCTTGGTGCTAACCTCTGGAGGACTGGCTTTAGTGGTGATTGCTTTGATTGTGTATAGTAAACTCCAGATGAGTAAACTGGAGAAAAAAATTAAGTTTGAACAATTCCGCGCGCGAGAATTAGAAAAAAAATTTAAGCTAGCCTTAGAAACAATTCGCAAAATGGAAACTAATCCCGATTTGGTGAATTCACGGGATTTTAACCTAGATTATCTGCGAATGCGGATGTCAGAGGAGGTGTTTCACTTTGCAATTCTTAATCAAGTAAAGATTAAGGTCAAAGATAAAATTTCTCAAGCGCTGCGTCCAAATCAAGCCCAACAAGGATCGGTGGGAATTGCCAACAGTGCCGGTCGGCAGGTGGATGAAATTTTTGATGTGGAGTATGAAACTGGTACTCCGCCAAACCCTGCTAAACGCGTACTGTTTCGTATTCAAGTCCGGTTAATGAAGTTACCAACGCAAGCAACTTCGGCAACTATTAGCCAAATTATTGATTGTATAGAAACTTACTTAAGTCCTATAGAAGATGAAGATAGTTGGCAACCAACAATTCAAGGCCGGATTGCTACCATGCATTGGGATCAAAAGGCTAAACCGACACCTTTACTGGTGTTAGAGCAATCAAATGAAGGCGTGAATGTGACTTTTCGCACTAGTCGCCAACCAAATTCCCCAACTCCGCTAAACCAACCAGGAACGAAAAAATCAGGTTCGGCTAAATAATAATTTTGATTGCCATTGGTCATTGGTCATTGGTCATTTGCAAACGATATCATGTCCGGCAAATCACCCATAATATAAAGATAGGTGCATCAATTAGTGCGATCGCAATACCAAAAATCACAACAATTGAGCCACATCTAAGCTTGGAAGAGTGAGAGACAGGTTATCGCAAAGCCAAAGAACCAGTTTGCGGACGCATTACCAAAGGTATTCACATTTGCCGGACACGATATCACTCCTCTACTCTGCGCCGAGGCCGACGCGACCTTCTTTCCTGTCGATCTTCACGCAAGCGACGGCCGACTTCATTAAAGAAATCGCGCCGCAGGTAAGGATAATCGCTGACCCACAACTCACGACTGGGAATGTATATATCGGTGAATTCTTCAATGCTGCTTAAATCTGGGCGATTTGACATCACTACCATTTCGGCAATTTGACCGCGGGCGATGGCTTTATAGCTAGAACGTAGTGGTGCGTCAAATTCAATACTAAATCCTGTGTCATCACCCACTTCTAAATTAATCCGTTTTTCTCGGTTTTCTACAATTACCAATTCACCTTTACTATTGACGGTTTCCTGTTTCCCAACTAACTGGTCTGTAATCCACCAATCTAGGACTCGGCCGCGAAAAAAGCCGCTGTATTTGTAACGACGGCACTGTATATTCCGCATACTCGCTTGAAATACTGGATACCATAGCCAAAAAAAAGCGCTAATTACTCCCACTACAAATATTATGGGGCCAAACTCTAGCCTGAAAAAGGCTTTTAAAAGCAGAATTCCGACTATGGCAACTACAGAAATTAACAGGCGTTGCAAAAAATTTGCAAACTTTCCCCAGTAGTACTTATACTGAAGACCAGTGGCAATTAAGGGCACAATTTGTTCAAATTTCTGGCGAGTCAGTGGTACTAACATGAGTGCTGAGTGCTGAGTAGTAAGTTTAACAATAAAGAATAAAGGCGTCAGTCGTCAGAAAAAGAAATTGAACTTCTGAATTCTGACTTCTGAATTCTGACTTCTGTTTAAAGTATTTTTTCTAATCCATATATTAACGACTTTAGCTCTAAGACTTTGCGAATGGCTAATAACACTCCTGGCATATAGCAAGCGCGATCGCTCGTATCATGTCGTAAAGTATAAATCTGTCCCGGTGCGCCAAAAATAACTTCCTGATGGGCGACTAATCCCGGTAACCGCACACTATGAATTCTAATGCCTTCCTCTGCTCGGCTTCCCCTAGCTCCTGGTAATTTTTCAGTTTCTTCCACTAAGGGAGGGTTAAAAGGTTTACCTAATTCTCCTAATAACTGCGCGGTCTGAATCGCAGTACCACTGGGAGCATCAGCTTTTTGGTTATGATGTAGTTCAATAATTTCTACATGGTCAAAATATTGAGAGGCGACGACTGCGGCTTGTTGCAGCAGCACCATACCAATGGAAAAGTTAGGAATAATTAGACAACCAGTACTAGCTTTCTCGGCAAAGTCGGCTAAATCTTGAATTTGTTCTGGACTTAATCCAGTGGTGCCAACTACAGGACGAATACCATAGGCGATCGCACTGCGAATATTGTCATAAACTGAATCGGGATGGGTAAAGTCTACCATCACCCCTGGCGGTCCTTGTCTTTCCCCAGCCACATAACCCAACATCGGTTCTAATTGATTGGTAATTGGCACTTCCAAAGGTTCACTTAAACCCGCCAGTTCTCCAGCATCTTTATCTTGATGTTCCGGACTGCTGTCAATTGCACCAACTAAATTCAAATCAGGTGCTTGCGCCACCGCCTTAACTACTTCACGACCCATTTTACCAGCAGCACCATTGACAATAACCGGGATAGGAGATTGATTCGTCATACGTTGAAAAATACTTTTTGAGTCACCAAAGGCATTGTAAAGACTTTTGCGCTGTAAAAATACCAGTGCCCAGTCCCTTTTTCATCAGCACTGCTCTGATAAGTAGCTCTTATGAAAGCTATTAACCTTTTTTGTCAAGTCTAGTTGACTAATTGTAATAAAATTTGTTAAATTTATTTACATAGATTAACAAAGCAGCAAAGCAAGCCAGCTAGTTATATAACCCTTCTAGTTTTGGCTGCCTTGAATGTTAACTAAAAAAATAGACTTCGGTATCGGTATATTTCATCGACATTTGGACATTTGGACTTCTCCCATTTACCTCGGCTATCAAGTCGGGGTTTTTTGTTTTGTTGATGCTTATTTCTTTAGTATTTACTATTGACTCTAGTCATCTTTGAGATGACTTTCGCTATTAGCCATAGGTTTCCAACCTATGGCGGGTGATGGTTCAGGTGCAAGATTTGAAACATCGCCTATCCCCCTGAGTCCGCCTGAGAATGAATTCTCAGGCTAATAGCTCAAGTCAGCTTTAAGCTGACTATACTCAAATACCCAAGATTAATAATTGAAGAAATTTAAATTTATTGGTTTAGCTGCGTGAGTTTTGGTCCATCATCTTCATGATTATGCCGTTCCAAAGACGAAATTATCGTCCCACTTGAATGATGTGCTTTCTGATTCTGTACATACATAACAGCTTGCTCAAGTTGTTTGCTTCCAAGTGAAAAAACCCCATATCCGCGTTGCCAGCCAAACAAATCTTGTGAGGATGAGAGATGATTAAGATGATGAGCGCTACTGCCTTTGATATTTTGGACAAAATCAGATATGGAAATTTTAGGTGGAATAGAAGTCACTAAATGAATGTGGTTTTCTATCCCGCCCATAGCATGGATTATGCTACCAAGTGCATTAGCTTTGCCAATGATGTAACCATAAAGTTGGATTTCGCGTTCGGGGGTAATTAGTGGCTGTCGCTCTTTTGTCGCCCATATAAGATGATAGTAAAGTCGCCACAGAGCCATGTAAGTATTGTTTTTGAATAAATTTCCTCCATTTAGTATTTCCTCAATTATTCAAAATCATTACCCTTGGAATTTATTCCGAAGCAGGTACTTCATCCGAAGCGTACCGCTTGGTGGGAAAATAAAAACGAGAAATGATGCAAGTCTTGTATTGCCTCCAGCCCAAAGGAACCTGTATAAATGTGGAAACGAATTGTATTAATTTTGCTATTGGCGTTGAGTTTTAGTCTGAGTAATTCTGGTGTAGCAGTTGCAGCTGGACTCAAAAGCTTTGTAGACACCAATGATGGCTATCAGTTTTTATATCCTAATGGCTGGCTGCAAGTTAAAGTTGCCAACGGTCCAGATGTGGTTTTTCACGACTTAATTGAGGTATCCGAAAATGTTTCTGTAGTGATTAGCCCAGTTCCAGAAAATAAAACTTTAGCAGAATTGGGAACTCCAACAGAAGTAGGATATAAATTGGGAAAAGCAGCTCTAGCGCCTGCTGATTCTGGTCGTTCAGCCGAATTAATTAATGCTGCCGAGCGAGAAATAGATGGTAAAACATACTACCTCTTAGAGTATGAAGTTAAACTCCCCAATCAACAGCAACGACACAACATCGCCAGCGTCGCTGTTAGTCGCGGTAAACTTTTTACCTTCAACGCCTCAATTTCTGAAAGACGCTGGCCAAAAGTTAAACAAACCATTGATGAGGTTGTAAATTCTTTTTCTGTTTATTAATTGGGAGTGGGGAGTGGGGAGTGGGGAGTGGGGAGTTAGGAGTTAGGAGTTAGGAGTTAGGAATTCTCACCTCTGCTCCCTGCTCCCTGCCCGCTGCCTGTTCATCCCCCTCATCCCCCTCATCTTTATGAGCATTCCACCTTTTGTACTAGCCTCAGCTTCCCCAGCGCGACGGCGCTTGCTGCAAACTGTTGGTATTGAACCGATAGTTCAAGCCAGTGACTTTGATGAGTCGCAAATCCAATTAAGCGAACCGGAACAATTGGTCAAAACTCTTGCCCAGTACAAAGCCCAAACCGTAGCCCCACAGTTTGAGTCAGCTTTGGTTATGGGTTGTGATTCAGTTTTGTCTGTCAATAATGAGATTCATGGCAAACCAGCAGACGCTAGTGAAGCGATCGCTCGTTGGGAGATAATGCAGGGTAGCTTTGGTGACTTATATACAGGTCACGCCTTAATTGACCTCGACCAAAACCGCACTTTAGTCAAGTTTCAAGTTACAAGAGTTTACTTTGCTTCTATGAGCAACAAGGCAATTGAAGCTTATGTGGCCACGGGTGAACCCCTCAAGTGTGCCGGCGCCTTTGCCCTTGAAGGTTTTGGTAGCTTATTCGTCGAAAAAATAGAAGGCTGTCACAGCAATGTAATTGGACTGAGTTTACCTCTGCTGCGGCAGATGCTAGCAGAACTGGGATACGATGTTACGGATTTTTGGTAATAGTTATCGGGCATTGGGCATTGGGCATTGGGCATGGGGCATTGGGCATGGGGCATTGGGCAAGCACGAAGTGTGGGAGGTGTGGGAGGTTTGGGAGGATGGGGAAGAAATCTTTCCCCCCACACTCCCCACACTCCCTCATCTCCCTCATCTCCCCATGCCCCATGCCCCGTGCCCCATGCCCTATACCCAATAACTAAATTGCCTGATATTGAGTATCGCCTCTCCATGATCTGGAATCCAAGCTAGCCATTCATCTTGGGAAACTGGACACAATAAAAGTGCTTCGTCAAAACTCATAGGGTTGGGAAGTTCCAAAAGCTTCACCCAACCAGAAACTCCTAACTGCCGTAAACCTTCCAGATTCAGCCTTCTTGCTTGGACAGCGAAATCTGGTCTATGAGAATCTAGTTTCATCTCTTCGCCTTAGCCTTGACTGATGGGCTAATCCAAAATTATTTCTGTAACTTAGACTACAAAATAAACAATACTCGTGAAAAGCAACTGTCTTATAACTTTACGTTGGCTGCTGTAAGTCTTTGCTTAATATTGCAAGCTATGACTGTGAGGCACGGCAGGTTGTAGACTGGCTACTAGATCGCATTCCCAACTAGAATATGTCATTTACTTCTATGCCCTCGCTGCGTGAGCAACAACATCCCCTAATTCGTCAGCTAGCTGATTGTATTGAGGCAGCTTGGCATCAGCATCTGGATCTATCGCCCTACCATTTGCCAGCTGAGTTGGGGTATGTGGAAGGTAGACTAGAAGGGGAAAAACTGACCATTGAAAACCGTTGCTATCAAACCCCTCAGTTCCGGAAAATGCACTTGGAACTGGCAAAAATCGGAAATATGCTCGATATTTTGCATTGCGTCATGTTTCCCCGTCCAGAATACAACCTGCCGATGTTTGGTTGTGATTTAGTGGGGGGTAGAGGTCAAATTAGCGCGGCGATCGCAGACCTTTCTCCCATACACTTAGAACGTACCTTACCAGAATCCTATACTGCTGAACTCACACAGTTAACAGTGCTGAACTTTTCCCAGCCGCGTGAGTTACCTGAATGGGGAAATATTTTTTCAGATTATTGCATCTTTGTGCGCCCTAGTTCCCCAGAAGAGGAAACAATGTTTCTCTCTCGCGTGCGAGACTTTTTAGAAATTCATTGTACCCAAGCGATCGCCTCTAGTCCAGTTCCACTCGAACAAGTCACACAAAATCTCGCTGGACAACACAACTACTGCACTAAACAGCAGCAAAACGATAAAACCCGCCGCGTACTAGAAAAAGCCTTCGGTTCTGCTTGGGCAGAACATTACATGACCACAGTTCTATTCGACCTCCCACAGGAGATTTCCAAATAAAAAATCTCCAATCATCCCAAGGGTTAGGGGACGCGGGGACGCGGGGACGCGGGGATGCGGGGATGAGGAGAGAAGTCTGAGCGCCGGCTTCCGGCGCTCAGAACTTCGGAGAGATGGGGGAGCAGGGGGAGAATAACTCCTAACTCCTAACTCCTAACTCAGCACTTCCAATGCCCCATGCCCCAATTCCCCCATCTGTAGGCTCCGTTACGTTTTCCCTTAACTGATAAATGTAGAATTCATTCAACGAGAGTTTGATGGAGTCCCAAAATAAAAGAGGGAGATTATAAGACCAATTAGCTTTAACTAGGTTACAGATGATGACGCGGGGACACAGTGACACAGTGACGCGGAGAATAATGTGTAGCAAAATTTTTGAGAATTGGTATCAGGTCTTTGAAATGAATGATTTTTGATCTTGCTTTTCAATTTTGTGAATAAATGTAGCCTCCGCTGATTAAGCATAAGAATTCAGAATTCAGAATTCAGAAGTCAGAATAAAGAATTCAGAATAAAGAATCAATAATGCTTGGATATCTAAGCTTGATAATTTGCACAAAATCAAGTGGGTATACAACGATTGATTTTTTTACTATTCTATTCTGAACTTTTGTCGAAAGTTAGAGCTTCTCTGGCTTTGTTCCTGAATTGGAGAATTATCTTATCAGTAAACAGCTACTAGCATTCACTAATTAGTTGATGTTAATAACATTATTTTTGCGGTAGTGAATCTATTAGTAAGCTAAAAAACATTTAATTTGCATAATTGAATTAAACATAACTCTTGTGGGGTGGGTATCTTGCCCGCCCTAGTTATGCAATTTAAATGTTGAACAGCTTAGAGTACCGCATCATAGCAGTTTTGGATTTTCAATAGAGACGCGATATTTCGTGTCTCTATATCTGATATGCCCCACTAAAAGATTGCTGAATTCTGAATTCTGAATTCTGAATTCTGAATTCTAAGATTAAAAACCCTTTTTTACTTGCATCAGCACAATTCAGATAAACGGGCAACAACTATGTCAAGGGTGACCGAGAAGCCAAAGCCAACTGAGCAGACATTTAATCCCGAACAACCTAAAATTTGGTGGGGTATCGCTGTGGCTGTGCCAGTAGTAATTGCTGCTGGGATACTAGGTACAGCAAAAATTGAGCAGCTCAAAAAACTAACTGTATCCGCACCAGTAATGCCATCTACCAATAGCATTAGTGCTGTAGGGCGTTTGGAACCGCGAGGCGAGGTTATTAAATTGTCTGCGCCATCGTCAGGATTAGCACCATCCTCACGAATTCAGCAACTTCTGGTGAAAGAGGGTGAAAAGGTCAGACAAGGCCAAATTGTGGCAATTTTGGACAACCGCGATACCCAAATAGCTGCACTAGAAGAGGCAAAAGCTAAAGTCCAAGAAGCGCGTGCGAATTTAGCCCAAGTCAGAGCTGGTTCTCCAAGAGATATCCAAGCCCAAAGATCGGTTATTGCTCGCCTACAAGCGCAGTTGATTGGGGAAAAGAATGCTCAGCAAGCGACAATTGCTCGGATTGCAGCTCAGTTAAGTGGAGAAAAACTTGTTCAACAAGCAACGGTGAATCGCCTAGAAGCTGAACTCAGCGGCCAAAGAGAGGCTCTCAGAGCAACTCTGGCACGTATCCAAGCCGAACAGCGCAATGCTCAAGTTGATGCTGGGCGCTATGAGTTTTTATACCGAGAAGGTGCGATTTCTCAACAGGAGCGCGATAGAAGACGCCTAAGTGCGGTTACTGCTAATCAGCAGGTTGCTGAAGGTCAAGCTACTTTGAGGCAGACATTGGCAACTCTCCGACAGCAACTTGCCGAGGCGAGAGCTAATCAAATACAAAATTTAGCAACTTTGCAACAGCAGCTGATTGAAGCCAAAGTTAACCGTGACAAAACTGTAGCAACTTTGCAAAGACAAATTGATGAAGAAAAAGCCAGATTGAGTAGGCTTTTGGACGTTAGTCCTAGTGATGTGCAAGTAGCCCTAGCCCAAGTTAGTAATGCGATCGCCAATGTCAGAAAAGCCGAAGCAGAATTAAAATTGAGCTATGTTCAAGCTCCAATTGCTGGAGAAATTTTAAAGGTTTACACCAAGTCAGGTGAAGCCATAGGTGCAAATGGCATTGCTGAAATTGGGCAAACTAGCCAGATGTTTGTAGTTGCTGAAGTCCCCGAAGATAGTATTAGCAAAGTGCGTCTCGGTCAAAATGCGACTATCACCAGCGACAATGGAGCATTTAGTGGCGAATTTAAAGGAATTGTCACGGAAATTGGCAGAAAAATTGGCAAAAAAGATGTATTAAATACAGATCCAGCAGCAGATGTAGATGCCAGAGTTATAGAAGTAAAAATTGCTCTGTCTATAGAAGATAGTCTGCAAGTTTCTGGTTTAACTTATGCGAAAGTTCTTGTGGAAATTAATAATTAAGTCTTCAAAATTAATCCTGAATAATGAGTAAAAAAATCCCTTTGTCATGGCTACAACTAACAAGAGAAAGAACTCGCCTAGCTGTGGCTTTGGCTGGAATTGCTTTTGCTGATATTTTGATGTTTATGCAACTCGGATTTCGGGATGCATTGTATTATAGTAACGTTCGATTCCATAGCAGTTTGCAGGGCGATATTGTTTTAATTAACAGTCAATCTAGTGCTGTTTTAGCCATGAGAAGTTTTTCTCAACGACGATTATATAAAGCTTTAGAATTACCAACAGTAGAATCAGTACATCCTATATATTTAGATTACACAACCTGGAAAAATCCTGTAACAGGCCGCCCTCGAAGCATCCTGATATTTGGCATGAATCCAGAAACTAACTTGCTTAATTTGCCTGGAGTGCAGGAAAATTTAGAAAAACTCAAACTACCAGATGTAGTTTTATTTGACCGTTCGTCTCGCGTTGAATATGGGCCAATTGCTACTGATTATGACCAAGGAAAGACTGTAACAGCAGAAGTCCGCAGGCGGCGAACAAAAGTAGTGGGACTATTTACATTAGGTGCATCATTTGGCGCAGATGGTAACTTAATTACTAGTGATGTTAACTTCCTGCGGATATTCAACACTCGCCAGAAAGGATTAATTGACATTGGATTAATTAAATTGAAGCCCGGTGCAAATGTTGATGCAGTTGCCCAGGATTTAAAGAAGTATTTGCCTAACGAGGTAAATGTTTTAACTAAACAAGAATTTATTGATTTTGAGCGAAATTATTGGGCAAGTAGCACAGCGATCGGATTTATTTTTACTTTGGGAACTATCATGGGTTTTATTGTCGGAACTGTAATTGTTTATCAAATTCTTTATACAGAAGTTTCAGATCACTTAGCTGAATATGCTACTCTCAAAGCCATAGGCTATACACATAACTATTTATTGAAAGTTATTTTACAAGAGGCTTTTTTGCTAGCAGTTTTAGGATATTTACCCGGAATAATTTTTGCTTTATTTATGTATGACAGTGCAAGAACGGCAACACTTTTACCAGTATTTATGAGTTTCGACCGCGCCACAACCGTGTTAATTTTAACTATCATCATGTGCTTTGTTTCCGGTGCGATCGCAGTCCGAAAATTGCGCTCTGCCGATCCAGCAGATATATTTTGAGGAATACAGAATTCAATTGGTAAAATATGTTTTGTTAATTGAATGTTAATTATTAATTATTGACTTGAATATTTCAGGTAGGATTAATAATTAAGTGATTCTATTTTTGGCTAATCAATACAGCTACGTTTCGGAAAAACTAACTCATAACTAACAAATTTATGAACAAAGAAGAACCTGTAATTACCATTAAAAATCTGAATCATTACTATGGTAAAGGCGCACTGAAAAAACAAATATTATTTGACATCAACCTAGATATTTATGCTGGTGAAATTGTGATTATGACCGGGCCATCAGGTTCGGGAAAAACAACATTACTGAGCTTGATTGGTGGTTTGAGGTCTGTGCAAGAGGGCAGTTTGAAATTTTTAGGCGAAGAAGTGTTTGGTGTCAGTCAAAACAAACTGGTACAGATGCGGCGTAACATTGGTTATATTTTTCAAGCTCACAATTTGCTGGGATTTTTGACCGCTAAACAAAACGTACAAATGGCAGTAGAATTAAACGATCGCATTTCTCAATCAGAAGCGATCGCTAAATCAGAAATGATGCTGCGGGCTGTTGGTTTAGAAGAAAGAATTAATTATTACCCAGACAATCTTTCTGGTGGTCAAAAACAAAGAATTGCCATCGCCCGCGCCCTAGTAAATCGTCCTCCCCTAGTGCTAGCAGACGAACCAACAGCCGCATTAGACAAACAATCAGGACGCGATGTCGTAGAAATCATGCAGAGTCTAGCTAAAAATCAGGGTACTACTATCTTGTTAGTCACACATGACAACCGCATTTTAGACATCGCCGATCGCATTGTAGAAATGGAAGATGGCCTGTTAACCCGTAATTCCTCAAATACAGTTATTCAGTCATAATTTTGATGTTATTTGTCCTCAGGACTTACGCAAAAGATAACAAAAGTAGCGGTAATTCATGAATTACCGCTACCCAAGAATAAGGCTTTCGGTCACATCTTGCGTAAGTCCTGGTCCTTTGTCGTATCATGTCCGGTTAATCAAACTGAAGAAAAATGTTTGCTCGTAGTGTACCCCGGAGGGGAAGCAAGCTACGCGTAGCGTCTCGCAGAGAGGACTGAAGTCCTCACTACAAACTGTTTATTATGGGTGATTTGGCGGACATCATATCAGTTGAACAAAAGGCGATCGCAATTCTTGAAGCGATCGAGGATAATTTGAGCCATGTGATATTTCTCGCCATTATTAACGCGAACATCCCACCTTGATGAGTTTTCCTTTGAGGCTATAAGTCACTGGTTCGCAAACAAGATTTGCTGAATCAAGCTTGATAGAAGTCGGCGCAGTTCGACTTTGTTTAGATAATTGTGATTGCCAATCACCAGCTATTTTTTTCAAAGCAGAATGTGACCTGATAAAGTCTGCATTTGCAACAATATCATGAGTTCCCTTAACACTTACAGAGGAAGTATTGAGGTATATATTGTAATCAAAAACAACGTTTTTACTTTTGCTATTACTGTTAACAGTTTTACCAGGGAAAGCATAGAGAATATTATTTAAAATTTTCACATTAGATGACATCTGAGTAAATATTTGTCCTAGTTTAAGCTCTGGACTCTGATTATTTAAAAAAGCTGTGTTATTAACAATATCAACATTAGCGCTATAAAATGCATGAATACCTGAACCACCGTTATGAAATGTCAGATTGTTTTTAACTAAGGTACGTCCTTTATACGCACCCAATTTTGAGTTTTTCTCTGGGCCTGTACTATCAAGAATAATGCCATTACCATCGGTGATAGTTCCGGTATTAATCCAAGGAACATACTGTCGATTGTTGTAGACCTTGTTATTGGTTACGAACATTTTATATCCCTGGTAATTATCAAAGCTCCAATTACGCAGCATTGAAATACCACTGCCTGCATAGATTCCGTACCAGGCATTATCGAACACTACGTTATTATCTACAGTTACATAGTCTGATTCAATTACTATAATGCCTCCACCACCACAATTATGTACCTTGTTGTTGACAATACGTATATGGTGAGGATGGCCTTTTTTTCGTCCATCTACACTAATGCAGTTGCCATTTGTGAGTGGGTTTGATCTATTACTCTTCTCGCTCATGGCATAATCAAGAGTTACATTGGCGTTGTTCCCTATCACCTCAAGCCCATTTACTTCAATATATGAAGCTCCATTCTGAATCAAAACTCCATGCCATCCATTGTGCCGAAGTTTTGGTGAATGTCCAGGATATGCTTTAAATCTAATCCATGCATTTGCAGCTCCAGAGCGAGTAATTGATACTACTTCTCCTTTTGAACTTGCATTTGTATAGACTCCGTTCATAATCAGTACGGTGTCTCCTGGCTTAGTCAGATTTGCGGCCTTTTGAATAGTCCTAAAAGGCGATGAGGTAGCAAGTCCATTATTTTTATCGTTCCCGGTACCACTAACGTAGTATGTTTTTCCGGCTGTTTTAGTGCTGATTAACTGGGGAGTGGGAGCGTCGGCTTGTTGTTCGATAGATTCTTGACTAACATTTTTAACTACGGATACTTTTATGTTGTCTCCCCCAAGCAAAAGACTTAAAACTATGGGAATTGCAATATACGCGCTGAAACTCAAACCCTCAGTTACCACAATATTAGGCTCCTTACTCGGTAGTCTTCAAGAAAAATATCAGGATATTCACTAATTATGAATACTCTTTTGGATACAGGATAGCACAGAGCCAGCTTTCCTAACTTCCCCGATTTTTATCTTGCCCATAGGCTTGCCAAGCCAAGTCTACCAATCCATCAACGATCGCAGCTGCTACAACTGCATTACCTTTACGATTTTCTATTGTAATGTGAGGAACTAGAGAGTCTTGTAAACGCGCCTTAGCTCGATCGAAATTTCCGAATCCCACCGGAGTCGCAATTATTAAAGCGGGTCTAATTTCCTCAGCTTCAATTAAATCCACTAATGCTGTTAGTGCTGTTTGTGCTTGACCCACCACAAAAATACCCTCTGCATAACGCTTTGCGAGGGTTTCTATCCCCCATGCAGCCCGCGTTTTTTCTTTTTGGGGGCGTGTTAAAGCTTCCATACTGCAATACACTGGATTAGCAAAAGTATTTTGGATGTCGTAGGCAATACCGACTTGTACCATCGGTACATCTACCACAATCGTGGTACGCGCAGCTAAAGCTGCTGCTCCAGCTTGCAAGGCACGCTCAGAAAAGCGAATCAAAGACTTATACTCAAAGTCAGCCGTGGCGTAGATTACCCGACGCACAATCTCATACTCTGCCGGTGAAAAGACATGATCGCCAATTTCGCTATCAATGATTGCTAAACTTTGAGCATCAGTTACGTGCCATTCCATTTTTGTTGAGCTTCTCAAATATTTAGCTTTCAGCTTATCAGTTTCGGAGAGTTAGGAGTTAGAAGTTAGGAGTTAGGAGTTTGGAGTGAGGAGTGAGGAGTTTGGAGTTAGAACTTACCACTCATAACTCATAACTCACCACTCATAACTCACCACCCATAACTCCTCACTCATAACTCCTAACTCCTCACTCTTTACTCGTTAGTTGAAGAAGGCCTGCTGAAAACGGGAGATAAATAGGCAACTAAGACGCCGATGATAAACCCAGAAATATTACGAACTAAAGGTAACCAGTCGCTTGTGCGTGTTACTACTGGGCCAATGCCAAAGGCAATAAACAAGATTCCCCACAAAGGAGAGAAAATTAAAGCCCATTGCCAAGCAAAAACTTGTCCTTGTTCGCGGGGTTGAGCTGCAAATCCGCAAATTATCCCACCAATAACTGAAGTAATCAAGGTGAGAATCCACTGTTCTCGTGGGAGTCCGGGGACGACATTGCAACCACCTTTGAGTAAACAGCCTTTAACAGATTCTAAGGCTTGAAGAATGGCTTGGTCTTCGCCTTGTTCGCGTACAAAGTACAAATTACCGAATCTGGTTTGCAGTTCTATCCAGAAAGTCCGGGGTAAAAGTTCATAAACAGCATCGCCGACACTAAAACTGAGGATGTTACCGCCGCGAGAATCAGCAACTAGCAAAATACTTTTATCATCCAAACCCCAATAATTGATCACTGCCCGACCCGGAGTGCGGTCATACTGAGTCAATACTCGTAATTTCCAGCCTGTATCGGCTTCAAACTCCTCTAAATCTTTGACAAGTTTTTCTTCTTGGAGTTCAGGAAGAGATTTAGCTAAGTCTACAACTGGGGTGAAGGTCTTTGGGAGTAAGTCAGGATTGTCATAAGCCATTGCTGGGGGAGAATGCATCACCCAAATTGACCCAGCCAGGAAAAATGCTGCAATGGATACCAGGATTCGTCGCCAAAAACAAGACTGCATGAACGTTTTTATAGAAATATCTAAGGTAAAAGTGAACAAGTTGTTTTTAAAGAGTACTGGAAAAATCATACTTCTTTACACTTGTTTACTTTACTCTAATCTTAGGGATCAAAGCAAAGGGTTTTTGAGGAGTGGGGATTGGGAGTGGCATTCGTGCTAAGTTAATATAACGTGCGTTTTGTCAATCAGTTAAAATACTCAAAATATTTTTGACGAAAATGATAATCGCAGATGGAAGAGAGGGTTGGTATGTGATTATTTATCGTCTCTCGCTACTTTTTGATTATCATTATTATTAAATAAATTAACATCTAAAAATTGACTTTTGACTTTTGCGTTCGCGTAGCGTTTCGCTCCAGAAGCGGTTGACTAAGCCATAGCGAAGTTCCCCATACAATAAAAAATGAATCATTAGAGGTGAGAGATGACTAACAAAGAATTATTAATCCAAGAAATAGAAACTTTACCGCCGGAGTTGCTAACAGAAGCACTCGATTTGATACGTTCTATTAAGGTTAACTATACAAAAAAGGAGTTGGAACAAGGTAAGCTTGAACCTATCCCTTTAAGCGATTCTAGAGAAACTCCTAGCGAGCAAGAGCAACTTACATACCGTCCTGCTTCCGGGCGTTCCATCCTTCGACATGCTGGCACTTGGGAAGGTGACGATTTTGAAGAATGCCTTCAAGTAGTATATGCTACCCGTGGTGAAACTAAATTTGATGACGAAAACCTATTTGAATAATGTATTTACTCGATACAAATCATTGTAGCGCCATTATTTTAGGCGAATCAAATGTTATCCGTTGCGTGAATGAAGTTGGAGAAAATAACATTGCCACTTGTGTAATTGTCCAGGGTGAACTGACATTCATGATGGAAAAATCTCAACGCAAGGAAAATAATCTGGCTCGCTTGACAGAATTTTTAGAAGATATTCGTGTCTACCATATAACAGAAAAAACAGCAACAATTTATGGTCAGATTAAGGCAGCTTTATTCAATGAATTTGCACCCAAAGATAAAAACAAGTGGCGAAAAACTAAAATTGTTGATTTGGGTTTTGATGAAAATGACATTTGGATAGCTGCTATTGCACTGCAAAATAATTTAATTGTGGTTTCAAGTGATAGTGACTTTTTGCGAATTCAACAGGTGAGAAGCTTTTCGCTGTCATCTTGGGTTTGATTTGTAGCATAGAGTCATAGCTGCATAATGCACCTTTTGATACGCGCAATAAGGAAGATAAGCAATGCTCTATGCCCTTTTTTTGCTCAATCTTCCTCATCAAAATTGTTTTCCCAGCTAGTGGCATCGTTATAACCGTCATTAGCGCGGTATACCTCTGCTTTACTCCGACGATTTTCTTGCTTTAACACTTCTCGTTCTCGCAACGTGAGGGGTGGTTTTTCATTGCTTGGCAAGCGATCGCTGCTTATTCTTCTTGTTGGTTTTTGGCGCGTGAAATTTCTCCAAGCTGCTTTGACGCCAACAACTATGCTGCGTGTACTTACTTGGATATTCTGAGCCTGTTTTCTTGCAGTATCAAGGCTTTGGTCAACTTGTTTAACAACTTGACTGGCACTTTTTACGCCTTGACTGACATCATCACTTAAGTCAGTAATTTCTAAACCAGTGACGCGGATAGCATCTAGAGTCGGTGGTAATTCTCGTGAGAGTGTGTCAAATAGCTTTTCTGCACTCCGGGCTGCGCGTGCTAACTCCTGCAAAGCCGGTATGGCCGCCACTAAAACCGCAGTTAAGCTTGTGGCGACTAAGAGTAAGGAAAATCCCAACCAAAACAGGGGTTCAATCACGGTTACGTCATTTATAAACGTTCTAATTGCTGAGGAAGAGAATCGGAGTCTTCAGGTGATGTTTGCCGCTTCAAGACTTGGCTTTCTCGCTGACTGGCATCTACACCTGCGGCGATCGCTTCTTTTAATCTATCTAAAGTTTCATCCCAGTTTCGCAGTGCGTTGGCAGAAAGCCGATCTGCCTGGATTTGCACACTTGTTGATATATCTTCTGCCAATTCTGGGATAGCATTGGCAGATTTTTGCAAAATTTTACGCGTTTCGCGCCCTGTGCGGGGAGCAGCGAGTAAACCGGCTAAAGCGCCGATGGTGGCTCCCAGCATCAAACCGCCAACAAATATTCCAGAACGATTATTAGACATTTTGTTGTTTCTCTCCTTAGACCCATTTTAGGTGGGTTTTCCCCCCTTGCAAGACTTAAACAATTTTATCTGTGTGCAGCACGGGGCAAATCTAGCTACTATCTCAATTGAGCAAACTAGGGGCTTTAGTTCTTCGTTTAAGGTAGCCAACGTTGCGTCACAGTGCAGTAGTTACTATCCTGACAAAATATTAGCCACAAATGTTGCTTTTATTCTCAGAATTCAAAAGTCAGAATTTTGTTGTCAATTCTGATTTCTAGCTCACGAGTTGCTCAATTGTAACCTTTTGGTGATTAACTCCTCTTTGTGAGTGTTGTTTTCCCTGGTGTTAACTCTGGTCTTTGAAGATAACGTTGCCAGATTTGCCGCCCTAGCAAAATCAGACTGATAATTTGTTGGATTTGTTGAACTTGTATCTTTAATGCTTGATTTTTCTGCCTTAAGTTATAAATGCTTTGCTGACTCAGATAAATATTTTCAGGTGCTTGATACAGTGCTGCATGGGTACAATTTTCATAGGCAGTTAAGCTATCTGCTATACATGCTAGTCGCTGTTTAAGCTGCCATATTTGCCAAGCAACATATAGTAGTATTAAGGAAGTCAAGGTGTTAATTATCACAACTAAAATTACCATTGTTGATTTTGACTAATGTCAGCTTTGAGGAGTTGTTCTAATAGATAATAATTCAGGAAGGAAGAACTCAGCACTGAAACCGCAGAAGCTTTGCCTCAAGTCAGAATGGCGTGATTGAGTTCTAAATTAGATAATCTTTGAAATACTATGTTTTTAGTATGAGAACTTGTTGAAGGGCTAAAACTAATCATACTTTTTTCATTTATCTTTAACGATAAATGAATGCGCTTATTTTCGTGAGCGATCGCTATTGTTTATTTAGCAAAAATTCTGGAGAAATTCATCTAAAGAACTCACAGCGATCGCAGTATCCATTAAATTTTCTAATTCTTCTATACTCTGAGTTTCAAGGGAAGTTTGTACTTGTTGGGGAATTTCGCCAAAACGCCGTTGCAATACCCTAATTAACTGTCGCCGCGCACCCTGCTCTAGACCCTGCTCTAGACCCTGCTTGAGACCTTTTTGTTCACCTTCAGTGAGAATTTCCTGATACCAAGGTGATTCACGTAATACCGCCATATCCGACCTCATGATTTGTTGGACTATAGGTATATCTAGTACAAAACTAGCAAAAAACGCTAGCAATGGTTCTAACTGGTTAAGTTGCTCTGAGGTTCGCAGTTGCTGTAACGCTTGTTGTACGACTGATGTTTCTGATCCTCCTCGCAAAATTGGTACAAATGGTAATAATGATGGTAGTGGTTGGCGAAACACAATCTCTGCATCCACTTCCCACAAGTTAATCACTCGATAATCTTGAATTGCTCTTAATCCCAAAAATTCGGTTTGATAACTATTGACAACACTAACACCAGATGGAGGTGGCAAGATGTTGATAAGTACTGGATAGGTGGGTAGTTGATACTTTTCTTCTGCTAAAGCTGTATAAGCCCTCATGCGTAAAGGCATCTGTTTTCTATAACGCAACTGCAACTCGTTGAGGACTAAAAAATCTCCATTGGTTTTACTGTATGCTTTCACCAACACATCTGATTCTCGACTAATCCACTGGAATTCAGAGCCAAGAATTTCTTTTGCTACCACGTCAGGACGCTGTGTTACCCATTGCACCCAAGCATCAGGAGCGAGGCTAATCAGTCGTTTGCTACCAGTGTCTGCTGCTTTTGCCACAGGATAATTGCTATATGTAGTAATAGTTTTTACTAACCGATCGTACTATTGTTTGACAATGAAGCCATGTCTAACAACGGTTATGCTGACGCATTTTTGCCAAACGGTTGATGTGAGCGATCGCGGAAGATCGAGTTTGCACTTGTTAAAAGATGTATTTTAGCTGTTGGGGCGTATCACTGTATGGTGCCATCTGCAAAGCAACGAAATAGTTACAATGTTTGATGCTGATCCCTAAAAAATCCCCAATTTGGCAATTTTGTAACAAATACATATCCACGCCTCGCAAAACCACAGCTACAATTAACTTGATTTGCTCCCATCAACCCGTATGAGCTATACGCCCCAACATTACTATGTTCTTCTCCTTAATGAATTTGAAACTTTGACGGTAAATCAACACAATGGTATAGTTGCTTGATGCAGATGGTGAGAGACTGCACTACATTTTCTACCAAAGAGACACCTTGGCATCGCCTCGTATCTTGGTGCTTTTACCTTTAGCAGTTTTACAGCCGTCGCGTGAAGCTACTTTTTATTTGCAAGAACCTTATTTGCTGAATTCAGAATTCTGAATTCTTAAATAATAATGATTATCTTTTTTTATGCATCCAGTAGGAGATGAGGATGTCAAAAAAATCACCAAAAAATAATTTGTTACGAGCGACTTTTGTTGTATTGGCAATTGGATTTGTTGGTTGTGGAAATCAAGCTGCAAGAACTACATATACTCAGACGACTACCGAGGTAAATGAGAATCTTCCCAAAGTCGTAGCAACTACAAGTGTACTTTGTGACTTAACCAGACAAGTTGCAGGGAATACAGTTAACCTCACTTGTTTGATTTCGCCTACTGCCAATCCCAAAGTTTATCAACCAAAACCGGAAGATCGTAAAGCTATTGAACAAGCGAATCTGATTTTCTATACTGGTTATAATTTTGAACCCAATACGATCGCATTAATTCAAGCTACTAAAAATTCTGCACCGAAAATAGCAGTTGGCCAAGTCGCATTACCTAAGCCACAAAAATTTCGCCAAGGAGGTAAAGCAGTAAACGATCCTCATATTTGGCATAATACTAAGAATGCGATCGCAATGGTAAAGGTAATTAATAGTAACCTGAAAAAACTACCATCTAGTGATGCAGAACTTTATACCAGCAACACCGAAAAAATTACCAATGAACTCACTCAACTAGATAGCTGGATTAAATCAACAATTGGGAGTATTCCTGCCAAACAACGCAAATTAGTTACCACTTCTGATGCATTTGGTTATTATGCTAAAGCATACGGTATTCCATTAGCAGGGGGAATGGAAGGTATTCGCAGTCAGGAAAAATTGACAGCTGCACGAGTCAATAATTTAGCTAAAAATATAAAACAAGCTAAAGTGCCAAGAATTTTTCCTGAGTTGGCAATTAACCCTAATTTGATTGAATCTGTAGCCACAGAAGCTGAAGTGAAAATTTCTCAGAGAAAGTTGTATTCCCAGGGACTTGGAGAAGCAGGAAGCGAAGCAGATACTTATCAGAAAATGATGATTGCTAATACCCGCACAATCGTGGAAGGCTTAGGAGGAACGTATTTGATGTTTCAACCGAAATGACCTTTAGAGGTTGTTTTCAAAGTGATATCAAGTCCGGCTAAATGCTAGGTAAATAGACCACGCGTTAGGGGCTTTAGCATTGCTCATTGGTGTCAACTTAACGCGAAACCGATGTCCCGCAAGGAACTGAAGTTGCTTGCTCATAGCAAAAGTCATCTGAAGATGACTAAGATATACTTAAAAATCTTTAGTCATCTTTAGATGACTTTAACTGTTAGCCAAGAAATTTATTTCTTGGTGGGCGAGGAAGCCAACAGATAAGCTATTTCTAACTTAAGTTGACACGCATGAGCAATGCTGTGCCCCTACGATAGATGTGGTTCAAATACATGAAAACTGTTGTAAGTTGGCACTAATCTACAGCTGTACGCCCATACTGCACAATTCTGAATTCTGAATTCTCCAAGCTAACGTACCTCTTTAAGAGTATCAACTTGCTTAGTAAATAATTCAGTGAACAAACTCAACACAGTTCGTTCTTCCCGCACTTTAATGTTGGCGCTGATAGACATCCCTGATTGTAAAGTTACGTTCTTACCCTTAATAACTAAGGATTGTTTATCTAAAGAAACTTTAGCGGGGAATCGATAAAACTGATGTGTTTGGTCTGGTGGTAATGCGTCTGAACCTATTCCGGTTACTTCTCCCTTAATATCACCAAATTCGCTGTAAGGAAAAGAGTCAATTCTGACATCTACTTTCATGCCTTTTCGCACAAAACCGATATCTTTGTTGGTGATGAAAACTTCACCTATGTAGTTTTCATTTGGTACAATTTGCATCAGTTTTGTTGTTGGATTAGCTACAAATCCAGGGTTTTTGGCTTGCAAATCGAAAACTGTTCCGGACACGGGTGCGCGGAGTTCTTGATATCTTACGTTTAACTCTGATTGGGAAATTTTACTATTGACATCTGCTAAACGTTGCTCGTTGTCGAGAATAATTTTCATGAATTGGCTATCGATTTCGGCAATACGTTTTTTGTTGTCGGCTATTTTATCCAAAACGTTTTTGTCAGTGACAGCTACTGTATTACTTACCTCTTGTTGTCCTTTTTCAATGTCGAATTGGAGGCGTTTGAGTTCTTCACCTAATTGTGCTACTTCGGCTGTGCGGTTTTGGACTTCTTGTTGTTGGTTGAGATATTGAAGCTGAGAAATCCCACCTTCTTCTGCTAGGATTTTTAGTTTATCTAAAATTCTTTGTTGAATACCCAAACTGGATTTACTATCTTCTAACTTAACTTGAGTTTGAGTAACTTGTTTTTTGATTTTTTCTACTTCTAACCGCGCTGCTGAGGAACGAGAATCTAATTCTTGTTTGGCAGCTTGTAGACGTTGCTGTTCGTCAATTCCTAGTGCATAATCTTGACCTGAGTTTCTTAATTGAGTCCGCAACAAGTCATTTTCTGCTACTAAAGCTGCGCGATTTTTTAATAAAAAAGTAGTTTCTGATGGCAAGTTACCACGCAAAAACGATATTTCTGATGTGGTAGCGGTACTTGCTCCTAGCAGTCGGCGGTAAATTTGGTTTTCTTTGGTTAATGCTACACGAATTTTATTCAAAGAATTTAATTCAGCAACAGAGGCGATGGAATCGAAAGTCAGTAGTAAATCTCCTTCTTTGACTTCTTGTCCATCTTTAACATAAAGTGCTTTAACAACTCCACTGACAGGAGCTTGAACTTCTTTAATTGTTCCTTCTGGTTTGAGTTGCCCTGTTGCTGGTACTACTTGCTCAATTTTGGCAAAATAAGCCCAAGCAATTCCAAAGCAGGCTAAGGCCATTAAGGTCACCATAATTGTACGTGACCAAACTGGAGATTGGCGCAAAATAACGGATTGTTCAAACTCTTGAGGAGTTGACTTAATTAAGGATTCTGGAGCAATTTTCTGTTGTTTTGTGACAACTGGTGAGTCTTGTTTTGCTCCGTTTTTATAATTACCGTTGGTGTGATTCCCATTAAGTTGAGTCATGGTGATTTTGGATTTTAGATTTTGAATTTTGGATTGAAAAAAAATTTTTCGTAGGGTAGACACCAACATCGATAAGTGTCCACCCTACAGTCGGTTATTGTTGACTCCTGAATTCTGACTTCTGAATTCTGACTCCTGAATTCTGAATTCTGACTTCTGAATTCTGACTCCTGAATTCTGACTCCTGACTTTTGTTCATAAGTTGACTTCTTGTTGGTGATACAGGTAGTAATAATGACCTTTAGCAGCCATTAATTCTTGATGGCTACCTTGTTCTATGACCCTACTGTTATCCATGACAACGATGATGTCTGCATTACTGACGGTGTTCAATCGGTGGGTAATAAAGAATACTGTATTACCTTTGAATGCTCTGGCTAAGTTGAGGCATATTTGTCGTTCTGTGGGATAATCTAAAGCGCTGGTTGCTTCATCTAAAACTAGTAATTTTGGTCGTTGTAAAACAGAACGTGCGATCGCAATTCTTTGTCTTTGTCCACCAGAAAGTGCAGAACCCCGTTCTCCCACCCGCGTGTTGTAACCGTTGGGCAAGTTCATGATAAATTCATGAGCGCAGGCTACTTGAGCTGCTTGGATAATTTCTTCGGTTGTGGCATCAGGATTTGTTAGGGCAATATTTTCTTGAACGCTGCCATCAAACAACAATGTTTCTTGGGGAACTACGCCAATTTGTCGTCGCAGTGAATAAAGTTCGACTTTGGCAATGTCGTAACCATCAATTAAAATTCTGCCGGACTCGGTTTCGTAAAGTCTCAGCAATAATTTCATCATCGTACTCTTACCAGAGCCACTTTGTCCGACAATGCCAACAAATTTTCCGGGAGGAAATTCGAGGTTGACGTTAGAAAGTTGTAGAGGTCCACTGGTGGCAAATCGGAAGGAAACGTTCTCGTATTTGACTGCTCCAGTAATTGCTGGTAAGGGTATATTGTAGCGGTCTGTTTCTGCTTCTTCTGGTGTATCGACGATATCGCTTAAACGTTCTATGGACAAGGCTGTTTCTTGGAAGCTTTGCCAAAGTTGAGCTAGGCGTAATATGGGGCTGGTAACGTAACCCGATATGATTCTGAAGGCGATTAATTCACCTAAAGTTAATTCTTGTTGCAGTACTAAATAAGCTCCTACCCACAAAACTAATAAGCTGCTGAGTTTGTTGAGAAAGTTACTGGTGGAGTTGGCGAGGGTAGAAGTGACAACTGTTTTAAAACCAGCGGCGACATAACGAGCATAACGTTCTTGCCAGGAAAAGCGCGATCGCAATTCGATATTCTGCGCTTTGACTGTTTGAATTCCTGACATCACCTCCACTAAATAAGATTGAGTTTCGGAGTTGCGTTCGGCTTTGGAGCGTAATTGTCTGCTAATACTAGGAGATGCGATTAAGGTAATAATCACGAACACCGGAATCGTGCTTAAACCTACTAAGGTGAGTTGCCAACTATAAATTAGCATCACACCAATATAAACCACGGAAAACAAAGCATCTAATCCCACTGTTAAAGCAGTACCGGTGAGAAATTGGCGGATGTTTTCTAGTTCGTTAATCCGAGTCGAAAGTTCACCCACCGGCCGCTTTTCAAAATAGCGCAGCGGTAGACGTAATAAGTGGTCGATAATTTGCGACCCTAAACCCATATCGATGCGATTCGTCGTATCGACAAATAGGTAAGTCCGCAAGGTAGTTAATACTGCTTCAAATAAGCCGACTACTAATAGTAAAATGCCCAAAATATGTAGGGTGCCAATACTATTTTGGGTAATCACTTTGTCGATAATTAACTGCACTACCAAGGGATTTGCTAATGCTGCTAATTGTACGAAAAAGGAAGCGATAAATACTTCTATGAGTACTCGGCGATAGCGTGATAAATAAGGGATAAACCACCGTAAACCAAAACGTTCTTGTGGTGTTTCTTTGGTGGCTGTGAGCAGTAATACCCTAACTTGTGGTGGAAAGTTATTCGGATCGGCATCTAATTGTTCAACAAATTCAGCAGGTTTGCAGCGGATAATTCCTTGGGATGGTACACCCACAACCATCGTATTGGCCTCGGCTGCATATAAAACGGCAAAGTTATCGGCGTAGCGAATTAATGCAGGTGTGGGAATGCGGCTGACTGAAGCCACCGGCAAATCTACAAGTTGCGCCTTGAGTCCAATTAATTCTGATAGATAAGCAACTGCGGGAAAGGAAATATTACCTTGGCGTTTGATTTGCTCGTTTAAAATCCGACGAATCACTTCTCGACGGAACGGCATTTCTAAGTGTTTCGCCAGCATTTGGAAGCAGGCGAAGGTTGTATTTAATTCTCCTTTACCGCCAAAAAAGGGGTATTTTAAGTTTTTTGCGGAATTCTTCGAGGTCTGACCGGTTGTTTGTGATAGAACTATTTCATCTGATGCGTAGGGAATATCTAGTTCATCTTGGCTATGTGGTTGGGTGTCACTGACTGCAAGTTCTAGCTGATGGCTATTTTGCAGAATCAAAGTTGAAGGATTTAGACCCAATAAACGTACAGGACTTTGGCTTATGACGTGTATTTTGTCTCGATCGTCCTCCGGTTCTAACCGATCGCCAACTGTAAAATTCGTGATGGTACCCCCACCACTGACAAACCAAACACGTGCGCTATCGAGTTGGTCGAATGGAGTTTTCCCTGGATTTACGTACTCAATTGTTGCTTCTGGTAAAGCTGTTTGGGTTAATTCTTTGAGATTTAGTGTAGCGATCGCTTGTTTTTGCCAGTAGGAACCGAGAATATCGAAAACTTCTACTAAATTACTGCGGTTTTTCCGAGCTTCGGCAAAAGCTGGGTATGCATCTAAAAGCTGAAAATATGCCTCTGTACTCAAGGTCAAACATACTACCTCAGTGGAAGCGATCGCTGTTTCACAAGGGATTTCGCGCAATAAACCAATTTCGCCGATGATTTCCCCTGGTTGCAATAATTTCAAGGTGGTTGGAATTTGGGTCTGGGGTTCGTATCCCAACAGCCGCACTTGTCCTTCATAAATGATTGTGATTTGTTGCGGCAGACTTTCTTTGCCGATAATTTTTTGACCCAACCGATAACGCCAAGCTTGCAGTTGTTGGGATAGATTGGCGATGGCTTCGTTCGGTAAGCGATCGAACCCCTCTATGGTGGTGAGAAATTCCGGAAAAGTGTTCTTAATATAAGTCATGTCAAATAAGTCAGAAGGTCAAAATGAGTCATCAAGTTACGAGTTAGGGGTGAAAAATTAACACAATTCTTAACTCCGTAAAGGTTAAGAATTCGCAGTTCGAGAAAACATTTAACACTACATTGGCTCACTTCTAACTCCTAACTTGGATATGTGGCATTCTGTATACATCAATACGTAATACCACAGATAACAAATTTGCTTATTACAAACCTACATTTAGATACACGGTTATTACTATTAGATTATTCAAAACAAACATAGTTTGTAATAATTCTTCAAATCAGACAGTTTTAGGAAAGTACCAGAATCAAACATCGAAAAAGGTTTCCCGTACTGTTGTCTAGAGGCGACTATGGCATCTCTACCCACTGCCTAGCTTTCATAAATTCAGAAGAGATTATTATTTGGTTAATGTTACATAATTTATACAAGCTGAAATTCAAAATTTACTATTGCAACGATGATGAATGAACACTCACAACCAAATTCATACATCCAGATGGGTTTGCTAAACTTTAGCCTGGTGTATTTAAAGTGATGATAATCAACTTGAAAATATCACAAATGCTTTCCTAAGTAAATACCCTAGTTAAGAATTAGTAATAAAAAAAACTTTAAATTTCTGAATTATTTTTTACAAATTCTTTCATCTAGGGAACGACAGTATCACTGATGAAGAAAGACAATGAGCTTTCTTCATCAAACAACACCCATACTTGATTGTTAAAAGATTCCTCATCACTTTTTTGCCGTTCAATTCAGTATGAATAGACTGGAAAATTACTGTAGAGGAATCAACTATTCAATTTATGAAGGAAAAACAATGACTGGCTTCAGTAAATTTACTAGATTAATTTAGGAATCATATTTGATTTGGTGAAAAATCTAAGTATTTGTAGTGGCATGGCAAGGCTAAAGTAGTGCATTAATAAACTCTTGTGGGATGGGCATCTCGCCCGTCCAGTGCGGGCTTTTCAGCCCACACCACAAGAAAATTTTTTTGCAATATTTTAGTCTTGCCACGCCAGTAGGGTGTGTTAGGCGTAAGCCGCAGGGCACCAAAGCCTTAAGTAATGATGCCGTACTCTTGCTGATAACACACTGAATGTCACTTAGTTAAGCAAAAGTAGCTTGCCCAGATCCCCGACTTCTTGAAGAAGTCGGGGATCTAAATCCTGGTTAAGTAAGCGACATTACACCCTACGTATCTTTTCAAAAATCAAATAATAGTTTTATAGATATGCAGTTTTTTTGCACTAATTTCGATAGATAAATCTTCAAATGAGTTCGTCCAGGAAAAAAAGATACAATCTTCATCGTTTGGGAATAATAAATAGTCCAGGTGAGAATTTAGCAACATGACAATTACCCAAATCAACATTCCAGGATATCAAATTAGTGAAGAACTCTACAACGGTTCGAGAACCTTGGTTTATCGGGCGATTCGAGATAGCGATCGCCAATCCGTGGTCATCAAACTGCTAAAGAATCCTTATCCTAGTTTTAACGAACTCGTGCAGTTTCGCAATCAATATACCATCTCTAAAAATCTCAATGCACCAGAAATTATCCAAACCCACAGCATAGAAGCATATCAAAATGGTTATGCATTAGTTATGGAAGACTTTGGGGGGATATCTCTACAAAAATGGACTCTCAAGCAAGGAATAGGACTATCCCTAAATAATTTTTTACCAATAGCTATTTCTTTATGCAATATATTGGACATACTTTACCGTCATCGGATTATTCACAAAGACATCAAACCTGCCAATATTTTAATTAATCCAGAAACTAAACAAATTAAATTAATTGACTTTAGTATTGCATCTTTATTACCACGAGAAACTCAAACTTTAATCAGTGCCAATGTCTTAGAAGGAACACTTGCTTATATTTCCCCAGAGCAAACTGGAAGAATGAATCGTGGCATTGACTACCGCACTGACTTTTATTCTTTAGGTGTAACTTTTTACGAATTACTGACTGGTAAATTACCATTTCAATCAAACGATCCGCTGGAATTATTACATTGTCATATCGCCAAAAACGCAGAAGAAATTGAGAGCAAACAGATTCCCCAAGTCTTGTCAGATATTGTGATGAAATTGATGGCGAAAAATGCTGAAGACCGCTATCAAAGTGCCTTAGGACTGAAGTTTGATTTAGAGAATTGTTTGTCTCAATTGCAAGGAACTGGAGAGATTAAAGATTTTTCCATCGCCCAGCGGGATGTGTGCGTAGGCGTAGCCAGTCGTAGACATCGCTTTACGATCCCTGAAAAACTTTATGGCCGGGAAAATGAAGTTAAAACTCTGTTAAAAGCCTTTGAATGCGTCAACAATAATCAGACACAACTGATGCTAATAGCTGGTTTTTCTGGTATTGGGAAAACAGCTGTAGTCAATGAAATTTATAAACCTATTGTTCGTCAACGAGCCTACTTTATTAAAGGCAAATTCGACCAATTTAATCGTAACATTCCCTTTTCGGCTTTTGTACAAGCGTTTCGGGATTTAATGCGGCAATTATTGACAGAAAGTGATGCTCATTTGTTAACTTGGAAAAATAAAATTTTACAAGTATTGGGCGACAACGGGCAAGTGATTCTTGAGGTAATTCCAGAACTAGAACGAATTATTGGCGAACAATCACCTGCAATAGAACTCTCACCAAGTGCGGCACAAAATCGCTTTAATTTGCTTTTTCAAAAGTTCATTCAAGTATTCAGCACAAAAGAACATCCATTAGTAATTTTTGTTGATGATTTGCAATGGGCTGATTCGGCATCGCTGAAATTAATTAACTTACTGATGAACCAGTCACAAAGTGGATATTTACTGTTAATTGGAGCTTATCGCGATCGGGAAGTATCTACTAGCCATCCCTTTATGTTGACTTTAGCAGATATTCACAAAACTAATGACAATATTCATACCATTACTTTAGCTCCTCTCTCCAAAGATAGCGTCAATCTATTAGTGAGCGATACTCTCAATTGTTCAGGTGAAATTGCTCGACCTCTGACAGAACTTATCTACCAAAAAACTTTGGGAAATCCATTCTTTGTCACCCAATTTCTCAAAGCATTGTATGAAGAACAACTGATTACTTTTAATTTTGCACAACGATATTGGCAATGCGATCTTGCCGCTGTCAAAGCCCTTGCCCTCACTGATGATGTGGTAGAATTTGTAGCATTGCAGTTACAGAAATTGCCAATAGAAACACAGAATGTGTTGAAATTAGCTGCCTGCATTGGTCACTCTTTTGATTTGCTCACATTAGCAATTGTTTCTCAACAATCAGCAGCCGAAACGGCGGCGTCTTTGTGGAAAGCCTTAGAAGAAGGTTTAATTATAGCAACTAATGAAGTTTATAAGTTTTATCAACAAGAGTCATTTGTTAATCATCATTTCTCATTGGTCGATGATGGAGAACAAATGACAGTTACTTATAAATTTTTACATGACCGCGTGCAGCAAGCAGCTTACTCCCTGATTCCAGATAATTACAAACAGTTTACACACTTAAAAATTGGTCAATTACTCTTAGAAAATACGCCCAAAATTCAGCAAGATGAGCGAATTTTTGAGATTGTCAGTCAATTGAATTGGGGAATATCGCTAATCACCGAGCCAAATGAACGTCAAGAATTAGCTCAATTAAATCTGAATGCTGGGCGAAAAGCCAAAGAAGCTACCGCTTATGGTGCAGCAGTTCATTACTTGAATTATGGAATTCAATTGTTGGCAATTAATAGTTGGAAACTTGCCTATAAACTAACTCTAAATTTATATGAAGAAGCCGCAGAAGCAGCCTTTCTCAACAATGAATTTCAACAGATGGACTCTCTCATTGAGGTTGTACTCCAAGAAACAACCACTTTTCTTGATAGGATAAAAGTCTATGAAGTCAAACTTCAAGCCGATCAAGTTCAAGGTCAACCATTGCAGGCGATCGCAACTGGATGTGAACTTCTAGCTCAACTTGGGGTGATATTACCTAAATCAGTAACACCTCCAGACATTCAGCAATATGTAGTCAACACCCTATCCACCTTAGCAGACAGAAGTATTCACAGCTTAGTTGACTTGCCATTGATGGACGATCCCAAAGCTTTGCTAGCATTACGGATTATGGCTAGCATTGCTCCCGCCATTCACCAAACTTCTTCCTATTTGTTACCAATTGTTGCCTGCGAAGAGGTAAATTTATCTCTGAAATACGGCAATGCACCACTCTCTGCACCAGGATACGCAGATTTTGGAATTGTACTTAATGCTTGTAATCAACTAGAGTTGGGTTACGAATTTGGCAAGCTAGCTTTAATGCTTGTGGACAGATTTCAAGCAAAATCTGTGCAAAGTATGACTATATTTAAGGTGGCTGCATTAAATCAATCTAATAAACAACACGTCCGCGCCTCAATTAAATTATTACAAGAATCCCATACTATTGGATTAGAGACAGGCGATTTTTTTCATGTGCTTGCATCGATGATTTTCCGCTTATTCTATGTCTATTTAAGTGGCACAGAAATTCTGGAAATCCTCCTAGTTGACATCAAAAACTATGAATCCAATTTTGCGAAAAATCAGCGTTTACTGAATTGGTCTAGTATTCTCTGTCAAAGCATTAATAATTTAACTAAATATAGCGATAGTCCTGAATGTTTGACTGGTGAAAATTGTCAAGAAGAACAACTCTTATCAGCACTGATTGAAGTCAACGACCAATTAACACTCCATATACTTTTTCTTAGTAAATTAACACTCAGTTATCTGTTTGAGAATTTTATTGTAGCAGTTGAAAATGCCAATCAAGGAGAGCAATACCTCGACGGTGCAGCAGGAATGCTATCCGTACCAACCTTCTACTACTATGATTCTTTGTCACGGCTTGCTGTTTATCCCACAACTGAGTCATCTCAACAGGACAAATTACTCTTAAAGGTTAGTGAAAATCAGGAAAAATTGCAGTTCCTGGCTCAATTTGCACCAATGAATTTTCAGCATAAATACGATTTAGTGGAAGCAGAACGCCATAGAATTTTAGGTGAAAAAATCCCGGCAATGGAACTATACGATCGCGCTATTTTTCTTGCCAAAGAAAACGAATATATCCAAGAAGCAGCCTTGAGCAATGAGTTAGCAAGTAAGTTTTACTTAGATTGGGGCAAAGAAAAAATCGCCCAAGTTTATATGCAAGAAGCTTATTATTGTTATGCTCGTTGGGGCGCTCAAGCCAAAACTGACGACCTAGAAAAACGCTATCCCCAACTTCTGGCTCCAATCTTACAAGGACAATATTATCGCATTCAACAAAGTTTAAACATCGATAAATCGTCATTTTTACATCAAACTATCCAAACAAATATTTCTAGTAATAATATTTGTGAAGTCCTAGATTTTGCCACCATTTTTAAAGCCCTACAAGCTCTCTCCAGTGAAATAAAATTAGAGCAATTGTTCGCTACTTTATTACAAGTAGTCATGGAAAATGCCGGAGCAAAAAAAGCTGCATTGCTTGTAATTCGACAGCAAAAATTAATACTTGAATCTATAGCGACTATTCATCAAGGAGTTAAGCTAGTATCTCTACCATTGACAGGCAGCGATATGATTCCTATCGCATTGGTAAACTATGTAAAACATAGTTTAGAAACTGTTATATTGGATGATGCAACAGTAGCCAATGATTTTAGTTTCGATGAATATTTAATACAGGAACAACCCAAAAGTGTCTTGTGTACGCCAATTTTGCATCAAGACAAATTAATCGGGTTATTGTATCTAGAAAATAAGTTGACAATTGGCGCATTTACAAGCGATCGCCAGCAAATGTTAAATTTACTTTGTCATCAAGCAGCGATTTCCTTAACAAATGCTCAGCTTTATGCCAGCGAACAGGAAAAATCTAGACTGATTGCTCAAAAAGAAGAACAGTATCGCAGCATCTTTGAAGCTGTTAGTGATGGGCTATCTATTTCTGATTTTGAGACTGGCGCAATTGTCGCCGCAAATACAACATTATGGCAGATGCATGGCTGTTCTTCCTACCAAGGGTTTCTCAGTCTGACTCCAGCCGATCTCATTCACCCAGACTCGTTGCATTTGTTTGCAAATCATCTAGAAGTTCTCAAATCAGATCGGCAATTCTTTTGTCAAGGTGTTTCTCTGCGTAGAGATGGAACTTTCTTTGACTTTGAGGTTAAAGCTACCAAATGTATGTACAATGGTAAACCTCATGCATTAGCAGTTATCCGAGACATTACCGATCGCAAACAAGCACAAGCAGCAATCCTTGAGAAATCCCAAGAGTTAGAAGTGACGCTACAAGAACTCAAGCAAGCTCAATTACAAATGGTGCAAAATGAAAAAATGGCAACTTTGGGGAATTTGGTTGCAGGTGTAGCTCATGAAATTAATAATCCTGTGGGATTTCTTAAAGGTAGTCTCAACAATGCTGAAGAATATATCCAAGACTTACTTGCCCATATCCAGTGCTACCAAAAACATCATCCCGCCACAGCGTCGGCAGTCATCGAGCATGGAGAAGATATTGACTTAGAATTCCTAGCTGAGGACTTGCCGAAGCTCATAGACTCAATGAAAGTCGCTTCCGAACGGATTAAAGATATTAGCACCAGTCTCCGCACTTTCTCCAGAGCAGATACATGTGAAAAAGTTGCTTGTAATCTCCATGAGGGAATTGAGAGTACGCTATTGATTTTGAAATATCGCCTCAAAGCTAACGAAAAACGTCCAGCAATTGAAGTCATCACAGAGTACGGTAAATTACCACCTGTGAAGTGTTTTTTAGGACAGTTAAATCAAGTATTTATGAACATTCTTGCTAATGCGATCGATGCTTTAGATTCTTATAGTGAAAAACTTTCTTTTGCCGAAATTCCAAAAAATCATCAACAAATATTAATTTGTACCGAAGTATCTAGCGACCAAAGCACAGTAATAATTCGCATCAAAGATAACGGCCAGGGAATTCCAGAGGAGATTAAAGCACGAATCTTTGACCACTTGTTTACCACCAAAGAAGTTGGTAAAGGAACAGGATTAGGATTAGCGATCGCGCGTCAAATTATCGAAAAAAACCACGGCGGCCGCCTGAGTTGCAATTCTGTTCTTAGTCAAGGATCGGAATTTATCATTGAGCTTCCAGTATCTTAATGGCTACTAATTTACACCAGATTGCAACAGGCGTGAGGTACAGATAATCGTAGGGGCACAATATATTGTGCCCCTAAGAATAGACATCTCCAACAATTAATTCTGCATTGCCTGAAATCCTTGGTAGGGGCGTAGGCTTTGCCTTCCCGTAGGGTACGGCCGTTCGCCCTTACTCATTTCTGGAGATGTCTAATGTACTTTATTTACCTGAAATAGGCTGTAATATCATGTCCGCTAAATTACTTACGATATGTCATTGCGAGCGCAACGAAGTGGAGCGAAGCAACCGCAAGGACTCTGGGATTGCTTCGCTTCGCTCGCAATGACAACTAATTAACCGGACATGATATAATTAACCGATTTCAATATTAAGACATGATACTACACAGCATTGGCAGTCAACTTAATCTGCACAATTATGTCGTTGTAATCTTTGTCGCCACCATTTGGTAAATCTTCAAAACCAAAAGTGTTATTTCCCAACAACCGAATGTGATCTGTCTTGCCTGTGTTCGCACCTAAGAATGCAAAATAAACCAGGGGATTATTATTGCTATTCTCATCCAGAAATGCATCGGGTTTACCATTGACAATAATAAACGGTGCAAACAGTGAATTAGCTGCAAAAGTGCTGCTGTAAGAAGCTGTACTTTGGTTGGTTGCTGTCAAGTCCATGCCTGTAACACGCTTACGTACCGCAGCTTGGGCATAACCAGCTTGTCCAACCAAAATATCTGCTACGCCATCATCATTAGTGTCAATCCCACCATTTTCATCAGCAATTTGATAAAAACCAACACAATTGTTGAATGCAGCTTCTCTATGAACCTTAAAGTCAGCTTTTACCGATTGTGTCACAGTTCGTAAATCAATCAGTTCGCCTTCTTTTTTCCCTTGCAAACCAGTACCCAAAGTTACCTGTTGATTTGTTGCTTGGACTGTCACAATCAAATTTTGGAAATTCAGAGAAAATCCTTCTTCTTCTGTGCTGTTAGCTGAGGAAAAAACGACACTTGAGAAAGAGCTTTTTCCAGACAGTACAGCCTGAGTAGTAGTGTTGGATACCATATAAAATCTGAGTCTGGTATTAGACTCAAATTCTAATATACTTGTCAAATCATCAGTATTAAAACCATTAGGCAGATTGCCAAGGGAACAGAAAATCACTTTTGAACGCAAAAGAGCCGCTTTTGCATACCCTTCTGCACCAGGGGCTATACCATCAATTTTACCTTCATCATCATCAACATTAAATACACACAGTTCTTTCACTTCTTTTGAACTGTGAGTTTTAATTTTAATGGAAAGTTTTCCTTTGCCGCCTTTGACTTTACTTTTGACGGTAAAGATATTTTGAGTAATATTCACCAACTGGAAAATTGTTGTTATCTGGGTATTTGTAGTAGACCCAAAGCCACTAATATTAACATCCAACTCCTTCTCGTAAGAAAGCCCACCAAGGTCAGTGGTACGGACGCGGACTTTATAACTCGATTTAGTTGCTTCAGATTTAATTTTTAGGCTATTTCCTTCAATGATGAATGCATCATTATCAGTATCGCCAGCACCCGCTACTAAGCTATAAGTGTGTTCATCGTCTTGGTCTGGGTCAATGGTGTTGAAGTTTCCAATGATTTTTTTGTCATCATCATCATCATCGTCGTCGTCATCACCACTACCGCTATCGTCATCATCGTCATCATCATCATCATCGTCGTCATCGCTGATAGCGGTAAATATCAAGTTTGTGGGAGTTTCGTTGAGGTCGTTGATATTAATAACTAATTCTTTTTCAAAGATGAATCCAGCAAGATCGGTACTAGATACTCGAATGTTGTAAGCTGATTTGCTTTCAAAATCAGGGGAATTAATTATTTGTAAACTATCTTCAACAATGGTGAAGAGAGCATTATCAGTATCGCCAGTACCCGCTATTAAACTATAGGTGTACTGCTGAGTGGTACTTGAGCCAGTGGTGAAAGTTGCAACTGAAGTTGCCGCAGCTACATTCTCATCAACACTATCAACATCCAATACTAAATCACTACTAAGCAATACTGAAACATTGTTAGAACTGGAATTAGCTACCACTAAATCGAGTTTACTGTCATCGTTAAAGTCTGCCACAGCAACATACTCAGGGCTGGAACCGACTGTGAAGTTAATAGCAGCGTCAAAGCCACCATTACCATCATTGAGTAGCACTGAAACATCATCAGAACCAGAATTAGCTACCACCAAATCGAGTTTGCTGTCACCGTCAATATCTACCACAGCAACAGAACGGGGACTCGTCCCGACTGTAAAGTTGGTAGCAGCATTAAAGCCACCGCTGCCATTGTTCAACAACACAGAGACATTATCAGAACCAGAGTTAGCTACCACCAAATCTAGTTTGCTATCACCATCAATGTCTGCCACAGCAACAGCAGCGGGATTTGTCCCGGCTGTGAAGTTGGTAGCAGTGTTAAAGCCGCCACTGCCATTGTTCAGCAACACAGAGACATTAGCGGAATCATAGTTTGCCGCTACAATGTCCAAGTTGCCATCACCGTTGAAGTCTCCTACAGCAACAAAACGAGGTTTTGTCCCGACTGTGAAATTGGTAGCAGCATTAAAGCTGCCACTGCCATCATTCACTAATAGGGAGACATCGGTGCTACCAGAGTTAGCTACCACCAAGTCGAGTTTGCTGTCACCGTTAAAGTCTCCTACAGCAATAGAATTGGGTTCTAACCCAACTGAGAAACTGATAGGAGCATTGAAGCCACCACTGCCATCGTTTACTAGTAGCGAGACAGTGCTGGAATCATTGTTTGTGACTACAAAATCTAGTTTGGTATCACCGTCGAAGTCTGCTACGGCAACAAAATTGCTAGATGTTCCAGCTGGGTAGTTGGTGGCAGTATTAAAGCTGCCATCACCATTGTTCAGCAGCACCGAAACATTGTCGGAATCGGAATTAGCTACCACTAAATCCTTTTTACCGTCACCGTCAATATCTTCCACTGCAACGGAATAGGGACTTGTTCCAGCTAAGAAGTTAGTCGCATTTGTAAATGATGCGGTCATAATTGCTTGGGAGTATAGATATTTGGTTGCCTCACACCTGTTTCTCTTGAGATTGCAAAATAGTTAAGAGTAATATTCTTTGCTAACAAGGTGAGGAATGCACTATACAGCTTATTGTCTAAATTTGAGTAAAACCTCAGTAAATAAACTGAGATAATAGGAGTTTAGGGCTTATATAAAAGTTTTTTTGGCGATCGCATATACACGCATATAAGGTTCACACTGGCTTTACCCAAGTTCCAATGCAACTATGCACCATTGAAGAAGAATACAGAATTCAGAATGGGCTAAACGCCCCGCTACCGCTAACAGAATTCAGCAATCTTGACGCTCTCTACGAGACGCTAAAAGCGAATGCGGAACGGCGGGAGCTAGCTTACGGTAGGGGATTCAGACCCGCCATTAAATTTTTGCACCACCAAATCGTAGATTTGGTGGTGCAAAAACGCCGATTATTCATCCGCCAGTCGTACAAAATACCCAACTGAATTCTGACTCCTGACTCCTGAATTCTGTTTAATCAACTTTGGACTAAACCACACTAGCAACAAAAACAAAGTCATTTGCTGTGAGGCTAGTTGATGTAATTCCAACTAATGAAACCAACTCTGTATTTGCGGTTTTCACCAAAGTGTCACTACCCTGTTGCAGTAGGGTTAAAGCACTAAATTCAGCCACGCCAACACCACCAAGCCCGATTTTATCAATACCGACTGTAAAATCAGTCACGATATTCTTGCTGGTTGGTAGAGTAGCATTAGCAACCCAGAATTGGTCAATACCAGTACCACCACTCAGCTGGTTACCACCTTGTTGACCAGCAAATAGCACATCATCGCCATCGCCACCAAACAATGAGTCATTGACATTAGAGAACAGGATGTCATCACCAGAACCGCCATACAAACGGTTGTTGCTGCCATTACTTCTGAGGCTGTCATTCCCTGAGCCACCGAAGGAGAATTGGCGAGAACCTTCAATCACAGTCAGAGTGTCAGCACCTGCGGCTCCAAATAAATTATTATTACCACCGGCTTCCACCACGGTAATCGCATCATCACCATTACCACCATTAGCGTTGGTGTTTTCAGCGGCGCCATTTTGACCAATAAATATTTGGTCGTCACCTCCTCCCCCGGATACTGAAGAGTCACTACCTACGAGTACAGTGTCGTCACCGTTTCCGGTCTGGATTGTGTTACCTTCAGTCGCTTCTACAAAGTCTGCACCGTCACCTGTAAATAAGGTTTGATTTGGCTCGGCAATAATATCATCACTGGTGCTGGAGCCAAAGTTAAGTTCTTCAGCTTGGGGTTGACCTAAGCCAGGAGCCAGATTCAGGGGATTCTCTAATTTCAAGAGAATAATTTCGTTGTTGTCTATGACTGGATTTTGCGGGTCATTCCCAGGACGACCTGTTGAGAAAGGATAGTTGTTGTCGTTAGCTACCAAAATGGTATTTTTGTCAACAACTAAAACATTTTCAATTGTGACAAATGGGAAGTCAAAGGTGGTTTTGCCATCGCCATTGAGGTCGTTGGGGTCTTGGATATTCAACAAGTCTGCAATTTCTTGTTTAGCTACGTAGCCATCAGAATCTGTTTGAGACAAGTCAATTTTGTAGATTTTCTTGAATTGAGCAGAAGCGCCTTGACCATTATCGCGCTCAACAACTAAGTACTCATTGTCATTAATAACTGCTAAATCGCCGATCGCATATCCAGGATTTTCTAGTCTGTAGTAGAGTGTATTGTCAGTATACTCACGGCTAGCAATATCAAATTCATTGATCCGCAAAGCACCAGCAGGATCGCCTTGAACAGTGCCTTCTAACAGCATGTAGAGCTTGGTTTTGCTGGCGTTGATTGCTCCGCCTTCAAAACCTCTGGAGCCGCTTAAGTTAGCAAAAGCGTCTCCTGAGAGGACATCGGGATTTTGTGGCGATCGCACTAAGTTATTCTGAGGATCGTTCAAGAAATCCCGGACTGTATCCCCTGTGTCTGGGAAGTCTGTGAACAGTGCATCTACGCCTAATTGAAAGAACTGCTGATACTCTAGTTCTGGATTACCTTGGTAATCTGCTGCTAGGTACAGGTCTTCATCACGGAAGGTGTAGGGATGCACCTGTAAACCTGCATTATGAGCATCTTGAACTAAGGTTGTGGGAGCTACCAAGTTTCTGTCGGCATCATTTACAGTGCCGTCGTTGTTGATATCATCTGCCAAACCATCGTTATTGGCGTCAGTACCTCTGACACTCACAATCATCCGCTTCCAAGGACCAATGCCATCAGCATAGGTGGCAATTTCAGCCAAGCCTTCTGGGGTTCGTAAATCCCCATAAGTACGAGTGTCATTGTTGACTTCTAAATCATAAGGATGAGTTTCGATGAGGGTGCCATTTAGCTCAATACCAGCTGCATCTAGAAGTTGGACTAGTGGGATATCTACACCTGCATTAGGCATAATGCGATCGTGTAGATCCTTGAGATTACCAACTTCAAAGGATTGGATGAAAATGCGATCGGGATCGGTGAAGTTTTCAGCTTTGAGTGTATCAATGAGTATCTCACTGATATTTCTATTAATCTTCTCAGTGGTGCCGACATAAGTAGCTTCTGCGGCAAAATAGGTAGGATGCTTGGTTTCAGGATAGATGCCAATTTTTTTACCTGTTTCGGCTTCTACTTCCTTAACCAAGTCGATGATTTCGGCCAGGGTAGGAATATCAAATTGACCATTGAAGGATTGATCGCGGAAAGGTACACGCTGTATCGCCTTGATAGTCTTGATTTCTTCTAGAGTAAAGTCTTCAGCAAACCAACCTGTGATTTCAGTTCCATCGAGGCTGACTGTTTTCTGGCGATCGGCAAACTGTGGGTATTTAATAATATCGTAAACATCTGTGGTTGTATTGTTGAAATTAACAGTACCATCAGCGTTCAAAATTGCCAAAGCTGGCTCATGGCGAGCAATTAATACACCATCTTTTGTAACAACTAAGTCTGGTTCAATAAAATCAGCGCCATCGGCAATTGCTTGTTTGTAGGCTTCTAGAGTATGTTCTGGAAGCTTTCCGCTAGCACCTCTATGACCAATAACTAATGGTGCTTTCCCATCTAGGGTTTTAAAGGAGTCAGGTGTAGCGATGGGAGCTTCCAACAACTTACCAGCGGCATCAAAATGTAGCAGATAAGGGCCAAATTCTTCTCCCACCCAGATGGTACCGTCTTTATCAAAGACAAATGACTCTACATCAAAGTCAGCACCAGTTAGTAATCTATCGGTAGTGCCTTCGTTAACAATATCAAAAGGTACTTTGTTGTCAGGGTCAGACAGTTGAATATAATCTAAAACTTTAACAGTACCATCGCCGTTTTCCGTTCCCTTAAAATTGGGATCTAGACGATGAATGCGTAACAAAAAGTCTTCACTATTATCTTTGCTACCATAACCATTGTCTGATAGGAAATACAAAGAGTTGCTGTTAGCAAACTGCACGCCACTAAATCCTTGTATTGGCTGTCCTGGGAAAGGGCCGGTTCTACCATTCCCAGAAATTTCCTCACCAGAAACCGGCCCTTCACCATAGGTATCAGCGGGTAAAGAGGCAAAACCTACTAATTCAATTGCCATAATTAGAATTTTTTTTGGGTGTTTGATTTGAGAGCGATCGCCAAAATGAGAAGGTGAAATGTTGACTGATGACTGATGTTTTTCACCACTCAATAGGATTGTTATCGCCTTAAAGATGTTTTCATTTAAAGATTAAGAAAAGAATAAATTCAGCAGAAGAAACGATTAAAATGCAATACGCTTGGTGTTAAGGTCAAAACTCTTTGTAAAAGTCAATTTTTTTAACGTAGACGCGCAGCGGCTTGCCGCAGGCTACCGCCAAGGACGCCAACGACGCAAAGAGAAGAAAGAAATGCTTAATTGAACTGTATTGGATTAAAATGCACTTCTTTTGAAAAGATAATATTTGTGAAAATTTTTCAATATTTAACAGCCTTTTTCACGTAAATAAACCACGAGGTGGTAAGATCCCCGACTTCTTCAAGGAGTCGAAGATCTCAGCCCTCAGAACTAATACGATGAACCACTAGCTGAGAAAACAAAATCGTTGGCTGTGAGGTTAGTTGAGGTAATTCCAACTAATGCAACTAACTCTGTATTTCCGATTTTCACCAAAGTGTTGCCACCTTGTTGCAATAGGGTTAAAGCACTAAATTCAGTGACGCCAAGGCCACCAAGCCCGATTTTATCAATCCCGACTGTAAAATCAGTCACGATATTCTTGCTCGTTGGCAGACTGGCATTAGCAACCCAAAATTGGTCAATACCAGTACCACCACTGAGGCGATTACCACCTGCTTGACCAGCAAATAGCACATCATCGCCATCGCCACCAAACAAGGAGTCATTGACATTAGAAAACAGGATGTCATCCCCAGAACCGCCATACAAACGATTATTTCTACCTTCACTTGTGAGGGTATCGTTACCATCTCCACCGAATAAGAATTGGCGAGAACCTTCGATGACTGTGAGAATATCATCACCTGCGGCTCCAAATAAATTATTACTGCCAGCAGCTTCCACCACGATAATCACATCATCACCATTGCCACCATCAGCATTGGTATTTTTTGCCCCGCCATTTTGACCAATAAATATCTGGTCGTTACCTTCTCCCCCGGATACTGAAGAGTCACTACCTACAAGTACGGTATCGTCACCGTTTCCAGCTTCGATGGTGTTGCCTGTAGCACCTTCTACAAAGTCTGCGCCATCACCTGCGAAAAATGTTTGTCCTGGTTTCAGTGTGACATCATCGCTGTTGCTAGAACCAAAATCGGGGAAAGTAGGCTCTACAGTTGTCAGGTTATTAGGTAGTTCGAGAATACCCAGTCTCTGGGCAGGAGTATTACCCGTAACATTGAAGTCGTTGTCATTGAGCAAAGCTAGGGTGTTGGGTGCTACCAGCGCTAAACCTTCTAATTTTTCTACTCCGGTGTAACCTAACTGTGCCGCATTGGCAATCAAACTTTTGGTTACAGGGGTAATATTGGCAGCAGCTAATTCCGTGGAGGTGAGTTGCTCAATGGTTTTACCAGCTGGCAAAGTAAAATTAGCAGGGTTGTTGATGTTAGTCGCCCCGGCTAAATCAATTTGGTAAATTAATTTATTGCCAGCAGATGTACCATTGTCATCTCGCTCAATTACTGCAAATTTGCCATTACCCAAGGAAACTGCATCGCCAATTTTATCAGTTGCTGGCAGACCTTCTAGGCGATATAAATACTCTGCTGTTACTTGCTTGGTGACAATATCAAACTCCAGAATTCGCAAGTTGAGAGAGTTCCTAGAAGTTGCGTCATTAGCGACATCTGGATTATCAATTGGACTCTGAATAAAAGCGTATAATTTATCGCCTTCCAGTGCCACAGCTTCAAATCCCCGGTTATTGCGGCGTTGGGCATAAACTGCTGGTAATAGCTCTGTACCAAAGGTTCCGGCTGGTTGGTCTGGGTCGGATGCAGTGGCAGTTCCTTGAGGAATAAAGCGCTCAATCAGCTTACCATCACTATTAAAGTGGTAAATCGCGGGACGATATTCATCTACGAGCCAATAGTCACCATTTTCTGCAATTACAATTCCCTCTAAGTCTGCACCCAAAGGATCGTTAGCTAAAACATTGTTGTCTAAGTCAACGCCAATTTCATCTGTGTAAGCTAAACCGTTGCCTACAGCTTGCAAGTTAGGTAGTCCCGTTAATGGCGTTGTTCCATCTTGGCTCAATAATCCTGTTCTCTTGGTAATGGTGATTTCGCCTGTGGTGCGGTTGAGTTCAAAGCTGACTATTTCTGGCTGGAAATCGGGTAATAAAAATGGTCTGTTGACACCATCGGGTTCTCCATTGGGACCCCGGTCTGTGTGGGTGACAAATTTGAGGTTACCATTTGCTGCAATGCCTTGAAAATACAACCCAGAGAAACCACCCAAGAAAATATCTTGATTTTCAGAGGTTGTACCTAACTTGGGTAAATTTTCAAAGTCGTAGATGGTCAGCTTTGGTTGAGCAACGGGATTGCGGGGATCGTAACTAGTTGTGTCAATATTCAAAGGATTGGAGAAGGCGTTAGCGATATTTTCCCACGGCACCAGCTTGAAGTTAGAACTGATATTTTCTTCTTCACCTTCATCGCTAACTATTGTCCCTGGTTCATTGGAGCCATCTTGGGTGACAAATAAACCAAAGGGGAAGTTAGGCCCCAGTGGCACGTTAATCACATCTGCACCGTCTGACTCTTGCACGCTGTCAATTGTGCCGTTGTTCCCGACAGCAAAGTTACCTACGTATTCGTTGTTACCTTCACGGGTGTAAGCAACAAAGGTGTTATCGCCTTGGCTGGATGCTAGTAAGTAGCCTGTGCCATTTTTACCGTAATAAATGGTTAGTCCTTCTACGTCATCGGTGAGGTAATTACCACCCAAATCTCTAACTCGATCGATTAACTTGCCAGTGGTGCCACCATTTGGTTCTGCTTGGAATTTCCAAATGCCGACATTTTCCTGTCCGATGTAGAGGAAGCCTGTTTCTTGGTCTACCACCATACCTTCGGTTTGAGGATCGCGATCGCCAATTGTCGGTACGGTAAATTCTCGTACTCGTTCAATACCAATTTTACCATTACCTTGGTCAATCAATTTATACTGAGCCACATCTCCAGTTTCCCGGCGATTGGCGAAGACATAGTAATCATTGGTGATGGGACTGCGGTACAACGCCAGCCCGTAAGCACTCCGAGAAGATGCGGAATAAGGTTCTGCAAAAGGTAGTCCTTGGAAGAGAGTGCCAATACTGCTATCGGTAATGTCTTCTAGATATTGTCCAGGAGTCGTAGGGTTGGGGTTAATTTTGAAGAAGACTAGTTTATCATTTTGGCGATCGCTAGCTACGGCAATATCAATGGATTCATCGCCTAATTTAAATCCGTATTGCAAGTCAATGTTGTTGTAGCGAATACCACCAGGATTAACTGTCTGCAACAAATCACCAGACAAATCATAAACCCGCAGTCCGCCATTTTTGACTGAGGTTAATACTAGGCTATCGGCAGAATTTGTGGCATTGACATAAATCGCAGGATCGTCAGCATCGGCTTGTCGATCTACTGGGAGTGTTTCATCGTCTAACAATTCCGGGCGGGTTTCCACTGTGGGTGTAGCAGTGGGAACTAAGTCTACACCCAAGGTGAGAATTTGGGTAAATTGGGTGCTATTAAAGTTGTTGTCACTCACTAAGACAATCGATTGACGACCATCTGCAAGTTTGGGCCCAAAAGCGATACCTTCGATGTTATCGGTAGGCAAATCTAGGTCATTGAGATTCAAGACTAGGCGTTTTTGAGCAGGTGCGATCGCAGCTAGTTCCTCAGTACTCAAATTATTGAGAGAATCGTAGAAGCTGATATCTGTGGCACCTTGCAAAGAAATTTCGTAGATTTTGATGGTGTTACCGACACCCGCAGCAAAGGAACGTTCCACAGCCAGTAATGTGCCACGATTATCTATTGCTAGTAAATCCACTAAACCATTGTCAGCAAAACCTGTGCTGGGGTTTGGTGCTTCGGGTATTGCATCTGTAATATAAAGGTACTCTTTTTCTGGTTGTCCATTCACCAAATTGTATTGCAGAATTCGGGAAGGACTGCCGCTGCTGAGTGAAGCCCTCAAACCATCTTGGGACAGGGCGTTTTCAGTGGCGGTGAATAAAGTTTTTTGGTCGGGTGTGATGGTCAGGCTTTCAAATGCCAAATTATTGTAAACACCTGATGTCTGCGTGTCGCCTGCATCTACAATATTGTTGTTGTTGGTGTCTGCAACTACCGGTAGGAACTTGGTGGGGATTAAAAGCGATCGCAATTCTTCACCTGTAGTCAGGGAAAACTCTTTAATAAAGGGATCGCTAACACGATCTGCACCCAAATCCGGTCTCACTTCGCCTTCTGAAGAGATGAAAACAGTCCCATTGTTAGTTAAAACAATGCCTTCGGGGTCAATGCTAAATGGTGCAAAGAAGTCCCCATTGGTATCTTTGAGGGGTGTAACATTGGTAAAAGTCACCTCAGTATCGCTACTGAAAGTGTAGAAGCGAGCTAAACCGTTGGCATCAGACCGAGCATCTGAGATGACGTAGTAGCGGTTATTAACAGCATCGTAAGTGATACCAGATAGTCCACCCACGGGAGTCAGGGTACCATTGACATTTCCCGCCGCCCCAGCAGGAATAAAGCCAGTAGCAAAAGTACTTTCCTGCACAAATTCCGCACGGGGAATAGTTTTACCAGGCTCATTTAGCCCGGTTTGTACATCTGCAAATACTAGGCGATGGTCAGAACTGGGGAAGGGAAAAGTACCCACTGGGGAAAATGTCGGGTCAGTATTCAGCGGCCAAAATACTCCTGAGTTGCCGATTGTCAAATCAGCAGAGGGTAGCACGTAATCAGCCCGCAGATTTCCAGGAGTAGTATCAGCAAAATCTGCGGTGTCAAAAGCCGGATTACTCTTGTGGTTGGCGTTGGCACCACCCTGCAAATCTGCTTGTTGGGAACCGCCAAGACTGCTAGGGATGACATTAGTATTAATACTTGGATTTTGTAACAATTGGCGAATAGCAAAGTTAAAACTATCACCATCTAATGGGTCAGCATTTTGATCGCCCATAATCACAAAACTTGAACCAGCATCAATACCGCCGGTTTTACCCTCATCATCGTAGATGTAACCACCATTACCAGGGGTAATATAGTCTGCCCAAAAGCGGATTTCGTCGTGATTGCGCCTGCCGTTGCGGTCTTCTGGTCCATCAAATACAGGTGGTGTGGGGTGACTGGCGAGGACATGAATTGTCTCGCCGTTGACTTGAATAGGTACATCCCAATGACTTTTAGAAGAAAGGCGGAGAACTGCTAGTTCCTCCTGAGAATACCAATCATTGGCCTCTGGTGTGGCGGGATCGTCAGGAAGCAAGGCATTGGGCATATCCTTCCAAAGGAAGTTTTGGAAAGTGCGGATATTGGCAGTATCAATGGGATATTTAGACAACAGCAACATCCCAAATTGCCCAGGAAAATTACCAAATCCCAAGGCATCATCACCGTATCCCGCTTCGCCTGGGGTTGTCACCGTTGTGCCGTTGTTGTTCAAGTCAAAACCAGAAGCAACACCAGTATTGGCAGGAGCAATGTAAAAGTAGGGGTAGTCAACAGGAGTTGCACCATTTTGACTAATAGCTAAGTAATTTTGCTGAAATAGTTCCACTGCCTCTGGGGAGTAATCAAACTCATTAATCAGCAGCACATCCGGATTATTACGCTGAATAATCTCCGCCACCGCCTTGGCCTGAGGATTATCAGGAGTGGAAAGATCGCTGAGTAATTGACCTTCAGCATTACGATTCAAAGAAGCATTGAACTGAGAAAAGCGAATTGTGCTTGTCATAGGAAAAAATGGGGAATGGGCATTGGGCATGGGGCATGGGGCATTGGGAAGAGGTGTGGGAGGATGGGGAGGTAGGGAGGTAGGGAGGTGGGGAGGTAGGGGAGTAAAGTGAAGCAAGCAAACGATTATTATTTTTCCTCATCCCCCCACACTCCCTCATCTCCCTCATCTCCCTCATCTCCCTCATCTACTCCGCGCCTTTGCGTGAGCTATACCTTAAACAAAAACAAAACGAGTATCTGTTGCCAAATTTGTATTCCGGCTTAACCCGCTTTCCACAACAGCAATCAATTCTGCGCCGTTGTTGGTGAAAATACCCACGGCAAATATATTTATAGATACCGCTGATGCTGACCCTAATGAATAATCGTTAGCAACTCCTTTGAGTTCAATCTTGTCGCTGGCTTGGAAGTTGAGAATATCTGCGTAGTCTCTGTTACGAGAATTGTTATAGAAAACAGAACTGGCATCACCTAAAACGTAAGTATCTGCACCTTGGTCGCCGTTGAGGAGGTCAATTTCGTTGGTGCCACCCCCCCAACCAATCAGGCGATCGCTACCGTCGCCACCAGAAACTATATCATTGCCAAGTCCACCGAAGATTGTGTCATTGCCACCATCTCCAAAGAGTACGTCAATACCTCCTTTGCCATCCAGGTAATCATTACCTGCTCCACCGTTGATTAACTCACTGGTATTGGTGCCGATAACGCGATCGCTCCCACCCTGAGCATTAACTATGTATTTGTTTAAACCAGTAAGTTCTTCGACAAAGATAATATCGTTGCCAGATGTGGCCTTGTTGTTAGCAACCGTCAATTCAAAAGTATCGCTAACTGTCAGACCTTCGGCATCAGCGGCGGTGACTGTAACTGCAAAAATGCCAGTTGTGGACACAGTACCAGATATTACACCAGTGTTAGCAACGATACTGGCTCCATTGGGTAAGCCAGTAGCACTGTAAGTGAGGGTGTCGCCTGCATCGATGTCAGCAAATTTTTCACTGACATTGAAAGAAAAAGACTTGTTAGTAGAGATAATTTGGTCGTCAATCGGTTGCACAACTTGGGGTGCGTTATTCACAGGGAAATTAAATCGAGCCACACTGGGGTCATGGTCGCTATCTTGATCGAAAAACTCTGAGTTGACATGAACGACATCATACCCATCTAGTTTGTTGAGCAAGTTGTTACTAACTAAAATGTGGTCAAGGGTTTGGGAGTTGCCTTGAAAGTTATAGGTGTAACGCTCATTTTCAGGCAGAGTTTCAATTAAAGAAGTCAATCCAGCGCTTTCTAGGGTGCTGAGGGGGTTGGAAAACTCAAAGTCATTCAAATCACCTGCTACCACTACATTGGCATTGGGGTCGATCGCTAAAATACTTTCAACGAAATTTTTGACTAAAGTAGCTTGTTGTTGACGCTGGGCTTCGCTAGTCAGGGTTGGCGGTTGATTCGGCCCGTATAATGGTTGGTCGCCACCTTTAGAATTAAAGTGATTGCCAATTACATACACCGTTTCACCGTTGAAAACAAATTCACCAATTAACGGTTTGCGACTGCTATTGAAAGCTGAGTTGGTGGGATCAATTAAACCAGGACTTGCAGAAACGGTGGGAACACCAGAGTCATTGGTGACTGTGGTGTTGGAGGTGGAAGTACCACCGGGACGATCTACAAAGCTGACGCGATCGGGATTAAATAAGAAGCCGACGCGGATATTTCCGCCGGGTTCACCACCATTAGTATTGTTAACTGGGTTAATTTGGCGATATTCATAGGTGGGACCACCAGCAGTTGCGATCGCCTCAATTAATCTTTGGAAGGTGATGTCGGCATCAACTACGCCGTTATTCGTCGCCCCATTATTGTCTTGAATTTCTTCGAGACTAATGATGTCTGGTGATTTCAGATTATTGACAATGCGGTTAGCAAGGCTGTTGAACTTGCTGATATCGTCATTTGGGTCAAGATTTTCGACGTTGTAGGTAGCAACTGTTAGTTGGTTAATGGTGGGAGTTAAGGCTGTAACTTCCCTGGTGAGTGGGTTGGAAGTAACAGTCACCGAACTCGGCAGAACTTCGTAGTTATTGAAGTTATAATCAACCACACCGGTAATCGTGCCCAAAGTAGCACCGACATTAACTTGGGGTGAGTTACCAGAAGTAAACAGCGTATCATCTATTTGGATGCGCTCTGGATTAAAGTCATTGGCACTAATGCCGATACCACCGCGTGCTGTACGTCCAGTGGCATTGGCGCCATTGTCAGCTAATACCCAAATCTCCCCAAAAGAGTTGGTGGGACTCACCGCCACCGGATTATTGACCTGTACGAGCATTCCTTCTAAGCTTTCATAGAAATCAATGCCATCTTCGGTAGGGTCGAAGGTAGTCGTCCCAGTTTCAATATTACCGATGGTGTCGTTATCGATTACCGTTGTGGGAATGGTTTTGCCGCCATTACCAAGGATTGTGGCAACTGGTAAAGCATTGCCACTGGAGAGTGTGACAATTGTGGGGCTAGTAATTTCTGTAGTCGTCAGATTATTGGCATTATTACCAGGACGAAACTCGGTGACTGTTCCGGTGACTAATACAGAATCTCCTACAGATACAGTTGGTGCTGATGAGGTGAAGACAAAAATCGCTTCAGAGGTGCGATCGTCGTTATCTGGATTGGGGTCCTGTAAGTAAAAACCGTTACTGGTTCTCACCGTCACAATTCCCGCTACATTGTTAACGGTCTGATTTCTCAACGGTGAGATATGCCCTGTTCCCTGAATTTCCCTGATTTTAATCGACGGGGCTACTTCATTATCTGTCACCGTAATATCTGCAATGGCGTTAGTAAAATCTGTAGCTGAAGCAGTTATGGTAACTGACTGGGAGCCATCAAGTATTAAGTCATCTTCAGCATTAATCGCAAAGGTTACAGTATCACTATTGCCAGTGAAGATGACAGTTGTGGGTACTGTTGCCTCGGTAGTATCGTTACTGCTCAAATTAACAACTAAATCTGATACGGAAGTGTCTGAGCGTGTGAGAGTAGCTGTTGCAGCATTAGTTCCAGCATTTTCCGCAAATGAGCTAGGAGTAATACTTAAAGACAAACTTGGTAATGGCGGAATCGAGCGTAGATTATTGATATAAGTCGTATTAGCCCCGCCATTGGGCAAACCTGGCGTGGTTGTAGCAAATGCAATTCCTGTCGTCCAGTTAGTGGTGCTGGTTGCGCCGGCAAGATCGGAGTTTAATGCATAGCCTGTATTGTTTGTGCTAGCACCAAAATTGACATTTGCGGCGCTGGTAAATGCTCCGGTTGCAGTGCCAATATCTACAGCAAATCCGTCTGTTGAAATAGTGCTACCAGTATTTGAAGTATCAACCCAAACAACATCATCAGCAGCAATATCTCCGTTACTTCCACTATTAGCATTGGGTAGGAAAGAACCACCAGCATTGAGAGCTATATTCCAATCACCAATTGATGGGTTGTAGGATGTGTCTTGAGTAATAGCCGTAGTTCCACCGATTGTGATGATACTTCCTGCTTGGAAAGTGGAGGCTACGGAACTCAGATTTGTAAATTTATAAGCAGAAAACTTAGAAGCTTTAGCGGCTGTAGAATCTCCTACAAAGAAAGACTCAAGTTGTGTAGCAGTCAAGTTTTCAACAAGCAAAAGCTCAATGAATTCGTCAGTTGTGGTCAGATTTCCACCACGATAAAACTCATTAATTATAATCTTGGGCATAAAAACCTCTTAATAAGTCTCAGGGCTAGTACCAGCAGCATCAATGCCACCTTCAAAGTCCGAAGCGTGGAGAATTTGGAGTGTAAGTGCCATTTTTATTGCCAGTAAAACGACGTTAATTGCAAAGATGTAAATCCCTCTTAGAGGATGTTTGAAAAGTCATGATTGATGTGCCAAATATTTTTTACCCCACCCTAACCCTCCCCTTAACAAGGGGAGCCACTGCGTTGGGCGGGCAATGCCCGACTTGTTCGCGCAGCGTCTCCCCTTGGGAGAAGCAAGTGGCGTGAGGGAACCGGATTTTTCTTGTTTTCCCCCTTGATAAGGGGAGACTAAGGGGGGTGACAACGTAATTAAAATCACAGCCAATTACTTTTCAAACAACCTCTTAGAGCGATCGCAATTCCAAATACAGCTTCTAGATCAGCATTTTTAGCAGTTACCAGAAGTAACCTTTAAGTATTCAGCCACCTTAAACTATCTGAATAAAGTTAAGAAACAGCTAGCAAAAGGTTAAAAAAACAGATAGTTGAGCCTAAGTTATAGTCAAAGATACAAAAAGTTAAGGATTTTTTTGCAAAAAACTTCTCAATGCTTGCAATCACATTTATTGAAAAACAATCAAAAATAAATATAAATTTTTTCTAGATATTTATATAAGTTGCGATACAAACTAATGCCGTTTTGTCAAGCAAAATTGACTACTATAGGAATCCGTTTTGATTTTTGAAATTATCTGCGTATGCTGGGAGTGGGGAGTAGGGAGTAGGGAGTAGGAAAAAGTACTTTGTAAGTGTACGGATTTTTTTCAGAAATCAAATATGAGTCCTATAGATACCTTTCAAATCCAACTTATTTCAGTGGTAACTTAGTAGTAAAAGTACTACCTTGACCTAATTCACTTTGAACATTTAAAGTACCGTGGTGAGCTTGGACAAGGGCTTGAGCGATCGCCAATCCTAATCCAGAACCACCAGTGTTACGAGAGCGATCGCTATTGACTCGATAAAAGCGATCGAAAATCCGATTTTGTTCTGGCTGTGAAATACCAATTCCTGTATCTTGTACTTGGATTACAGCATAGCGATCGCTGCGTTCTAAAGAAACAGTTACTTTTCCCCCTTGGTGTGTGTATTGAATTGCATTAATAATTAAGTTAGAAAATAGGCGATACAGTTGGTCTTCATTGCCAATAATATTTAAGAGCTTTGCTTCTTTAACTGTAGATGTTAATGTAATATTGTTGGCGATCGCCAATGCGGCAAATTCTTCTATTAAGTCATTAATAATATCATTCAAACAGCAAATATCGCGTTGCATTATTGGTTGACGATCCAGACGAGTCAGCAGCAATAAATCTGCAACAAGAGTTGTGAGTCTTTGATTTTGACGCTGTATAGTTCCCAAAATTTCACGAGATTCACTCTCATCTAGTTGTGACATTAATAGTGCTGATTCCACCGTTGCTTGTGTTGCTGCTAAAGGTGTCCGCAATTCGTGTGCTGCATCAGCTGTAAATTGTTGAATTTGTCGATACGAACGATAAATTGGTTGCATTGCTAATCCTGCTAAGTACCAACAAGCCAAGCCAACCAAACCAATGATTATGGGCGAACCTAATGTTAAACTCAGTTTTACTGCATCCAAATAATTATTAAAATCTTCTAGATTTCGTCCTACTTGAATATATCCCCAATCCCGATTATCTTGGGTATGTAATATCAAGGAAATTTGGTGGTAAACCTTGCCTTTGTTGTCTTTAATAGTTTGCCATAATTCTCGATTAAAAACTGGTGAAAGTCCTTCTGGATAAACACCTGCAATGGCGAATAAGTTTCCTGAATTATCAAAAAAACGTACATAATAATGACCTTGATTGATGGCGCTTAAAATATGGCGCTGGGAATTTGACTGTTGTTGAATGCAACTTTTCCCAACTACGCAAATATTAGGTAAAAGCTTCTCTATCACTGGTTCTAATCTACCTGGTTGCTGTAGCTTCAGTTCGATACTGTCATGCAAAGTTCCAGCAACAGACTCTAATTCTCGGTCTAACGTCATCCAATGAGCATGAGCGATCGCTTTATAAATACCATAACCAGATAAACTTAAAATCAAAGCCATAACCAGCGCATACCACAGTGCTAAACGCAGGCGAGTTTGCTGAAACAATCGATTTTGATTCATCTTACAGTTTTAATTTCTGAGATTGAGACGATATCCTATACCATGCAAAGTTTCAATTGCGTTTTCACAACCACTATTAGCGAGTTTGCGCCGTAGCAAACGCATTTGAGCCGCTACTACATTACTGATAGGTTCTGCATTCGCTTCCCAAAGTTGATAGCGAATTTGTTCTGTGGTGACAATTTGATTTGGATGTTTCATGAAATATTCTAGTAACTGAAATTCCTTATTAGTGAGGGAAATTTCTTCTTTTTCACCCTGAGAATTTCGACTGATAACCAGATAATTTCCATAATCTAGAGTGAGATTGCCAATAGTTAATTCTTGGGGCTGAAATTGTGGCGATCGCCTTTGCAAAGCGCGTAATCTGGCTAATAATTCTGCCATTCCAAATGGCTTTACTAAATAGTCATCTGCACCAGCATCCAAGCCAGTAACTTTGTCTTCCATTGTGTCTTTAGCTGTTAGCATTAACACAGGCAGAGAATTTTTATGGTAACGCAATCTTTTGCATAATTCCAAACCAGAAATTCCAGGTAGCATCCAATCAAAAATAGCTACTGTATATTGTGTCCAACTATCTTCCAGATATCCCCACGCTTCATTACCATCTAACACCCAATCAATCAAGTATTTCTGCTGAGTAAGAGTTCGTTTAATCGCAGTCCCTAAATCTGGTTCATCTTCGACTAATAAGAGCCTCATGAAACTTCACCTATCAATAGTTTGGATAAAATTTTTCTGCCCTAATTCCAAATTACACAGCTATCAAGCCTGTATGAATTATGAATTATGAATTATGAATTATGAATTCTCCTCATTACCGATTAAAGTTAAACCGTCCGTCTACCTTTTCGCCTTGAATATCTGCGGTGATTTTCACTTGATACTGACCTGTTGCTTTTTCAGAAAGTACAGACGCATAGTGCTTCTCCTTAGCATCATAGTTAAAAATAACTGACTTTTGCTGTCCATCCGGTAACTGAACTTGAGCCGTAACTTTGGCATTTGATACAGTTTCGTGATTGTCACCTTTTTGCAAATATAAATCCATGTGGGTTCCCTTCGCTTCTTTTACAGGTACAAACTCTAAATGATAAGTTCCTGTTTCTACAACTTGACCGCCTTTAGATGCACCATGCTGGCTATTAGTTTTAGTTGTAGCTGAAGCTGAAATATTTGGTTTTTCAGAATTTGGAGTAGAAGTAATTGGGGTATTTGTTTCATTTGTGTTATTACAAGCTGCCAAAAACAATAGTCCAAAATTGAGGATAATTATCCAGCTAAATTGCAGTACTTTCATAGGTTTATTCCTTGTTAATTGTGGAAATATGACTCTGTATCACCCACAGACACAAAGAGAAAGAATGGAGAATAAAGCATTTTTCTCTGTGTTCTCTGCGTCTCTGTGGTTCGTTAAAAAAATATTTTATAGGAATGCGATTTGATTTCTGAAAAAATCTAAACCTTTGGACGGTGCGTTATGCCGTAGTGGTCTGGCAAGCCTAAATTGATGCAAAAATTGTAGGTTGGGTTGAGGAACGAAACCCAACATCTATCGGGGTGTTGGGTTTCGCAGAGCCTCAACCCAACCTACTCCTGAAAAAATCTAAGCCTTTGGACGATGCCTTAGCTACGTATTTTTCAAAAATCAAATAAGAGTCCTATATATTAGCTAATTAATAACCATATTCACACTTGATGTATTTTTTCGCTCAACCAAAAATTTACCAAATTGAGAATATAAAGCTGGCAAAACTAACAGCGTCAAAGCAGTAGAAGTAAACAACCCTCCCAATATAACTACAGCCAAAGGTTGTAAAATTTCTTTACCTGCGCCAGTGCCAATTACTAAAGGTATCATTCCTAAAGCTGAAGTTAAAGCTGTCATCAAAATGGCAACTAATCGCTCCATTGAACCTTCAAAAATGACTTTGTGTAGAGGCATTCCCTGTGCCAGCTTATTGTTATAGTTGTCTACTAACAACAGCCCGTTACGTGTTGCCACGCCAAAGAGAGTAATAAATCCTACTAAAGATGCCACTGAGATAATCCCACCTCCCAGAGCAATGGAAAATATACCGCCTACCAATGCTAGAGGTAGGTTAATCATAATCATCAGCATTGCAGCCACAGATTTAACGGCAAAGTACATCAAAACTGCAATGATGACAACAGCGAGTCCACCAAATACCAGCAAGTTCTGGGTAGCTCGTTCTTCCGATTCAAATTGACCGCCGTATTGAATGAAATACCCTGTGGGCAATTGTATTGACTGACGTATTTTACTTTGAATTTCCTCCACTGCCGATCGCAAATCTCGACCGGAGACATTCGTAGACACAACTATTAAGCGTGAAACATTCTCGCGGTTAATTGTGTTGGGGCCAGTACCATAATCAATTGTGGCAACTTGAGCTAGGGGAATTTTTTCACCTGTGGGTGTATCTACGAGTAAATTACGGATAATATCTAAATTATTACGTGCTTCTGGTTGCAACCAAACAGTTAAATCAAATAATTGTTGGTCTTTGAGAACCTGAGACACAACTCGTCCATTGAGTGCGGTTTCTACCGTCTCGGCCAGATTACTGATAGTTAAACCGTAACGACCTGCGGCTTGGCGGTTAAATTTAATTTGTACTTGTTTAATCGGCACTTGGGGTTCGAGTTGTAAATCTACAAGTCCAGGAATGCTACTCACAGCCGCCTGTACTTCTGCTCCCAAGTGGCGCAGTTGTGCTAAATCAGGGCCGAAAATTTTAATAGCGATCGCACTTCTAACTCCTGATAATACCTCATCCATGCGGTGGGAAATAAACCCGCCAATATTAGGAGCAACTCCAGGGATTTTAGCAAACTCCTGTCTTAACTTCTCAATACTCCCCGTCCGATCTTGCAATCCTTCTGGACTTAATTCCACATCTAAATGTCCTAAATTCACTCCCCCTGCATCTGCATCACCCGGTGCGCGTCCAGATCGTAACTGCACTGTCTGAAATCGCTTGTCATCCTTAAGCGCATTCTGCAATGTTAATCCGACTTGGTTTGTTGCTTCTAGGGAACTCCCAGGATAAAGCAGCATCGCATTCACTAAAGATGGTTCCTGAAATTCTGGTAAAAACACTCTTCCCAAAGTTGGTAAAATCACCAAAGAAGTTACTAAAGATGCGATCGCCGCCACTAAAATTATTGTCGGAAAACGAATCGCAAAATTGAGGATTGGGCGATAAATGCGCTGTGATAAAGCACTTACCCAAGTATCATCGGTGGGTAGTTGTCGATTTGCTAGTAAAATCGCGCATAGTGCCGGAGATAAAGTCATTGCCACGAAAGTAGAGGCCAAAATTGCTACCAAATAAGCAATACCCATTGGTGCAAATATCCGACCTTCCACACCTGTGAGTATAAAAATTGGTGCAAAAACAACGGCAATAATTACCGTCGAAAAAATAACGCTAACTCTCACTTCCACTGAAGTATCATAAACAACCTGAAAGGGATGCACTGGATGAGTTGCAGTTTGGTTTTTCCGCAAACCTCGATAGCAGTTTTCCATATCTACAATCGAGTCATCAACTACTGAACCAATAGCCACAGCCAAACCACCCAATGTCATGGTATTAATTCCCTGACCGAACCACCCCAAAATCATCATCCCAATCAAAACAGATAAAGGAATCGCACTGAGGGTAATGATGGCTGTGCGCCAGTTCATCAAAAACATCAATAAAATGATGGAAACGATAATAGTGCCATCGCGCAGAGAACTAGTAACATTTTCAATAGCAGCTGCAATAAAATTTTCTTGGCGGAAGGTTTCTGTGACTTTCACATCTTCAGGTAACCCAGCTTTCACCTCTGCCATCGCTTGTTCAATGGCTTTAGTAACAGTGGGAGTATCATTTTGCGGCTGCTTGTTGACCATCAATACAATTGCAGGTTGACCATTAAAACTGCCATCCCCGCGTTTTAAGCCTGTTCCAATGCGGACATCTGCAATATCTTGAAGGAGGACAGGCGTACCATTGCGGGAAGCGATCGCAGATTTTCCTAGCTCCTCAATTGACTCAATCCGCCCCAAGCCACGAATAATTAGTTCTTGGTCTGGATTTATCAAAAAACCGCCCGCAGCATTAACATTGGCGTTCCTAGCCGCCGCTGTGACTTCATCCAAGGTGATATTATATGCCTTCAATTTTGCTGGATCGACTAAAACCTGATACTGGCGGACATCACCACCATAGGCAATAACTTGGGAAACGCCAGGTACAGCCAGCAATCGATTAGTGACATCGCCATCGACCAAACGCCGGACTTCCATCAGCGGAGTTGTTTCGGCGGTGAACGCATATTGCAAAACTGTAGCAATGGGAGAAGAAATCGGCGAAATTTGGGGATTTTCCACTCCTTCTGGTAACTTTTCTTGTACTTGTTGCAATCGTTCCGTCACCAGTTGACGCGCTTGATAAATATCAGTCCCCCATTTGAAAATCACTTTAACAACAGAAATACTCACAGCAGAAGCAGAACGCACCGTTTCTACTCCTGGTGTACCATTAACCGCGCTTTCAATCGGCAGAGTAATCAGAGTCTCCACCTCTTCCGGTGCTAATCCTGGCGCTTCAGTTTGAATTTCAACTTGAGGCGGAGCAAAATCAGGAAACACATCCAACGGCATCTGACTGAGATTATACGTACCTAAAACCGTAACTGCGATCGCTCCTAGCACAACTATCCAGCGCTGGACAATCGACCATTTGAGAATTGAATTCAGCATAGTTTAATTACAACGCAAAAAAACTTTCTACAAGCTCGCACTCTTGTGATTACCTCTCTCTTCCTTGGCGTTCTTGGCGTCCTTGGCGGTAGCCTGCGGCAAGCCGCTCCGCGTCTACGTTTTTCAAAATTAAACGCCAATTTTTTGAGCGAGATTTACTTTTGACTCGATTCCTCATGAACCCCAGTATCTAAACGAGAATCTCCTACCAGTATCAAACGCGACTTGCGGCGACTAGACCAAAAACTTCCAGCCGCAAAAGCTACGCAGGCGATCGCACCTCCCCCAACCACCATCAGTGGTAAACTGGATGTCTTCACCTCTGAATACACTTTGATATCTTCCTCTTTTGTTACCTGACTCCCACCCCGCAAAGATTGAGCGTAAAGTTGCGGCGCACGTTGAGTAACTATCAAATCTCCTTCAAATAAGCCAGTTTTCACCTCTACCATATTTCCAGAAGTTTCACCCAAGCTAACTTCCACTGGCTGATAGGCGTTACCATTTTGTAAATAAACCTGTTGCTTGCCATTGACCTCGACTACAGCCGAACTCGGTATAGCCAACATAGCTGAGGAAGCTTGATTTGCCAGAACTTCCAAATCAGCAAACATTCCTGGCTTGAGTACTCCGCCTGGGTTATCGATTTCGGCTTTCACAGGTACAACTCGCGTCTCATCTGCTACCCCAGAACTAATGACCGCAATCCGTCCCGTGAAACTACGGTTAGGTACAGCAGCAACTTTGACAATTACTCTTTGATTAGTTCTAATTTTGTTTAAATCTTTTTCGTATATATTAGCTGTGGCAAAAACTCGACTGTCGTTGACAATCGTCATCAGTTTGCCGCCTGCATCTTCAAATGATTGACCAATAGTAACTTCTCGGTCAGCAATTTTACCAGAAATCGGGGCGCTAATTGTGACTAATCCTTTCGCATTACCACGAATTCCCAATTGTTGTAGCCGAGTTTGATACGTCGTATTACTGAGATTAATTCGTGATTTTGCTACTTTAACTGCCGCCTGGGCACGTTTGAGTTGATTTTCTGCGGCGATTACGTCTTGGCGGTTATTGGCTTTAGCGAGTTCTGCTTTGGCTTGTGCTAACTGGGTTTGAGATTCGAGGAAATTACGTTGGGGTAAAGCACCAGCCTCAGTGAGTTGCTTGTCTTTGTCGTACTTTTCTTGGGCAAATGCTACTTGAGTTTGGGCTTGAACAATTTCTGCGGCGGCGATTTGTTGATAGCGATCGCGGTTTTGTTGTGCTAACTTTAAGTCTGCTTGCGCTTGTTGCCAATCAGCTTGAGCTTGGGCGATTTTTTCCTGGGACTCTACACGTAGTGACACCAATTCCGGACTAGATACAACCGCGACAGCTTGACCTTTTTTAACTAAGCTACCAGGTTCCACCAATAGTTCTAAGACTTTCGCCCCGGAAATTGGGGTAGTTACTTGTGCTTGTTTGCTGGGGAGAGTTTCAATTTGTCCAGTGGCTTTAATCCCGATAGTTAGCCGCTGGCTTTTAACTGGCTCAACTTTAATTCCCAGTTGTTTTGCTGTTTCGGCATCAACTTTAATCGCAGAGGAAGCTTTATTACCTTCACTTCCTCCTTGAAATTCATCTCCGTGTCCAGCATGAGCAAAAACTACTACAGGAATAGCTAATAAGACAAAACTCAGGAGTGTTGTGGAAAAACAAGATGCAGAGATTGGCATTACTATCAAAAGTCCTTGAGTAGGTGGGGAAAGAAATTGCGATTAAGTATTGTTCTAAAAGACATTTCATGCATTTGATTTCCAGTTTTTCATCTCGAAATGAAATTGGCATGAAATTTAAGCAATACCTAGATTTCCCCACTCTCTAATTACCTTTAACGGAAATTACCAGGATTGAGGCGAACAGAGTTAGGCTGAGACTGGCGACGAATTGCGACTCCATTGCGGAGGTTTCTAGCGGTACCACCATCTCTAGCATCGAGGAAAGGCTTGAGATTAATCCCGCCTCTATATGAACTAACTCGATTATTGCCGCTGCCTAGAAGTGTGCGTCCTAAATTATATATGCTGTTGCCTGAGCGATCGCCATAGGTGTTAACAGCTACGGTTTGTTGGCCGCTATCAGCAGTAGTCAAGTTTTGGAAAATGCTATTGCGGATAACAACGGGATCTCTACCACGCGGCACCGTCAACACAATTCTGCAAGTTGGGTTAGCTTCACTTGTGACGCAGACAATGTTTTCGTTATTTTGTACGGATGTCTGGAGTTCTTGTAACCCATCTGGGCGATACTGTTCTAAGCGGTTGGCAATTGCTACACAACGCTTTTCGGCATCCCAGCCACCGCCTAAAGTCGCAGGTGCCGCCCAAGGAAAGTATTGTCCTGGTTGACTTTGTGGCTGATACATGACAGTGTATTGACCATTGTAAGTCTGACAGGTAAAGCGAGTTGTACCATCAGATGAAGGTGATGGTGGTATACCTGTAGATGTGTCTATTGGTACTGGTGCTGATGTGCCGCCTGATGGCACTGTTGGGACTACCACACCATCATCAGTAGGATAAGGTTCGTATTGCGCCATTGCTGCGGAATTGCCTAGACACAAAGATAAGCCAATACTGCCCAAAGATATTAATCGCAGCAGTTTTAATGACATAGCCATCCTCCAGTATAAATAATTACGGAATTGATAGTTCAAGTGACGAATAATTCTATTTTTTGATTCATCAAAAACCTATTTTTTTTCGTCTCTGGCTTTTTTCTCTTGCAATAGTTTTTTCACCCGTGCTTGAATTTCTGTATGATGTGCAACTCCTTCATAAGCGTAACGGTTGTAACTACTACGGGTAATCAGGTTTTCTAAATCACTAACTCGTTCGCCGCCGCCGGGATGGGAAGACAACCAACTAGGAGGAGCATTTTTTTGCTGTTTATCTAATGTCACCATTAAGTTACGCAAGCCATCAGCAGCGTAGCCACTAGCTACAATTAGACGTGTGCCGAGTATATCTGCTTGACGTTCCATGTCGCGGCTGTAACTGAGTGCAAACAGTTGACCGATGGTGCCACCTAAAGGCAGATATTGGGTAACGTTAGAAATTAAGTTGCCTTGGGTGACTAATTGAAAACCGTGAGATAAAACGACATGGGATAATTCATGGCCAATTAATCCGGCTAATTCTGCTTCGGAATTTGTCTTGGCGATCGCACCTGCATTAATAAAGATTTTACCCCCTGGTAATGCAAAGGCGTTGAGGCTTTCTTGGGGAATCACAAAAAATTCGTATTTAAATTCTTCACGTCCAGTTACTTTGGCTAATTTCTGTCCGATTTCGTTGACATATGCCAAAACAGATTCGTCTGTAATTACATTCAACTGTTTTTTTGCTTCTTTGGCTACGGAATCACCTATGGCTCTTTCGCCTTGTAGCAGAACGATGGTAGAATCAATGGCGGAAAATGGCCCAAGCAGACTGCCAGTAAGAGCGTAACCTAATGCACCTGTAATAATATTACCGATGACGTTGCCGCGAATTTCGGCTCGGATATGTCTTTTGTAACGTTCGAGATTTTCTTGGGCTAAGTTTGTAAATTCAGCCGCTTGGGGATCTTCAGGGTTGAGAATGGCAAATTGACGCGCTGCTAAAGATGCTTCCATCCATTTTTTCTCACCAGCCAGGGCAGTAACTCTAGCTTTAATCAATTCTGGTTGGTCTGGATAAAGAGAAGATGCTCGTTCTAATATATCTAAGGCTTCTTTGGGGCGATCGTATTGTTTCAAAATTTGAGCATATCGGATATGACCAGGGATAAATTCTGGATATTGCTCAACTAATAATTGTAAAGGTACAACCGTTCTGGTTTCTAACTTACTTGCTATCCCCGCCTCTGATTCTCGCCAGTATACCTTACCTCCTGGGGATAGTTGCGCGGGATCGAGTATGGCTGGTTTACGTTCTTGGGGTGTACTTGTTTTGCTAAAAGGTTCTTTTACCTCGCGGTAAATCTTTTCTGCCTCTGGAATTTGTCCGGCTAGATAAAGCCTATCGGCTTCAATAAATTTTAGCTGACGGGTAATTTCTTCAGGACTAAGTGTTGGTTCCTGCGGAGACTCTGGCTTTTTCGGTTCTGATTCCGGGGAGGCTTCTGTTGTTGATGAACCTTCTATTGCTTCCCGTAATTTTTCATCTTTAGTCGTTTCTGAACTGGGTGAATTTATCGTTTCAACTGTAGTAGATGCAGCAGGTTCTTGGGCTGGAACTGGTGCTGTTGGCTGCGTCAAGATAATCAAAATTGATATACCAATCGACAGTAATACCCAGTTACAGGCTAGCAGTAGAGACTTCCAGGTTCGTTTCATGCCAGGTGCCACCTATGCAAAAGGCTGTTTTTTCAATGTTACGAGGAATTGGGAATTACGTATATGGAGCGCCTAGTATTACACCAATGCAACGCAAGCGGGGGAAAGGGGAAAGGGGAAAGGGGAAGGGGGAAGGGGATGGATTTTGCAGGGCATGTATCTTTTTGGTTTCCCCTTTCCCCAAATGGGTTTAAAGCCCCCTCATAAAATGAGGTCTTTAATTGTGGCAAGTCACAATCCTACTCCAATTTCTTTACCCTTTACCCTTTACCCTTTACCCTTTTTCGTGAACCTTTACCCAACCTCCACAAACGCATTTTTGGGTTGGCAGACTACTAGGTTGGGCGGGTACGCCATCGCCGCTATTTGACAACACAAAAAGCCCCGGCTAAATTAGCCGAGGCAAAATCGAGAAGTGAGAATGACGATGAGATATGGCGATACCGAAATCTAAAAACTCTTAGCTGACGCTGAAACCAACCAAAATTAAAGTAGTAACGATCAATGTTGCAAAAGCACCTTGAATCAAGTATTTACGTTGTTCCCAAATCGCGGGGTACTCTGCATAGTACATTTTGGGTTCGGTTGCGTAGTTATTGAGAACGCCGTCTTCATTTACTGTGGTATACATAATTTTTTCTCTTGGTTGTTTGTTAACTTATGTAAATAAATTTAACAACTTTGTTACAAAACGTCAACTAGGCTTGACAAAAAAAGAGTGATATATGTAATAAAATCTGCTTATCAGCGATGCTTAGGTTAGGCGGGTACGCCATCGCGGATTCTCTGGAAACGGTTTCTAGTAGTTCGCCAAGGAAACTTGGCTCTTTAAAGGGTAAGGGGTAAGGGGAAAAGGTTTTAATTCCTTCCCCCTTCCCCTTTCCCCTTTTCCCAGTCCAAACCTAGCAATTTTCGGTTGGCAGACTACTAGGTGATTGTCAGCCTCTTTGCTGTATGCACAGGAAAATGGGCGATCGCATTGTCAAGATGGGTAAGACAACAAAGTATTGGCAACACTTCTGAATAATTGCTAAACTATTCTCTATACAGGGAATAGTTTTAAAACTATATTGTTTCACCAAAATCTATGCCATCAACTAACAAGCTATCTATAGTTTGCTAAAAATTTATTTATGATTTAAAGATTAAAGTAAAGCCTATGTATGTAGAGACTTTTACTCCTACTGAAGCTGCGGCATTTCTAGAATTACCAACCAAAAAAATTTATAAAGAAGTAGAATATAAAATTTTTCCTGACTATAATCCTCCTAGACTTAGTTTTGCAGCATTAGTTTATCTACGTTTAATTAAAGAAATAGACTTTTTTTCTGTTGATTTTCGCTCATTTCTTTATCAAAGCTTAGATAAAGCTTTAGAGGAAAAATTACCAAATATTGAAATAGCAAGATTTATCAAAATAGAAGTTGAAGCTATTGCCAATGAGGTATTAGAATTTATTAACTCTTTTCAGGCGTGGAAAAAAAATTTAGTTTCCGATCCCAATATCATGGGTGGAGAAACAGTATTTCCTAATTCTCGCCTGACGGTTCGTCATATTGGTTCAATGCTTGATAGAGGAGAGTCGCTAGAGAATATACGCGAAGACTATCCTTATTTGACTGAAGAAGATATGAAATTTGCTCAAGTCTACGTGAAAGCTTACCCAAGTGTTGGACGACCTAAAAAGAATTAAATTTTTAATTGATGAGGATATTTCACCAACCGTTGCACGTTACTTGTGTAACGAACTTTTTATTGATGCAATTGCTGTTAGGGATCGAGGGTTACTTGGTGCAAAAGACTATCAAGTTTTAGAATATGCCTTTAATGAAGAACGTATCCTTGTAACAGCAAATGTTCGTGATTTTGAAAAGTTTGCTCGAATTACAGAAATTCATGCCGGGATTGTATTTATTTGTCAGGGTGATTTATCTCGAAATGAGCAAATTGCTATTGCAAAAGAAGCTGTGAATGCAATAAATAGTGAATTAGAAAATGGACGCGATATGCTAAATCGTGTCTTATACATGGAAGAAGATGGTAATAAAAGGTTTGAGAATCTAAGGTAAAACTGACGACAGCATTAGACCAAGAAGTGCTTGTTAGTCTAAAGTACAGTATTTGAGCGATCGCACAAAACTCAAACAAAAAACCCCGGCTAAATTAGCCGAGGTAAATGGAGAAGTACGAATGGCGATAAGATACAGCGATACCGAAGTTAAAAAATCTTAGCTAACACTAAATCCAACCAAAATTAAAGTAGTGACGATTAATGTTGCAAAAGCACCTTGTATTAAGTATTTACGTTGTTCCCAAATTGCTGGGTACTCTGCATAGTACATTTTGGGTTCGGTTGCGTAGTTATTGAGAACGCCGTCTTCATTTACAGTGGTGTACATAATTTTTTCTCTTGGTTGTTTATTAACTTATGTAAATAAATTTAACAACTTTGTTACAAAATGTCAACTTGGCTTGACAAAAAAAGGCTGATGCCGCTAATAAAAGTTACTTATGAGCCAATACGGTTCGGATAAGCAGTATGAACTTCCCTTGTGGTCTGGGAAAAGGTTAAGGGGTAAAGGGTAAAGGATGTATTTGAAACCTTTCCCCTTTGCCCTTTACCCTTTAACCGAACCGTATTGGCTTATGAGCGCCAAAACCGGATATTCTTTAAGTTCTTGCTGCACGTCACATGAAAAACCCCCAGAAACTTGGGGGCATCAATTCTAGTTTTTAACTTTTGATTTTTGCAAAGCGGTACTAGCCTAATTTTTTATCACCGCATCCAAAAGCACATTCGCATCAAAACGGACAACATCGGTGCAAGGTAGTCCTGTCTCTGCTGTTGTGTGAGCGATCGCTTCATTAGCGGCAGATTCATCTAGATGGGCTGTGTTCAATGCTATACCCACCACGTGTACAGTACCGAAGGCACCGCCGCCACTGGCGACACTTTCATAAAGCTGGATGACCTTACGTAAAGGTGGAATTACTACATGGGGATGATTGCGGATATGAACTTGTCCTGCTCGATGTGCCAATATCAGTTGGGTTGGTTGGGAACCACGGATTAAGGGTAAGGTTGCGGTGGAACCAGGATGTAGTAGTGAACCTTGTCCTTCAATGTGCAGGATATCGTGGCTTTTGCCATAGCGCATGACTATTTGTTCCACAGCACCGGCGGCAAAGTCTACCCGGACAGCATCCAAAGGCACACCATCGCCTTCTAACATCACACCAGTTTGACCTGTAGCTAAGAATTTAGAACTCCATCCCCGCAGTTTTGACACCCGATGTAACTCCAGGCTGGTTGACATCTTACCAATGGCCATGTCGGTTCCCACAGTTAATACTCGCCGACAGGGGAGAGTTCGTGCCATGCCGCTGGCAATAGGTATATTAGACGGTTCTTTTCGTACATCCCAAATGAGTTGTCCTGGTTTGAGCAGTGCATTTAAATCTGGCATATTTGCCATTGCTGTATGTAAACCGTTCACCAACGACATTCCAGCTTGTAAAGCCTCTTTGATTTCCAGCCAATAATCATCTGGTACAGCGCCACCTCCTGGCGCTATGCCAATTACCAAGACTTCTGGCTTATACTCCAGGGCGGCGGCTACAGATGGCACAATTGGGACATCACGGTTGATACCTGTTAATTGTGGCAAGGATTTGCCAGCGGAGTCGCGATCGATGACTGCTACAATTGGGGCTTCACTATAACGTAAAATTGCTAGCCCTGTTTTACCTTGAGTCCCGGTAATTCCCTCATGAAGTAAGATAGCTACTCGTTGATTAAGTGGCAAACGCACTGTGTTGTACCCCCAAACCTGGTAAATCGTTCGGCAAAACTCTTCCTTGTTTTAACAATGCACCCATAAATGGGTCATCAATTAAGTTAAGGTGACTGTCTAAATCTAAATAATCAGCTAGTGGTGCTAGCTGTGCTGCTGCTGTATTGGCTAAGGAACTATCAGAATAACAACCGAACATTACTTGTAATCGATATGCTCTGGCTACATGTACCATTCGCATGGCCTCAGTTAGTCCCCCTGATTTCATCAGTTTAATATTTATCCCATCGACGTAGTTTGATAGGTGGGGAATATCAGAACTTGTAAAGCAACTTTCATCAACAAAGATGGGGAGAGGAGAGTTTTCTTTGAGTTTTGCCAAACTTGTTTCTTGTCCCCGTGGCAATGGCTGTTCTACATACTTTATACCTAAATCAGCCAGCCAATGGCACATGGCGATCGCATCTTCTAAACTCCACCCGCCGTTAGCATCAACGAAAAATTCTGGTTCTGGTGCTGCTTCTCGTACCGCTAGGAGCATTTTTTGGTCTGCTTCTATGCCATCTGGGCTACCCAGCTTGACTTTGAAAACACGAACATCGGTAAAGTTTAACCAGTCTTTGGCTCTGGCGATCGCACCTGCTGGTGAATTAATACCAATTGTGACAGAAGTTGGGACGATAGCGTGGCGATCGAGTCCCCAAATTTGCCATAAAGGTAACCCAACCCGTTTACCAAGCCAGTCGTGCATTGCAATATCCAAAGCTGCTTTCACAGCAGAAGGAGCTTGGTTTTGGGTCAACACTTGCTCAATTTCCTGCCGTTGTAAAGGACTGAACGGTTGCAGGAGTGGTATAACTTGCTCTAGAGCGTCTTTGATTGTATCAGTTGATTGTCGATGATTACCCACACCAAACGGCGAAGCTTCTCCCCAGCCTTCGATGCCATCTTGTGAAATTTGCACCCAGACATTCGTAGTCTGTGCTGTTGTCCCGCGACTAATAGTCAACGGGAATCTTTTATTAACTGTAAATAAATTTACATTTATCTGCATAAATATAGAGCGTATTATGTTAAAGCAAAAGCCAGTGTAAGTTCAAAATTTAGATTATCGGACGTATCCGTTATACTTTTTTACATTGACTGCATAATTCCTTTTGTTACTTAATTTATGAGCAACTTAAAGAAATGGAAAACTTTGAAATCAAAAATGGTCTTAGATCATTACTGGTGTAAGGTAAGGCAAGACGAAATAGAATTGCCCAATGGGAAAATTATCGATGATTATTTTGTCAGTATTAAGCCTGATGTAGCAATGGTTTTACCTATTACCAGTAGTAGAGAGATAATTTTCGTCCGGCAATACAGACACGCTGTCGGTGAATTTTTCTTAGAGCTGCCAGCAGGGAGTTTCGATCCGACACAAGAGAGTCCCGAAGTAGCAGCAATGAGAGAATTTACAGAAGAAACTGGTTATATTGCCCAAGAATTTCAAAAGATAGGAATTTTATACGATAAGCCAAGCAAAGACACCAATCAAATACATTTATTTTTAGCAGATAATGTGAGAAAATCTAAAGAGCAGCAACTCGATATTACAGAAGAAATTGAGATTGTATTAATTCCTGTAGAATCAGTTTTAGAGAAAATTACTCAAGGTGAAATTTCTGTGGCTGGTACTGTAGCTGCCCTCTTTTTGGGTTTAAAGTTTTTGACTTCTTAATAACCCTTATCTCTCTTTTCTATTTTGTAAAAAAAATGCTTCAGACGAATTGTATCTGAAAGCTTTTATAGTAAATTGTTAAAATTTTAGCATAGAATAATATTAATCAAGTTTCCATATAACGTCCTTATAAGGATAATATACAAAATTTTTCTGCACATAACTGTTATTATGTTAAGGACAGAGGGCAAGTAGCTAAATTCAAATTGGCGGTTCGTAACGTGGATGTTCTAATTGAGTCAACAAGGAGCTTTGAAAAAGATATTGCCAGCCTGAGTGAAGATGAGAAAGCCGCAGTGGTTAACAAAATCAATGATTGTGCCAGCCTCTTCCCAACTCAAAAAGCTGACGTTTATCGTAAGTTGCGTCGTCTTCCCCTACTGTCAGATATTAATGGCTATGAATCTTCCCTTTACACACTTAAGGTTTCGCAGAAACTAAGGGTGATTTTGGCAGTTGACGAAGATCCAATTTTTGGCCAAGTTATTTTTACTCTTTTTCGAGTAGTAAAACACGATGACCTTGATAAAGCGTATAAAGGTGTGGCAGATTCTTTGTATCAAGGATTACTCCATCACAATCGAGAAACTGCCCGGATCTCGTAAGTTGGTTTATGGCACAAACCCTTACTCTGTGTGATGAATATGGCATTATTTATCAAGCGATAAAGATTTTGCCAGATGACGAGCTAAAGATTGCTTTTCTTGAAGCCTTGGCAGAGCTTGAAGATAATGAGTGTCACAGAACAAGAAAATTTCCAAAAACGAGGCTGCACAAAGTAAAAGGTGTGAAGCAGGCAATTTATCGTGCTGATATCGATAAAGTTTCAGGTTGGCGCATCCATATTCAATACATTAATGGCCAAATTCATCTCAAGGATATTATCGAGGGGCAAAGACACGATGATGTAATTGAGGTGATTAAATCTAAAAAAGCACGCTATGAGTAATTCTCAGTTTTAAATAATATTGTCCAAAAAAGTCTTTACACCGGAATGCTCCAATATGGTCGGTTGAGTTGCAGAGGTTGTCTGTGTCTGGTGAGCTTTGTCGTTAGTTTTCGGTAGCGAGTTTGAGTATGCACGCCACCTAATTTTTTAGTTCTTTATTTTGCCCATTGTTGCAAAATATAAGCATAAAAAGCATCTTTATCTACTTTATCCATTGCATAAATCTTTCGACCACCCGATACAACTTTAGTGCGTCCCTGACTCAGACCAGTGGTGATAATTTCTGTTTCCCATTCACGCAATTGATAAAATTCTGGATGTCCCAAATAAGCCGTTGCTAAAACATCCCAAAAATAATAATCTTGGGGAATAACTAGTGCATAACATTGTCCTGCTAAATCCGAGATGGGATAATGCCGTTGTCGCCCCATTTTTTGCACTAATTCTGATGTGACTGGAACATTATTCGTCAAATCCAAAGGACACATAATAATTTCAATTTGGGTTTTCCAAACTTGTGCTGCTGAAATTGCGTCCCAATAAACGTTCCATTCAGCAGAACCATCTTGTCCTGGTTCCAAACTTTTTTCTACATTACCAGGGACATTCAAAGCACCTCCCATCCAAACAATTTTCTGAATTTTGGCTTCAATATCTGGTGCTTTCTCCAATGCGGCTGCAACCGTTGTCAACGGCCCAGTTACCATCAAGGTTACGGGGTTTGTTGCTTCACGTAACACCTGAATCATAAAATCTTGTCCTGGTTCAGCCACTAAAGGCGTAGTGATGGTTTCGCTTTGGTTGAGAATGGGTAAATGATCGACAATAAACGAATCGCGGCGATAGAGACTGGGAAACGGATTAATACCACGCACAGTACTTTGTGCAACTGGAATGTGAGAAAATCCCATCAAATCGAGAATTTTTCGTGTGGCGCTAACCGCTGGTTGGATATAACAATCGGCTGGAGTGACAACAACACCGAGAAGTTCGATATTATCCATTGTCAACAGCAGCATAGTTGCTAAATAATCATCTACACCGCCATCATGATCCATTAATACAAGTTGTTTTGACATATTTAAGGAGAATAAAAAAATGGATGAGTTTATGCAGGCTGCAATTCAAGAAGCAAAACAAGGCAGACAAGAAGGTGGAATTCCTATCGGTTCGGTTCTCGTCAAGGATGGTAAAATTCTCGGCAGAGGACACAACAAACGCGTCCAAGATGGCGATCCTGTTACCCATGCCGAAATTGATTGTCTCCGCAATGCTGGCAGAGTTGGTAACTATAGAGGTACAACACTATATTCAACCTTAATGCCGTGCTATTTATGCGCTGGGGCAGTGGTACAATTTGGCATTAAAAAAGTTATTGCCGGAGAATCCAGAACTTTTCCTGGTGCCAAAGACTTTATGATATCTCACGGTGTAGAAGTAATCGATCTCAATCTTGATGAATGCGAACAAATAATGAGTGAATTTATTGAAACTAATCCCGAACTTTGGAACGAAGATATAGGTAATTGAAGAAGGCAGAAGGCAGGAGGCAGAGGGCAGGTGCGATTCGTTGTGAGTGAATCGCGCTTGCCCTCCGCCTTTGTTTGATAAATACTGTTAAACTGTATTTACTGCTTTTCTACATGATGTAATCATTACTGCTACTTACTTTTTCTATTAATCAAATATTTACTGATTACAGGGAAACACATAGGGCAGTAGAAAGCTAATACGAAGGTTTTTTGCTCCCCTCTCCTTCCTTCAAGGAGAGGGGCTGGGGTAAAAAAACTAATTACCTTCTCTGAGGTAGAGTGAATTGTTGATGTGAAGACTCCAAGAGCAGCAAAATAGACATAAGATACTGATCGCGCATATCTTGAGACATAATCGCCCTGAATTCTGTCAAAACTTTGATTAGTACGTTTACCTTCTCAAGTCTCATAGTCTGATCTGTTTTCAATGCTTGAACCATTGCTTGCAGAGTATTTCGATATTGATGTCCTTCTGCAACTATTTCGACCAGTTTAGTGGCTGATTGAAGTGTGGTAATTACAGCAGTAGCAGTTGCTTGTGATAGAACGAGCTGTGTATCAGGTCGTAGCTTGGAAAAAGCGTCACTCAATACAGTGAGATTATTACTCGAATGTAAGTTTCGGCTCATCATATACTCTCTCCCTTGCGCTTTAAAAATTCCTGAAATGCCTGTCTTACTCCAGGACTCATTTCGTTGTAATACTCTTGATACACTTCTTTAACTAAACAAGCGTCGGTACGCTCAATCTCTTCAACCTTTCTAACTGCCTGAGCATAACTCGCTGAGGAGATCCACGAGTCAAGCTTCTGTACAATTGGCGGTATACCCCTAAGTACCCTGGGGATTATAATCCCTGTTATAGTCCTTCCTTGTGGAGTCTGTGACCAGCGAACCACATTAGACGCAAATTTGATTAAGTTACTTGGATTCATTAGTGTTGTAACTTCTTACTGTAAACTTGCTTTTTATCTGCCAACGAGATCTCTGTCAAATACTTTCTGACGGTATTCCGTAACTTACTTCTACCTTCATCAGCAATTCCTTGTATGCTCTTGAGATAACACAGAAAAAATTCATCTTTCTCTTCCTGTGTTAAGTTCTCTTGCATATTCCTGTAGATTTGCAAAATATCAGATTGTATCACCAATTTTTGCTGATTATCTGAATTTAATTCTTGCAATTCTTCTATTAATACTTCCAGGAGAAGATTGCTTTTTTCATTTTCTTGACGATGAGAATCAACTAAGGTTGAAGTCTCTAGAAAAAGCTTTGATACATTGTCTTCATTCATATTGTCTGCAAACCCAAAAGAAGGTTGAAAGTAAATGGAGAAAGCTTTTCAAGAAGTGCTTTCTCCTATCAAATTAGTGAAATAACTATGGTAAGGCTGCTAGTTTTGATCTAGCCTTAATTCCAAGCTCTCCAGTTAAAGTTTCCGTATGTTGCTCTGATGGTATCTTGGAGGTTTATGAAGAAATTGTCATGGTTGTTGAAGTTACCAGTTATGCAGCCAGAGACAAACATATGACAGTTATTGCGTAATAAATGATACTTTCTAGTTTGTCCTACTGAGGCTCTAGCTCTTTGAGCCACTTCTTCTAAACCAATGGGTTCACTCCCATCTCCGTAAGAAGCCACGTAAACGGTTAAGGCGTTTGTACCTGCCATGAAACCATTTCTATTAGTGATGTGAATAGCACCACTATTTTGACTAAGTTTACCTTGCAATTCAATAATTTCTCCATTACCAATATAAATACCAGAGTGTTCTCCACCATAAAGGCTACAGTGAATAATAGAACCAGGTTTTGGGGTAACAGTGTCTCGTAGATAATTATCAACTACGCTCTCTAAAGCACTGTAGATTGGTACTGTTGAACTCAAAATGTTATTGATATTTTGCCGTCCTTTGCTAGTGGTAAAGTCAAAATTAGCCAACCAATTCATAACTTATATCCTCGCCATTCTTGTACTTTTACTAAAACTTGATTAACTCTTAAAGAGAAGGTGAAAGTCTAAGTTGTCTCTAACACCTACGCAAGACCCGTAAAGTTTATTGAACATGTGACAAAAAGCATGATTTGTTTTCTCCCTCCTGTGGTATATTTGTCATTGACAATGAGCCGTTTTCCTTTCGGAAACAGCAATTAAGCTTAAAAACCCTGTTGATGATTTTTGAATTCTTGGGTAGCCTTACGAAACTCTTTGTCAAATTAAGTCAGTACTCAAAAGTTAAATATTTCAATTTTGGGAAGTAATTACAGCTTTGCTCCAACTCATAAGTACGTTTTTAATGTACTAGAAAATCAGGAAAAAAAGACATCAGTTTTAAACTTTCAGATATCTTATAGATCTCTAAGATATCTCTGAGATATCTATTTACTTACAACATCATTCACTAATTTATGACTGAACCTACTGCTCAAAAAAAGAATAATCATAGAAGTAGATGCTGCATCACACAAAAAGGCTTTGACAAATTACGAGAGAAATTAAATAAATTAAAAGAAGCAGAAAAAGCAGAAGAACCCACAAACGAAAGCACTAACTATAGACAACTTATATTAGATGACAAAACAATTCCTATGAATAAAGACACTATTGAGAACATGATTGGTAAACATAATTTTGGACAAGATACTAAAAAAAATCCAGTTCAGTTACGTAAAATAGTTGAACTTTTTCAACACTATGGTTTATCAGTAGAAAAACAAGATTGGGACTATGTTAATGATGATGAGTTTAAATCACAAGAATCGCAAGAAAGAGATTATGACCGTCATATTTCTAAATTAGTTAAGGATTTTCGCTATCAAATAGAACAACAAATAAAAGAAATTTGTGGTAAGATAAAGATCTTAACCATGTCTAAACCAGTTGCTATATGTTGTATTTATGTTGATTTAAAAATCATTGGTGAAAATAAGCCTCATCGAATAAAAATCTCAGAATTTGAAAAAGAAGCTCAGAAGGATAATTTAAGAATTCTTATCACTGCTGAAATTGGTGGTGGAAAAACAACTTTTTTGAAAAATCTTGCATTTAATTGCATTAAAGAAAAATTTTGACCTACTCAACTGCCACTACATCTAATTTTGAGAGAATATATTGAACAACAGAAATCTCAAGATCTACTTGATTTCATTGCTAATAAATATAGCCTTGATAAAGTTAATTTAGAAAAAATTCTTAAATATGGAAAACAGGATAAGTGTTTGCTTCTATTTGATGGACTAGATCAAGTTGAGGAGAATGATAGAGACTATCTAGTTGGTCAAATTAAAGATTTTATTCAAAAATATCCAATCAATGACTACATTATTTCCTGCCGACAATTTCCCAAAAAGGGTTTACTAGAAAGTTTTGAAGAACTCAAATTAGATAAATTAGATGACTCTTTGAAGAAAGAATTTATTAAAAAACGTCTTAATGCTATTCTTGATAAAAATACTCGATGTGATGTATGTGATGTGTCAGAAGAAAAAAAGGATAAATCTTTATCCCAAAAAGACAATACTAAATCTAGTAATTTAGATCAAACAAATCAACTCATTGATTACAAGGATAAATCTTTATCCCAAAAAAACAATAATAAACCTAATAATTTAGATCAAACAAAGCAACTCATTAATCACTTAGAGCTAGTCATTAATGACTTAGAGCTAGAGATAAAGGAAAATAAAAATATATCTCAATTATGTGAAAATCCTCTTATGCTTGCTCTAATATGCTTGGAATATCATAATAAAGGGAAAAGGAAGCTTAATCTTCCTGAAACAAAGTGGGCTATTATTCGAGAAGCAGTTGCAATTTGGCTTGAAAAATGGAATATAGAACAAGGATGGGAAGCGCAAAAAGCCTATGATACTTCTTTTATAGAAAACTTATTATCTTTTATAGCCTATAAAACATTCAAAGACTCTTATCTCTATCTATCAAAAGAGAGGCTTATTAAATATATTCGAGAATTTATTACTGATTACGAAGGTAAAGATTCTGATGGGAAATATCAACTATATGCTCATGCCGAAAACATATTTCAAGCCATTGTAGATATATATGGAATGACACTAACAGCAAGCAAGGATTTTTATTCTTTTCCCCATAATATTTTTAGGAATTATTTTGCCATTCTTTATATTGGTCGTAATTACCAAAGTATAGATGAATTTAAGCAGAAGTTGACAGATACAGCAACTATAGAGAATGAGAGTAGCAATAATTGGCAAGAGCTTTTGACAGATGCGGACGAAGCTTATAATTTTCTCTTTGGTGGAACGAATGAATTGAATGGAAAACCTAATTAAAGCTAATGACACAAACGAGTTTTCGTTTCTGTTCTTGCATGACTTCTATTTTACTTTCAAACTTCCACAGCCCCCTATTTTCTGTTTTTCTGTGTTTTAGCCGCTTTATAGGTATTTCCTGAAATCGTATAAGTTGATATCCTGCAATATTTTCAACAACTGTAGGGCAACTTATAAAAATTACTTATTCGTCAGCTACATACAGAAGAAACCACCATAACTCTAGCCCGATTAAAGCTAAACCAGCGATCGCCACACCAATTTTCAAGCCCAAAGGTTGTTCTATGTGCTGAAATTGGCTATTTTGCTGTGAATGCACTGGCATTTCTCCTAAGGCTACGGTTGATGTTCCAGTCAGAAGGACTAAACCAGCCAAACTTCCCCAAAGCATTTTTTTCCTGAACATTTGCTCAACTCCTTTAGAATTTATCAGGTAGCTTTTGGTTGAAATTTACGCAATCTTAAGGCGTTGCTGACAACAGAAACCGAAGAAAGTGCCATCGCGGCTCCGGCGATAATGGGATTGAGTAACCAACCAAAGATTGGGAAGAGAATTCCAGCTGCAATAGGAATGCCAATAACGTTGTAAATAAAAGCAAAAAAAAGATTTTGCCTAATATTGTTGATAGTAGCGCGACTAAGTTGAATCGCTGTCACAATTCCTTGTAAATCTCCAGAAATGAGCGTGATATCGCTCGCAGCGATCGCCACATCTGTTCCCGTACCGATGGCAATTCCCACATCTGCCTGTGCTAGTGCTGGGGCATCATTGATACCATCACCTACCATTGCTACCAGGGATTGGGGATTGGGTACTGGGGATTGGGTACTGGAACAAATTTTTCCCAGTCCCCAGTCCCTAGTCCCCAGTCCCTCTTGTTGCAGAGATTGAATAATCGCCGCTTTTCGATCTGGACGGACTTCGGCAAATACTCGGTTGATGCCAACTTGTTCGGCGATCGCCTCCGCAGTTTGACGATTATCTCCGGTAAGCATTACTACTTCTAAACCCAGCTTTTGCAGTGCTTTCACGGCTGCTGCGGACGAAGGTTTCAGGGCATCGGCAATACCCATTACTGCTTCTATTTCGCCATCAACGGCAATCAAAATAACTGTTTTCCCAGCAGCTTCCCATGCATCTTTATACTGCTGGAGAGTTGTAGTATTAATTCCGAGTTCTGTTAACCAGCGTTGAGTACCAATTTGCACCAAGCGATCGCTAACAATTGCTTGCACGCCGCTACCTGCAATTGCTTGAAAGTTGTTAGCCTCTACTAAATTCACTTCTTGAGACTCGGCATACCTGACAACAGCGGACGCTAGAGGATGTTCAGAATTTCGTTCTACTGTTGCTGCTAACTGTAAAATCTTGAGTTCGTTAGCATTGGCTGTGCCGTTAACAGTGACAAAATCTGTAACCGTAGGTTTACCCACAGTTAAAGTGCCAGTTTTATCTAAAACAATGGTTTGGATTTTGTGTGCTAATTCTAAGCTGTCTGCGCCTTTAATCAAAATCCCATTTTCTGCACCCTTGCCGGTTCCCACCATGACAGAAGTCGGAGTAGCTAAACCCAAAGCACAAGGACAAGCGATAATCAATACACCTACCGTTGTCATTGTTGCTAAGGTGAGGTTGCCTGTGAAGTTAAACCAAATGATAAAGGTGGCGATCGCAATGGCAATTACAGCTGGTACAAACCATCCCGTCACTCGATCTGCCAACCGCTGAATTGGTGCTTTAGAACCTTGCGCTTGTTGCACTAATTTGACGATTTGAGCCAAAAACGTATCTTTTCCCACTCGTGTCGCCCGAAACTGAAATGCACCCGCACCGTTTATCGTCGCCCCAATCACTTCATCTCCTGGTTGCTTTTTGACTGGCAAACTTTCACCTGTCACCATCGCTTCATCTACCGTAGAAACCCCTGCAATCACTTCGCCATCTACAGGAATCTTTTCCCCAGGACGTACCAAAATCACATCGTTAATTCTGACTTCGGCGATGGGAACATCAATTTCCACACCGTCACGGATAACTCTGGCATCTCTGGCTTGGAGTCCCATAAGTTTGCGGATAGCTTCAGAAGTTTGTCCCTTGGCGCGATTTTCTAATAATCGCCCCAGCAAAATTAAGGTAATGACAATGGCGGCAACTTCATAATAAACATGAGGAATTAAGCCCTGAGCAATAAAAAATCCAGGGAAGACAGTAATAAATAAAGAATATAGATAGGCTGCACTTGTACCCAAAGCAATCAGCGTGTCCATCGTCGCCGTATGGCGCTTAAAAGCTTTCCAACCATTGCGGTAAAAAGATCCACCACACCAAAACACGACGGGTGTTGTCAGCACTAGCTGTAGCCAAGGATTTTCCAGGAAGCTGGGAATGAAAGGCAAATTTAACCCAGTCATCATCGGTAGCGATCCTAAAAATAGGAAACTGCTGATTACACCTCCCATCGTTACTTTGAGAAAGAGTTCGCGTTGTTTTGCTTGTCTAGTTGCTATCTCCACATCATCTTCTTGAGACAGCATTTCTTCTGAGAGTGAGTAGGAAGAGTAACCCGCAGCCGCGATCGCACTTTGGATTTGTTCTAAATTGGTAACAGAGCGATCGTAATTGATGGCGGCTTGCTCAGCTCCAAAGTTAACGTTGCAGTCAATTACCCCGCGAACCGAGCGAATCGCCTTTTCGACATTATTGGCACAAGCGGCGCAGCTCATACCTCGAAGTTTGAGTGTGAGAGTATCCATATTGATTGGGGAATTGGGCATGGAGCATGGGGCATTGGGCAGAGGGGCACAAGGGGCAGAGGGGAAAAACTCATCTCCCCTGCTCCCTTGTCTCCCCAGTCCCGTTTACGCGACTGGGTAGCCAGCAGCAGCTAACGCTTCTTTAACCGCTGTTTCTGATGCTTGAGTTTCTACGTTGACAAGCTTGGTTGTGGGATCGGCCTGAACGTTAGCATTGGCATCCACAGCTTGAAGTGCTTTGGTGATGGTGTTTGCACAAACAGAACAAGCCATGTTGGGAACTGTGAGTTGGAAAGTCATAGATTTACGGGATAAAATAAACAACCTCGCCACGCCAAGCTGGATGACTGGGGCGTATACCTGACACCTGAGAAATTTCTCATTTCTGGCTGAGGAATCGCCTTGAATTTATCCTAGACTCTCCAGCTGGCTAGAGAGTCTAGAGATTTTTAAAAGTTTCAAAAATACAATATGCTACAAAAACTTGTCACCAGATGAAACTGTGTGCTATTAAGTTGATATATCCGTTGTTTTCCCCACAATTCCGGGAAAATAACCCCCATCACTTGAGACGCGGCTGCTGAACCCAAGTCTCCTTTATCTCTTCATAACAAAGGGTCTTTTTTAAGACTCGATTTTGGAGTTTTCATGCAGTCAAAAAATTTAAAACGTCTTTTGCGTGCTTTAGGGCGGCACGGTTTGGATGTAACTTACAGCGATCGCACTTATTCTGTCCGTCTAGCTAATTCTCTTGATGCTCCTGTAGCAGAAGTACTACTACCGGAAGATTTTCCCGTAGAAGCTAAGGCACTCAAGCAGTTAGCGAATTTGGCAAGTGTTCAACACCCATCTGGAGGATGTGTGTGTCGTGCTTGTGCTACGCCTGATTTTCATCCTGGTGATGCAGGGGTAGCCATTGGTTCAGTTGTAGAAACAGTGGGTCAGGTAATCCCCAGTGCTGTCGGTTCTGACATCAATTGTGGAATGCGTTTGCATGTAGCTGATTTGACAATTGACGAATTTCTCACCAAGCGCGACCAATTTGTAGAACGGATGAAGGGAGATTACTTCTTCGGTACGCGTGATGTAACGATGACTGCTCAAACAATGCAAGCATTATTTCAGTACGGAGTTCCCGGTTGGTTAGATGCTATGTTAGATCGGCCTACGGGGAGTGTAGTTAAGTCTGATTTGCAACAGCTTACCGAAGAAAGCGATGGCTCCGCCAACGCCAAGGGCGAACGCATTTTCTTAGGTGGTTCGATGGATGGTGACTGGAAACTCGCACCTGAAGAATTGGTTCCCGATGTTGGACTAGTGCGCGATGGCGGACTAGCAACCATTGGCGGCGGTAATCATTTTGTAGAAGTGCAGCGAGTTGATAAAGTCGAAAATCGCACACTCGCCCACGCTTGGGGAGTGCGCGAGGGACAACTGGCCTTTATGATTCACTCTGGTTCTCGGAATGTGGGTAAGTACATCGGAGGAATGTGGCGAGATAAAGCTAAGTCCGCTTGGCAAAAAGGTTTGAAATACCCAGATTCTCAGATTTTTCCTCTTTCAACTTCTTCTCATCCCGAACTAGTTGCAAATTACCTCCAAGCTGAGGCCACAGCCGCTAACTATGGCTTTGTCAATCGCTTGCTGCTGGCGGAACTACTACGTCTGCGTTTGCGAGAAGTATACAAAGATGTGGAAGCGCCTCTAGTTTATGACTTACCGCACAACATCACTTTGCCAGAAGGTCGAGGATGGGTAACACGCAAGGGCGCTTGTCCAGCCCATGCAGGGCAACCAGTGATTATCCCTGGTTCAATGGGTGATTATTCTTATTTAATGGTGGGCAGAGGTAATCCAGCATTTTGTAATTCTGCTTCACATGGGGCGGGAAGAATTCGTTCTCGCTTTGACCTCAATCGCAGAGGTGCATCCGAAAGTGAGGCAGAACTGGGATTAACTGGAGTAGACTGCATCACCTTGCGCCAAGAACGCCGCATTGAAGAAGCACCAGCCGCTTACAAACCGATTCAGTCTGTGATTGATGTTCAGCTTGAAGCAAGAATGGTTGATGTTGTGGCGCGGTTAAGTCCGGTGTTGACGTTTAAGGCGTGATCGCATCACACCATCAGAGATAGGACTTACGCAAACTCTAGGAACTCTTGGCGTTCTTGGCACGCCAGTTGCTTCTCCTGTCGGAGACGCTACGCGAACAAGTCGGCAGAGCCGACGGCAGTTGCTTCAAGCCGGGAAACCCGTCCAACGCACTGCCTCCCCAACGCACTGGCTCGTCTTGGTGAACCAGCGCTGTAGGCGGGTTTCCCGCCGTAGGCGACTGGTGAACCTGGAGGGCGGTAGCCTACGGCAAGCCGCAAAGCGTCTACGATAAATTAGGCGAAGTTGGCTATTTTTGCGTAAGTCCTAAGAGAATCAAAAAGCCCCTGGTTAAGTCAACACCAGGGGTATCCATCTTTATTCCCTGATATTAGGATTGCATTTGCTAGGCTACAGTACATCGGTAGTCATGTAATTATTTCATAATCTTGATGACATTTTTGCAATTAACTTGGCGATCGCGTCAATAACTCATGAAAAAGGCTTAGCTAGTGCTAAGCCTCGACATATTTAGTGCTTAAAAAGACATCCCAACTTAATCTAGACTGAGTTTACAAACAGTTCATCTTTCTATAGGCTGTGTCTAAATATTCTAAAAATTGCTAAGGATTTACCTAATAATTCATAATAAAAGGCCTGGCTAAGCCAAGCCTCTATATATACCAAGCATTTACTACACCAAGATTAATTTAGACTTACTCTTACTTTAGTTCATCTTCCTATGGGCTGTGTCCAAATATTCGGAAATCTGATATATCATTTTCTGGCTACTGAATAAAAAAAGGTTTGGCTGTAAACCAAACCTGAATAATTGCTGTGCTTAACAACGTACTAAATTAATTTAGTTCTACTCTATTTACAGATCATCATCCTAGAGAATGTGTCTAAATATTGTGAAATTTGATATGTATTTTTTTTGTAAAAATATTGACTCAAGTTAATTAAAGTATGTATAAAAATATATAATCAATATACCTTAAGTAGGAAAAAGGCTTCAAATAAAGCTATAAACTATTTTATACGAAGTATTTATCTCCAATTCGCTTTTTCCCATTTGCAATTCGCAATTATTACCCCACGCCTGAAGGCGGAGGCAAACAGAATTTCTAACAGACAGATTTGAAAGTCTATCCTTGGCTGATATTCAGATTAAAAAAACCCTGGGTATTATTCCAGGGTACATACACGTTTTTCAGGCATTAACAGGCTGAATATTAACTCTAGAAAATAGTTATTTCTACTATCCATAGAATGATACTAAGACTGGTCTATATATGATATATATGCTTTTTTGCTGCATAAATGATCTATATACAGCAGATTTAAATAAACGTACAGTTCATTATTTATCTCTCAAAGTTAGGCACAGAGCCTATTTTAATTTTCAATTCTGGTCTCTAGTATTTTATAACACTAAAAATCAGTATTTTAGATTTTTTTTATTACTTTAGTAAGGTTTCAAACAAGTTGAAACTTGGTATTCATCTCTTATCGAGAGCAAATTATAGTTAGAGGAGATTAAGTCAGTATCTTACTAGCTAGTTATAGCAAGGGACTAGTGACTGGGTGAAAAGTCTTTTTGTGTCTAGGTTTTATCATCTGTTAATGTCCTAACCACCAAGGCTTTTGCTATATAAGTTTTTCTGGTATTACTCACAAAAAAGGCATGGCCAAAAGCCATGCCTCATATATACCAAGTGTTTACCATACCTAGCTAATTTAAAATTACTTTCGTTTCAGTTCATCTGTCTATAGTGTGTTTACAAAATTTGTACAACCTGTTGGCAAATTAACAATTTATTGACATCAAAAAATTTGATTTAATCTAGATATTAATCTAATACCCGTGCTTTGTGGAAATTATATTAAATTATACTTAATTATTATATAGATAGCAATTCTATCTCAGTTGTGAAACTAGTGGTGATGGAGGCAGAAAATAGGCAATTAGTATGACCTTAGTCCGCGTAGGCGGACGAAAGCCTGTGTAGCCAAGCCACTGCGCCCTTGCGGTTTCACGACTTGTTCGCGTAGCGTCTCCCCTTGGGAGAAGCAAGTCGCGCGCGAATTCCATTCGCCAAGGCTTAAGTTGACTTATTCATATTTGGCATGGATAGAAGACTTAGGATATTTGTTTTCGCATAGTGCGTGTCCAAAAAATGTTTGGATTTATTTTCATAAATAAATTTAGCGCCAAGTCAGAACGCCGATTTACGTTGACGTGAACTTTGCAACGGAGGGATTTGATACCCGATATGTGGGCAGTTTTTACTGTTAGCGGACTTTTCTGACAACTTGAATTAATAAAGAAAGGCTTGGTTGTTAACCAAGCCTTTGGTAAGAGTAGAGTCTATCAGGAGAATTTAGTCATTTTAATTGACGAATACATCTACCTAAAGAGAGTATACCAATAATTTATAAACTTTAAAACAAACAATTAAAATCATCATAAAAAAGGCTTAGCTGAAAGCTAAACCTCCATAGAAAGCAGTTATTCGACACACCAAAATCAATTTAAACTTCGTTTTCATTATAGTCATCTTCCTATAGGATGTGTTGAATAATTATCAAATCTGATAGTGGTTGTTATGGATGGGATGATTAAGCATTAAACTACCCTAAGATATAAAATTAATTGCCTGTATAAGATTGGAAATAAACATTGTTACACATCAAACACCAAATCATTCATTCTCTCTTTTTTAGATAAATTTACAAAACTATTGGCAATCAATCCAATATTTTCCGCTATAATCTATTTTTAATTCCAATTATCCATCTAATCTGTCATGAAATATAGTAATCCCCTTGGATTTTTGAAAATACAGCATTTTTCAGGTAAATGAGGTACACGGGTAGGGGCACAACATTGTTGTGCCCTTACGATAACCTGCACCTCATCAAGCTGCTACATACTTGAGGAGTACACAGGGCGATTAATCGACTCTGTACAGGAGTTTGTAATCAGGATTTGCAAGTGAAAGACGAGTTTTTTGGGCAATAAAATAGGTATTATGTATGGTTTTTTGCAGAAATGTTGAAACCAGAATTACACACTCATTAGTTATTATTCATTAATGAATTAGGCACAATTAATATCAAATACAATCCTAGTTTTGAGTGAGCAATGAAATGCTGAATGAAGATAATTATGGCTAGGTTTTTTACTTATTTACTAAGTATGCCAATTTAAAAAAGTTAAAATATAGGACGACTATTTGATTTTTGAAAAGATACTTAGTAACGCACCATTCTTAAGGCTTTGGTGCGTTACGGCTTACGCCTAACACACCCTACTGGACTGACACAGCTAAAATGTTGCAATAAAAAAGGTTCGTAGTTGTGCTTTAGCGCTTTCTCAATTAGAAATTTAATGTACTGTTTTAGCCTTGTCACGCCACTACAAATACTTAGATTTTTCACCAAATCAAATATGATTCCTATAGAGTCTTTGCAATTACTTCGGTTCACTGGTTCCATATCCTAACTAAAAGCTTGGCTGAGGTAATTATATTTGACGTTTAATTCAATTTAGCTACTGAGAAAGTTTAATTTATTTACACTCAAGTACTTAATAGTTTTCTCCTCTAGAAAATTAAATAAGTACAATCATTTAAAAATAAATTTATGCGTCAAGTTTATGGTAAACTAATGGACAGCGTAAAATACCAATGTTCCAATCCTTGTGCTTAAGCTAACACTCTGTTATCACTAGTATTGTTTTTACCAACTTGAAAGCCCTCAAAACACTGCTTCCCTACTAATACGTTCTATTCTCTTTCTAAGAAACTTAAACCCAAGCGATGAAGCTGAATAAATGATAACTGTTAAAGTGTATTAATTACTGAACTGATAGTAATTAATTTGACAGCTATTAGTAAGATTGCTTAAATTTTAGTATCTTTCCATTTTACCAACGTAATAGTTTAAGCAATAGTGTTGCAACTAATGATTTGAAGTTTTTAGAGCTTTATTATATAAAGTTATTATGAACCGATTAAGAAAATATTTTGTAATTTTGCCTATAATCAAAAAGTATCTCCTAATGGTATCAGTTTGAGGTTTTTTCCCTCAACACGTTTTTGTGTGAGCAAGGATTATCAGCTAAGGCAAAGTAAAAGAAAACCATTACCTTACTGACCATCATTTTATCGTTTCGAGCAAGCCTCGTCTGTATATCTCAAGAAAGACAATGAATCCTAATAAAATCTTCTGGAGAAGAGATGTATTTGGCACATTCATTCACGAGTGATGAAAAGAGACAAAACTCTCACCAGCCTTTGATTTTGGTAGTGGAAGACAATAATGATAGTCTTTTGCTAATTAGCTATGCTCTAGAGTCAATTGGTTGTAGATTCATTTGTCAAACAGATTGTTCTGCAACGGTATTGGTGGCTAAAGAATATCAACCAGACTTGATATTATTGGATATTTTGTTACCAGGTCTGAGTGGTATTGATGTTGCGCGTCATTTGAAACAAGAACCCCTAACTTACGAAATTCCAGTGGTTGCAGTTACAGCTTTAGCCAGTAAGGAGGATCGAGACCGTATTTTGAAGGCCGGATTTAATGATTACATTAGCAAACCCTACATGATCGAGGATTTAGAGGCTGTGATTCGGCGTGTGCTTGAGGGACAATTTAATCTTCACTCAGCTTTTGAGGTTTGCCAAGATTACTAATTTAACAAAAAATCTGAGGCAGAGAGTTTTTGACAAGCAATTAAGCAAAAATGATATTAAATATTTTTGGGTAATTGGACAGTGAATAAACTGCCTTTACCTACTTCGGAGACGACTTGGATAGTTCCTGTGTGGGCTTCCACAATTCGGTGGGATAGATGTAGTCCTAAGCCACTACCTGAGCGTTTGTTTCTACCTTGGCGAAATCGCTCGAAAATTGTTGCTTGGTCTTCAGGCGCAATTCCATAGCCTGTATCTTCTACCTCAATTGTTACCCAATCTCGATTTTCGGAATGTAGTGATTTTTCAAAAATACGGACTATTATGCCTCCTGTATCTGTAAATTTCATGGCATTTGCAATCAAGTTGTATAATACTCGTCTGAGTTCAAGGCGATCGCCCATAACGATACCAGCATTTTTATCCTTTTGGTCTAATTCACTGGTATCTACTTTTAAAGTCAAACCTTTTTCATTAGTGAGGGGTGTGATTTCACTCACTACTTCTTGAGCAATTTCTGAAAAATCGCACACTTCCCAATTTAAAGTTTTTTTACCTGCTTCAAAGCGATAAACTTCTAGGAGAGTGTTCACCATTAGCATCAAATTTTGGTTACTGCGAATCATGACTGCGATCGCTTTTTTCATTTCCGGCGAAATTTTGCAGAATGTTTCCATCTCGAACAAATTCAACATGCGATCGGCCGCTACCAAGGGAGTTCGCAAATCGTGAGTTAGCCGGGAAACAAAGTCTTCTCGCTGGCGTGCCATTTTTTGTTGTTCGTCGAGACTGTGCTTGAGACGTAAAAGCGATCGCACTCTCGCTAACAGTTCATCGGTATCAAATGGTTTGCGGATAAAATCGTCAGCACCAGCATCTAAACCTTCAACAACGCTGGATTCATGAAAAGCAGTAATCAAAAGAATTGGGATATAACTACTAATTCCACGGTTATTACGAATACGGCGTGTAACTTCATAACCATCCATACCCGGCATCATCACATCTAGCAAAATCAAATCCGGTGGAGATTGTTCAATTTTTCCCAAAGCCGTTATCCCATCACAAGCCACATTAACTTCATAACCTTCACTTTCTAAAATTGTTTGCACCAATACCAAATTATCTCGCGTGTCATCAACTGCGAGAATGCGATCGATTTTATAACTTTCAACTACAGACATGATTTATCAACTTTTATCAGTTTTTTTAACAGTAATTTATAGTTTAAATTTCGGAGAACCTATTGGTGCTTTTCTAACTGTATTAGATGATGGATGTGGATTTTGAACAGAACAAAAAACGCCATCTTTATCCAAATCTAAACTCGGAGGTTCAACTGCTACAGTTGCTAATGTTACTTGACGTGGCAACTCAATTTTAAACATTGAACCGACTCCCAATTGGCTTTCAAGAAAAATTTTGCCACCCATCATTTGTACCAATGAATCTATAATTGCCAAACCCAGACCTGTGCCTGGATATTTGCGAGTGATACTTTGATCGACTTGGCGAAATGCTTCAAAAATATGTTTGAAATTTTTAGGCGCTATACCAATACCTGTATCTCTAACAATAATTGCCACTCGGTTTGCAGGTAATTCCTTAACCTCAACCCAAATCTCGCCAGACTCTGTGAACTTAATGGCGTTAGAAAGCAAATTAATTATAATCTGTTTTACACGCAATGGATCGTTAAATCCCAAAGGATTTTGTAAGTCTGTTTGCACCAGCAATGAGAGATTTTTGGCCTCAGCTAGAGAACGCATTTCTGCTACAGCAGCGTTTATTACCTTTGAAATATCAAATATTTCTGGTTTTAAGTCTAATCTTCCGGTCTCCAACTTAGAAAAATCCAGAACTTCATTTAGCAGCATCAACAAATGCTTACCATTATTCAAAATGCGCTCAACCATATCTGCTTGTTGGTGCGTGAGTTGACCGAACTTCGGACGCAAAAGTATTTGCGAAAAACCAATAATCGCATTCATTGGTGTTCTAAGTTCGTGAGACATAGTGGCTAAAAAATGTGATTTTAGCCGTGATGCCTCCAATAATTTGAAGTTTTGGATTTGAATTTGTTGCTGTTGTCTTTCCAATTCTTGATTCTTACGAATCAGCTGTTCGTGACTTTCTCTGAGTTGTTGGTTTGCCAATGCTGCCTGCATTTCAGCACGATAAACCCGAATGGCATTCCGCAAAACATGTGCCAATATTTCCGAAGATATTCTAGACTTAGAAAGATAGTCTGTAGCACCAGCTTTCATTAATTCAACAGCGATTTGTTCGTCTCCTTGCCCAGTGAGGACTACGAGAGGAACTTTGATATCCGAAGCACGTATCTGTTGGATGAGAGTTAATCCATCTTGGTCTGGTAAGCGATAATCGAGGAAAACACAATCATAGGTAGTAGTACTTAAGACAGAGAGTGCATCATTGCCATCGCCTACCTCAGACAGATTCATTTGTACACCTGCTTTAGTCAGGGCACGACGTACTGCCATCCGGTCTACTTCGTCATCGTCTACAACCAAAATTTTCAGCGTCTCTTCCATCGGTTTTTATTTTCGCCGTAAAACATAGGTTGATGTATAACATTTCTCTTTTGAGATTATCCTATTAAATAATGTAAGATTTTCTGACATCTTAAATCTGTAACTTAATTAACTAGGACATATTGGATATAGTTCAATATGTTAAAAATTCAAAAATCAGAAAAATTAAAGAATCAACACGACATTTACTAAATCAGTATACCAATCATACTAGACTCACGATCAATTCTGACTTCATTAATGGCAGTTGCCGTAAGTCTCTTGACCAGGGCAATAAACTGCCTCATAATGGGTGCTAATTTTCGACACCAAATCAGGAAAAGCAAGCGTTACTTGGCATATCTTCAGGAGGCTAGCTGTGATTGTGGATCGACATTGTAACTGTCTCTCGTTCATCACCTGTAAACTAAACTAGATTAGCATTATTGATTGTCATGAATGTCAAGTGTACATTCATAAAAATTAATTTCCTTGTCCTCCGTTAGTAGTAGATTAATCACAGCTGCAAGCGTTTGCTTATGGTTAGCCTAGTTTGTTGTATGCCGAATTGAGTTAATTTAGTAAGTATTAGGACTAAACTGGTAGCTTATGACCAATACCTCTAGAAAAATTAGCAATTAACAAACTGAAAAATGTTGAACTGAAGACAGCAGACAAGGACTGGTATAAAGTAAAATAAAATACTTTATAGAGCTTAAAACAATTGTAAATGAGTGAGTTAACAACCGTCGTCAGTCATTAGTGAGAGTTGCACACCATCATTCTGTACCGTAAGCTTGAGCAGTTTTACCCATCAGATTGCTCGGACGAGGTAAATAAAGAATTACTGGGTGTACTTATTTGTAAATTTTAAGCAATCTTAACCTCCTTGAATTATAGGCGGTATTGACTGAGGACTTAGGAGTTAGGAATTCTCACCTCTGCCCCCTGCCCCCTGCCTGTTCATCCCCCTCATCCCCCTCATCTCCCTCATCTCCCCATCTCCCCATCTCCCCATCTCCCCAGTCCTCATTCCAAGCTTTGTCGAAGATAATAGTAAATAAATCAGGGATTGTAAGAGCTGAAAGCTCAATTTTGAGTAAAAGTGAGCAATTTAGCATTCGTATCAATATTTCATCCTTTTCGTGCAAGTAACCATATATCTCCAGCTAGATTTGTACTCTATCTAAATATCAAAAATTAGGATATTTATTATTTCTATCGGTGGATGCAGAGTTGTCAAAAGATCATCTATCTTTGGTTTGGGAAAATAAAAGATAGGTAGGAATTCGGCGCTCAAGATGAGGCAGTGCGCTAAAAATGTTTATCGACTGGAAGCAACTGCCGTTGAGAAGTCATAATTGAGAAGGGGTCTAATATGGTTTATATATTGATTCATAAAATGTTCTCGTGATTCTTGAACTATTCTGACTCCTAAATTTTTAACAAAGGAAGTAATTACAAATAGGTAATACTTTGAAAGATGCAAACAGTTTGAAAGATGCAAACAGTGTAAGAGTGAGTGTAGCGATGAATGAAATTAGCATTATCTTAATTGAAGATCACGACTTAACACGAATGGGACTACGGGCTGCATTACAGTCTCACAGTGCATTAAAAGTGATTGGCGAAGCTGCAAATGCTACTCAGGGATTAAAACTTTTGGAAACAGCAAAGCCAGATGTAGCCGTTGTAGATATTGGCTTGCCTGATATGGATGGCATTGAACTTACCCGTAAATTCAGACGCTACCAAGCTGAAACTGGGCAAACAGCAACCAAGATTCTGATCTTAACAATGGATCATACAGAAGATGCTGTACTTGCGGCTTTTGCGGCAGGGGCAGATTCTTATTACATGAAAGAAACAAGTATCAGTAAATTAACTGAGGCTATACAAGCAACTTATGGCGGTAACTCTTGGATTGATCCGGCGATCGCCAATGTGGTATTACGGAAGATGCGCCAAGGAATTCCTGGAGAAACCCAAGCCTCTGACAAACCAAAAACCGTAAAAATCGAAGCCCTAGCCACAGAATACGAGCAAGTTTTGGAAACATACCCCTTAACTCAACGTGAATTAGAAATCCTAGAGTTAATTGTCGCTGGCTGTAGCAATGGGCAAATTGCCGAAAAACTCTACATTACAGTCGGTACCGTCAAAACCCACGTTCGGAATATTCTCAATAAACTCTGCGCTGATGACCGTACCCAAGCTGCTGTTAGGGCTTTGCGTTCTGGGTTGGTAGCGTGAGGGGACGCGGGGACGCGGGGACGCGGGGACGCGGGGACGCAAAGATAAGGGAGATGAGGGATAAAAATTAATAACCAATGCCCAATGCCCCATGCCCCATGCCCCATGCCCAATGCCCTTCATCCCAACCGTTCTTGTAAACATTGGGCAATGCGTAGTGCTGCACCGGGTTTTCCCATGCGTCGCAGGCCATTTTCGGCAATTATTTGCAAATTATCGGGATCTTTGAATAAGGACTGTACCATTTTTGCAACTTCCGCTGGCTGCTCAACTAAAATCAAAGATGACCCTAAAAGCCGACTTTGAGCTTGAGCGAAGCCAGGGTTATATTGAGGCCCGTTGCCGGGAATAGCGATCGCAGGTTTCCCTAAACCGATAAACTGTTCTGTAGCTGTACCTGCCATTGCGATCGCCACGTCTCCTAAATGCAAACAGTCATTATAAGCTTGTTGTGTTAACAGTAAATATGCATTTCTTTGCTTAAATATCAAGAGATTTTGGTCTGGAATTGGGATAGGAGATTCTGATGTGATTCGCCAGCCTTGGGATTGTACGTTTTGAGATAAGATATTACAGTCTAGATCCGGAGCGATCGCACCTAAAAACACCACCGTGCCAGAAGTGTGGAAAACCGAATTTCGCTGTTGGAAACTTGTCAGTAATGCAGATACAGCAATCATAATTGTCTCCCAGTTCTTATACGCCTCTGGGGAACGGGAACCAGGCAAAAGCGTCACCACAAAAGGTCGAACTGTTTCCTGTTGTTGGCTTGCTTGGCTATAAAATTGTGCCGATGAGAATGTTGGTTCTAAACCATCCATCATCGGATTTCCTAAATTCAAAGCTGGAATTGGCCATTGTTTTAATGTTTCCGTCGTCAGCTCATCTCTGAGGAACACCGCCTGACAACGGCGACGACTCATCAACCAACGTTCCCAAGGATGATACACTGAACCAGAAAAGTTTTCCCAACTGATACCTTTGGATTTTTTTGGTAACAATCCAACTTCATCTCGCACATGATATTCTGATTTTGCCGTACCAACAAAAGCATAATTAGCACCACTAAAAGTTGCAAACAACAGTGGGACAATATCTCCCACAGCTAAAATTGCTCTTTTATGACCTAATTTTTTTTGGGAATTTAACCAACGGCGAATCGCTTTTATCTGGCTGAGGGTAAGTTGCAACAAACCACCGCGTACATCCCGCGCCAATTGGCGTCCATCCATATAAATAAAACCACCAGAAGGCATAGTGCGTACTGAACCAATCAGAGGAATATTCAGTTGTCGGTAAGCACGTCCTTCACCCACCAGAGGTAAAGCAAATATCACTGGTGGGTTTAATTGTCGCTGAAGTTCTTGCAAAATCCGAACCGCAATTATATCTTCCCCATGTCCGTTACTCAATACAAGTAACTGCAAACGAGAACTTGCAGCTTGGGAATTAGAAGCTAGTGATAACCGAGATGCATTACTCATAAGAAACAAAATATCAAAATTTACTGTCTGTTTGGATAAGAAGTATGGATACAGAATTCAGGAGTCAGAAAAAGGAAGTCATGATTCAGGAAAAAAGCTGAAGATACTCACTCATAGCTGCTGAATTATTACGTATTATCTCTATTTTTTTACTTCTCTACAACTAACACCAAATGCTGAAAGTATGTATTGTTTATAATTCCTGAAACAATAATCTAAAATCTAAAATCTAAAATCCAAAATTGTCATAACTCCTAGTTAATTAAGTTAAATATTATGAAAATTTCTACTACTGCAATTTTTACTTTAGCAACTTTGGCTGCTGGCAATGTTACTGGGCAAGCGACAGCTGCATCTGCTAAAGTCGCTACTCCAGATGTCAAAACCGATAACTTGGTAGTGCCAGTAATTGAAGAAACTCCTGCAAGGGTAGAAACAATTGCTTCCCCAGAAACTATAGTTGCACAACAATTTTCCCAAAATCCCCTCCTGGCGCCAACAACTGCAAACAAAAATTCCACAATCATCTTAAAACCAGCAGCCACACTAACACAAAACCAAAAAGACAACGCTAATTCCTCTGTAAAACCCCTTCTCATACCCTCATCCCCCTCATCTCCCTCATCCCCC
>JAVRBV020000157.1:0-17225 GCA_034531095.2 Nostoc sp. CreGUA01 | reverse complement strand
GCCCAACGCAGTGGCTTGGCTACACAGACGAAACCCACCTGCGTGGGTTTGAAAGGCCTAATTTTTGGTTAGTCCGCGCAGGCGGACGAGAGTTTGTGTAGTAGCGAATTATATTCGCCCAAAACTTTTCAAACAAGCTCTGACATGAAGTCTGCCTTTAACCTTGACATTACTCGAAAATAGACTTGGTTAGTATATTCTCAAATTAGAAGTTTGAAGACTAATATACTAAAAATAAATCCTCAATTCTCTGATAAGTAGGTAAGAAAAGTAAGAAAAGTAAGAAAGGTAAGAAAGGTAAGAAAGGTAAGAAAAGTTAGAGATTTTTCGTAGTAACCAGTCAGCAGTATTTTCTCTACTAATAATCTTGCTGCGTATATGAATTTTATGTAAAGTGGAGGAAGTAAATCTCTTTTAGGAGATAATGAAAAATAATTTCCTCACAATAGTAGAATAAAAAAAACTCGGCTTATAAGCTATTACGCTTTGAAATTGCACACTCACTCATGCTGTTGACCTCTAACAGTTAACTGTCAACTGTCAACACGAAAAGATGTGCAAGTTAAGTAGCTTGGCTTTTGAGCAGGGGTACGCTTAGAGCAACGCAGGAGCGTCTGAATAAACGGCGTTTTTGCACCCCCACCAAATTGAAAATTTGATGCAAAACAATTAGTGGCGGGTCTGAATTACCCACGCTCAAGATTGCTGAATTCTTATTCAATAATGTGTGCCGTAGCTAGTTTAGAGGTCTGATATAGACGTATTCCAAAGATTGACTGCATAAAAGGTTATTGTTTATGGGATGCCGATTGAAAGTTTTTTTAACTGAAGAAGAAAAGCTGACTCTAGAAGAGTTAAGAAAAGCTAAAGATATTCCTCAACGTACAAAGGATCGTGCCCAAGTTTTACTGTTGAATGCTCGTGGCTTAAAAAATGAGCAAATTGCTAAAGGCTTTAATTGGGCGATTTCAACAGTACGTCAAACCCTTCATCGCTGGGAAAAATTGGGTTTAGCAGGCTTGTGGGATGCTCCGGGGCGAGGAGGAAAACCCCGATATTCGGAATCAGATTTGATTTATCTAGAAAATTGTTTAGCTCAAGAGCCAAAGGCTTATAATTCTGAGGAACTAGCAAAAAAATTGGCGTCTGAACGTCAAGTAAATTTAAGTGCCGATCGACTACGACGGGTACTCAAAAAAAGGCGTAGGAAGGTTGGAAATGCACCCACACAACTCCAGAAACAGAATAATTAAAAAGAAGAATTCAGGAATCAGAATCAATTAATGAGTCAGAACAGCCGCTACCCAGAGCTGGGTAGCGATCGCAGATCTTGACTACAACCACACTCAAAATCCTGGCGATCGCTCACTCTTTGCCCAATCCAATTACATGACGCAATCATCTAATACTACCGCCCAGTCTGGTGAAACGGTATTGAGTTTAAATAACAAAAATATAATCAGATATAGTCAGATATAATCATTCGTGGTATATTTTGGGAATGAAACTATCTGACTACGCTAAATCAAAAGGAATAAGTTATCAGACTGCCTGGAGGATGTGGAAACGTGGCGAACTTAAAGCTACTCAACTTCCTACAGGTACAGTTATTGTTGATGTACAAAAAACATTTGAAGGAGTTGTGATTTATACAAGAGTATCTAGTGGTGAAAACAAAACCAATTTAGACAGTCAAACCGAAAGGCTTGTGCGCTACTGCGAAGCGAAAGGTTATCAAGTAAAGAAAATAGTTAAGGAAGTAGGAAGTGGAGTTAATGATAATCGAAAAAAATTAGTTGCGTTGCTAAGTGAAGATGACTATAAAATCATTGTTGTTGAGCATAAAGATAGATTAACCAGAGTTGGTTTTAATTATTTAAAGGTCTTGTTAAATAAACAAGGGAAAGATATTGAGGTAGTAAATCTGGCAGAAGAAGAAACTGAAGATATTATGCAAGATTTTCTCTCGATAATAACTAGCTTCTGTGCAAGAATCTATGGTCTAAGAAGAAGGAAAAGAAAAACTGAGTGCATTGTTAAGTGTCTGGAGTCAGAATGCGATTAGTTGAGCGACACATAATAAAACGAAACAATAAGTGGTTTATGGAGATTGATAAAATGTCTTTTTTATCAAAAAACCTATTTAACTGTGCTGTTTATTTATGTCGTCAAGCTTTTTTCAATAATCAACCAATACCAACCTTCAACCAAATATACCACTTGCTCAAAAATAGTGATGATTATAAAGCTTTGCCCAGCAAGGTTGCACAACTCGTATTTAAGCAAGTCGATAAATGCTTTAAATCCTATCAAGAAGCCAAGAAAGAATACGAGTTAAAAAAGAGCAGGTTTTTAGGTGAGCCTAAGTTACCTAAGTATAAACATAAGCAAGAAGGGAGAAATATCTTAACTTTTAACAATCAGGCTTTTTCTAAAAAAGCTTTAAAGCAAGGTTTAATTTGTCCTTCTGGGTTGTCAGTGTTCATCAAAACCAAGCTGACTCAAATTCAGGAAGTTAGGATTATTCCCAAAAATAATGTCTACATCATTGAAGCAGTTTATGAGCAAGAAGAAGCCACTTTAACAACTAATAACAGAATAGCAGGAATTGATATAGGCTTAAACAACTTAGCTACTGTTAGTAGCAACTGTCAAGATTTTCAGCCTTTTATTGTTTGCGGCAAAGCTATCAAATCTTGTAATCAGTTTTACAACAAAGCTAAAGCCAGTCTTCAATCTCGGTTACCTAAAAATCAAAGAACTTCTAGAAAAATAGAAGCACTAACACTTCATAGAAATCAGAAAGTGGATTACTACCTCCACACAGCTAGTAGATTTATTGTTAATCAATTAGTCACACAAAACATCACGCATTTGATTATAGGTAAAAATCAGAATTGGAAGCAGAGCATTAACTTGGGGAGTAAGACCAATCAACATTTCACTAACATTCCCCACGCTAAATTTATTCAGCAAATCGAATATAAAGCTAAACTTGCTGGGGTCAAGGTGCAGATAAATGAAGAGAGTTACACTTCAAAATGTAGCTTTCTAGATTTTGAACCTATCAGAAAGCATGAGCAGTATTTAGGTAAAAGAATCAAAAGAGGTTTATTTAGGTCTAAGTCTGGGAAGATATATTCGGCAGACTTAAATGGTTCTCTAAATATATTAAGAAAGGTAGTTGGGGATTCTATCTTTGATAGAAACTCAGTAGAGAGGCTTGTAGTTAGCCCAGTAAGGCTTAGACCTTACCAAGCTAAAAATATTTGACTATATTTTTAGTAACTATTAGATTTTGTTCAAAACCTTAATATTTCTCGCTCATATCCATCTGGTGTTGGTTCAATTTCCCATACCAAACTCTCTCCTGGCTCCAGTTCTACATCGACATAAAGTCGATCGCTGCCTTCTGTTGCTGTATCCTCGTTATTAATAAAAGGTTGCAAATCTTCGGTTAATAATCTAAGTTTAAACCCAACGGGAATGGTTGCATCTGGATTGGCATTTCGCAATTCAAAGCGCCAGATATTCTCTGTTAAATTACCTCTAGCAAATACGCGCAATTGGTAGGTATAATTGGCGATGGCCAACTCCCGTGATAAACATACGTTCGATTCTGGATTTTCTCGACTCCGCACGCCACGAGGAGCTAATTGCAATCCAGTGATTCCCCAACCAAGCTGTTGGGCTAAATTTGATACTCCTGTTTGCAACCATTGTTGAATTGACCACTGTTGTGATAATCCTTGGCGGCTTTCATACAATTGCTGACGCCAACCGCCATGTGCTAATAATGCTCCCCAAAGTTCAAAGGGAATGGCTAAACGCGGAAAAACTACTTCCGAATTACCCAGCCGTGCTAGTAAGTTTTCTGCCTGTGCTAAAGGTAACTCTGGTAAAGGACTCACTGAGGCACGTAAAATTTCTTCTGGACAAAGTTGACGAGTAATCCACAAACCATTAATGTTTTTGATTAAGTCATTTTCATCTAAAGAATAAGTGCGATCGCCCCCATCGTACACTCCTTTGGTTTTCAATTGCCGATGAGTTGTATACCCCCAAACACTCACCCAGCCACCATGAGGATTAACTTGTACTCCGATGTAATAATCAGCAACCCAGTTGGGAATATCCACCCATTCCTGTGGTACGCGCAACTCTGCTATGTCAATTGCCGTTGTGGGAATTAATACTAATCTTAGCCCCTCACAAGCGATCGCACTTCCATTCACAAATTCCCAAAAGCTAGGTAATGCGGCTATTTGAGTCCAAACTCTCGCCCTGGGAAATTGCTCGTCTCTCAACCAAGCCAGAAATGCATCTAGGCATATTTGGTTGAGATAGGCTCGCCAACCTGCGCCGGATGTCGAAAAAGCTGGTAATTCCTGGGTCAAAGATGATGGGGAAATTTCTAAGGTCAACTGTTCTGGAATTGCGGGTACATCATAAGTCATTGTCAAGACTCCACTGGCGACGAGAGAACAAGAGGGCGATAGTAAGCAATTAACCATTCTTCTAGAGAATTGCTCATACTGTCGATTACGTCAGATGTCACGGAAATATGCAGTGTTTTTTGACTCCACTGCGCTAATTCCATTAGTAAAGTCTTTTTGATTTTTGTTAATTGGCGAGAGACTGTATATTGTTTGACTCCTAGCTGTTGAGCAATATCTTGCTGGGTCAATCCTTGCTTGTAGTAGGTTTGCAAAAGTGTTTGAGATGCGGTATCTAATTTTGCCAATGCGTCGCTTAAAATTCGGTTAATTTCCCTAGTCCGCAAGGCAGTGTTTTCTGCTTCTTCTTGAATAAGAATTTCATTTAATACCGATTCTTGAAAATTGTTGGTGAGGCGATCGAGCAATTCACCCGTTTCTTGTCCTGGTGGGGGGATATCGAGGGAAACAGAGGCGGGATATTCATAGAAACGCACCGCTTTAGCTGTTGCAATTAACCAAGATTCCAAACTTTCTGGAGTACAGGCTGGACTAGCAGAACTCAGCTGACTCAGGCGTTCAGTATTGTAAAGCTGGGCGATCGCCTGTAATTTGGCATTATCTGGTTTAGTCAGTTTGTGAGCAGTTGCACCATTACCCGGTGTGTAAAGTTGCAAGAAACAATTCCACGCCAGAACATAACGCCCAATCATTGGCGATGGATATCCTCCTTGTTTGAGAGATTCCACTAATCGCTTTTGGCTAACTTTGTGCAGCAATCCCCAATCACTACAAATATCAACTTCTTGCTGTTGACGTAACAAATCTTTGATTAAATTACTAAAAGTAAACTCAGCATAAATTTTCAAATTTGAACTTAATTGGGGGTTAAAGCCTCTGAGAACTTTGTCAATGCGAGCGATCGCTGTTTGGAAAAAGTCAGCGATCGAATGTTGACTGAGTGCATTCATCTTCATTTTTCTCGCAACCCAGTAGCAGACTTCCTGCAAATAAGCTGTAATATGAGCAACAGCGATCGGACTTGCCTGCATTTGCCAAATGCGATGCCAGTAAATAGCCCAAAAGGTTTCAGACTCTTGCAAAGAAGATTGCTTTAAACAATTTTCCATACTTCGCCGCAGCTTGTTATCAGTAACCCAACGGTCAAAAGCATCACCTTTGAATAACACAAATGTCGAAAAAATTTCAATAATATGTTGTCTTGAATACATAAAAGTTTTGATTTGATAAAAATAGTTGGCGTTGCATAATTATGGGATGATTTTACTAGTTTTGTGGGATGGGCTAAAAAGCCCGTTCCTTGTATTTCTGGGCGGGCTTTCCGGCCTCCCCCACAAGAATCATCCCTTGATTCAGCAACGCTGATAAAAATAGTTAATAAATTTAAACTACTTTCTTGTACTGACATTTTCCTTCTGAACTGAACCCTGTTGCTTGATAGTAGAGTGCGTTATGCCTGTGTGAGATTCTTCAGAAAAAATTACGTTTGTTGCATAAATATAATAATTGGAGATGATATCTAATGTGCATCCAAGTTACATATTTTATCGAAACAGAATTCAGGAGTCAGTCGCCAGAATTCAAAATGAATTTTGTGCGATCGGTGGATGAATCCAGGGGTTTAAGACCCCCACTAAATTGTAGAGTTGGCGATCTTCTCCCAAGGGGAGACGCTACGCGAACGAGCGTCTTCATTCTGACTCCTAAATTCTGACTTCTGAATTATTCTTCAAGATTAAGAGCGTCATAAGTTATTGGACAAATGACAAATGACAAATCACAAATCACCAATGACTAATAACTAATGACTAAATTGGTAGTTTTGAAATTTGGCAAAGGCAGCTTTGAGGCTGGGTTTCCAGTGACTCTCCAAATTGGAGAAGAAGATAGTCGCCCTGAAACTGAAGTTATCGGTGAACTGCCGCCAGAGACAGAATTACCGCTAAATTTTAATTGTTGGCAAGAAATTTATCATCACCTAGATTTTTCCGGTCGTCCCAAAGGACTACCAAAACTCCAGAAAGCAATTTCAACTGAGCAAGAGTGTTTACAAGCAGCCCAAAAATTACGCGATCGCCTGAATCAATGGCTGCAATCAGAAACCTTTCGCTCCATCCGCGAGAAGTGGCTCGAAAAACTTCAGAAATATGACCAAATTAGAGTAATTTTGCAAACTGAAGATTATCAACTTCAAAAGCTACCGTGGCATCTTTGGGAGTTAATAGAACGTTATCCAAATGCAGAAATCGCTTTAGGCGCTCCTAGCTATGAAAAGGTGAGTTTTTTGTCAGAATCGACTACAAAAGTCAACATCTTAGCCTTATTAGGTGATAGTCAAGGAGTTGATATAGCTACAGACCGTCTACTCTTAGAACAACTACCTGATACAAAAATTCACTTTCTTGTAGAGCCATCTTGTGAAGATTTAACAGATAATTTATGGCAACAAAATTGGGATATTCTTTTTTTTGCAGGACATAGTTCCAGTCAAAGTACAGGAGAAACAGGTCAAATTTATATTAACCAAACAGAGACTTTGACAATTAGTCAGTTAAAGTATGCTTTAAGGCAAGCCGTGGAACGCGGTTTAAAGTTAGCAATCTTTAACTCCTGCGATGGCTTAGGATTAGCAAGAGAATTTGCTTCTTTGCAGATTCCCCAGTTGATTGTAATGCGCGAACCCGTTCCAGACCGCGTAGCGCAAACATTTCTCAAACATTTCTTACAAGCATATTCTCAAGGCCAATCTCTTTATCTAGCAGTTCGTATTGCCAGAGAAAGATTGCAAGGATTAGACAAAAAATTTCCCTGTGCCAGTTGGCTACCCGTGATTTACCAAAATTTGGCAGAGATACCACCCACTTGGCATGAATTGGGCATGGAAAGAGGATGGGGGGATAAGGGGATAGGGAGATGGGGGGAAAGAAGAATTACTTTCTCCCCATCTCCCCATCTCCCCATCTCCCCATCTCCCCATCTCCCCATCTCCCCATCTCCCCATCTCCCCACTTCTGTTGAAAACTCGACAAACAAAACCAAGCGCTCAAAACTTCATCTTCTTTTGCTCATCTGTATGAGTTTAATCACTAGTGGTTTAGTTGTCAGCGTGCGATATTTGGGAATGCTGCAAACATTGGAGTTACAAGCATTCGATCGGTTGCAGCGACTACGCCCAGATGAAAAACCTGAGTCTCGGTTGTTAGTTGTGACAATTACTGAAGAAGATGTACAATCACAGTCTCCAGAAAAACCTCAAGGTTCTCTCTCAGATGAATCGCTGTTGAAGTTGTTGAAAAAATTAGAAACCTATCAACCGCAAGCAATTGGATTAGATATTTACCGCGATCGCTCTGCTAAATCAGACTTACCAGAATTGCAAAAATATCTGTATAATACCAAACATTTAATTTCAGTCTGCCGAGTTAGCGATCCTCAATCTGAACATCCCGGCATTAAACCTCCTCCAGAAATATCCCTAGAACGTTTGGGTTTTAGTGATTTGGTTCTCGATCCTGATAACGTTGTCCGTCGTCATTTATTAGCATTAACGCCACCACCTTCTTCGCCTTGCAAAGCTTCATATAGCTTCAGCGTCCAATTAGCATTGCGTTATTTGGCTGCGAATAATATCTCTCTCAAATTTACGAGCAATGGTGCTTGGAAATTGGGCAAAACTACTTTTAAACCACTAACAGCACACACAGGTGGATACCAAGGGATTGATGCTTCCGGACACCAAATTTTATTGAATTACCGTTCTCATGGTTCCCAAGCAAAATTTGTCCCCCAGGTAACATTAACAGAAATACTAACAGGAAAGGTTAACGCTAACACAATCAAAAATAAAATTATTTTGATTGGTACAACAGCCCAAAGTTTTCAAGATTATTCATCCACACCTTATATTACAACTGAAGGTGCCATCGAGAAAATTCCAGGTGTGATGTTGCAAGCGCAAATGATTAGTCAATTGTTGAGTGCAGTTCTTGATGAGCGATCGCTGCTATCAACTTGGCATGTTTGGCAAGAAATTATCTGGATTTTGGCGTGGTCATTAACAGCTAGTTTGCTAGCTTATTACATCCAACGGCTGTTTTATGTGACCATTGTAACTGGACTTGCAATTGCCAGCCTCTACGGAATATGCCTGATATTCTTGATTCAGTGGAGTATTTGGATACCACTTGTTCCCACCGCGATCGGCTTCATGGTTACTATTCTTCTCACCGCTTATTCTATGAAGAATTATCTAAATTTACCGAAATCTGCACAGATTATTGTGATGAATAAATAATTGTTGTGAGACATAACAAATGAAACAATTTTTTAGCCGCTTAACTTCAATTAGTACATTGATCATTTTGATGAGTTACCTTAATATCTCCCTAGTACTAGCAGAAAAATCAGGCTCAATTCGTTTTAATCCACCTCCCCCGCCAGCCGATCGCGGCGTACCAGGGAACCGAGGAGAAGGAGCTTCACGAGGACAGTGTACGCAACCTGATATATCTTTAACTGCTCTCGTACCCAGCTATGAACAGCAATTGAAACAAGGCACAAATGAAATATTTACAATTACACAGGTGTGGGGATTAACTAGTACGGAACAGCCTAGCTTTTGGTTTTATATACCTTATGAAAAATCTACCATTAAAACCATTGAGTTTGTCTTACAAACCGATGACGATACAACAATTTATCGTCAAAATATCACAGCACCTCCAGTACCTGGAATTGTGCGAGTGCAATTGCCAAAGCAAAAAGCTATTCTAGAAACTAACAAAACTTATCACTGGTTTTTTAACGTTAGAGTTGTCTGTGATTCTCAACAACCAACAACATTAAATTATGTGGAAGGTTGGGTACAGCGTGTCAATTTAGATTTATCAATACGCGAACAACTTAAACAAGCTTCCCCACGTCAGCAAGCAGCAATCTACGCACAAAATGGCATTTGGTACGATGCTTTGACAAGCTTAGCCGAACTTCGTCTGAGCAATTTAGATGATTCACAACTGGCTGAAGACTGGGAAACTCTACTCAAAGTAATTAAACTAGAAAAACTAGTTAAAAAACCTCTGATTAAAACAACCAGAGAAAACGCATCTTTTCAATCCAAAATCTAAAATTGTCTATTGTCTAAATCAAAGAGCGATCGCTGATTGCTAATTACAGCCATTTGATTATCAAATAATCAATTTTAGATTGACTTTTTAGCAAAGCGATCGCCATCATATTCAGTTTTGTTACACTAACTCGATTTTATGGTTAATCTATGGGTAATAACTTAGTAATTTCTCGCATCAACAAATTAACTAATTAACCAATAAAGTTGATATTCTTCAATTAAAAATTTTCCACTCTTACAAGACATCTTGAAAAAAAAGTAATAATCTCCTGGCTCCCAAATACTAAATTCTTGCTCTTGTTCTTGAACCTTAGGCGTGGAGCCACTGTTGGGAATCATCATGCTAGCAACCTGTGTTTCAGTCTGCGCTTTCATCAAAACAATTTCCAGCATACAAAAATCTTTGAGTTCAGCAGAATAACGAACTTTGAATCGGATTCTACCTCCATCCCTGAGGGTTTTTTGAATAGAAAAATATTGCGTTTGAACGGGATTTCCAGACAGTTCAATGCCTTTGCCTTGTGTTAATGTTTGAGTTGTTCTATGGTTTAATGAAGTCATGATTTTTACTCCTAACAAAAGAAAAACAATTGAAATATAACACTCCTATTTGATTTGTGAACTTAGTTTTAAACTAGGCAATAGACAAGAGTCATCCTGACAACAGGTAAAGATTAACTACCTCTTGCTTATTACTCTAATAGCTAGATTTATTGTTCCTAAATCAAATTGGATTCCTGCAATTGGGATACAGATAAATGTCTTTTCTGTTGCCAAGTTTGTATCTTCTCATCATTGTCAATAAAAGGCAATGCCAATTAAGACAGTAAAAAAAATAGTCAAAAAAGACAGTTAAGACAGTTAAGACAGTTAAGACAGTTAAGACAGTTAAGGCATAATTTGGCGATTATCTCATTACCAATGTGGTTAAATGTCAAGACAAAATAGATAAAAATTTTTGCTAAATTCAAATAGTAATGATAGATTGGTGACGAACGAACTTGGGTTGATAAATAATAAACTTTCTGGCTAAAAGTCACATATTTTATTGACTTTAGTCTGGTAGGGTGCGTTATGGACGTTAATCCTAACGCACCACAAATCTCTGGTGGTGCGTTACGCTGAAGCAATAAGGCACTTACAAAACTAATTTATAATTATTTAATGATTTTGGAGCGAAGCTAAATTATTAAATAAGTTAATAGAGACTGGGAAACAAGCAAGATTTTTCTCGCTACCTACTTACCTATTACCAAATATCCGAATCTCCAATGCCCAATCCCGAGTACCAGATCCCCAGTACCGTTAAATTTTTTAATCTAGGTTCTCCGAAAATGAGATACCAAGTTGGCGGTAGCCTCCACACCAGCGATCCCACGTACATCGTGCGTCAGGCAGACAATAAACTTTATACAAACTTGAGAACTGGTAATTTCTGCTACGTCTTCAGTTCTCGTCAAATGGGTAAATCCTCGTTATTACAGCGAACTAGTCATCGCCTGAAGGCAGAAGGCTATAAATGTGTTTATTTAGATGTGACGCAATTGGTAAGTGAGGGTATTACACTAGCACAATGGTATAAAAGCATCATTATTAGCTTGTTATACAGCTTAAATTTGGCAGAACGGGTTAAATTTAACCAGTGGTGGAACATGCAAGCAAGTCTTTGTCCTGTGCAGAAATTATACCAGTTTGTTGAAGAAGTGTTATTACCAAATGTCAAGAGTGATTGTCAAACAGAGGGTAAAGCAGAAGGCGTTTTTATCTTCATTGATGAGATTGATAGTCTGCTGAGTTTGAATTTTCCTGTTAACGATTTTTTTACCTGGATTCATTATTGTTACGAACAACAGGCATACAATCCAAATTTCCAACGTCTGGGATTTGTATTATTTGGAGTAGCCAGTCCATCAGGCTTAATTGCACAAAGACACCAAACACCTTTTAATATTGGTACGGCGATCGAGTTATTAGACTTTCAATTAGAAGAAGCTAAACCATTACTAGAAGGTTTAAAGAGAGTAATCAGCCAACCAGAAATTGTCTTGCAAGAGATTATTTATTGGAGTGGGGGACAACCTTTTTTAACTCAAAAACTCTGTTATTTAGTTATGCAAACTGCTTTAAAAACATCAACTGGTAAGATTGATTTATCTCCAGGGGCTGAAGCGTATTGGGTAGAAAAATTGGTGCGATCGCACATTATCCAAAACTGGGAATCACAAGATGAACCACAACACCTCCGCACCATTCGCGATCGCTTGCTTTTCTTCAACCAACAGCAAGCAGGACGCTTACTAAGTCTTTATCACCAGATATTGCAAGCAGAAGAAGCACAGGAACACAGAAGAAATTACAGTCAACCTTTGCCCTCTGCTCTCCTTCCTCTCTGCTCCCCTACCTCTTCCAATAGCCTATACCCAACGCCTATTGATGATAATAGCGCAGAACAAACAGAGCTTTTACTATCAGGATTAGTCAAGAAGCACAATGGCTATCTAAAAATTAAAAATCCTATCTATCGCATTATCTTCAATTCTAAATGGGTGTTAACCCAGTTAAACAATACTTTCACAACTAAAGTTAATTTTAAAACTATAAGTACATAAAATACAACAGAGACTTCTTACAGAAGTCGGGAAAAGGGGAAGGGGAAAGGGAGAAAGGTTTGTTATTTTCCCTTTCCCCGGTTGGTGAGCTTGTCGAACCATTAACCTTTTCCCTTTTCCCTTTTCCCACAAGAATGCAAAAAGCACTTTTGCAAGAGCTTTAATCTAAAATTCAAAATGGTATTAGGTTGTTCAATTTTTCTCAACCACTAGTAGGGGTATAAGTAACACCACGATATTTAAGTTCAGGTTTAGGTTCAGTTTTAACTGTTTTCAAGTTGACAATCTGGTAAATAGCTCCGCGATACTTTGCAGTTCTTAAATTCTGCTGATTCGGCATTCTTGCGGGGCTTGCTTCGTAAGAAAAACCGCGATAAGAGAGTTGCATAAGTTAATTCCGGTGCGTAACTAATGTTTACGGTTATCACGATGCGATCTAGCTTCTTTACAGTAGATATAGCAATCCTAAATGAGTTGTAAAATTACTCATGAAGTAGGGAATAGGCAACAGGAAAGAAGAATCTACAAATGTACTCTAGCTTTCACAAATGAAATAGGATTGCTATATATAACGCCTATCAAGTTTTGAACTCACCCAAAACTTGACTCTAATTTAGAGTAGTTTCTATAATTTAAATTTAACTAATAGAATTATTAGAAAGTAAAAATTAAATAATTTATTTGTAAATCAATTTTATAATATGCAATTTATACATATATAGGAATCCGATTTTATTTATGAACCGATCTATGTGGGTAGGAAAGAGGCAAAAGGCAATAGGCAAAAGGGCTATAGAAGACTAAAGGGTACTGATTTTTGAAATATACGTAGGGTGCGTTATGCCGTAGGCTAACGCACCGTCCAAAGGGTTTGGTGCTACAACGGATAGCGCAGCGTTAGCGAGTCCTCGAGCGTCGGGAACCTCCGCAACGCACTGGCTCCCCTACATATACTTAGATTTTTTCAGAAATTAAATCGCATTCCAATAGCACAGTTGTGCTACCTTACAAATTTGCTTATGGGTTAGAACTGAAGACTTGAGAGAGTTTACCTGTGAATACCCGTTCTGCTGGGCCTGTCATGTAAATTCGTTGGTCGATTTCTGACCATTCAATTTCTAACAAACCGCCTGGTAATTCTACGGTGGCAGTGCGATCGCATTTTCCAGTTAACACACCAGCCACCAAGGAAGCACAAGCGCCAGTACCACAGGCTAGAGTAATCCCAGCGCCCCGTTCCCACACCCGCATTTTCAGATAATCGCGGCGCACTACTTGAATAAATTCAGTATTTGTGCGTTGGGGAAAAACTGAGTGATGCTCAAATTTGGGGCCTATGCTTTCTAGTTCAATTGCGGCGACATCTTCCACAAAAGTAATGCAATGAGGATTTCCCATACTTACGCAGGTGACTTCCCAAGTTTGCCCTGCCACTTCTAAGGGCTGATTAATTACTTTTTCTGGGGCGGGTGCCAGGGTAGTAGGAATTTCACCAGCGAGTAACCTGGGTAAACCCATATCCACCTTCACTTGACCATTAGGTAGAATTTGGGGTGTAATTACACCAGCCAGGGTATGAATGCGATAGGTGATTGGGCATGGGGAAGATGGAGACGCGAGGACAGGGAGACGCGGTGACGCGGAGAGTTCTTTCCCCGTGTCCCCCTGTCCCCATGTCCCCGCGTCCTCTTTCCCCAGTCCCTCTAACTGTGCCAAAAAGCCAGCTAAACAGCGAATGCCATTACCACACATTTCCGGTTCCGAACCATCGGAGTTGAAAATCCGCATGGTGTAATCAGTGCCGTTTTCGCCAGGTAGAGCAAAAATAACACCATCAGCACCGATACCAAAATGGCGATCGCACAACTTGATGGCTTGCTCTGGAGTCACTACAGGCAAAGAAGACGAGCGATTGTCAATCAGAATAAAGTCGTTGCCTAGACCATGATACTTAGTAAATTCGATTGCCATTTCCAAAATCAATAAATTATATTTGTGTTTTGTCATTGGTCATTGGTCATTTGTGAATCACCAATGCCCAATGCCCAATGCCCAATGCCCAATATCCAATGACTATGATTACTGAATTTGACACCTCTTTGCCTAGTATTAGACAAGTTCAAATCCTGATTAAACAAACAACACCAGCAGATTTCAAGTTGCTGACTGGTGATGTCATCACAGGGAGGGTTTTATGGCAAGACCCACATTGTGTATGCATTGTAGATGAAAACAGCGAGCAAACCACTGTTTGGAAACAAGCGATCGCTTATATTAAACCAAAAACTTAGGAGTCAGAATTCAGAATTCAGAATTCAGGATTCAGGATTCTGAATCAATTGATGAATCCAGGTTTTAGATCGTGTCCGGCTAATCACCTATGACTAAAATTTCTCCGCGTCCCCGCGTCCCCGCGTCCCCGCGTCCCCGCCTCCCCACGTCCCCGATCTTTAACCGGACATGATATTAAGAGGAGGGAACGCTTTTCAGGGATACTGAACTTGTAACACCAAATAGCTGTTCTAATTGACTCAAACCAGTCAAGCCACCGCACAACAATACTTGGTCACCGACTTGTAAATCCATGTTGCCATCAGGGTAGCGAATAAATTTGCCATCGCGGCGAATTGCCTGTATTTGCACGCCATATTGTTTGGTAATATCCAAATCTGCAAGAGTTTTAGCCAGAATTGGCGAGTCACTGTTCACTGTTACCCATTGACAAGCACTATTTTCTCCAGGAATAGCTGCTTGTCCCTTGGCGAATTCTGCTAAAGCTGCTAGTTCTTCATCTGCTCCCACCACCAGCAAGCGATCGCCATCTTCCAAACGCGTTTCACTACTGGGATAATCGATTTCATCGCCGTTAGCGCGGCGAATTGCCATCAAGCTGGCTCCTGTTAGATAGCGCATATCTGCTTCTTCTAAACTCATGCCAACTAAAGGCGAATTAGATGGTAGAGGATACCAGCGCTGATTTAAATCCTGAGTTGCTTGGCGCAAATCCTGAGCAACTTCAGTAGCAGAACGTTCTGGTCGCAACTCTAAATAATGATCGTTGCGGATTTGCTGCATTTCCCGTTGGACAACAGCTTGGGAAAAGCCTAAGCCAGTTAATAAATGAGTCACCATTTCTAAACTGGCTTCAAACTCTGGTTGCACAACTTCTCTGGCTCCCAATTGATACAGCACTTCAATGTCTCGATTGTGGGTAGCGCGGACAACTAAATCTAATTCTGGGCGCAATTCCAAAGCACGTTTCAAGCACAGACGAGTACTCATGGGGTCAGGAAGTGCGATCGCCATTCCTTTGGCATTGTTCACTCCGGCAGTTTCTAAAACATGTAAACTCACACAATTGCCATAAACATAAGATACACCAGCTTCGCGCAGCTGCTGAATCCTACTTTCTGATTGGTCAATCACTACCACAGGCAGGTCATGTTGCTGCAACAACTTCACTAAATTTTTACCCACTCGCCCATAGCCGCAAACTACCACATGATTTGTTGAAGGCAAATCTTCTGATATATCCCGTGGCTGGTCTTCTGCTAAATATGGTTTCAACCAGGGCATGGATTCGGCAAAGTTAAACAAAAATGGCACTAACCGCAGGACAAATGGAGTTAACACAAGAGTAACTGCTGTGGTTCCCAAAATCAGCAAATATATCCTTCGGGACACCAGCCCCAAGGATTGCCCTTCACTGGCGAGAACAAAAGAAAATTCCCCAATTTGCGCCAGTCCCAAACCGGCGATTAAGGCTGTTTTCAATGGATAGCGAAACAGTTTCACCAGAGGAGTGATAATCAGAAACTTACCCACAAAAACTATGGCCACCAGCCCTAAAATCAATTCCAGGTTATTCCACAAAAACACCGGGTCAATTAACATCCCAATGGCAGCGAAAAACAAACTGGCAAAGATATCTCGCAACGGTTCCACGTAAGTCAGGGTTTGGTCGGCGTACTCCACCTCAGAAATCATTAACCCGGCAACAAACGCCCCCATTTCAATGGACAGTCCCAAGTACTCTGTCAGCAGGGCGATGCCCAAACATAAAGCTACAACGCCTAATAAAAATAGCTCTTTGCTTTCAGTCCGGGCTAACAGTCGCAACAAAGGCGGTATCAGCCAAATCCCCGCTGCGATTGCGCCGGCGGCAAATAAAGCAATGTACGCCAGGGCTGTGAGTACAGCGATGCCAATAGTTTCTGGGGGTTGATTCAGGGCTGGTAAGACTGCCAACATCAATCCCAGCGCCAAATCCTGGACAACCAAAATACCCAACATCACTTGTCCGTGGGGCGTTTCCGTTTCATTGCGTTCCATCAACGACTTGAGGACAACCGCCGTGGAAGACAAGGAGAGAATACAGCCCAAAAACATGCCCTTAGCAGGTAACGTTCCCCAGGCACCAGATAATCCGCATACCGTAACTGTGACCAAAATCGTCAAAGCAATCTGGAGTCCACCACCACCCAGAGCGATCGCTTTTACTTTCTTGAGTTCGGCAAAAGAAAATTCTACACCCAAAGCGAATAATAAAAACGCCACCCCGAACTGTGCCAGAGTCTCCACTTGAATAACTTCTTTAATTACTCCCAGTCCAGCAGGGCCGACGATCATCCCGCCAATGAGATACCCCAGCAGCACTGGTTGTCGCAAAAGTGCCGCTAACAGTCCGCCACAGGCTGCAACCGCCAAAACTGAAACTAAATCAACAATTAACCTAAAATCTTCTTGCACCAGTTTTAAAAGAAGTATTTAACACCTATTAAACCCAGGATACAAAGTTTTACATATCTGAGGATAGTTTATTTTGGGCATTGGGTATGGGGCATTGGGCATGGGGCATGGGGCATGGGGCATGGGGCATGGGGCATGGGGCATTGGGCATTGGGCATGGGGCATTGGGCATGGAGAATAGCGGATGAGTCTTTGATATTCGTGAATGAGTCTTTGATATTCGTGAATGAGTCTTTGATATTCGTGAATGAGTCTTTGATACTCGTGAATGAGTCTTTGATA
>JAVRBV020000156.1:0-16234 GCA_034531095.2 Nostoc sp. CreGUA01 | reverse complement strand
AGGGATGGGGGGGGGGGGGGGGGGGGGGGGGGGGGGGGGGGGGGGGGGGGGGGGGGGGGGGGGGGGGGGGGGGGGGGGGGGGGGGGGGGGGGGGGGGGGGGGAAGGGGGGGGGTGGGGGGGGGTGAGGGGGGGGGGAGGGGGTGTGGGGGGGGGGGGGGGAGGGGGGGGTAGAGGGGGGGCGGGGGGGGGAGGGGGAGGTGTGGAAGGTGTGGGAGGTGTGGGAGGATGGGGAAGAAACCTTTCCCCCCACACTCCCCACACTCCCCACACTCCCCACACTCCCCACACTCCCTCATTTCCCCCATCTCCCCATCTCCCCATCTCCCCATCTCCCCATCTCCCCATCTCCCCATCTCCCCCCACTCCCCACTCCCCACTCCCCTCCTTGTGGATATCGATTCTGTAATCCAACCTCTTCAACGCTTTGGTGTCCATCTGGGACTCGATCGCATTCTGAATCTCTTAGCAAATCTTAACAATCCCCATCACCATGTCCCGGTAATTCACGTTGCTGGCACTAATGGCAAAGGTTCAGTTTGCGCTTACCTTTCATCCGTACTTACTGAGGCTGGTTATCGTACAGGACGCTACACTTCCCCCCATTTAGTTGATTGGACGGAACGTATTTGTCTCAATGAACAACCAATTTCTTCTGAAGAATTAAACCAATTATTTCAACAAGTACAAGCGGCGATTCTTCCTCATGAGCAATCACCAACTCAATTTGAAGTAATTACCGCCGCAGCTTGGTTATATTTTGCCCGCGAACAAGTCGATGTCGCAGTGGTAGAAGTCGGACTAGGGGGACGCTTGGATGCTACGAATGTTTCCTTAGAACCCTTAGTTACGATTATTACTTCCATCAGCAGAGAACATTGGCAACAACTTGGCCCCACTATTGCTGACATTGCCAGAGAAAAAGCAGGTATTCTCAAACCGAAGTGTCCTGTTGTAGTAGGACAATTGCCATCAGATGCCGAAGATGTGGTGCGATCGCGTGCTTTAGAATTACAATGCCCAATTTTTATGCCTCAACCCGCCCAGCAAATCGCTACAGGATGGGCAGAGTATGAAAGAGGGGGAGATGGGAAGATGGGGAGGTGGGGAGATGGGGGGATGGAAGAATCACCTCATAAGTCTATTAAATACCCGTTGCCGTTAGCAGGGCAAGTTCAGTTAAAGAATTCAGCTTTGGCTTTAGCTGCTTTAGAAATTCTTCAACAACAGGGTTGGCAAATTTCCCAAGCAGCCATCATTAACGGCATGGCGAAAACTCAATGGCCAGGACGAATGCAATGGACTACTTGGAAAAATCATCAATTATTACTTGATGGCGCTCATAACACAGCCGCCGCCCAAGTTCTTCGCCAGTATGTCGATAGCTTAGACGCAGTAAAATACAAACCCGTAAATTGGATTATGGGAATGTTTGCTGATAAAGATCATGCTGATATTTTTGCAGCTTTACTGCGAGGAGGCGATCGCCTTTTTTTAGTTCCAATACCAGTAGAACCTTGGCCTGGTAGAACGTCTGCTAACCTAGACGAACTAGCTAATCTAGCTTACAACCTCTGTCCCGAATTAAGCGATCGCCAAATACATCCAGACTTATTCACCGCACTAGAAACCGTAACCTCAACCGCCACCAAAGACGATTTAATCGTTGTCTGTGGTTCCCTTTATTTAGTCGGCGATTTTTTACAAATGGGGAGTGCGGAGTGGGGAGTGGGGAGATGAGGGAGACAAATCAATTCAAAATTCAAAATTCAAAATTCAAAATTAAAGAACTTTTGAATGCATGACTTTTTAATGCCCCATGCCCTGTTTGGCCAATACCCCATGCCCCATGCCCCATGCCCAAATTTATCTATTGTCCCACTGTTGCGCCGCATCTTCTACAGCTTTATCTATCGTTTTTTCGCCTAACATTGCTGCTTGCAAGTTCTCGTAAATTGCTTTTTGTAATTTATTAGAATCCTTCAAAGTAGGAGTTAATATTTCTGCTTGTTGCAGTTGCTTAGCAGTGATAACTCGCGCTTTTTCTATTGTTGGAGCATTAGCTGGAACATCTTTAAAATAAGTGTCAGACAATGCCTTGACTGTGGAAGGTAGAACATTTGCGGCTTTTGCAAAGGCTAATTGATTTTCATCATTGGTAACAAATAAAGCAAACTTCACGGCGGCGTCTGGTTGTTTGCTGTCGCGGGGAATAACTATGTTCATCACTGCGACATTTTTCTTGCCTGTATCGCCGGTGAGTTGGGGTGCTATTTCTGAAGCTTGAGCAATTTTAGGCGCATTATTGGCGATCGCTTTAAGAAACTCTGGCCCCGAAGCTAGAAACGCCGTTTCTCCAGATTGGTATAAATCGATCGCGTGCCGATGTCCTTGGGTCAAAGCTTCTTTAGGCAATAAACCTTTTTTATACAAGTCTACCCAATATTGAAACGCAGCTTTCCCTGGTGGCGAATTAAACGCGGCTTTACCTTCAGTATCTATTAAAGTCGCTCCCATCTGCACAAAGGATTCCAGCACTTCCCCGGAATCTTGCGGTACAAATGTCACAAAAAAGGCATATTTCCCAGTCTTATCTTTAATTTGTTGGGCTGCTTGTGCTAATTCTCCGTAGGTTGCAGGGGGTTTATTGATACCTGCCTGTTTTAATAAATCGGTGTTATAAATGGTTAACCGTGTGGTGAGATACCAGGGAATTCCAAAACTCTTACCATTAAGCGTGCTTGCTTTCCAGATATTTGGTAGATAGGAGGAACGTACATCATTTGGAACCTTAGTGTCCAAATCTAACCAAGCATTTCGCCCCGCAAGTTGGGAAGCAAAACCGGGATTCAGGTTAACAACATCAGGTGGCGTTTTTCCGGAGACAGCTGTTAATATTTTGTTCTCCATTGCTGCCCAAGGTACATCAACCCAGTTAACCTTTATACCTTGATTTTGCGATTCAAAATTCGTAATTAGGCTTTTGAAGTAGTCAGTAAATTGAGGTTGCAGTTGCATCGTCCAAAACTCAACAGTTGCTACTCCCGGAGTAGTTTGTTTTGTATTTGTACCAACATTACCTGTACCACAACTGACAATCCAACTAGTTAACAAGCCAAGTAGTACTAAAGCAGTAAGTTGTTTAAATTTTCGCAATTGAATCATCTTCCCAGTATTTTTACGCTTGTTCGTGGTGAAAATCTTATGCAGAATTGACGAGATTATAGGCTAAATCAATTACCAGTAGTAAAGATAACTAGGCAATAGGGATGAAGGAGATGAGGGAGATGAGGGAGATGGGGAGATGGGGAGATGGGGAGATGGGGAAAATTCCAAACTCCTAACTCCTAACTCCTAACTCCTAACTCACCATACCCAATCCCCAATACCAATTCAATTTAGCAGTCCAGCGGGCACAACTGTGGTGAAAAGCTTCAATAGTCTGTTTGGCAAATCAAATAAAGGGGTCGGCATTGAACTTGCTCCTGAACGAATAAATGTAGTTCAGCTACGCAAGCAGCGTCAAGGTTTGAAACTAGAAACCTTGACATCAATCGCGGTTCCCGAAGGTGTAGTTACCGATGGGCAAATTACCGACCCTCCAGCAATGGCGCAGTTAATTCAAGAAGCGCTAGCCCAAAGTAAAATCAAAGCTTCTCATGTTGCCACTGGTGTACCAGGGCGAGATTCTATCGTCCGTCTGATACCGGTGCCAGCAGAGTTAGATGATAAAGAACTGCGGGAAATGGTCTTAAACCATGAAGCAGGACTGTATTTACCCTATCCTCGTGAAGAAGCTGATGTAGATTATCAAAAACTTGGGTATTTTGTAGATGAAGATGGCATTGAAAAAGTACAGGTACTCTTAGTTGCCACCCGCAAGGATGTAACGGATACCTATATCAGTACATTCGAGCAAGCAGGATTGCAAATCGATATTTTAGAAATTAACAGTTTTGCTCTGATTCGGACTATTCGCGATCAGTTGCGACAATTTGGCCCGCAAGAAGCAGCAGTACTAGTTGATATAGAGTTCGACAGCACAGAAATTGCCATCATCGTTAACGGAGTACCCCAATTTTCGCGCACGGTACCCATAGGAACTTATCAAATGCAAACTGCCCTCGCTAGGGCAATGAGTTTGCCTACATCACGGGATATGGAAATGTTATATGGGATGGTCATTACTCCGACTCCCATAGACGGCGGCAAAACTGGCGTCACCGAACTCGATCCTGGTATGGCAGCAATATTGAGAGTGTTGGGAGAACTAACAGATGAACTGCGCCGTTCCATCGATTTTTATCTCAATCAAAGTGAAAATTTGGAAGTAGCACAGATTTTATTAGCTGGGCCTGGAGGTGGACTCCAACAGCTTGATGAATTCTTTACCCAACGATTAAGCCTGCCAACTATCCAAATAGATCCCATCGTAGCTCTATCGTTGGAAGTTGAGAGCGAAAAATATCCACAGGTACAACGCTCTGGTTTGGCGATCGTACTTGGTCTGGGAATGCGGGAGGTGTAATAGGAATTTTGGATTTTAGATTGTCTATTTTGACGATCGCGCTTTTTAAATCTTGGATTGTCTATTTTGACGATCGCGCTGTTTGAGAATTCTCAAACCATAATATTTATTTCTAGTTGGTGTGAGAAAATGTACAGTTTGGATGTGAACTTTCTTAAAGACCGCCCAGCATATCAGAAAAAGCCTGATAAAAAGGGAAAAATACCCCTCAGTCTTCCTGGAGGGAATTTAACACCAGTGTATGTGGGAGTGGCATTCGGTGTAGGTCTACCAGCTTTATTAGGAGTTGGTTGGTGGTTGTTGCAAGGGAAGATCGTTGAGCTAGATGGCACAATAGCACAGCTAGATCAGGAAAGCAAGAGGCTAGATACAGAAATCGGAAATCTGAATAAAATCAAGGCAGAGACGAGCGCAGTTAAAGCGGAAACCCAAGCTTTAGTTACTGTATTTGACCAGATTCGCCCTTGGTCAGCAATGCTGCAAGATTTACGCGATCGCATTCCCGCAGCAGTGCAAATTGAGAACTTCAAGCAAATCCCACCCATCCCAGTGGCGGAAGGTAAACCACCCAATAATCCAGCTGGGGGATTAGAAGTTACTGGATTGGCTCGCTCTTTTAACGATGTCAATGATTTTTTATTAAGTTTGCAACAGTCTCAGTTCTTGAAATCCTCAGAAACCAGAATTACCACAGCAACCTTAGTAGACGCTCCCATTGCATCAGGTGTAGCTCCACCATCTCCTGGTGTAACAATTAAGCCACCGCAAGTAGTTAAATACACCATCCAATCGAGCATGAATGATGTTCCGGCTTCGGAACTAATTCGGGAGTTAGAAAAAAAAGGCACAGTGGGACTAGTGGCTCGAATTCGTAGTATCCAACAAACAGGAGTCATTTCAAAATGACGCTGAGTGATGATTTAAATTTTGCCGAACAAGCCGGAGAATTCGATGCAGCAACCCCAGCACATCCGGTAGTATTTGGCATTGCTTTCACACCAAAAATCATTGGTATTTTGGTAGGGGTAATTGGTTTAGCGGGAGCAGGTTATATATTATTAAACCTGTTAATGCCAGCTTGGGAAAACTATCAGCAACAGCAAGCAAAAGTCTCGGAACTCCAAGGGCAAGTTGAGCAAAAGAAACTTAATATCAAACAGATTGACAAAGTTAAAGAAGAACTAGCACAAGCGAAACAGCAAAAAGTTCAAGTTTTAGCTTTATTTGCCGATGAAAAAACTTTAGATACATTGCTGTTAGATATGAACCGCTTAGTTGAGTCTGGTAATACTCAAACTTCCATTAATCAAGTCAGAGCCAAACTCAAAAAGTTCGTACCAGTTTCCCAAAAACCAGAACCAGTTATTGATGGCTCTTTAGGAAAATTAGTTGACGGCAAACTGCAACGCAGCAGTATCAGCGCCGAAATTACAGGAACCTATGAACAAACGCAATCGATAATTCGTAACATTGAGCGTTTACAGCCTTTGTTGATAGTTAAAGATTATCAATCAACTTTAGCTCCAGCTGAGCCAAGATCGCCAACAGATAAAACACCCGTTCGGGTAGGGCCAGCAGCGATTAATACATCATTCCAATTACAGGTATTGATGCCACTTAGTCCAGAACAAATAGCAGCCGCAGCAGCTAAACCCGCCCCCAAAAAGTAGTTATGAGTTAGGAGTGAGGAGTGAGGAGTGATGAGTTATGAGTTATGAGTTATGAGTTATGAGTTATGAGTTATGAATTATGAATTATGAGTGATGAGTTATGAGTTAAGAGTTATGAATTATGAGTTATGAATTATGAGCTACTGTTAACTCCTAACTCCTCACTCTTAACTCCTCACTCCTAACTCTTAACTCCTAACTCATCACTCCTCACTCCTCACTCCTCACTCCTAACTAATTTTCAACTCAGCACTCATAACTAACTACTCAAAAATTGATTCTAAACAAGGTTTTATTTAGGTGAGGAATGAACTGTGAAACAGATTCACGGTAATAGTTTTATATTAGGTACTGCTGCTTTTGTCTTTTTGGCAGCTCAGCCTGTTTGGGCGCAAATTGCTCAAGTTACTGATGTACAATTAAGTCCAGCTAACGGTGGAGTTAGCGTTGTTTTGAAAACTTCTTCCGGGTCGCGCCCCCAAGTTTTCACTACTAAAAGAGGTAAGGCTTTAGTTGCAGACATTATTAATACTCAATTACGGCTACCACAAGGTAATAGTTTTCGTCAAGATAGTCCAGCACCGGGAATTGCTTCGGTAGAGATTAATCAACTTGATGCCAATAGCGTCCGGGTGACGGTAACTGGCAGCAACAATGCACCAGGGAGTGAGCCGGTAGTGCGATCGCCAAATGGCATTACACTCAGCTTTAGCCCATCTGCTGGCACAGCCGCAGCCTCACCAACTCCAACAGCACCAGCATCCACAGCGCCTGCTACTACAGCTCCAGTCCAAACAGGCCAAAAGCCAGATGTTCTCGTTCCCAACCCCCAAGTCACCATCGACGGACAACCAGCACAACCCGCTGGGCCGGGTCAACCTTTGAGTCAGGCTCCACCATTCTTACCCAGAGCCGTCGCCCCACCAGTGGGAGATATTGCGATTTCTGCTACCGATGCTTCTCCTAGCACCATTGACTTAGCAACACAAGAACGCGTACCCCGCTTAGTACTGCGAGATGCACCGGTGCGTGAAGTTTTGTCATTACTTGCCCGTGCGGCTGGTTTGAACCTGGCTTATGTAGGAAGTGAGCAAGGTGGTGGAGGTCAACAAGGTGGAACAGCACCAGCACAAGCAACCTCCCAAACAATCTCGTTGGATATAGAAAACGAGCCAGTGCAAGATGTGTTTAACTACGTCTTGCGCTTGAGTGGTTTAGAAGCTAACCGCAGTGGTCGCACAGTTTTTGTTGGGCCGAAACTACCCAATGCAACCCGTGACATGGTTATGCGTAGCCTGCGACTTAATCAGGTAACGGTAGGAGTCGCTCTGAATTTTTTGGTCGGCTTGGGGGCGGAAAGCGCTGTCAGCCGAGAACGACAAGTTACCAGCGTTAATGCTGTTCCTGTAGGTACTGGAGTTGCTCCCATCACCCAAACTCAGACGACCACGGAAACAAGACTCGAAACCCAACGTGCTGAATTTAAAGACTCAAACCCATTACTCAGAGGTTTACAAGCATTAGGAGACGAACGTACCAATTCTCTGACTTTGATTGGGCCTCCCAGGCTAGTTGAGATGGCAATGGCTCAACTAACTCAGCTTGATATCCGGCGTCGTCAAGTAGTAGTCAATGTCAAGATTATCGATGTTAACCTCTTGAACACTCAGGACTACAACACTAGTTTTTCCTTTGGGGTTGGGAACAATTACTTTACAAATGATGGTGGTGCAGCATCTCTAAACTTTGGCGGTTCCAGACCAGCTACAAGAAGTGAAGCCTCAACTAGCGTGACTAGTACACCAGTTATCCAGAATCCCGTAACAGGAACGCCTTTTCTTGACCCTAACGGTAGCGTATCTATTCCAGGAACTACCCCAGGTACGGTAGTGGTAGACGCAAACGGCAACATCACTAGAGTCGCAAATCCAGGAAGTGGCAATTTCTATCAACCTGTTGCGCCTACTAATACAAACCCTCTACAACCAGGTTTCACTAACATTACTCCAGCAACCGATAACATCATTAAAATAAACGCCGATGGTACATCAACTGTTACACAAGGTATCCTTGGAACAGCTACTACAGCTTTGCCTTCTCTTTTCCAATTTCCCAAACGTCTGCTCGCTAGCTTGCAGGCTCAAGTCCAAAATGGCAACGCCAAGATTTTGACAGACCCAACCTTAATTGTCCAAGAAGGTCAAACTGCTAATGTTAACCTGACTCAAGAAGTAGTAGGCAATATTAAAAGGGAAATCGTTCGGGATGCCAATCTTGCGACAGAAACGATTTCAGCGGAAAAAGACCGAGTAGGTTTAACACTAGCTGTCAAAGTTGAACGGATTGACGATAACGGTTTTGTCTCTCTATCGGTAGCTCCCGTTGTCAAAGCACCCCAAGCTCCAGCTACGATTAATGTTGGAGGTGGTGGTAGTCAACAAATATTCTTGGTATCCGAGCGTTCTCTGAATTCTGGCTCGATTCGCTTACGAGATGGTCAAACACTAATTCTCAGCGGCATTATTCAAGACCAAGACCGGACAACTGTTTCCAAAATTCCTATTTTGGGCGATCTCCCGCTGATCGGTTCGCTGTTTAGAAGCACAAATAGAGCCAACCAGCGTAATGAAGTAATTGTCTTGCTCACACCTCAGATTATGGATGACTCTGAAAATTCGTCCTATGGCTATAACTACAGCCCTAGTCCACAGGTGCGGCAAATTCTTGAGCGTCGGGGCTTAAAGCTTCCTAGTGGGCAGTAAGAAAGATAGTCTACAAGGTAAGTCATTTTGGCAAAGACTCAGATCCCCGACTTCTTAAAGAAGTCGGGGATCTTTTTGTTAGCGAGTAGAATTAAATGTCATATTCTAGAATAAAAATACCCAATCACAATACAAGTAGTAATAGTGGTGAATACTAATGAGTACAGAACAAGAGTTATTAACAAAGTGGCGTTCTCTCCCACAAGACAAACAAGAGGAAGTTTTAGATTTTGTTGAATTTCTTAGTTTGAAAAAATCTGCAAATCAAATCTCCTTGGGAGAACGTTTGCAGCAAATTCGTACTAGGATTGTTGCTTCTGGTAAACATTTATTAGATGAAGATGAAATAGAAAAGGAACTCACCAGTCGATGAATTATACAAATTTGAAATCAAAATGCGACAGATGTGTGGGTAGGGGCGTACAGCTGTACGCCCCTACAGCCGATTCATGTGTTGCAAATATTTTTGAAAATGGTATTACACAGCTAGGGGCACAACATGTTGTGCCCCTACAATGAACTGCGACTCACTTTAGTCTCAAGTCCAGTTAGTTGGCGATCGCCCTATAGCTAATTATGATTAAGCTGGTGGAGCTTCTCGATAAAAAGCGTCTGTGGAATTCTCTTCAAATAAGAAGTTTGGTGTTTGGATAATAAATGGAAGTTCTGCTCCTACAAGACCACGTTGGATGCGTTCTGAAGTCTCAGGAAAAACTACAAATAAAGGATATATGCTATTAGCTCCCTCACTCAAAATATGGCTGTGGCGGACAGGCATCAACCATTCATAATCATTGTCTAAAATAACTTGGGATTGTCGCCAACGTCCTAACAAATCAGAAAAATCTTCATGGGGACGATGAATAAAGATTAAAATCTCTACTCCCGTTTTAATTTTCCATTCTGGATCGCACATCAAAATTGCCACATCACAAGGTAAAGAAATTGTTTGTGAAACTGTTGTAGCAGTCTGGCGAAGACGAACAATTGGTAAAGGGATAGAGATTACACTGTCATCTGGACGGCGTAGACTTGGAATCATTTCCAAGTATGGACGGTGTTGTTTTAGTAAGGCGATCGCAGCTTGATGATTACTGTACTCTGCCAAGCTCGCTTCGTATTGAGATTTTTGCACAGTCATAATAAATTAGTTAGGAGTTGGGAGTGAGGAGTGAGGAGTTAGGAGTTAGGAGTCAGGAGTGAGGAGTTATGAGTTATGAGTTATGAGTTATGAGTCAGGAGTTAAGAAAAAAATAGTTAGTTACAAGTTGAAATTTAAGAGTTAAGAATAAAATTAATTCATTAAAAATTAAAAACTAAAAATCAAGAATTTTAACTCCTAACTCCTAATTCCCAACTCTTAACTCCTCACTCCCAACTCCTAACTCCTAACTCCTCACTCCCAACTCTTAACTCCTAACTCCTAACTCCTAACTCTTAATGCCTTATCCCAGTTTTTCAAATACCTTAAACATCGGTAAATACATTGCCAACAAAATTGTACCGACCATTCCCCCCAGAACCAAAATCATAATCGGTTCCAAAACGCTGGTGAGTGCTTTTACTGCTTGCTCAACTTCATCTTCATAGAAGTCAGCAACTTTCATCAACATTCCATCTAATTCTCCAGTTTCTTCTCCGATGCTAATCATCTGAATTGCCATAGCTGGAAAAACTTTATCTTTTTGCAAAGCAATGCTAATCATGCCTCCTTGTTGAATCTCTTGGCGGGCTGCATCTATAGCATTAGCAATTACTTGATTTCCTGATGTATCTCGGACAATTTCTAAGCAAGTTAAAATTGGCACACCTGAACGAGTCAAAGAACCAAAAGTCCGACTAAAACGGGCAACAGAAGATTTTTGAATCAAGTCACCAAATAAAGGCATTTTCAGGGAAAGGCGATCGATTGTTATGCGACCAACAGGAGTTTTAGCGTATCGTGAATAGGCAATTTTCAATCCTACAAGTCCACCGATAAGCGCGAAAACCTTAGAACTTCTCAAAAATAAACTAGCATCCATTAAAAATTGGGTTAGAGCTGGTAATTCGGTTCCGATTTCTGTAAAAATCTTCGCAAAAATGGGAATCAAAAAAATGGTCATACCGAGAAAGATAGCAACTGCTATAAAACCCACCACCGTTGGATAAGATAATGCTGATTTAATTTGGTTTTGTAAGCGGGCAACGTCTTCTAACAACTTGGCTAAACGATTCAATACTTCGTCTAAAACACCACCAACTTCGCCGGCTTGAATCATACTGACATATAATCCATCAAAGCAGTCAGGATGCTTCCGCATTGCGTCTGAAAGATTCATGCCACTTTGCACATCGTTGCTAATCTCCACGAGAGCTTGTTTCAGTTTAGTATTACTACACTGTTCAGAAAGTACCCCCAAACTTCTAACGATCGCAACTCCCGCATTCATCAAAACGGCAAATTGACGAGAAAAAACGGCTTTGTCTTTAACAGACACCTTAACTAAGGAATTCTGGAAATTTTTGAAGGCAACATCTGGCTGAAATCCTTGAGATTGTTTGAGGTCTTGGACTACAAATCCTTGATCTCTGAGATTAGTACGAGCTTGGCTCAAGGATTCAGCAACAATTTTTTCTGTTCGAGATTTTCCTTGCGAGTCCCGAACACGGGCAACGAAGTTTGGCATAAATCAATTCAAAATAGTTGTTATTAATTGGGCATGGGGCAAGCAGGAAGTGTGGGAAGTGTGGGAGGTGTGGGAGGATGCGGAAGAAATCTTTCCCCCCCTCTCTCCCGACACTCCCCCATCTCCCTCATCTCCCTCATCTCCCTCATCTCCCTCATCCCCCTCATCCCCCCAATCTCTCCTATTCGTCTAATGCGCTTTAGCAGCCACACCTGTTTTTGCCCCTGCTGCTGCCTGGGGTGGTGTAGAAGTACCGATGAGACGTTGGATTTCATCTGGCTTGGAAGTCTTAGACATTGCTGCTTCAAAGGAGATTGTTCCTGCTTTGTAAAAATCAGCTAAAACCTTCTCCAGAGTTTGCATTCCCAATTTGCCACCAGTTTGAATAGCTGAGTAAATTTGCGAGGTTTTGCCTTCTCGAATTAAGTTAGAAATAGCTGGAGTAACAATCAGAATTTCTTGAGCCATCACCCGACCATATTCACCGGGTTTGGGGTTTTTCTTAGATACTAATGTTTGGCTAAATACTGCTACTAAAGAGTTTGACAATTGCACCCGCACTTGAGTTTGTCTTTCATGGGGGAAAACGTCGATAATCCGGTCAACAGTCTGGGCAGCAGAACTTGTGTGTAGCGTACCAAATACCAAGTGTCCTGTTTCCGCAGCAGAAATCGCCAAAGAAATCGTTTCCAAATCGCGCATTTCTCCCACCAGAATAATATCTGGATCTTCCCGTAAAGCTGCTTTCAAAGCATTAGCAAAACTCTTGGTGTCTTCTCCTAATTGCCGCTGGTGAACCAAGCTTTTAATTGGTTCATAAACAAATTCAATTGGATCTTCCACCGTTAAAATATGCTCTGCTTTGGTGCGGTTAATCAAGTCAATCATTGCCGCGAGGGTTGTTGTTTTCCCCGAACCTGTGGGGCCTGTTACCAGAATTAGTCCTCTGGGCTTATCGCACATTTCCCGCACTATATCTGGCAGACCTAATTTTTCAAAGTTAGGAATTTTAGAACTTAATGCCCGTAAGCAAGCAGCATAAGCACCACGATCTTTATAGACATTCACCCGGAAACGAGCCAGACCTTTAACACCATAAGAACAATCTAATTCCCAGGTTTGCTCTAAGGTTTTACGTTGGGTGTTATTGAGCATACTAAAAATTAGCCTTTGACACTGATCTGCCGTCAGGATATTCTCACCGATGGGAGTCAGTTTGCCACTGATGCGGAAGTAGGGCGGCAAACCTGCGGATAAATGCATATCCGAACCTCCCATTTCAATCATCTGCTCCATCAAGTCTTCAATCATCATTTCCATAGTTTTGCTTCCTTAATTAATGTTTGTTATTTGTCATTTGTCAGTTGTTTAAAGTTACTAACCATCGAACAATGACCAATGACTAATCTTGAAAACGAGATGTCAGACAGTACGGACAATCCAGCATTTCTGGTTTCAATATGGCATCACAAGTCCGGCAGGTAAGACCTGTCTTGCGTTTGGCTTTTAACTCTGCTTCCAAACCAGTATCTGTAAAGGTCACCCGTTCTACTTCTTCGAGGGTGGTGGCACCTTGGCGTACTAAGTCCAGACTGTAAGCCAGCAAGGTTTTCATGCCTTCTTCTACCGCCACTTCCTTGATGCGTTCTGTGGGTGCTTCTTCGTTGATTAGGGTTTGCAGGTTTTCTGTGACTCGCATGACTTCATAAACACCACAACGCCCTTTGTAGCCGACACCATTACAAGCTGGGCAAAGGTGATTTTTGGCTTTGGCTTCTGCGATCGCTTCTAATGTCAAAGTGTTAGCTTTGTAGAAGGTGATATCCACTTCAGAGGAGGCTGATAGACCATAACGTGCCAATTCCTCGGTTGTGGGAGTGTAGGGAATCCGACATTCAGAACATACCCGCCGCACCAAACGTTGAGCCAAAACGCCAATTAAAGAACTAGAAACCATGAAAGGCTCAATGCCCATTTCTCCCAAACGAGCGATCGCTCCTGGGGCATCATTGGTATGTAAGGTAGTTAATACTAAGTGACCGGTCAAGGCAGCCTCAATCGCTGTTTTTGCTGTTTCCTTGTCCCGCGTTTCACCCACCAGTAACACATCTGGATCTTGTCGTAAGAAAGCCCGCAACGCTGTAGCAAAATCCAGCCCTTTTTCCCGAATCACCTGCACTTGAGTAATGCCTGGAAGACTGTATTCAATAGGGTCTTCCACAGTACTGATATTAATTCCGGGATCGTTCTTTTCCGCTAGTGCCGAATATAGCGAAGTTGTTTTACCGGAACCAGTCGGCCCAGTCACCAAAATCAGACCAAAGGGACGGCTAACCATATCCTGGACAATATGTAAAGTCTCTGGATCGGTAATTAACTTATTTAATCCGAGTTGGGTAGAAGAATTATCCAAAATCCGCAGTACCACCTTTTCCCCGTAGCGACTGGGTAAGGTATTTACACGGAAGTCTACTTTGCGTCCCTCAAACATCCGGCGGATGCGTCCATCTTGGGGTAAACGCCTCTCGGCAATGTCTAGATTGGAGATGATTTTAAACCGGGCTGTCACCGCCGGAATGATTTTTTTCGGCATCACCGGGAAAGCTTCACGCAGCACTCCATCTTTACGGAAGCGAATGCGTAAGTTTTCTTCTTGTGGTTCCACATGAATATCGGAAACTTTTTCATGCAGGGCTTTAGCCAGGATTCTGTTGACAAGGTTAATAACTGGGGCATCTTCAGCGCCCTTCATCGCTGCCCCTAAATCAGCCTCCATCTCCTCAGGGGCATCTTCAATATCGAGATTTCCGAGATTTTCTAAATCCTGACTAATATCTGTAGAGTTTTCTCGTTCTAGGTGCTTTTGCCGCACAGCCAGATCATCCAAGTATTGGTTGATTAGCTGTTGGTAATCTTCCTGTGTAATCACCATGCGCTGTAATGCCAAGCCTTGGGGGCGCAAGATGCGATTCAGGTCATCGCAAGCCTCCAGATTATCTGGAGCAACCATCGCTACTAAAATTGATGGCGGGGTTTGATCTTCATGTTTCGACAGTGGTACCAAACGATGGCGACGGCAGATATCCACTGGGATCAGGGTATCAATCAGGGTTCCCACCATTGTGTTACCAACGGAGTTAACTTCCGGATCGAGGAATTCAACTCCGTAGAGTATTTTTAATTCAAATAGCTGTTGTTTTTTGTATTGTCTGAGTAATTCAGGTGATAGTTGTTGTCCAGTAATTGACTCTAATACTTCCGTTAGCGGTCTGCCAGATTTGCGGCTTTCAATTAGTGCCTGTCTCATCTGTTCGGTATTAACATAGCCAGACTGCACTAACTTGTTGCCAAAGGGCGAAAACTCTGTTCTAGTAGTTAAAGCGGTACTGCGCCGTTGTGGTGACGAGTGAGTCATAAAGGGAGCAATTGATTTGGGGAAACCTCTGGTTAAAGTATTCCCAGCATGTGACACAGAATTCTCATCGACACTGATTAAATTCAAGTCAAAGTGAATTAGCGATCGCTCCCACAACCTTGAGCGAGGATAGCTGACGGTAATTGTGTATAACTTTAGCTTCTAGCGATCGCTCCCACAACCTTGAGCGAGGATAGCTGACGGTAATCGTGTATAACTTTAGCTTCTAGCGATCGCTCCCACAACCTTGAGCGAGGATAGCTGACGGTAATCGTGTATAACTTTAGCTTCTAGCGATCGCTCCCACAACCTTGAGCGAGGATAGCTGAATTTATGTGAAGCCTCAGATTGAAATCTAGTTTCTATAAAACCTTCTAAACTTCAGTAAATATTTCATGCGTCACTCAAGAGCAATAGTTTTAACTGTGGTTTTAATCTTTTTCGGAAAAATAATATTAAGCCATGCACCAATCAGTGTGATGGCGTGTGAAAAAGTAGAAGCTGAGAGGACAGCCAACATGTCATCTTGTGAATCAAACAATTCTAATGCTATTGAAGTAGATGGAATCTGCTTTGAAACTTTGATGCCTATTTATGAATCTTCAAATAAAGAACATTCCTATAAAGTATAAAGCTTTTAGAGAAAGTGATTGCCCTGTATTTAAGAGAATATTAATCGACGACCAAATTCTCGCGGCGGTGGGTACTGGAACAACAGTAAGTGGATTTGCCCTCGAAGTCGGTGAGCAAGAAACCTATCGTAGTTGGGAGCAATTTCAGCAGTCTATAGTGCTGATGGAAATAAAACCCCAATTTATTCAGGATGGAAGTCAGGTAAGCTGAGAATTGAAGTGGGTGGGTATGAGTTTGAGAGTCAAAGCGAATAAAATCAAAGTTTTAAAGTGAAACTTTATAAGCCCCTAGCCAAAGTGGTCTGTTTCAATCCAAAATCCCAAACTTGTACTGAGCGTAGCCTAAGTATTTAAAATCCAAAATTGATGAATAAATGGTTAAATTTTAAGTACTAATTTGTGAAAAAACTCAACGGTGACTAAGAGGTTGTTTGAAAAGTCTAAATTAATACTAGCCCCGGCGATTAGAAATCGCGCGCCACTTGCTTCTCCCAAGGGGAGACGCTACGCGAACAAGTCGGCAGAGCCGCCCAACGCAGTGGCTTGGCTACACAGACGAA
>JAVRBV020000155.1:0-6778 GCA_034531095.2 Nostoc sp. CreGUA01 | reverse complement strand
GTAAAAAAGTTGGCGAATATTTAGGGCGTGTTTTGTGTCGTGCCACAGGTAGTTTTGATATCGCTACCAAAATGGGAAGAATCGCAGGCATTAGCTACAAATATTGTTCAGCAATTCACAAAAAAGATGGTTACTCATACTACTAAAAGAAACTATTCTGACGGCGATTGAAATCGCCTGCCCCTTACCCCCATGCATAAATGCAGGGGCTTCCACGGGGCGAGGAATTTGGTGAAAATATCCGATGAATGAGTATACCAAGGATACTAAACTACCGAACAATTCAGAATTCTAAATCCTGAATTCAGAATTCTGAATCCTGAATTCTGAATTCTGAATTCTGTTCAATGACTAATTAAGGTAATCACGGTCACTTCCGGCGGACAAAATAGGCGTCCTGGTTTATAAGTTCCTAAACCACGATTGACATATAATTGATTTTCTTCCACATTGTGAAATCCTTGCGCCCATTCCCAATATCGCACGACTTTCGAGCAGTCTCCTAGTAAAAGTGTTACCCAACGCCGTAATTTTTTGGGAATTTTCTTAAGAAGCTTTTTATAATAGAATACCACAGGTCCAATGCCCGGAATGACGATGTGACCGCCGTGGGTATGACCAGATAATTGCAAATCTACGCGCCATTGTTGCAATATCTTGGCTGTATCTGGGTTATGTGATAAAACGATGCGGGGAGTAACAGAATCTAATTGATTCATTACTGGGGCGGGGTAAAATTCGCGCGACCAATAATCAGCGAGTCCGATTAGTGGTAATTGTTTTCCTAGCGGATAAGCAATTTCATTCCAAAGCACATGCACCCCAATGCTAGTTAACGCTTTTGTCACTTCTGCTTGGGAGTGGCTGTAATAGATGTCGTGGTTACCCAGGACGGCGTAAATACCACAACGACTTTGCAGATGTTTTAATCGCAGCACCAATTGATTAATGGGCGTTGGGTCATCAGTTACGTAGTCACCAGTTAATACAATTAAATCTGGTTCAGCTTCGTTAGTAAGTGCGATCGCTTTTGCTAACATATCTTCTGATAGCCGCAAACCATCGTAGTGAAAGTCTGACAACTGCACCAGCTTTGTACCTTCTAAAGATGTCGGAAGTTCCGCAATCTTAACCGTTACTTTATCTACTCTTAAATGTCCCGTAAATAACCAATGCATAAGACAACCGATACTCCTCATACCAGCGCTTACAGCTTACCAAAAATCAAAATGTAACTTGATAAATTGCAATAATTTATGTCATCTACTCCAAATATAATTACAGTAGTTTTAAAGTATTTATACCCTGATGAAGACAGGGAATGGGGAGTGGGGAGTAGGGAGTAGTGTAGTTGAATTAGTGGAAAAGGGCTGCAATTAATTGGTTTAAATTCTCACTGTAAACTAAGCGCGTCTTGATTGAATTTGTAGGTACTCGTTAGTCAGGATACTGACTGTAATTGGGTTGTTTGATGTTGGATTTGGAATTACTCACTCACCTTGTAGCGTGATTATAGTAACTTCTGGGCGGCAAAATAAGCGTCCTGGGAGGTAAGTTCCTAAACCACGATTGACGTATAGTTGATTTTTTCCTAAACGATGGAAACCCTGCGCCCATTCCCAATGGCTGACTACAGAAGCATTTTCTTCCAAAAATCGCGCTTTGCGTCGCACTTTGGGGGGTATTTTTTTGGCAATTTTGTTGTAAATTAAAGCTGCTGGGCCAATTCCGGGAATCACGATTTGACCGCCGTGAGTATGACCGGATAGTTGTAAATCAACTCGCCATGCTTGTAAAATCTCAGCAGTATCTGGGTTATGAGATAAAACAATGCAGGGTGTGTCCGGGTTTAGCTGGTTCATAACTAACCCAGGATTGAATTCTGGTGACCAAGTGTCCGCCAGTCCCACGAGTGGTAATTCTTTTCCTAGCGGATAGGCAATTTCGTTCCACAGGACGTGAATTCCAATGCTAGTTAAGGCCTTTGTAACTTCTGCTTTTGCGTGTTTGTAATGAATGTCGTGGTTGCCAAGAATACCATATATCCCACTGCGACTTTGCAGATGTTTGAGTCTAAGTATTAATTTGTGAATTGGTTCGGGGTCATCAGTTACATAGTCGCCCGTCAATAACACTAAATCTGGTTCAGCTTCGTTGCTAACTGCGATCGCTTTTTCTAGCATACCTTCCGACAGCCGCAAACCATCGTAATGAAAATCTGACAACTGCACCAACTTCTGACCTTGTAACGGTGCAGGTAAGCCTGCAATCTTAACCGTCAATTTCTCTATACTCAACGGCCCAGATAACAACCAATGCATAAGACGTTCAATAAACCATAATTATAGAGCTTATAGCTTAGCGGAACATCGTCGAATTGTGTGTAGAAACCAATGCAACTTGTTGAAAATTTCATGAAACTCGGAAATATTAGCGTATTTATACTTACTTTATAGTGCTTTTCAATTAAATGGAATACACCGTTTGTAAATTCAACCATTGTAGGGTAGCACAGCTGTGCTACCCTACAGCAAATTGCTTAGCGATCGCTAATCTTTTTATAGAATTATTTAATAATATCTGAAAATAAAAAAATCCCCTCTAACCTGACGGTATAGAGAGGAAAAATGGCAAAAAATCAGAGGATCTCTCAATATTTCAACCAAATTTACCGGCGGTTGCGGCAATAAGGAATGCTGCATAGGTGAGGACATAACCAACTGTGAAGTGAACTAGACCCACCAACCAACCTTGGACAATGGATAAAGCAACTGGCTTATCCTTCCAATGAACTAAGTTTGCTAATGGAGTACGTTCATGTGCCCAAACTAGAGTTTCAATCAACTCTTGCCAGTAACCTCTCCAGCTGATGAGGAACATGAAACCAGTAGCCCAAACAAGGTGTCCAAACAAAAACATCCAAGCCCAAACCGACAGGTTATTCATCCCGTAAGGGTTATAGCCGTTGATTAACTGAGCAGAGTTAGCCCAGAGATAATCACGCAGCCAACCCATGAGATATGTAGAGTTTTCATTAAACTGAGCCACGTTTCCCTGCCAAATACCGAGATGCTTCCAATGCCAGTAAAATGTTACCCAGCCAACGAGGTTGAGCATCCAGAAAAATGCGAGGTAGAAAGACTGTTCCCAAGCTGAGGTTTGACAAGTACCACCACGACCAGGCCCATCACAAGGAAAGGTGAAGCCAAAGTCTTTCTTGTCTGGCATTAACTTTGTACCACGGGCATCTAACGCACCTTTGACACAAATCAATGTGGTAGTGTGTAAACCTAGAGCGATCGCATGATGCACTAAAAAATCACCAGGGCCAATAGTTAAAAATAACGAATTGGTGCCAGAGTTAATCGCATCCAACCAACCCGGTAGCCAAAGATTACCGTTGTTTGGCCAAGCTGTATAGGCAATACTATCTGGGTTAGATAACAACGCATCCATGCCATACAACAATTTTCCGTGAGCAGATTGGATAAATTGAGCAAACACCGGCTCAATCAAAATTTGCTTTTCTGGAGTTCCAAAGGCAACGACAACATCATTGTGGACGTACAAACCAAGGGTATGGAAACCCAAGAATAAGGACACCCAACTGAGGTGGGAAATAATCGCTTCTTTGTGCTTGAGGACGCGATCTAATACATTACCTTTGTTTTGTTCTGGGTCATAATCTCGTATCCAGAAAATTGCCCCGTGGGCAAAGGCACCAATCATCAAGAAGCCCGCAATGTATTGGTGATGAGTATATAACGCCGCTTGAGTAGTGTAGTCTCTAGCGATGAAGGCGTAGGGCGGTAGGGAGTACATGTGCTGCGCTACCAAAGAAGCAGCAGTTCCCAAAGCAGCTAAGTGAATTCCTAGCTGAAAATGTAGGGAATTATTATAAGTGTCGTACAAACCCTGATGCGGCAAATTGAACTGACCTTCAACGGGAATGCCAAAGAAATTTCTGGCGTTGAGCATTTCTTTGATGCTGTGACCAATGCCGAAGTTTGTGCGGTACATGTGACCGGCAATAATAAAGATAACTGCGATCGCTAAATGGTGATGAGCCATATCAGTTAACCACAGCGACTCTGTTTGTGGATGAAAACCACCCAAAAAAGTCAAAATTGCCGTTCCTGCACCTTGGGATGTACCAAACACATGGTTTGCCGTATCTGGATTTTGGGCATAGACACCCCAATCACCTGTAAAAAACGGTGTCAAACCCGCTGCATGAGGCAAAGTTGTTAAAAAGTTATTCCAGCCAACATGAACACCGCGAGATTCGGGAATAGCAACATGAACTAAGTGACCAGTCCAAGCCAAAGCACTAACACCAAATAAACCTGCTAAGTGGTGATTCAGACGAGGTTCAGCACTCTTAAACCAAGTCAAGCTAGGACGATACTTGGGTTGCAAGTGCAACCAGCCAGCGAACAAAAACACTGCGGCTAACAATAGGAGAAACACTGAACCCATGTACAGGTCATTGTTTGTTCGCATTCCAATGGTATACCACCAGTGGTAAACGCCAGAGTAAGCAATGTTAACAGGATAGTTAGCGCCACCTTGGGTAAAAGCTTCTACTGCCGGTTTACCAAAGTGCGGGTCCCAAATCGCATGAGCAATGGGGCGAATGTGCAAGGGATCTTTAATCCATTGTTCAAAATTCCCTTGCCAAGCTACATGGAACAACAAACTAGATGCCCACAAAAAAATGATTGCTACATGACCAAAGTGACTAGCGAAAATCTTTTGGTAAAGATTTTCCTCCGTCATACCATCATGACTTTCAAAATCGTTTCCTTGAGCGATGGCGTACCAAATTCGACGCGTAGTCGGATCTTGTGCAAGATCTTGGCTAAATTTAGGATATTTTCTTGCCATACTACTTAATCCCATCCTCCTTAAACGCTCATTCTCTTTCTAGTGAACCAGCAATATTTTCTGATTGAATCAACACTCTTTTAGCCTTCAATTCGAGGTCAATTTCACTAAATAAAGCTGGGAATTTTGAAGATAAAACATGTTGTTATCAGAATTTACATCCCTGGATATCGTGATGCAATTCCTCTATATTGCAATAGAAAAAGTAACTACTACTAATTCCATCTCACTAAAGGATGAGATTAGTCTTAACTCAGCTTGTAGTCATCACCACATTCAAATACTGGGAGCATCCACTTGGGAATAAATACCCGATGATTTATGATTGCTTGCATACCAAGGTTTCAAGGGTTTATAGACTAACCCTTTCACAATCGAAATTATAAAATTCAAAATGATATTAGCCAGTAAATTTTCATCTGGCTTATGTCTATTCATCTAAGGATTGATAACTTTATAGTAAATAGCTGCAACAAAAAGAAAAATTATCAATCCAATGATGACTATACCATTTGTTAATAGAGAGTAAATTATATCTGCTTTCTTGCTTTGTTTTTCTTTTTCCAGCTGATGTGTTTTTCTGTCGTTAGCATAATTAGGCGTATTGTCTCTTAAAAGAACATCATTTGTGATTTTTGTTGTTCGAGTGTTTTGGGATTCCATAGATTTTTGATGGTTTTACAGGTGCTTTACTGCCATAGTTCCAAATGTTCACTACATTCACTCATGAGTACATCATTCTTGAGAATTACCTGATTGCATGTATGTTTATGCTCAAGGGTTTATTCAAAATGAAGTTTCTCTGTAATGATGATTACTTACAGCAGAAATCAAAATTCTCTAAGTTAAAAGGCATTCAGTAGTTGGAGGATGTCTGAAAACTTTTTGATGTTGTATTTTAGACTTGTAGATCCCCCTAAATCCCGCTTAAAAAGGGGGACTTTGAGAAGTTTTACTCTTTCAAAAATGGGACTTTGAGAAGTTTTACCCTTTAAAAAAGCTTCGGTGTATACACAAGTCAATTTAAGATAAGAGTAATTTAGGACTTACGCAGCACCGATATTGTCATTGCGACCGGAACAGAGTGTAGGGAAGCAATCGCAGGGTCAGGGGGGATTACTTCGCTATCGCTCGTAATGACGGAGTTACGTTATTTTTGCGTAAGTCCTGTAATTAAAAAAATAACGTCACCGCCTAATGACGATGACGCTATTCTTTTGATTTAATTCACAGATAAAATATTTAAACGAATTTGCTAAATCTTTTGAATTGATTGACGGCAGTTTGATTATTATACAGCACTGCGACGGGTTAATAAGTTCCACAAGAAAACCGCTACGATCGCTCCTAAAACTGCTACTGCGATACCTGGAATACTTAAAGAAGGCGCTGCTAAACTTAACGTCCCTGTACTGAAGAATACACCCAGGCTACCACCAACAAAAGCACCGATAATTCCTAATAAAATTGTTCCTAGAATTCCGCCACCTTGATGACCGGGGTAGATAGCCTTAGCGATCGCACCAGCAATTAGACCTAAAACAATCCAAGCCAGAATATTCATGGTTATTAGTTTGGTAAACGTTTTTAACTTACAAATTAATATTAGCAATCTTAAATATAGACTCCATCCTTCATCGGAATTAATTACTAATATCCATAAGAAGTAGTTTAATTAGCGCTAAATTATTTGATATATCCTCCTCTTGAAGTAGTTGAAGAAGAATTCAGAAGTCAGAATGGGCTAAACCTTAGAGGATGTCTGAGAAGTATTAAATATTGCGTGCGATCCCCCCTAGCCCCCCTTAAAAAGGGGGGAAAACTTCTGAAAGTCCCCCTTTTTAAGGGGGATTTAGGGGGATCTACAAGTCTCGAATACAACACAAAAAAG
>JAVRBV020000154.1:0-50175 GCA_034531095.2 Nostoc sp. CreGUA01 | reverse complement strand
CAACAGCCGTTCCTTGCACTTCTTCCTAGCTGCATGGCCTGTAATCGGAATCTGGTTCACCGCTTTGGGTGTAAGCACAATGGCTTTCAACTTGAACGGTTTCAACTTCAACCAGTCCATCATTGACTCTCAAGGTCGCGTAATCAACACCTGGGCTGACATCATCAACCGCGCTAACTTGGGTATGGAAGTAATGCACGAGCGCAATGCTCACAACTTCCCCTTAGACTTGGCTGCTGCTGATGTTGCTCCTGTGGCTCTGAGCGCTCCTGCTATCAACGGTTAATTGACAACCAAGCCAACTGACTGAAAATTAAATAGAATCAAAAGCGCTCTCCGAAAGGAGGGCGCTTTTTAGTGTCATAATCGCCAAAAAGCTTAATTTATAGCAACAGCCAAGGTGGTTAGGACATTAACAGATGATATAACTTAGACTTATATCAAGTTCGGATAATCACTTATTATTACAATTTCTCCGCGTCCCCGCGTCTTTGCTTCCCCGCGTCAGTCCTAATGATAAGTCTTCACCCGAACATGATATTAGAGGGTGTTTGAAAAGTCACCAGTTCCTTGCCATATTACCTGAGTGTGCGGTAGTGCAAGAACAACTCACTTCCAACCTGACGAGTTTCAATGAGTTCGAGTTTAGGTGCGACACTGGGAAGAAAACCCTCGCCCTCTACGAGAGTAGGCGCATTTTTTCCTCCATAAATAACAGGCAAAATAGTTAACCACCAATCATCAACTCGCCCTGCTTGCACTAAAGAAGCTGTTAAAGAGCCACCTCCCAAAGCAAAAATTTTGCGGATGCCCCGTTGTGCCATTAAGTTATAGGCTTTATCCCAATCTAAATCTGTATCGCCCAGTTCGATTAATTCGCTCAGCTTCTGTAGGGTTGTTGCATCAGAACTGCGCTTTATAGCAGTCCTTGTTGTAAATATCCATCGCTCAATGTCCTGGCGAAAAAAATCCATGTCCGGCGATAAATTAAGCGAGGCTGTGACAACGCAGGTGATGGGCTGGGGAGACTTACCCAGAAACTGACGTGCTGCCAACAATTCGGGATTCTCAATTGTAAAGGCTACCCCCTCATTCCGAGCTGTCCCTGCTCCCATTAGAACTAAATCGGCTAGAGAAACTTGATATTCCAAGTGTTCTTTATCAACTGGATAGGAATTACGGGGTGCTTTAGAATCTACAGGACTAATTTTCCCGTCAGCCGTCATAGCAAGAATTACAGTTGTTTGGATAGTTGACATAATTACATTGTGAAATGGCAATATTATTTAATGTTTTCGGAAACAATGAACTGGGTAAAAATGCCCTTCTTAATATTAATAAAGGAACCCCAAAAGCTGCTACCAGAGAATTTACATCTTTGATGCAATGTGCTAATTGTGTTTCCAAAATAAACCCTAAGCCAACATATTTATAATTAGGGCTGACGCGGGGATGCAAAGAGATTTTAATAATAAGTAATTCAGCGAACTTGATATTAGAAGGGCTGGGAGGTGCGGGAAGGGTGGGAAGCTTTTTTCTAATCTCTCCACACTCCCTTATTATTCAATTATCACAGGTATCTTGATTGAAGAAGTAGCGATCGCTAGTTAGCTTTTGCTTGAGCGTGGATTTGATTTGCACACGCACGGCCTTGTTCAATATCAGTAATATTAGCAAAAGTTGTCTCTGCAATATTATGGAGAGCTTCTGCTGTAAAAAAGGCTTGGTGTCCAGTAATAAGTACATTGGGAAATGTTGTCAAGCGCTGGAAAATATCATCCTGAATGATTTCGCCTGACAAGTCCTCAAAGAACAATTCTGATTCTTGTTCGTAGACATCCACACCTAGATACCCAATCTTACCAGATTTTAGTCCTTCAATCACTGCTTGGGTATCAATCAGCGCTCCTCGGCTAGTGTTAATTAGCATTACGCCTGATTTGATTTGTTCTATGGCTTTGGAGTTGATTAAGTGATGGGTTTCGGGAGTCAGGGGACAATGCAAGGAGATGATATCAGAGTTGGCAAATAACTCAGGCAATTCTACATATTTTCCGCCTAAAGCTTCTAATTCGGAATTGCGATACACATCATAAGCGAGTAGCTGACAGCCAAATCCCTTCATAATCTGTCCTAAAATTAGACCGATTTTACCGGTGCCGATAATCCCCACTGTGCGCTGATGCAAGTTAAATCCCAAGAGTCCATCTAGGGAAAAATTGCTTTCTCGGACGCGGTTATAGGCGCGATGAATTTTGCGATTTAGGCTCAAAATTAATCCTACAGTATGTTCTGCTACACCATAGGGTGAATAGGCAGGAACACGCACAACACTAACTCCCAAATCTGCTGCTGCTTGTAAATCTACATTGTTAAATCCAGCACAGCGAAGGACAACGAGGTGAGTTCCTCCTGAGGCCAGAATTTTTAAAGTTGGGGCATCAACTTGGTCATGAACAAATACACAAACAGCGGGAAATCCAGCGGCGAGAATTGCGGTATCACGATTTAAACGAGGTTCAAAAAATACTAATTCATGTTGAGTGGAAGAACTTACAGCTGACAAAAACTGCCGATCGTAGGCTTTTGTGCTGAATACTGCTACTTTCATGCAAAACCTCAGGCTGTATGCTGTATGGTGTTCCAGTACATCGTAACTTGATATTGAAAGCAGTGATGTCTACCACGGACTAAGCCTGTGCGTCTGTGAACACTGCCATTTTGAGGAATTACTGATTGTGGCATTTATACTCTCTAGCTTGGTGGAGTGATGCGATCGCACTTTTTGGCAACGCTTCCAATCCACTCACACAAGCGATCGATACATTAATCTTAATAATCTAGATATTAGCTAAAGTACAATAACTTGCATTATAGGAAATACTGATGAATCGTTCAAAATTAGTTGCCATTCTTACGGGTGCGATTTCTGTTATTTTAGCGATCGCCTACCTCATTCTCGTCCAATTGCTAGACTACCGGGACATGAAACCCGCCCCCATTAGCCAATTTGACCAAGCGCCTGTAATTATTTCTCATTTTTGGCAGATTGACAAAATTGCCGGAGTGTAGTTTGTATTCACTTGATTTTTAGAGACGTGTCTATTAGGGAGGCACAGCTAGCTGTACCTCCCGATTTCATGTCTATTCATCAAAGTAAGTAATGACTATTGATTAATGCTATACCCGATTCATAGATAAAAAACAATAGCTATTATTTATTACCTAAATACTATACATATAAGATTTAGTTACCATATTTATCTTAGATTTATTTAAATAAGGTAATTCCATTTGGACGCAGATAACGGTAAGCTATTTCTAACAAAATTAAATAAATATAAATTCGCGTTAGTTGCGAGTGCTAGGTTTACAGGGATCAACGCAAGTTGATTGTAAACTGCAAAATTCTGATGAGATATATAGAGGGTTATTGATGGCTCAGTTTCTCTTGGAGACTGTTTGGCTAGTTCCGTGCTATGCCTTAGTAGGTGGATTGTTGGCCGTGCCTTGGTCGCCGGGGGTGATTCGGAAAACAGGGCCAAGGCCGGCGGGTTATGTCAACTTGGTAATGACGTTTTTTGCATTTGTACATAGTGCGATCGCTTTACAAGCAACTTGGAACTATCCACCGCAAGAAGTTTTCATTCCTTGGCTATCTACGGCTGGTCTAGACTTGACTATCGCTTTGGAAATTTCTCCCGTTAGTATCGGCGCTTTAGTCACCATCACTGGGTTGAATTTGCTGGCGCAGATTTATGCCATCGGCTACATGGAAATGGATTGGGGTTGGGGACGCTTCTATTCCTTATTGGGATTATTTGAAGCCGGACTTTGTGCCCTTGCTTTGTGTAATAACTTGTTCTTCAGCTATGTAATTTTGGAAATCCTGACGCTGGGAACTTACCTCTTAGTCGGCTTATGGTTTAGTCAGCCTTTGGTAGTCACTGGTGCTAGAGATGCTTTCTTAACCAAGCGGGTGGGAGACTTGTTCTTGCTGATGGGTGTGTTGGGGTTATGGCCTTTAGCTGGAACTTGGAATTACACAGAATTAGCCGAGTGGGCGACTACAGCCAATGTCAACCCAACAGTAATTGCATTGGTGAGTTTAGCTTTAATTGCCGGGCCGATGGGTAAATGTGCCCAATTCCCGTTGCATCTGTGGTTGGATGAGGCCATGGAAGGCCCTGTTCCCAGCACAATTTTGCGGAACTCGGTAGTAGTTGCTAGTGGTGCGTGGGTGTTGATTAAACTCCAACCCGTGTTAAGCCTGTCACCGATAGTTTCCTCAGCAATGGTAGGGATTGGTGCAGTGACGGCGCTTGGTGCTTCGTTAATTGCGATCGCTCAAATCGATATGAAACGCTGTCAATCCTATTCTGTCAGCGCATACATGGGTTTAGTATTCATCGCTGTGGGAGTGCAACAAGACGAAGCAGCACTATTGTTAGTCCTCACCCATGCCATATCCGCAGCACTATTGGTAATGAGTACTGGCGGAATTATCTGGAATAGCATCACCCAAGACGTAACCCAACTTGGTGGACTGTGGAAGCGTCGCCCAATTTCCGGAATCGCCTTTATTGTCGGTAGTTTGGGGTTAATTGGTTTTCCACCACTGGGTAGCTTTTGGGCGCTGATGGAATTAGCAGATGGGTTATGGGAAACCCAACCTTGGATAGTGGGAGTAATAATCGCGGTAAATGCTCTGACAGCCGTGAGTTTAACCAGAGAATTCGCTTTACTTTTTGGCGGTAAAGCGACACAAATGACAGAGCGATCGCCTGAAGCTCACTGGCCGATGATTCTGCCGATGATGATTTTACTTGGCTTTAGTTTAAATCTGCCTTTTGTGTTGCAAAGCTTATCACTTTTACCAGATTGGGCAAGCCTAAATAAAGATGTCGCACTACTTTTAAATTGGTCGAGTATTTTTGGTTGCAGTATTACTGGTGCGATTTATTTCAGCAATATTCCCAAACCGATTCGTCTGCCTTGGAAAGGTTTACAAGACTTAATCGCATACGATTTTTATACTCCCAATATCTATCGGATGACGATTATTTTCAGCGTCGCCAAAATTTCCCAACTTGCCGATACAATTGACCGCTTTGTAGTCGATGGTATTGTTAATCTTGTCGGTTTATTTTCCCTGTTGGGTGGCGAAAGTCTCAAGTACAGCACCTCTGGTCAAACTCAGTTTTATGCCTTCACCGTACTTTTAGGAGTGGGTGTTTTAGGAATGTGGGTAAGTTGGCCATTTTGGGGAGTACAGTTTTTGGATTTGATTTTCTAAATCTCGACATCTGGGTAGTTAATACTCGTTTTTTAAAACCTGATTCTAAAAGTGTGAGGAGAATTACATGAGCATACAAAATCCTAAAATCAATGTTTCTCGCAGAGGTTTACTGAAGTTTGGTGCAGGTGCGATCGGTACAGGTGTTTTAACAGCTGGAATTGGTTCCAACTTAGTTGCACCAGAAAAATCTTTAGCACAAGAACCTCCAGCAAAACCTCCAGCAAAACCTCCAGCAAAAGAAGAGATAACCCCTGATAAAGCATTGCAAGAGTTACTAGATGGGAACGATCGATTTGTTAAAAATAAACGTAAAAACCCCCACCAAAATAATTCACGTTTAGTTGAAGTTGCCAAAGGTCAAAACCCCTTTGCTTCTATTCTCGGCTGTGCAGATTCACGAGTTCCTTCGGAAATTATTTTTGACCAAGGACTGGGAGATTTATTTGTCTGCCGGGTAGCTGGTAATATTGCCACATCAGAACAAATTGGTAGCCTAGAATTTGGCAGCTTAGTATTAGGCTCAAAGGTAATCATGGTTGTAGGACATGAAAGATGTGGTGCTGTAGATGCCACAATCAAAGGCGCTCAAGTACCAGGAAGAATTGGTAGTTTGGTTGAGGCAATTAGACTAGGTGTAGAAAGGTCTAAAAATCAACCAGGTGATAAGTTAGAAAACGCTTGTAAAGCTAATATCTTGGTGCAAGTTGAAACCTTGAAGTCATCATCAGTTTTATCTGAGTTAATCAAAGCAGGCAAACTCAATATCGTTGGTGGATACTACGATTTAGATACTGGCAGAATCAGTCTGGTTAGTTAGTTTTTTCGTCCTTTGTCATTGGTCAATAGTAGAGGCGCGATTAATTCCGTCTCTACATTAGTGAGTAACAAAGGACAAATAATAACTGACAAGGGACAAAACACAACTGGCAAAGAACAAAGGACAAAGTTATCATGTTAAGTGTTTTAATTTTGCTACCAATTATATGCGCTATATTCATAGCAATATTACCTGCAAATATCCCTAATCATCGCATTCGTTTAGCAGCACTCTACTTTTCTGGAATAGTTTTTGCTTGGAACATTGCGATTTTGTTGAAATTTGATATCAACAATCCAGCAATGCAATTTCAAGAGTATTTACCTTGGAATGAAACTCTTGGTTTGAGTTATCAATTGGGTGTTGATGGACTTTCTATATTAATGTTGGTGTTAAATAGCTTGCTCACTTGGATTGCTATTTACAGCAGCAGTAAAGATACCGAACGTCCCAGGCTGTTCTACTCGATGATTTTATTAGTGAGTGGAGGAGTTGCAGGTGCTTTTCTCGCAGAAAATTTACTGTTATTCTTCTTGTTCTACGAACTAGAATTAATTCCCTTCTACTTACTAATATCGATTTGGGGAGGGGAAAAACGAGCTTATGCTGGAATTAAATTCCTGATTTATACGGCTGTCTCAGGAGCATTAATTCTGGCGACATTCTTAGGTATGGTATGGTTGAGTGGTTCTACGAATTTTGCTTTTGATGCATTCTCTACAGAAAATCTCTCAATCACAAAGCAAATCCTTTTACTAATAGGAATAGTATTAGGTTTTGGCATCAAAATTCCTTTGGTTCCGTTCCATACTTGGTTACCGGATGCTTACGTTGAAGCTTCAGCGCCTATTGCCATTCTTCTAGGCGGTGTATTGGCAAAACTGGGAACCTACGGACTACTGCGATTTGGGTTGGGTATGTTTCCCCAAGCTTGGAGTATTATTGCACCGACTTTAGCAATTTGGGGAGCAATCAGCGCTATCTATGGGGCGGTAATTGCGATCGCTCAAAAAGATATCAAACGCATGGTAGCATACAGTTCTATCGGGCACATGGGTTACGTATTGCTAGCTGGTGCCGCCAGCACTCCCCTTGCACTCGTTGGTGCAGTCGCCCAAATGTTCAGCCACGGTATCATCCTAGCCATTCTCTTTCATTTGGTGGGAATTGTGGAAGCCAAAGTCGGCACCCGCGAGTTAGATAAACTCAATGGTTTAATGAGTCCCATCCGTGGTTTACCTTTAATTAGTGCCTTACTCGTTTTAAGCGGTATGGCTAGCGCTGGTATTCCCGGTTTAACAGGATTTATTGCTGAATTTATCGTCTTTCAAGGCAGCTTTTCTATCTTTCCCCTGTCAACAATTTTGTGTGTAGTAGCTAGCGGCTTAACCGCAGTTTATTTTGTCATTCTTCTCAACCGTACATGTTTTGGCAGACTTGATAACTTAGCCTACTATCCCAAAGTCCTTTGGTCTGAAAAAATCCCAGCATTAATTTTGGCAGGTTTCATCATCTTTTTGGGAATACAACCCACTTGGTTAGTGCGTTGGAGTGAGTCCACAACTACAACAATGGTGGCTGCAATTCCCTCCATAGAAAAAACTACCATCTCTCAAGTACCACTGGAATATAAATAGAATTCTGAATTCTGAATTCTGAATTCAGAATTCAATGTTTACTGCGTACCTTTGTTAACAGTTGTTTTTGTCCAAATGGTGTGGTGGTTGGTGAATTTAGTCAAATATGGTAAACCCGCCAGCTATCACACTTACTCAGCAAAATTTTGGGTAATTACTCTTTTTATTGCGATTATTTGTCTGTTTGGCTTTAATTATGCCGGAGTCACTTTATGGATAACTTGTATAGCTGGCAAAATTTATAGCATTGAAGAAATAGCGATGACGCTAATATTACCAGTTTGGAAACATCATGTTTTAAACATTTTTCACGCATTGAATATTCATCAAGAATTAATAACACCAATTAGCGAGTACCATGACAGCAATTAAAACAGCTACTAAATTACCTCCTTCCACACATGAATTTGCTGAAGTTATTCATCGCTTAGAAGCTGGCGGTGCAATGTTACCCGATACTCCAGAAAATTTGATGCAAATTATCGGGTTATACAAAGCTTATGCTGTGCCAATGGATTTTTATTGGCGAGACTTACTTTATATTGCTGAAAACGTATTTTTAGATCCTTTGCCTTTCTTTAAATACTTCTTGCCCAAAGAGTATTTAGACTTACATAATCATTACGCTGGTGATGATGCCGATTTACGAATTTGGCGCGGTGAAGCCACAGCCCACCCAGAACTTTTGGCATTTATTGAGAAAGGTGAAACTTTCAAAATGCCCAAGTTATTGCATCACTTGTTCCACGATCGCATTAACATGGAATTTGCCGAAGCTTGTATGCGGGCAATGTTGTGGCACCGAGGTATGGGCGGTCAATTCGACCCTTACTTAGATTCCGACGAATACAAAGCCAACGCCGATAGGGCAATTAAAGCTTACTTCCAAGGCAACCCAGCGATGCTGGCACTTTACAAACTGTTCCCCGATATGTTTTTGGAACAGTGCCGCCAGATGTCATACTACGCTAATCTGGGTTTGTTCTGGGAAGTCATGGCGCCGGTGTTTTTTGAAATGTCCGACCGCTACGACGAAGGCACCATCAGCACTGTCCCAGAAGCGATGAATTTCTTAGTTAATGGTATATTTGCGATCGCAGGCCGTCCAATTTACCATCACGTTTATATTCGTGGCGAATGCTACGAAATTATCCCCAAATCTAAGGGTTTCATGTGGTTATATGAAGCAGCGTTACCCTACGTCGAAGCTGTTTTCTACCGCACCGCACCTTTTAGGGGAACAAAATCTTATAATGCCCAAGCACGTCAAGTACCAGAAGACCAAAAAGACTTTCACTATGGCATTCTTTACGCTGATGTCTTTCCAGTAGGTACTGCTGGCATTCCCCCCACATTATTAATGCAAGATATGTTGCATTTTTTACCACCCTATCTTGTTGATTATTACAAACAACATTGCCGTGGTGAAGAAGATATGTTGATTCAATTGGGAGTTAGTTTTCAACGGTCAATGTATTGTGTTACTTCTGCGGTAATTCAAGCCTTAAGGACTGCACTTTTATACCCATTAGATGACCCAAATCCCAAACATTTACAAGCCAATCGAGAGTTTTTTGAAATGCAGCTAAATCGGTTTACTCGTTCTGAATATAACATTCGTGATGCTGCACGTTTGGGGAGTATTCAAAGGCAGGATTATCGATAAGAGATCCCCCCAACCCCCCTTAAAAAGCAGGGCAAAAACCTCTCAAAGTCCTCCTTTTTAAGGAGGATTTAGGAGGATCTACGAGGATTTTGGTTTCCTAGAGAGATGTGTCTACACCGTAGCCTTAAAAAGGGGGGCTTTATTTGCTGCATTAAAAAGTAGATTTAATTCTCTTGAATGCTGTTAACAGTTAACAGTCAACCGTCAACAGCCAACACAAAAACATATTTACTCGATTTTTTGCAACTGTGCTACTCTTGGGTCAACAATTTTTTGCCCCAAACTAGCAAATTTAATTGCTACAGACAACTTATTACCTGCTCCGAAAACATGAGTTATTTCACCTAGACCAAAAGTTTTATGTAATACCCGATCGCCTACTTGCCAATTTTGGGCTGTGTCTTGCTTAACGCTAGGATTATAGGCATTTTTGGTATAAGTTTGACGACTGGCGCGTTGTATAGCTAATAACTCTTCTGGTAATTCATCGAGAAATTGCGATCGCATTGCCGGTTCACGAGAACCATACAAACGGCGTTCACGCGCATGTGATAAATATAACCGTTCTTGGGCGCGAGTAATCCCCACATAACACAGGCGGCGTTCTTCTTCCAAAGATGCAGGATCGCTTAGGGAACGATAACCGGGAAATAGTCCCTGTTCTAATCCCACCAAAAATACAACGGGAAATTCCAAACCTTTGGAAGCGTGTAAAGTCATCAAAGAAACGGCTGTTTGTCCTTCTTTTAAGTTATCCAAATCCGAACTCAAGGCAGCACTACTCAGAAAATCTCGCAGTGAAACCTCTTCATTTTCTTCTTGAAATTGTAGTGCAGCGTTGTAAAGTTCCTGGACGTTTTGCACTCTATCTGTGGCTTCATCTGTGCCTTGATTCATCAAGTCTTGAACGTAACCAGAATCTTCTAGTATTCCTTGCAAAACCTCAGTTACAGGAAGCGTACCAATTTGTCCTTGCCAACGGCTAATCATTTCGGCAAAGCTATTTACAGCTTTTGTAGCCCGTCCAGCTAATGTATTAACTGATGTTTCATCGCTGAGTATTTCCCACAAAGTCGTCCCTAATTGTTGAGAGGCGTTCACTAAAGCATCAATGGTGGTTTTGCCAATTCCGCGCCGGGGAGTATTGATAACTCGCAATAAACTTACTGTATCAGATGGATTGGCGATCGCTCTTAAATAAGCAATCACATCTTTAATTTCTTTGCGATCGTAAAATTTCATTCCTCCCACAACTGTGTAAGGAATTTGATATTTAACTAACAATTCTTCAAAGGGACGAGATTGGGCATTAGTCCGATAAAGAACAGCAAAACTACCCCAGTTCAACTCCGGATTTTGCTGTTCTAAAGTGCGAATTTGATGAATTACAAAGTCAGCTTCTTCTAGTTCATTATCCGCTTTGTGACAATAAATCTGTTCGCCAGACCCCCGCGTTGGTTTGAGAATTTTATCAATCCGTTGGGTGTTATTTTCAATTAATTCGTTAGCTGCTTGCAAAATATTTTCACAAGAGCGATAGTTTTCTTCTAGCTTGACCATTGTGCGGGTATCATCATCTTCTAAACCATCGCCAAAATCATCCTGAAATTCTAGCAAGATTGTGAAATCTGCCATCCGAAAACTGTAAATTGATTGGTCTGCATCGCCGACAACAAAAACTGAGCGATTTTGCCATTCCCACTCGCTCTTTTTGGTTTCGCCATTGGTCACTAATAAGTTAATTAGTTGATATTGAGTCCGGTTAGTATCTTGATATTCATCCACAAGGATATGGCGAAACTTGCGATGCCAGTAATCTAATACTTGTTCGTTTTGTTGAAATAGTCTCGTAGGTACGAGAATTAAATCATCAAAATCGAGAGCGTTGTTTTCTGCTAACTTATCTTGATAACGATTATAAACATCACTAATTACCCTTCCGCGATAATTGGGTTGTTCTTGTTCAAATTCTTGGGGTGATAAGCCTTGGTTTTTCGCATTACTAATAGCGTAGCGGACAGAACGAGCATCAAATTTTTTATCGTCTAGATTTAACTGTTTGGTGACAATTTCTTTGATGAGAGTCATCACATCGGATTCATCAAAGATAGAAAAATTGCGATTCCAACGGCGGCCTTTTTCGTCTTGATATTTTTCAATATCAAAGCGAAGAATTCTAGAAAATAGACTGTGGAAAGTACCGCACCACAAATTTTTGATAGTCTTTTTATAAACTTGCGATCGCAATTGCATTTGTTGGTATTCTGTCAACAAATCATATCGCTGACTGTATTCCTTCATCGCCAGTTGTTCTGCAAACAGCCGTTGAATCCGGTCTTTCATTTCCCGTGCGGCTTTGTTGGTAAAAGTAACCGCCAGAATATTTTCCGGATCGACACGATGTTTGAGAATCAGATTTGCAATGCGATAAGTCAGCGCTCGTGTTTTACCCGAACCGGCGCCAGCAACAACTAGCAAAGGGCCGCAGTAATGTTCGACAGCTTGACGTTGGCTGGGGTTTAGGTGACTGAGAAAGTCGATGGTTGTTGTCATAGATGTGAAAAAGCGATGTCTACGACGGGCTACGCATACGCTAGGCGTCACATCAATAAAAGTGTGGCTATTGCCCAGGTTACAATATCCTAACGAAACTTGGTCAATAAAGATTCTCTGGCAATGTTTTTAACCAGAATGTTACTTTATCACGATTGAGGAAATTTTACGCAGGCGATTATTAGACATCTCCAGAAATTAAATATGCGTTACCCAGAACCCTTGTAGAGACGTAGCAGTGCTACGTCTCTACAATAACAAAACCCGCCACCCAGGTTAATTAGATACTTCTTATATCAAGTTCGGATAATCACTTATTATTACAATTTCTCCGCGTCCCCGCGTCTTTGCTTCCCCGCGTCAGTCCTAATGATAAGTCTTCACCCGAACATGATATTAGTCCGCCTGTGCGGACTTCGCTTGTGTAGGCGCGGTTTCCAACCGCCAGCCGTAATCTAAATTGACACATCTGTGGCAATACTAAGAGAATGTTGATTTTTTTACAGTTTTTGTATGACTACATTCTTTAGTTGGTTTGGACAATTTCTTCAATATCTGCGTATTTTGGCAGCAATAGGTATGCTATGTTTGCTTCTGGCGTGGTCACTTCCTGCACAAGCCGCTAGCCGCATCGATCCCCAACTAGAACAGCAAGTATTACAAATTATCCGCGAACATCCAGAGGCAATTATCGAATCTGTCCAGGTGTTTCAGCAGCAACAACAACAGAAACTTAATCAAGTTCGGCAAGGATTTTTACACGATTTAAAAACAAATCCTCAAACAGTAATTGGTGAGTCTCCAACTACAGGTTCAACTAATTCAAAAACTCTGCTCTTGGAATTCTCAGACTTTGAATGTCCTTACTGTGCTGAGGCGCATAAAACCTTGAAACAATTGTTAGCAAAATACCCAGACAAGATAAAATTAGTTTACAAGAATTTACCGCTGACTTCAATTCATCCTCAAGCATTGCCAGCAGCAGCAGCAGCTTGGGCAGCACATCAACAGGGAAAATTTTGGGAATATCATGATGCTTTATTTACTAATCAAAAAAAACTGGGTGAGGCATTATATTTAGATATTGCTAAAAACCTGAATTTAGATTTGGCGAAATTTCAACGCAACCGTAATCTTGCTGCTCCTGCAATTACAAAAGATGTGCAGCTAGCTGAAAAATTGGCTGTTGCTGGTACACCTTTTTTCGTAATTAGTAGTCCAACTATTTCACGAGTAGTGCAACTATCAGATATCGAAAATATATTGGCTGATGCTAAGTAAATTCGTGGGTTTGGCAATGAGCTAATATTGTTTAGTCATTAGTCATTATAGCGATTTTCATTTGAATGAGGTACACGGTAGGGGCGCACAGCTGTGCGCCCCTACAAATTGTCTGTACTCGACGCAATTGCAAACCGCTATAGTCATTAGTTTTATACAAACAACAAAAGACAAATGATTAATGACTCAAAATTTAATGATGTCTAATAAACAGCAATAAACTGGATCAATATCTACTGAGTAATTATGCTATTTCCATAGTATTTGTTTAGATATATACTTGATTATTTAACATAAATGTGCGTCTTTAGTTAGAGGTTTTATCCATCACTAAACTGCTGTACTTGAAGCAAGTGTAAGGAGTAGCTTTATGAGGAGTAAGGGGGAGAGATTTTCCTCACTCCTCATGTTCTTAAAGATATGACAAATTCACTGAGTTATAGAAAATTTAGCACTCAAATATTGCAATTCGTTTCTACTATTTTGCCTCAATAAATCGCATATAACTTGTTATTTATTCTGATTGGCTTTATTTCTAAGCAATCTTACCAAAGCTCTAACTCGCCCTTTAAATATTTCAAATTCTTCGGCGCTCATTTTAGTTTTCTGCCATGCAGGACGTTGCATCAAGCGCTCACACCATTCATATAATTTGGTGTAATTACTAAGATTAATACCTAAATTAGGTAATGAAAGTACGCCTATTCCCGCAACAATATCTGCTAAAGTTAACTGTTCGCTACCAAAAAAAGAGCGTTCGCCAAGCACTTGGGTAAAAAATTGCAGTACTTTATCTATATGCTGCTTTGCTCGTGCAGCTTGTGGTGAATCTTCACTTTCACAGATGAGTGTAATTATTTGTGGAAATAATTCATTACCAGTGATTAATTGTACCATCCTCACCGTAGCTAATGCCTGAGGTTCAGAAGGTAACATTGCAGGTGTAGGATATTTAGTTTCTAAATAGTCCATAATTGCCAAAGATTCCATAACTCGAAAACCATCATCCACCACAACCGGAATATGATGAAATGGGTTAGTTGCCACAAACTCTGGTTGGAATTGATCGCCATCCAATTTCATCAAAACTGGTTCAAAGGGAATCTCTTTTTCTAGTAAAGTCAGCCACACACGACGAGCATTTGGCGAGAGGAGATTGTAGTAAAATTTCAGCATTTTTAATCCTTAATAAATAGAACAATTCTGACCTTCAAATTTATTGAAATACTTGCTGATATTGAAAATATTTCTTCTGCAATTCGTCTGGAATTTTAATCGGGCGACCATTTTGTAAACTAATAAAAGCGCCTTTTTGTGTCGCTATTGCTGCTAACCGATCATTAGATAAAATTTCAGCTTTCACAGTCCACTTCAAGCGACCTAAATTACTCAACCATAAACGCCCAATCACGCGATCGCTAATTTTTATTGAACGTTTATATTCAATTTCTGTCCCAGCTAAAACAGGTGCATATCCTTCCTCAAGTTGTTGATTGAGTTCCCAATGTTCATCTAAAAATTTTAAACGTAAATCCTCTAGCCATCTGATATAGACAATATTGCTAACAATTCCCACAAAATCGATGTCATATGTCCTTACAGGAATTGCCAATACTACTTCTAATGGTCTGTGTAAGCTGTCATCTACTAACATGATTTATCCTGAATAAAGTAAAAATTAAAACCGATCGGTCTGTAAAAGAACAAAATTATTCCTACTCGATAATTTTTGCCCATTTTTTAAGCCTGAGTAATTACGATAATTTCAAAGTTCTACTTTGTAGTTTAAGATTAACTCATCACCAGGTAACCCTCTAATTCCCCAGTTATGTTTAGGCGTTTCAAAAATTGTAATTTCAATATCGTAAATAGAAATATTCAGTTTTTCATGAATATTTTGAATCAGGAGAAGAATTAGCTGTTTTTTAGTTTCGACCGAGCGTCCCTCAAACATACTAATTTCAACGATCAGATAATTTTCTGATCTATCGTGTGGATAATAGAAGTCTGATTTTTCACATGGAAAAAAACGGTGAAATCTCTTCTCCGGGGTAAGCTGTAAAATTTCAATAACACAGGTATGGATGATATTTGATAGCTCAGTTTTAATAGGATTTAATTTATCTGCTAAACCATATACCTTGATTTGTGTCATATATTTAAAGGTGAGTTTCTAAGTATTGATTCAGATGATTAATTACCCTGTGCATGTAAATTGAATCTCCATAAAGCTTGCTCATCATGATGGCTCCTTCCAAGGTTGCAATGATGATGGTAGCGATTTCATCAGCATTCACGTCAGAACGAATTTCACCTTTTGCAATTCCCGTTTGAATAATTTTACGAATCAGATTTAGCCAAGAGTTCATTGCTTGTTGAGTGCGATCGCGCAATACTGGATGAGTATCATCACTCTCAACAGCAGTATTCAGCAATGGACATCCTCCCTTGATGGGTGGATTTTCTGCAAAGCTGCTAAAGACTCCAATGATTGCTTGTAACCGTTCCACCGCATGGCGTTTGTTTCGCAGCGCCGATCTAGTATGCTGTTGGATGCGGGCGATCGCAAACTCAAAAGCCTGTAGCGCTAAATCATCCTTACTTCGGAAGTGATTGTAAATTCCTCCTTTCTGCAATCCAGTGACACTCATGATGTCTGACATAGATGAGCCTGCATACCCCTGCTGATTAAACAGTTCGGCTGCTTGCTGAAGAATTCTGTTTTTTGTTTCTTCACCCTTAGACATTAAAATTTACAAACCAATTGGTCTGATTTAACCTACCATCACAAACTTTATAAGTCAAGGTTTTTTAATGGAGAGTGTTTGGTATGTTGACTGCTGACCGATGACTGTTGAGTGTTGACACTCAAAGTTATTATTCCCCCCATCTCCCTCATCTCCCTCATCTCCCTATGCCCCATGCCCCATGCCCCATGCCCAATGCCCGACTCCCCATACAAAACAAATACAGTAGACGTTTAATCATAATTACGATTAAAATACGGTAAGTTAGTCGGATTACCGGATTTATGTGTAAAACTGCAAAAACATTAGTCAGGAGTAGTAATTCAGCAATCAATGAACAATGAACAGTTATCAAAGCTTCATTTAGGAATTTAAACCCTAACTTAGTTTCCTTACAGATAACACGACTGCGATCGTGCGGACATTTGATAACTGATTCTTGAAATTCCCTAAGAGTATGCACTATCTATTACTACCATTCTTAAGCTTCTTCGTTGGCATCATCGTTGGTTTAACGGGGATTGGCGGAGCCTCTCTCATCACTCCAATGTTGATTTTTGTCTTTCAGGTTCCGCCTTCTATTGCTGTGAGTTCTGATGTTGTGGCTGCCACATTGATGAAGATTGTTGGTAGCGTCAAGCATTGGGAACAGAAAACCCTTGACACAGAAATTGTCAAATGGCTGGCATTCGGGAGCGTTCCAGGCTCACTGCTTGGCGTGGGAATTTTACACTTCATCAAATGTACCGGTGAGTATAACCTGGATCGGATTTTGCTGCGTCTGCTTGGGGTGATGATTTTACTAGTCACTTTATTGGCATTAATACAATTGTTGCTATTAACTTTTTTGCCCAAGTTTAATTTACCTGAACTACCAAAATTAAACCTAGAAACTAACTTTGGTCGTTTTCAAACAATCACTTTAGGAGCAATTTTGGGTTGCTTGGTTGGTCTCACAAGTGTTTCCTCTGGTTCAATGTTTGCCTTAGTAATAATTGCATTTTTTCGTCTTGATGCACGTAAGTTGGTCGGTACAGACATTTCACATGCAGCGATTTTGTTACTGTTTACATCATTCGGACACCTCAGCCTGGGAACAGTTGACTGGAGTTTAGTAGTGCCTATATGGTTAGGCTCTGTTCCAGGAGTATTACTAGGTGCTAAAGTTTGCCAACTAGCTCCCCAACGCCCACTCCGGTTTATTATTTACGCAATCTTGATGATGGTGAGTTGGAAATTAGTTCATCAAGTTTAAAGGGAATGGGAAATGGGGAATAGGGAAAAATTAATTGCCTATTGCCTATTGCCTGTTGCCTGTTGCCTCTCTTGCCTTTGATTGTTCAATCCAAAATCCAAAATCTAAAATCCAAAATTGGCTCACCTTTTCACCCACGGTAATAGACTGAATGTACCTCGTTCATACATAATAAATAGACCCAAGCCAATTAGTACAAAAGGTACGAGAGCGTTGCCGTAGCGACTTAAAATATTTGCAATCATAGGTTGACGACTTAATAAATAAGCGATCGCACACCAAACCCCTACCATGATAAAAAATATACCTAGAATTATTCCCAAGCTCGTAAGGTCATGACCAGCGAATAAGGGAATATATATACTAATATTGTCACCACCATTAGCGATCGTTACTGCTGCAACTTTATAAGTTTGGGGGTGCAAAACACTCAAAATAAAAGCCAATATTGGGTTAGTAGGTGTAGACTGCCTAAAATCAGTGCTTACTGTTTGAATTGTTGTAGTTTCTTCTTTTTTAAACACTAATTGCTGAACACCAATTGCAATTGGTAGCAGTCCTAGTAATCCAATCCATTCTCGCTGTATCACCAAACCACCAAAAAATCCTGGTAAGCTAGCGATGATAATGGCTGCAAAACCTAAGTATTGACCAAGTAAGATATGCCGCCGCCGAAAATTACCATCTACTTGTGAGAAAAATACTAATAAGATAATGATGTCATCAATATTGGTGGCTGTAAAGGCAATGATTCCTTCAGTGAAAGCTGTTGCAAGCTTACTCATACTCGATGCTAATAACACACAATTTATCACTATACCAAGTTAATGTCCTGGCACAACTATGTTACTGCAATTAGTACAGGGGCAATTACATTTATTGCCACTAATATTGATGATATTGTTATTTTGTTATTGTTTTTTTCTCAAATAAATTCTACTTTCCGTCCTCGGCATATAGTTACTGGTCAATTTTTAGGTTTTACAGTTTTATTGATTCTGAGTCTTTCTGGTTTATTTGGTGGGTTAGTTTTATCAAAAAGCTGGATTGGATTACTTGGTTTGCTACCAATTGCCATCGGTATTAGCAGTTTAGTCAATCGGGAAGAAGATTCATTAGAAGAAGTTTTAGAAGAAACACCAGAATCTCAAGGAACAATAATTACTAATTTGCTATCTCCTCAAATTTGCAGTGTGGCAGCTGTGACAGTTGCCAATGGTAGCGATAATATTAGTGTCTACGTGCCATTATTTGCTAGCAGTAACTTAGAAAGTTTTGCGGTAACTATAGTAATATTTTTTCTATTTTTAGGAATTTGGTGTTACGCAGCATATAAACTAACTAAGCAAAAAATCATCGCTGATGTCTTAACTCGCTACATTAACTATATAGTGCCTTTTGTGCTTATAGGATTAGGCGTTTTTATTGTATTAAAAAGTGAAGCTTTGAGCTTGATAAAACTAGCTGGTAGTTGTTTTTGTTTGATGATTTTAGTGAAAAATAATGGAATTGAAGAAAATTGAAGTACTTGAGTAAGGCAATTTTATCGAGAAAGTATTTAGGAAGAGTCACAACCCTGTGAAAAATTTTGCACAGGGTGTAGAACTAGTGGTTTGCCATTGAAAAAGAATTCATAAGTCAGAATTCATAAGCCACTCCCACCATTGCGGTCGCGCAGTATCCGCAAAATTTCATCGAGTAATTGGCTATGATTGTTCAGAATTTGGGTGTGGCTGTTCAGAATTTGAGTGTGTTCTGTTTGGGTATTAAGGATTTGGGCGATCGCTACTTGGCTTGTACCTATTGTCCCTGTTAGTAATTTAAGCGAATTTACCTCAGATTCAAGAGTGTCTAGACGCGAGTAAATTTCTTGGATTTGTGATTCTGTCATGCTGATTTTTCCTGATGATTCTGCTGTGTATGGTCATCAATTGCTTTTTTGGTTAAAGCCAAAACCAAGCTAGGAACCGTTCTGTAATCTTTATCTGCCCATGCTTGTAAAACTTTGTACTCTTCGTCTGTCACACGAATTGTGATAGTCGGTTTTTTAGAAGGCATAGTCTAGCACTTATCAGTTTTTATAGCGAGTAATTATAATTATCCTCCCTTCAAACAAATAGTTTGAAGAGTTGACAAGTATTTTACTCGCTTTTATATATTTAGAGGTGCAACACCTCTAAGATAGGATAACACCATGAGAGCAATCGAGCAACAACACAGTAAAATCCAAAATTCATCTATGGAATTAAACTTTGCTCAACCACTCATTTTCTTCTGGGTCTTTAAACAGTGAGGTACTAAGATAGCGTTCGCCGAAGCTAGGCTGCACCATAACGATGAGGCGACCTGCATTTTCTGGTCGCTGTGCAACTTGAATAGCCGCATACAAAGCAGCGCCAGTAGAAATGCCAGATAGTAATCCTTCTTCTTTTGCTAGGCGACGGCTGTAGGCGATCGCTTCCTCATCTGCAACCTGAATTACTTCATCTACCAGTTCTTTCCGATAAATTGCTGGGATAAATCCTGCGCCGATACCTTGGATTTTATGAGGGCCTGATTTACCACCCGCTAATACTGGGCTATTGGTTGGTTCAACTGCGATCGCTTGAAAACTCGGCTTGCGTTGTTTAATGATCTGTGATACTCCCGTAATCGTTCCACCAGTACCCACTCCCGCCACCAAAATATCTACTTTTCCATCGGTATCATCCCAAATTTCTTCTGCGGTGGTTTGGGCATGAATTTTGGGGTTAGCAGGGTTGCGAAACTGCTGCAACGTATAAGCATTTGGGGTTTGAGCTACAATTTCCTCTGCACGAGCGATCGCCCCTCGCATCCCTTCTACCCCTGGCGTTAACTCTAGTTGTGCGCCATAAGCTTTGAGCATGGCTCGTCTTTCCTGGCTCATTGTGTCAGGCATCGTTAGAATAAGGTGGTAACCCTTCGCGGCTGCCACCATCGCCAACGCAATTCCTGTATTCCCAGAGGTTGGCTCTACTAAAACTGTTTTTCCGGGGTGAATCAAACCTGTTTCCTCTGCCGCTTCCACCATACTTGCGCCAATCCGGTCTTTGACAGAAGACGCTGGATTCATGCTTTCTAGCTTCACCACAATTTGAGCAACTGCTCCCGAAGCTTGGGGAATCTTGTTTAATTGAACTAAAGGAGTCCGTCCGATTAATTCTGTAATATCTCTGGCGATCTGCATATAAGTACTCCTGTGTCAAACAATTTGGGATTTGGGATGTGGGATTTTAGATTGATCCCATACATGTTCCTTGCGCGTTCCCCTTCTTTAGATAGGAACTTGAGTAAAGAATTCTAGATTTGGGATGAAAGAATGTTCCATAAATAAAGCAAGCTTGCTCTGGAACCTTTTGAGATTTGAAGTTTTGAATAAACAATCCAAAATCTCAAATCTCAAATCTAAAATTCGGTGACTAAATGTAATACATGGGACTCTGCTGAGCGCGAATTTCTCTTTCCTGGCACAAATCTTGGAGTGTATAGCGACCCAAAACTTCAATTGCAGCAGCATTGGCTTGCTCCCAGATTTCATAAACCAGAGTCCTTTCCAGAGTGGGAGATTCAGAGGTATCTTTCTCTTTTCGTTCTCCTTCGACCAAAGTCACAATTTCCAGCAGGGTGATCTGCCAAGGTTCACGAGCTAAAACGAAACCTCCTTTAGAGCCACGTTGACTCTGCACCACACCAGTACGCCGGAGGTTGGTCAAAATTTGTTCCAGATAGCGTTCAGGTATGGGTTGTTTAGCGGTGATTTCACTCATGGTCAGAGGAAGTTTTTTCCCGTGGTGGCTTGCTAGTTCTAAAAGTGCCAGCAGCGCGTATTCCACTTTGGAAGACAGATCCAGAAGAGAGTAGTTTTGGGTATTCAAGACTTTACTCAATATACTACGGTTAATTGAGAGGTTTATCGAAGTTTAGTCGAAATTTATTTTTTCCAAGTGTCATATGTGATAGCATCCCACTTACTAGTAATTTAAAGACCACAAATCTATCGACTTACCGTAGATTATCCTACACAATCCCAAAAATAAGTCATTTTTTGCAGAAATTATCTGCATAGCCGATTTGGGAGCCTTACCTACCGATGATGTGTTAAGTGAGTATGCTAATAACTGATTTGCGAACGATTTTTGAGCGCGATCCAGCAGCCCGTAACTGGCTGGAAGTGTTGTTTTGTTACCCTGGATTTCAAGCCTTACTTTTCCATCGCTTGGCGCACTGGCTGTATAAATTAGGAATTCCGTTTATACCCCGGTTTGTCTCTCATCTTAGTCGGTTTTTAACTGGAATTGAAATCCATCCTGGGGCATTAATTGGCAAGGGAGTATTTATAGACCACGGTATGGGAGTAGTGATTGGCGAAACAGCGATCGTTGGCGACTATGCCTTGATTTATCAAGGTGTTACCCTTGGTGGTACTGGCAAAGAAAGCGGCAAGCGTCATCCGACTTTAGGTTCTCATGTAGTTGTGGGGGCGGGTGCCAAAGTATTGGGAAATATTCAAATTGGCGATCGCGTCCGCATTGGAGCAGGTTCAGTAGTGCTGCGAAATGTGCCCAGCGACACCACAGTTGTCGGAATTCCAGGGCGCGTAACTCGTCACAACAATTCACCAGGGAATGTCCTAGATCACGATAAAGTCCGGGACGTAGAAGCCGAAGTCATCCGCGCCTTATTTGAACGAGTCAAAGCTCTAGAAAAACAATTAGACGAGTTAGAAGATCGATCGAGCTTGTTCCCGACTCAGCTTGGTGACGAACAAACTAGCCAACCCAAGAGCAATAATTCTGACGGAATGATTGAAGATTTTCTTGATGGTGCGGGAATTTAGGGAATGGGGAATGGGGCATGGGGAGATGAGGGGGATGAGGGAGATGAGGGAGATGAGGGAGATGGGGAGATGGGGAGATGGGGAGATGGGGAGAGAATTACACCCTATCACCCTATCACCCCACCTCCCCATGCCTCATGCCTCATGCCCAATGCCCAATGCCCCATTCTTTGTATAAAAACATTATTAATTTCAATATACACAACTTTTTATAACCTGATGTATGTATACTACGGTTAGTTTATCAAAAAATAGTATTATAAGTTATGGTTTCTTTATACACAAATTTTACTAACCTACGAAGTAATAATACTAAGCAAGTTTTTGCGCGTCGTTCATTTCTGCCAGAGTATCCAAACGGTCTTTGGAAGATTGAAACTGGTTTTGTCAGGACTTTTACTTATCTGGAAGATGGTACAACTGTTGCTTTGGGATTGTGGGGTCCTGGAGATGTGGTTGGGAAAGCTTTGTCAAAATTAGAACCTTATCAGATGGAATGCTTGACTAAAGTGACGGCGACAGTCCTACCTTTAGAAGAGTGGACTCAACTAACTGAAACTCTACTTAGTCATATCCAACAGGCTCAAGAGTTGATGGTGATTCGTAGCCATAAAAAAGTTGATACCATGCTCATCAAGCTGTTAGCATGGTTATCTAAAAAGTTTGGTTCGGAAGTTGAGAAGGGGCGTTTAATAGATATGCGTCTAACTCATGAAGACTTGGCACAAATGCTCGGCTCAACTCGTGTAACCATTACTCGTGTTCTTGGACAGTTTGAGCAAGAGGGTTTGATCGATCGCCTCTCCCTGCATCGAATTGTGCTACGAGAAGAAGATATTTGGTACTACGAAATTTAAGTTTCGGGGAGTGGGGAGTAAAGGAGATGAGGAAGTTCTGAATTCTAACTCCTAAGTAAAAATTCTGACTTTAGGACTGTACTTGGTAGGGGCGCAAAGCTTTGCGCCCCTACAAATTTCTGTACTTCATTTGACTGGGAACTGCAATATACTTCCCCCAATTTATTTATGTTTGATTTGTAAATTCCTCTTCTTTGTGATTCAAATACATCTGTCTTCAGTAGGGTAAAACTCTAGATGTAGATTTGATAAGGTTACAAATGACACTGAATTAATTGCAATTGGAGTTAGTGATGACATATACGCAAACTGGCGATCCAACTATTCGTCAACACGTGCAAGCATGGCAAAAATTAGATGTAGATCAACAGTTGGCTTTGTTTTGGTTTATCTATGAAGAAATAGGTAACTCAATTACTCCTGCTGCTCCTGGCGCTAGCACTGCTTCCTCAGAAATTGCTGAAGGTTTATTTAATCAAGTTAGTCAATTAACCCACGAACAACAATTACAAGTTCAGCGTGATTTGATTAACAAAGTCGATACTCAAATTTCTCGTCAATATGGCTCTTTAGGTGATACGACCAAGCTACTTTTTTGGTATCTATTAGCTGAAGGTATGGAACAAGGCACCGTCATTCCTGTACCTGGTGATTATGAACTTTCCTCAGGATCTCAAGCGCTGTTTAGCAGGATTCAAGGATTATCTTTTGAGCAACAGATTACCCTTTTCCGTGATTACGTTGCACCAATGGGTGCAGAAGCCAAAGCAGGCGCAGAAATTTAGTAATTTGTAAGTGAAATTTGGAATTTTTCGCACTTAGTATAAACAAATAAACACAGAGTAAAAACTAAAACTTTTACTCTGTGATTATCTATGTCCTTGGGTCAATTGCACCCTAAAGTCGTAACGCCCTTTGTTTTGTATTCAATATGTTAGAGCTAATTATAGCTGATTTAATCTGCCTTTTGGTTGGTTTTAATATGTCAATTTTAGATTAATCTTCTGCTTTTTTATAGTTTTTTATTTGCAACTTAAATATCTCAAAAATTCATACAGATATCATTAGGATAGTCAAACTTTTTACGTTGATATTTAAATATTTTTTTTAAATCTAACACCAAAATCAATCTTGAATTAACACAAGAATGTAAATAATTTACTAGGTTTTAATATAACTGATAAAAATATTGAAGCTTGAAAGCAATCTAGGTCAGCTTTGAATAGATTTAATGTCAGCGATCGCTCCAAACTCTTAGGCTCATTTTCTACCTGAAATTTGATACAATCATCAATATTTTAATCAATACATTACTAATAGAATTTACCGCAAATTAAGTTGAAGAATTATCATTAAGGCTGACTTGATTACGCAAAGAATTTTAATCGGCTGTTGACTGTTGAGGGTTAACAGCCAACAGTTATCAGTCAACAATTAATCTTTTCCAATCACCGCTTGATAGCGCCCTAGTGCAATTAAAGGAAAGTATTGTTGATACATGTGGTATTTGAGATAAAAATGGCAAGGAAAACCAGTACCTGTGAAGTCTGCCTCAAACCAAGTACCATCCGGCTGTTGAGTTGTCACAAGGTAGTTAATTCCCCGTTCAATGGCTTCAAGGGCTAATTTGCCAGTTGCTTCACCTGCTGCCAACAAGCCAATTAAAGCCCAAGCAGTTTGAGATGCAGTACTGCGTCCTTTTCCTTTAAGGCTGGGATCGTCGTAGCTGCGGCAAGTTTCGCCCCAACCACCATCTGGGTTTTGACATCCCACTAACCAAGCTGCCCCTCGTTCTATATTGAATTTATACTTTTGAGGGTCAATCAACGCCAAGGCTGAGACGACGCCACTAGTACCGTAGATGTAATTTACACCCCAGCGACCAAACCAACAACCTTCTGTTTCTTGTTCATTCAGAAGATAAGTCAGCGCCTGATTTAGGTTGTGCGGTTCAATTGACAAATTACAAGCGCCCAGCATTTCTACTACCCTAGCGGTAACATCTGCGGTGTTTGGGTCAATCATGGCTTTCAAGTCTCCATAGGGAATGGAGTTAAGCCAATCTTGGTCGTTGTCCAAATCAAAAGCAGCCCAACCGCCTGGTTTACATTGCATAGATGCAATCCATTTTAAGGCACGAGCGATCGCACCCTGCTTAAGTTTTTCATTAGGCAGTTTCGCTTGATGCAGCGCCATCACCACCACAGCCGAATCATCGACATCGGGATAAAAGCGATTGTCAAACTCAAACGCCCAAGCTCCTGGTTTTCCCTGGCGATTTTTGACAGCCCAATCTCCGTAGTCCAAAATTTGCTTTTGCAGCAACCATTCCCCAGCTAGTACCACAGCCGGATGGTCTGGTGCAAAACCAGAATCGATTAAAGCACGCATCGCCCAAGCTGTATCCCAGATGGGTGAAATACAAGGCTGTACTCGGTAGCAGTCCTCTGTTTCAATCGCAAAATTATCAATTGCCCGCAGCCCTCGTTCCACAATGGGGTCGTTTTGGTCATAATCCAAACACCGCAAAGCCAGCATGGAATTGAGCATCGCTGGAATAATTCCGCCCCAGTCGCCTGTAACTTCTTGCCGTTCTAAAATCCACTTTTCGGCGGCTTTGATGCCTTCTTCGCGGAAGGGTACTAAATTTAGGCGTTCTGCCAACTTGAAGCCATCATCCAAGGCGAGGAATAAATCTGTCCAATCGTTATTTTTGGGTAATTCCCACTGGACTTTATCCACACCTTCAACGTATAGTTCATCTAGGTTGATACCTTGGTCGGTGAGAAAAATCGGTTTGCGATCGCAGACAATCAACAACGGTACAGTGCTGGAACGCGCCCAACTAGACATCTCGTAAATATTAACTGGAAGAGCTTCCGGCAGCAGCATTATCCAAGGTGGTAGCGACGGGATACCGCGCCAGTTATAGCAGCCAATCAAAGCTAGGTGTAGCTTGGTAAAGATGCGAGTTTTGCTGATACCACCGCGTTCGAGAATAAACCTTCGCGCCCGAACCAGCGCCGGGTCGGTCGCTGGCACACCCAACAATCTCAGCGCCATGTAAGCTTCAACTGAGGTACTAAGTTCTCCGCCATCACCAAAAAAAAGCTCCCAGCCGCCATGTTCGCGTTGTTCTTGACGCAGATAGGCTGCAACTTTGTGCAAAGGTCTTTTTTGGTCTGTTCCCCAAATCTTATGCAAAAGCACCACTTCAGCAGTGATGGTGACATTAGATTCTAACTCAGCCCACCAATAACCTGCCGGATTTTGAATTGAAAGCAGATATTCTTGGCTAGCTGCGATCGCTTGGGCGACTTGCTTGACTTTTACCCTGTCTTGTGTTTGCATCAAAAACCGTTCAACCTCAACACTCAACACTAGTTAACAACACGGCAATACAGGTCAAAAAATTATTATCCTCTATCAGTGGACATAGTATTGTGTCTGAGTCACAGAGAATTTGCAATAGGTTGGGGTGTGTGGATGTGTAGCAAAAGCTTTCAGGAAAAGGCGATGGTCGTTTTGTAGTGTTTTTTTTAGGGCACAGAGAGCGATCGCAGTTACTAAATCTAAATATTAGGGAAAGAATCGCTGTCAATTGCCAATCTTTAGCATTTTAGGAAACCTCTAGTTATGGATAAACAATGGATGCAGGTGGGACGGTGGCTGTTGGGAATAGCGGGACAGTTGGCAGAAGCAATTGGAATCAGGGATGCTGGTGCAGAGAAGTCGCCGGAAGATTCAGAGCAGTTTTTGTTAAAAGTGTTGCGACTTGTAGGAGAGAGCGAAGGCAATGCCCAAAAAGTTCATCCATTTTTAGCACAGCATGAAGGCAGGCTGAATGAACAACTGCTGGAAACTTTGCCGAAAGTGGCAGCAAGATTGCTGGGGGGCGAATCAGAGCAGCAAAAGTGGTTAGCGGCTTTTCTTCTTGTTCAATTTGGCAACTTGATTCAACAATTTCCCTCAGGGCGACGCTGGCTAAACCTGGAACTGGCGATTGCTGCCTCTGAATGCGCCCTGGAAGTTTATACCCATGCAGCCTTTCCTGAAGAATGGGCAATGACCCAGAATAATCTGGCAAGAGCCTACAGCGCTCGCATCAAAGGGGAGCGGGCTGATAACCTGGAACTGGCGATTGCCGCCTCTGAACGCGCCCTGGAAGTTTTAACCCGTGCAGCCTTTCCCGAAGATTGGGCAGGGAACCAGAATAATCTGGCAATTGCCTACAAAAATCGCATCAAAGGAGAGCGGGCTGATAACCTGGAACAAGCGATTGCCGCCTATGAACGCGCCCTGGAAGTTTATACCCGTGCAGCCTTTCCCGAAGAATGGGCAATGACCCAGAATAATCTGGCAACTGCCTACAGCGCTCGCATCAAAGGGGAGCGGGCTGATAACCTGGAACTGGCGATTGCCGCCTATGAACGTGGTCTGAAAGTGATAACCCATGCAGCCTTTCCCGAAAAATGGGCAATGATCCAGAATAATCTGGCAACTGCCTACAACAATCGCATCAAAGGGGAGCGGGCTGATAACCTGGAACTGGCGATCGCCGCTTGTAAACGCGCTCTGAAAGTGATAACCCATGCAGCCTTTCCCGAAAAATGGGCGATGACGCAGAATAATCTGGCAAGAGCCTACAACGCTCGCATCAAAGGGGAGCGGGCTGATAACCTGGAACTGGCGATTGCCGCCTATGAACACGCTCTGAAAGTGAGAACCCGTGCAGCCTTTCCTGAAAAATGGGCACAGACCCAGAATGATCTGGCAAGAGCCTACAGCGATCGCATCAAAGGGGAGCGGGCTGATAACCTGGAACAAGCGATTGCCGCCTATGAACGCGCTCTGGAAGTTTATACCCGTGCAGCCTTTCCCGAAGATTGGGCAATGACTCAGAATAATCTGGCAACTGCCTACAGCGCTCGCATCAAAGGGGAGTGGGCTGATAACCTGGAACTGGCGATTGCCGCCTATGAATGCGCCCTGGAAGTTTATACCCGTGCAGCCTTTCCCAAAGATTGGGCAATGACCCAGAATAATCTGGCAACTGCCTACGGCACTCGCATCAAAGGGGAGCGGGCTGATAACCTGGAACTGGCGATTGCCGCCTCTGAACGCGCTCTGGAAGTTTATACCCGTGCAGCCTTTCCCGAAGATTGGGCAGGGAACCAGAATAATCTGGCAAATGCCTACAGCGATCGCATCAAAGGCGAGCGGGCTGATAACCTGGAACAAGCGATTGCCGCCTATGAACGCGCTCTGGAAGTGAGAACCCGTGCAGCTTTTCCTAAAGACTGCCTTCAGACTGCCCGCAACCTCGGCAATCTCCACTTTGAGCAACAAACCTGGGCAAAAGCCGCTAGTGCCTACACCACAGCCCTGGAAGCAGGGGAAATTCTTTACCAATCTGCTATTCTGCTTGATGGCAAAGCCGCAGAACTTGCCGCAACTAATAACCTACCGCGCCTCGCTGCTTATGCCCTCGCCCGCAGTGGCAACCTGCAAGCTGCTGTCCTCACCCTAGAGCAAGGTCGCGCCCGTGGACTTAGTGAAACCCTAGACCGAGACAGAGCCAATCTCACTCAACTTCAGCAACTCGCCCCCGCCCTTTATACTCAATACACAGATACTACTGCCCAACTCCGCAAGTTGGAAACTCAACAACGGCTGCGGATGACCTCAGATGATCGCCATAGTTTCATTCCTGAAACCCTGCGTACCAAAGCCCTGGAACTACGCGCATCCTTGATGATCATCATTGAGCAAATCCGTCAAGTTACCGGCTATGCAGACTTCTTGACTCAACCCAGCTTCGATGACATCCGCCAAGCACTCCGCCCTGGTATTCCCCTCGTTTACCTCATAACTACTTCTACTGGCAGCCTCGCCCTCATTTTCACCCAAGATGGTATTGGTGCTCTTTGGTTGGATGACCTCACTGAAAATAGCCTGGAAGAACTACTCTATAACTGGTTCGATGCCTATAACGAATCACAAACCAACCATCAAGCTTGGTTAGATGCAATTGACCAAGGCACTCACCAACTTTGGCAACCCCTGATGTCACCCCTAATCGATTACCTCCAGCTGCGCCACTTCCAGCAAGCCACCCTCATTCCCACAGGTTTCCTCAGCTTGCTCCCCCTACACACCGCCTGGGTTGAGGATTCTACCGCCCCCACCGGACGGCGCTACGCCCTAGATGCTATCCAATTTACCTACGTTCCCAATGCACGCTCCCTGGCAACGGCTGAGGAAATCACTCAACGAACTTTCGCAGATTCCATACTAGCAATTGATAATCCCCGTAACGATTTGCCTAACTCCACCCGTGAAGTCACTGCTGCTGTTGCCACATTCCCCCAGCCCAAAGTTCTACAACACGAACAAGCTGCAATCTCAGCTGTTCTTGCTGCTCTGCCTCACTACAACATTCTGCACCTCTCCTGCCACGGCACAGCCAACCCCCGCGAACCCCTCACCAGTGGACTCGCCATGAGCGATGGACTGCTTACCCTGCGTGACCTACTCGACCTCAAGCTGGTGGAAAATAACCAGGGTGGCATTCGCCTCGCCATTCTCTCCGCTTGCGAAACTGGACTGCAAGGAATTGAACTGGCGGATGAAGCCATCAGTCTACCCACAGGCTTACTTCAGGCAGGTGTCGCTGGCGTTGCTGCTTCCCTTTGGTCAGTTTCTGACTTTAGTACAATGGTTCTGCTAAGTCGGTTTTACACACTCTGGCGTAACCACCATTTAGACCCATCACAAGCTTTAATCACAGCCCAAAAATGGCTCCGGGATGCCGAACCGCGTGATATAGTTGCTCACTGTGAAACATTTATTCCCGAACTCGCATCCAGAGAAGGGGCTTTATATCGATCGCTACTATTAGATTTCTCCCATCCCTATTACTGGGCAGCCTTCAGCTACACGGGAGTTTAAACATTATTTAACTTGTTATTTCTTCAAGCAACCATGACTGATAATTTCTCAATTTTAGAAACTGCTCTGGCGATTCGTCCCCGCCTCTGGCAATTACTGGGGACTGAAGCTGGAGAACAAATGCGCCAAGAACTTGACGAACTCCTACAACAAGCTCAAGCTGGAGAAGCCGTCGAGGACTCCATTTGGGAGTTACTGACGGGCACGAGAGCCACTCGCAACTGGGTAACGCAATTCCAGCAAACGAACGCAACTCAAAAAGGATACGATCGACCAGCTGGTTCAATATCTGAAATTTCTGCACGCCAATTTAAATGTCCTCAGTGCGACGAAACTTGGTCGCGCGATCGCATTGGTCGCCCCACGCCCCTGTGCCGCACTCATAACGTTCCCCTCGAACCCGTTCAAGCATAACGATACAATACTCACAACCCACGCACCCCAAACGGCAATGGTTCAAACTCCTGCCAAACCCTTGACCCTCGACGAATTTCTCAAACTGCCGGAAACCAAACCTGCTAGTGAATTCATCGACGGTCAGATTATCCAGAAACCCATGCCCCAAGGAAAACACAGTACAGTGCAGCTTGACCTTGGTACTGACATCAACCAAGCACTCAAACCCGGACACATCGCCCGCGCCTATTCAGAACTCCGCTGCACTTTTGGCGGTAGGTCGATTGTTCCAGATATTCCAGTCTTCACTTGGGAACGCATTCCCCGCGATCGCGACGGCAAAGTGTCCAATAATTTTATCATCGCCCCCGACTGGACAATAGAAATCCTCTCCCCCGACCAAAGCCAAACCAAAGTTATCCGCAACATCCTTCACAGCCTTGCCCACGGCACCCAAATCGGATGGTTGATTGACCCAGAAGAGGAACTCGTATTTGTTTATTTTAGCGATACCTACGGTGGGCAAAGCCTACGCACTATCGCTGTCTATGAACAACAGAGCGATCGCTTACCCGTCCCACCTTTTGCCGAATCCTTCAGCCTCACTGTTGGTAAACTCTTCAGTTGGTTAACCGAATAGCCCCAGCCCTATCAACTCTCTCGGTAACACCATGTCCGCAAAATTCCTGGAAAGCTTTGGCAGCAAACTCGCCGAACAATGGGTTGCCAACCTCCTCACCCCCGCCTTTGTCTTTTGGGCAGGGGGAGCCGCCGCTGGGCTACAGCGCTTCGGCTGGAAACGTGCTAGCACTTGGTTCAGCCAACAACCCGAACCGTTACAAATCGCCTTCCTCGTCGGGGTTTTCTGCCTGATTGTCGCCTCTGCCTTCGTGGTGCAACGCTTCGATTTGGCTGTACTGCGCTTTCTGGAAGGGTACTGGCATCCTTGGCTGCGGCCTTTGCGGCGTTGGTTGATTGCAACAGAAGAAAAACGCAGTCAAAGAATTAGCGATCGCTGGCAAACACTTAAGCGCCTCAATTCCCTGACTCCCGAACAGCGTGACGAACTGATCCAACTTGACTTGCAACTACATTACCTACCCCTGGAAAACCAAATTATGCCCACTCGGTTGGGCAACATCCTGCGTGCTGTCGAACAGTGGCCGCTGGAAAAATATGGATTAGATGCCATCGTCTGCTGGTCGCGCCTGTGGCTTCTCCTCCCCGATGCCGTCAAAAAAGACCTGCAAGAAGCCCGCGCCGACCTCAACACCGCCGTCCGCTTTTGGTTGTGGAGTGTACTATTTATCATCTGGACAATTTGGGCATGGTGGGCGGCACTTGTGGGCATCTTTTCTGCTATCTTTATTTATCGCTACTGGGCGCTTGATGCTGCCAGAAACTATGGTGAACTCATCGAAGCTACCTTTGACCTGCACCGCCATCTACTCTATCAATCTCTGCGTTGGAATTTACCCCCCGATGCCAATGAAGAACGCCGCGTGGGACGGCAACTTACCGAATACTTCTGGCGAGGCTGGGGCTTGTGATTCTTGGAAAAGGCGATCGCCAGAATTTGAGTTGCTACACTAGACTTCTTGCAGAAGTCGGGAAAAGGGGAAAGGGAAAGGGGGAAAGCTTTGGTATTTTCCTTTCCCCTGGTTGGTGAGCTTGCCGAACCATAACCTTTTACCTTTTCCCACAAGAGTGCAAAAAACACTTTTGCAAGAGGTCTACTGATTTACCAATTAATCCTCAGTCACCCCACCCCGGCTTTGCTTCCAATTGGGCAGTGCTGTGCCCCTACAACAGATATGATTTTTTTGAATTTATACATATTTGATGTTTTTTGTCAATAGATATCGCTTGATAATTCAGCAAATTCTTTGGGTCTTTGTGTCAATGTTAATTATAAGTGTTCGCCCGAACCTGGTATAAGATATAGCTTTATCCAAGTTTTATGTAGTAGCAGATAGGGACAGTCATGGGTGTAATTCTACTAGCACTGGTGATTTTATCATTAACAATTTGGTTAGGATTACTGTGTTTTCGGGGGCAGTTTTGGCGGTTAGACCAGCAATTAGAACTAGAGAAGCTGGATACAACGTCTTTACAAGCTACGGTTTGTGCGGTGGTTCCGGCGCGTAACGAAGCTGAATTACTGCCAATCAGCTTGCGATCGCTCTTACTCCAAGATTATCCTGGTTCTTTGGACGTGTTTTTAGTAGACGACCGCAGCACAGACGGTACAGCAAATTTCGCCGAGGGAGTTGCCTACGCTTTAGGTAAATCCGAGCAATTGCATATTATCTCAGGAGAATCACTACCTCCCGGTTGGTCAGGGAAACTTTGGGCAGTTGAGCAAGGTATCAAAAATGCGAGTTTATTGACACCTGACTATTATTTCCTTACCGATGCAGATATCGAACATGATGTGAGTAGTCTTTGGCGGCTCGTTGCTAAAGCTGAGCAGGAAAACTTAGACTTAGTTTCAGTGATGGTGCGACTCAGATGTGAAAGCTTTTGGGAAAAATTATTGATTCCCGCTTTCGTCTTTTTCTTCCAAAAACTCTATCCCTTCCGCTGGGTAAATAATCCCAACCATCCCATAGCCGCCGCCGCTGGGGGTTCGATTTTGATTCGCAAACAAGCTTTAGAGCGAATCGGTGGTATTCAAGCGATTCGTCAAGCTTTAATTGATGATTGCGCCTTGGCTGAAGCGGTTAAGAGGAGTGGCAGAGTAGGAGAAGAGGACACGGGGACACGGGGACGCGGGGACGCGGAGATATTTTCTTTCCCCGTGTCCCCCCGTCTCCCCATCTCCGTGTCTTCTTCAACAGGCCGTATTTGGCTGGGATTGAGTACTTTAACCCGCAGTTTGCGTCCTTATAATTCGCTGGCAACAATTTGGGATATGGTTGCTCGTACTGCCTATACGCAACTGAATTATTCTCCATTATTACTATTGGGAACTTTGGTAGGGATGAGCTTAATTTATTTAGTTCCACCTATCGGTGTGATTTTGGGTTTAGTTTGGGGTAATTGGATAATCATACTTACGGGTTTATTCGCTTGGTTATTAATGAGCTTGGCTTATTATCCGACAATCCGCTTTTATAAATGTTCTTTTTGGTTAGCTTTTAGTTTACCTGCGATCGCTTTTCTCTATACCCTGATGACTTTAGATTCTGCACTCCGCCACTGGCAAGGACGCGGCGGCAGTTGGAAAGGAAGAGTATATCCTAAGCAAAATAATTTATAGTTGAGATAAAATTGAATTACATAATTGGCAATCCTAATCTAAATTTAACTAAATAGAAAGTGGTTGAATAAAATATTTATGACAACAGTAACACCGACAAATAACACCATTTTTGTACCCAAAAATCTGCCTTTTCTGGAATCAATTTGTTGGCAGACTGCTGATGTATATCGGTTTAGTCCAGAAGAAATGCTGAGCCGCTACGAACGTGGTTGGCAATATCGCAACCTATTCAATAATCTTGAGGGTGAAGAACTGAATTTTCTTAAGGAACTCTCCAGACAGTATAAATCCTGGTTGCAAGTTTGTTTATGACGTTCAAGTTAGAACACCATAACAAAATTGTCACAGTTCTTGAATGCTTAGATTCTGACATCGTTACGAAAGGTTCTGCTTACTTCGGTGACGGAACCCTTCTGACACTAGATTTTGAAGAGTATCGCAGAAGTAAAGACGTTGATTTTATTGCTTCGGTTAACACAGAAGGCTATAAATACTTACGTACAATGATATTTGAGGGTGGATACAAAAAGAAAAACGAGAAGATTTTTAAACTCACTAGCTCAGCCTCGTACCTTAGTTGAGGCTGTTTGTCTAGTAGTGGCAGGGTCAACAGACAATGGTCGAGCTGCTTTCAACACAGCATCGAGCAAACCTGGAAACAGCATCTCTAAATCTTCACGCCGCAGGATATTAATGTGATGTGTGCCTTCTTTACGTGTAAATACTACGCCAGATTCGCGTAAAATTTTAAAGTGATTGGACATGGTAGACTTGGCGATCGCAAAGTCAAACCTAGCACAGCATTGTTCCCCCTCACTGGCCAACAACCGCACAATCTCTAACCGCACTGGGTCGCCCAATGCATACAACACTCCCGGTAAAGAAATATTTTTTCTATCTGGATGATAAAGGAATCTCATAGTTGCATTATCTCATCAAGTAGCATATATTTTTATTATTCGATATTATCGAATTATAGAATTAAATTAGGAAGGCAATTTATGTCATCCATTACAAATGTCACAGAAGCCACATTCAAGCAAGAAGTTTTGGAAAGTACAATTCCAGTCTTAGTGGACTTTTGGGCACCGTGGTGCGGCCCTTGTCGGATGGTGGCTCCGGTTGTAGACGAGGTTGCTACAGAATACGAAGGACAGGTGAAAGTAGTGAAGCTGAATACGGATCAAAATCCTACTGTGGCCAGTCATTACGGAATTCGCAGCATTCCAACGCTGATGGTTTTCAAAGAAGGTCGGCAAGTCGATACTGTGGTAGGGGCAGTGCCGAAGACCACATTAAATAAGACCTTAGCACAGCATCTTTGATCTAGGTGAGTGGGGAGTGGGGAGTGGGGAGATGAGGGGGATGAGGGGGATGAGGGGGATGAGGGAGACAAATAATTCAAAAGCTAAAAGGCAAAAGTAAAAAGAAAAGAATATGAGTGTCTTTTGACTTTTGACTTTTTAATGCCCAATGCCCCATGCCCCATGCCCCATGCCCCATGCCTAATCCCCAGTCCCTACTCCCCACTCCCTAATCCCCAATCCCCAATCCCACAGCAAATTAACGGGGAAAGAACGAAATGGACTTGAAATTGCATGGTAAATCCGCACTGGTAACTGGCTCAACGGCAGGCATTGGTTTTGCCATAGCCCAAGGGCTAGCTCAAGAGGGTGCATCAGTGATTGTTAACGGTCGGTCTGAGGAAAGAGTAGCACAGGCGATCGCCAAAATTCAGCAAAGTATACCCGAAGCGAAAGTTTCTGGGGTTGTTGCTGATGGAGGCACAAAAGCAGGAGTAGAACAACTTTTTCAAGAAGTTCCTCATGTTGATATCCTAATTAACAATCTAGGTATTTATGAGCCAAAAACCTTTTTTGAGATTAGTGATGAAGACTGGTTAAAAATATTTGAAATCAACGTACTCAGTGGAGTTCGTTTGAGTCGGCAATATCTCCAAAAGCAGCTAGAGCAAAATTGGGGGCGGATCGTTTTTATTTCTAGTGAATCTGGCATTCAAATTCCTGTGGAAATGATTCACTACGGCACAACTAAAACAGCGCAACTTGCCATTGCGCGGGGTCTAGCAGAAATGACAATTGGTACTGGAGTCACAGTCAACTCTGTTTTACCAGGGCCAACCCGTTCAGAAGGCGTTGAAGAATTTATTTCCAACCTAGCTAAGGAACGTGGTACTAGTAGAGCCGAAGTTGAGGCGGAATTTTTCCAAAATGTGCGTCCAACTTCTCTAATTAAACGTTTTGCAACCAATGAAGAAGTAGCAGCGCTGGTAGTTTATCTATCGAGTCCTCTAGCCTCAGCAACCAATGGTGCAGCTTTGCGAGTAGATGGTGGCGTTATTCGGTCAATTGTTTAGTGTGGGGAATGGGGCATGGGGCATAGATGAGGGAGACAAATCAATTCAAAATTCAAAATTCAAAATTCAAAATTCAAGAACTTTTGAATGCGTAACTTTTTAATGTCCCATGCCCCCTGCCCAATGCCCAATGCCCCATACCCAATGATTAATAACAATTTGGAGACATAACCAATGAGTACTGATATTAACTTATTTTCTCCTTATCAATTAGGGAATCTGGAACTGCCGAACCGGGTAGTGATGGCACCGTTAACTCGAAATCGGGCGGGTGAGGGAAATGTACCACACCAACTAAATGCTACCTACTATGCCCAACGTGCTTCGGCTGGACTGATTATTTCTGAAGCATCACAGGTAAGTCCACAAGGACAAGGCTATCCCGGTACGCCAGGGATTCATTCACCAGAACAGGTGGAGGGCTGGAAGTTAGTAACCAATGCTGTGCATCAAGAGGGAGGGAGAATTTTTCTGCAACTATGGCATGTAGGCAGGATTTCTCACCCTGATTTACAACCGGATGGAGCTTTACCTCTGGCTCCTTCCGCCATTGCTGCTAAAGGTGAAGCCTCAACTTTTGAGGGGTCTAAACCGTTTGTGGTGCCCCGTGCTTTAGAAACTTCAGAAATACCACAGATAGTAGAACAGTATCGTCAAGCAGCGGCAAATGCGCTGGCGGCTGGGTTTGATGGGGTGGAAATTCACGCAGCTAATGGTTATTTGATAGATCAGTTTTTACGGGATGGCACTAATCAGCGCACTGATAAATATGGGGGTTCCATTGAAAATCGGACTCGATTTTTGTTGGAGATAACCGAAGCGGTAACTAGTGTGTGGGATTCTAACCGAGTGGGAGTACGTTTTTCTCCCAGTGGGACTTTTAATGATATGCGTGACTCCAATCCTCTGGAGACATTTGGTTATGCGGCTGGTGCGTTGAACCAATTTAATTTGGCATATCTGCATATTTTTGAAGCAATAGACGCAGATATCAGACACGGCGCGGTTGTTGTGCCTACTAGTCATATACGCGATCGCTTTACAAATACGCTCATCGTCAATGGCGGTTATACTCGTGAAAAAGGCAATGCTGTCATCGCAAATAAAGCAGCAGATTTAGTTGCCTTTGGTACATTATTCATATCAAATCCAGATTTACCTCGACGTTTGGCTTTGAATGCACCACTCAATGAACCCAATCAAGCTACATTTTATGGTGGCGATGAAAAGGGATATACAGACTACCCATTTTGGTCAGCTGCTAGTGAAGCAGTAGCCAAATGATAAATTTTAGATTTTAAATTTTGGATTTTGGATTTAAAATTCTTGCATTCCAAGTTGCAAAAACTGTCAAAGCAACCAGCAAGCTACGTGGAAAGAATCTAAAATCTCAAATCCAAAATTGTTTAACTTAACTATCAGGAGAATCTCATGAGTCCAATCACCCAAATCCAACCTTTAGATGTACCAACTGCGATCGCTCAACGTCGTTCAATCAAAACTTTTAAATCAGACCCCATCGCTCCAGAACTGCTCAAACAATTGGTAGAGTTAACTGTGGCAGCGCCTAGCAGTTTTAATATCCAGGATTGGCAAATTATTCTTGTGCAAGATGAGGCGCAAAAGGCAGCACTAGCAGCAGCATCTTGGAATCAACAGCAAATTGTTCAAGCACCTGTAACCTTTGTGTTTGCTGCCAATCCTAACGCCGGCGAACAAGACTTGACCCCAATTCTGGAGCAGGGATTCCAAACTGGGGCATGGAATGAAAAGACTGTAGACTACTTTAAAAATGCCATTCCCCAATTTCAAGCTGGGTTAGGCGACAAGCGACGCGAATATGCCATCAAAGATGCGATTATTGCCGCTACCCATTTGGTGTTAGCAGCAGAAAGTCTGGGATTGTCCACTTGTTTTATGAACGGTTGGATTGAGGAAAAAGTCAAAGAAGTAATTGGCGCTGCGGATAATCCAGATTTAGCGATCGCTGTTTTAGTTCCCGTTGGCTATGCAGCAGAACCACGCTTAAATCCCGGCCGTTTGCCATTTTCCTACAACGTTTCTGTAGACACAATTGGTAACCCATATCAGGGTTAGTTTTCTGTAAATGGGGAGTGGGGAGTTAGGAGTTAGGAGTTAGGAGTTAGGAGTTAAAAGTTATTCTTCCCCACACTCCCCACACTCACAACTATTACAACAGGAAACTTGAAATTATGGCAACAACAGCATTGATAGTGGGAGCAGGTAGTGGACTAAGTGCCTCTTTAGCCCGCGCCTTTGCCAAAGAGGGAATAACTGTCGCTTTAGCTGCTCGGCAAATTGAGAAACTCACCCAGCTAACTAGTGAAATTGGGGGGGTGAGTTTTGCTGCTGATGCGTCGAAACCAGATGAGGTGGAACAGCTATTTATTGATGTTGAAAATCAGCTAGGTTCCCCAAATATCGTGATTTATAACCCTAGTTTCCGCGTGCGCGGACCTTTGCTTGAGCTAGATCCCGTTGGGGTGGCAAAAACTCTAGAAGTGACTGCCTACGGCGGCTTTCTGGTTGCCCAAGCTGCTGCCAAACGCATGTTGCAGCATGGAGGTGGCGCGATCTTCTTTACAGGAGCCTCAGCGAGTGTTAAGGGTTTTCCTCAATCTGCTCCTTTTGCAATGGGTAAATTTGCACTGCGTGGTTTAGCTCAGAGTATTGCTAGGGAATTAGCGCCAAAGAATATCCATGTGGCGCATTTTATAATTGATGGTGTAATACGTTCAGCAGATCGCCCAGATCCGGTGGATAATACTGATAGTACTCTCGATCCGGATGCCATCGCCCAAACTTATCTCAATATCCTCCGCCAACCCCGCAGTGCTTGGACATGGGAAGTAGAACTACGTCCGTGGGTAGAGAACTTCTAACCAAGGCAATTGTTACAAGTGAAGTTTTGAACGTATGAAAATTGATTTTGGTGCAACTGCTGTTGATTATGCAAAACACCGCGCTGGTTTCCCCAGTTCATTATTTAACAAACTCTCTGAATATGGTATAGGTTTACCAGGACAAAACATTGTTGACCTGGGCACAGGAACAGGAACATTAGCGCGGGGTTTTGCAGATAGAGGCGCTTATGTGATTGCCATCGATCCATCAGTTTCACTTCTAGAACAAGCGAGACAGTTAAGCGAATCTGCCCAAATCAAAGTAGATTATCGAGTCGCCACTGCGGAGAATACTGAGTTACCGGATGCAAGTGCTGATGTGGTCACCGCCGGACAGTGTTGGCATTGGTTTGACCGTGGGCGTGCTGTCAAGGAAATTACCAGGATATTGAGAGCGAATGGTTCAATTGCGATCGCTCATTTTGATTGGATACCTTTAAAGGGTAATGTTGTTGAAGCAACAGAACAACTAATCGAGGCTCATAATCCAGCGTGGAATCTAGGCGGTGGTAATGGATTGTATCCTCTGTGGTTACAAGATATTGGAGAAGGAGGATTTCGAGACATCCGCACATTTTCTTATGATGTATTTGTATCTTATACACATGAAGATTGGCGGGGGCGAATTCGTGCTAGTGCGGGTGTGGGCGCCAGTTTGACACCAGAAAAGGTAGAAATATTTGACCAGGAATTGGCGGTATTACTCGAAGCAAAATATCCCGCACCAATTCTACAAGTTCATCATCGAGTGTGGGCAGCGATCGCTAAATCACCACAGCCGTAGTCACTAATTTAACCGTTGGAGAATAAAACGGGAGAATCAAGAATCTTCAACTGGATTAATAGCAAAATCAACAAAGTATAAGCTGTTGAAGTTATTAGACCCGTAAATAATTCTTTTTTGAGGTTATGCTCTTTCGATTCTTTTTGAAATATATCCTGAGAACCAAATTGCATCAACAGAATTCCGACAATATTAGACAGCCAGTATCCTATAATAGAACAAGGTAAAAGTAATTTTGGGAAAAGTAAACTACATCCATACCCAAAACCATAAGCTATTGGTAGATTAAAAAGTAAGTCATTCCACCAACATAGCGGTGACAACAAATATCCAAGTACCAGAAAAAATCCTCCTCTGAGCTTTTTGAAAATGTCTTTTCTAGACTTGTTTGAAATATTTGACTTTAAATGCTCAGTCATTGTGTGGTTTTCGAGGCTCAACTCTTGACTTACTTTCTGGAAGTTTTGCATAAAATCCACTATTCCTACCTGTTTAGTGTATTTTAAACTAAAAACTAGATCAAAGTCTAGTACGCAAGTGAAAAATTTTGATTTGTTAATACTAAAAGTTCTACCGATGGGTAGTTTCAGTAAAATTATTAATCATATGATGTCCGCCAAATCACCCATAAGAAGCGGTTTGTAGTGGGGACTTAAGTCCCCAAAGCTAGGACTTTAGTCCTAACTACAAACGAACATTTTATTCAGGTTGATTAACTGGACATGATATCATTGGTTATTAATTATTCTTTCCTCTGCTACTTTGTCCCTTGCTAACCATTTCCTGAATGTATATAATCTGTTGCAGAAATTTTAAATAATAATAGCTAGAATAAAACTACTGAATTATCTCAATACAAAAATGACAGATTTAGCTGGAAATAACACATTTATCATAGTAGGAATTGTGTTTATAACGATTGCCGTTATCGGGCAATCGAAATTAGGTTTTATTGAAATTAATCCTGGTTTTTTTGGCAGATTGCTGGCTTTAATTATTGGGATTTCGAGCTTGTTATATGCTGCGGGATTATTAAATTTTTCAGTGGCAAATATTGATTCATTAAGAACTTATCTGACAGAACTAATCCAACAGAGTTTAAGTTCAATGAATGAACTTTTTCAAGGTTCATAAAGTTTGGTAAGAATTTAATTATAGATAATTTTGTAGATATTTATTTATATTAAGGATAAAAACGTTAGTTTACCCTTTAACCGTTGAAAGTATAATTAATAATAAGCAGCAATCAGGCTGTAGGTTAGACTAGCTAATACTAATAAGGTAACAATTACATAAATAAATTCTCGCTTCAGTAAAAAAACCAATAGAGAAACGACTACCCGTAAAATTGGAGTGGCAATTAGTAGTAATAGTCCTAGTTGAATAATACCGCGTAGGCGTAGCCCGCCGTAGGCATCGCTACCTGATAAAACTGCCTGCACTACACCCCCTGGCGATCGAAATTGCAATGGTTCTCCCCGAAAAAACTGATATCTAGCAGGTTCAGCACCGTGATGAATCAAGTAGAGGATACCTCCCAATAAAACCACAGCAGTAGCTATCAAAACGCCATATTGAAGTAGGTTACTGAGCAAATATTTTAATTTTTGTTCATTATTGTTAGCATCAATTTCAGAGCTATTTGGCAATTCTGACACTGTGCTAAGTTGCTGTTCTTCTAACCGATTTATATCAGAATGTGAATTTTCCGGCAATAAATTTAGTGCAATTACTTTGCTTTCTGGCTGTACCGATGATGTCCAGCGAAAACCAGCATTCAGTTTATACATTTTACAGCCCTCCTATTAAATTGTTGTAGACCATCTTTAAAGCCATTACCACTAGCACAAGGCTGAAAATAATTCTTAAAATATGTGTTTGAGTCCCTACAAGGACTCGTGCGCCCAAAAAAGCGCCGGGTAATACTCCCAACATAACGGGCATAGATAATCCTGGATCGATGTAACCTCGTGCTAAATAAACTCCGGCTGATGCTGCTGCTGTCACGCTGATCATAAAATTGCTAGTGGTGGTAGAAACTTTGAAGGGTAGGCGCATGGCTTGATCCATTGCTAGCACCTTAAATCCACCGGAACCAATACCCAGCAATCCAGAAAGTACCCCAGCTAAAATCATCATCCCAAATCCCATTGGTACTGAATGAACTTGATAAGACATCAGTCCATCAGGAGTTGGATAACTGTTATTTAGTTTTAGATAGCTTGCTAGGGGATCTGCCGGTTCGTCTTCAATGTTTTCTATTCTCGGTCGTTGTGAAAGGTATGCTGAATAAATCAGGACGATCGCCAATACAATACTTAGTGCTTTCACAGACACAAAAGTAGCAATCATCGCACCGGCGATCGCACCAATAGTTGTTCCTACTTCTAAAAACATCCCTAATCGCAAATTAGTATAACCTTTTTTAATGTAAGTAGACGCTGCACCCAAAGAAGTAGCAATTACAGATACCAAGGAAGCACCAACCGCATATCGAATATCGACACCAAATACCGAAGTTAATAAAGGAACAATTACTACTCCACCCCCTAGCCCAGTTAACGCCCCTAAAAACCCAGCGCTAAATGAACCAACCCAAACTAACAAAGAAAATTCTAAAATTGACAAATTTCATACCTCTTTTTTTAAATGTATAACAAGATGCCAAAATATTTTTTGTATTCTGGGAAACTTAAATGCCAAATTTTTTACTGATGACTGGTTACCATTATGTACAATGATAAAAGTAGGGACGCAAAGCTTTGCGCCCCTACAAATTTTTGTGCCTCATTTGATTGGGAACCGCTATAATTTCATTAAGAAAAAAGTTTTGATAAAACAAAAGTAGGGTGCGTTGTCGCCAAGCGCAACGCACCATCTCCATATATACAACTCCAACTTTTCGCTTTATGGATTGAGTATTCACCAATTCTGAATTCTAAATTCTGACTCCTGAATTCTGACTCCTGAATTCTGAATTGGTGAATTCTTCTTCAATCCTTAGCTATTAACTTTTTTTCTTCGGGAAGTAACGTTGTTTCATCCTTAGGAAATTCTCGATCTACAGATTTGGCTGTAGTCAAATAGGGTTTAATAATTAGACTGACACCAATTGCCCAAGCTAATGCAACCATCCAACCTGCGAGAATGTCACTGGGAAAATGAACTCCCAAATAAAGACGACACCATGCAATAGCTATTACATATAAGCTACCAAAGATGAAAACCAAGCGACGCCAGGGAGTAGCCCAACTGAGGATTAGCAAAATTGCCACCAAAGTTATACTTGCTATGGCATGACCACTGGGAAATGCGAAACTCAATTCAGGTGCAACGGACTCCCACAAATGAGGACGGACTCGATGCATGAATTCCTTACCTGTGTTAGTGATGATGACACTTCCCAGTGAAATGGTGAGTACGTAAGCTAGCGATCGCCAGCGTTTTTGAAGTAGTAATATTAGTGCAATGACAGCTGCAATTACAGTCGCTGTCAGAGGTGACCCAATTCTAGCCAGTATTACTGCTAAAATATCCAACTGTGGGTTTTCTGTGGAGTGAACTGCTAATAAAGTAGGCACATCCCACGGAAAGCCATCTCCGTTTTCCCACACCTTAACTGCCAAGATTTCAAACACCTGTAAAGGTAAATATACTCCGATTAACAAAAGTAAGAGCGATCGCCAGCGGGCAATCAATATATTTTTCAGAAAAGAAAAAACCGATCTACTTTCTTGATTTGGTTTGTTAAGACTTTGCATATTCTGAATTTTGACTCCTGACTCCTGACTAATTTATTGCAGTCAAGTATTAAATGTCATCTGTCACGAGTTAATACTTTTACTAGAATCTTGATAAGTTCCACAATGTTTACAGTATGGCAAATGTTTATAAGTAAGATGATGACAGTTTTCGCATTCTAGATATTGATAATAGCCACAGTGGGGACAGTAAGAATCGCTACGGCGAATTTTTTTAGCACAGTTGACACAGAGTGATTTTTGCACTCTGTTAGCTGCTTGGACTTTAGCATTAAAGACAAATTTTTGAAAAAACTTGATAATTCCAAAACCAATCAATGGAATCAGCAAGATATAAACATAATTGATTAAGAAAAGCAATCCCCCAAAAAGATAGCTAACTATATCAAATAGAAATTGAAATATTGCCCCGATTTGCAGAAATTCAAAGACTTTAACTAACAGTGGTATAAAAAATATAACTAGCAAATGCCAGCTAATTAACGAAACTAGTCCATATCCTCTTGCTTGGGCAAATTTGTGAACTGATAAGGCAATGAAAATTAGTGGTAAAAGAAAGAGTGACTGAAAACCAAGCTGAATACTTGGATACCAAAATGAAGCTTTTTGATAACCTTGCTCGACTTGTGTAAATTGATTGCTTTCCTGAAGAAAGGTAAGAAAATTACTGCTTTCTGGTTTTGCTAATAATTGATTTTGAAGATTAGAATTTTGCTGTTTTAAGGTAGAAATTTGGCGATTATTGCGGTCTAACTCTTGTTTAGCTTTTTCGGCACTGACTTGATTAATTGATTGTTGGGGAGACTGACCTGCAATTTTTTCTAAGAGAGTCGAATCATATTTAGCACGAATATTGCGGTTAGTTTGTTCAAGATTATTTATTTTTACTTGGTTCTGTTCAAGAGTTTTGATAATTTGCTGATTTTGCGGATTGTTAATCTTATCTTTGTACTCGCCATACTTCAAGCATGTCCCATCAACTTTACCGAGATGTCCTATTTCCGCTTGTTGATAATTTTGTTGAAAACTGAATGGATTGTTTGAGCTATAAGGAAATGAAAGCTTGATAATTTCGTAATCTTTATCTTTAGTATTCTTTTGGCGGTAATTTTGCCACTCTGAATAACATGGATAAGCCTCAGTCGGACTGATGTGCCATCTACTAATATCATCCAGCCCTGTAAAAACATTAATTAAGATAAAAATATCAATGAAAATAATAACAATCAAACTCACCTTATTGAGTGGTTCGTTATTGATAGTTCTTGATTTATTAAAAAATTGATGGAAAAGACGGCGGATTCTGGTAAACATATTGTATGTTTAATCACTGGTAATTTAATCAAGACTAATTTTAAGCGATCGCCTGTGATACCAGTTCTCAATAAACTTCCACAGAATAATTCTTAACTAATTTCTTCCTTGGCGTCGTTAGAGATAATTTGTAAAGTAAACATTAAATTTGTAGAGTGCGTTAAAGCAACGCGTAACGCACCGTATGATAGTGGTGCGTTACGGCTATATATCATTTGCTCACACGTCCAAATCCTTACACAGCCGTAACGCACCCTACTTAATATTTACTTTATAAATAGGCTATTAGCGGTTCGTTTAATAAGGGACTTCCAATAAAAAAACGTCCCATCGTAGGGGCGCACAGCTGTGCGCCCCTACAAATGTACAAATAATTTGGAACAATTTATTTTTTGGAAGTCCCTAAAGATTAAGTATTTTTAATAAAGTATAAATATATACTCTAGGGCGGCAACTAGTACCACCCTACTAAACCTATTTCGCTGCAAAATAGGCTTCTAGTGCTTCAGAACCGCCAATTAATTTACCATCGATAAATACTTGGGGAACTGTTGTTGCACCTGTAACTGCTTGTAAAGAGCGTGTGGTAATATCTTTGCCTAAGGTAATTTCTTCGTAATCCATACCATGTTCCTTGAGCATCGCCTTCGCACGAGCGCAGAAAGGACAACCCACCTTTGCAAACAGAGAAACTTTTTCTGGCTTGGCTGCTTGGGGGTTTATATATCTGAGCATTGTTTCAGCATCAGACACCTTAAAGGGATCTCCTGGCTCATCTGGTTCAATAAACATGTGATTAATTACACCATCTCTCACCAGCATAGAATAACGCCAAGATCGCTTACCAAATCCCAAGTCTGATTTATCTACCAGCATTCCCATGCCTTCAGTAAATTCACCGTTACCATCGGGAATTAGTGTAATATTTTCTGCTTCTTGATCCTTTGCCCATTCATTCATGACAAAAGTATCATTCACAGAAATACAAATAATGTCATCGACACCATTTTCTTTGAAAACCTTAGCCAGCTCGTTATAACCAGGGAGATGAGTTGATGAACAAGTCGGAGTATAAGCACCCGGTAAAGAAAAGACAACTACCGTCTTGTTAGCAAATAACTCATCAGTTGTGATATCCACCCACTGATTATTTTGACGGGTATGGAAAGTTACATTGGGAACTCTTTGTCCTCGACGATTAGGCAACATAATTTTGCTTCCTGAAGCGATCAATACCAGTAATATCCTAATTCAGAATTCAGAATTCAGAATTCTGAATTGGTGAATACTCCACTCATGAATGAATAGAACCTGCAATTCATTCTGAATTCTGACTCCTGACTTCTGAATTCTTCTTGATAAATGGAGCGATCGCTGCTACAAATTCAGTAGTTGATTCATATGGTAAAACATTCCGCCCATTTATCTTGATACCTTCGCCTTGAGGTAAACAAGCCAAGTAGTCACTCAAGCGTTCATCTGGTGATTCTTTTTTCCCTTCTTGGCTAATACTTGATGCTGTTTCCCCTACAACTACTAGTGTTGGCTGCTGGATAGAAGCAATCATACTGCTATAATCTTGTCGCCAAAACCCTGCTAAAAAAGAAAACACTGCATGGCGGCTAGCGGGGTTTTCTGCACCTGTAATTAATGTATTTAACCATTCTGCATCCACAGCGTTCTCTAAGTCAAAAAGTTGACGAGTCGAGAAAGAACGTAAAAACTTTTGCCTCCGTGCATAACGATAAAAACCATTACCAAAAGGTGAATCTAATAGATTCCAAAGGATTTTTTGCTGCCATTTTGGTGATTTTTTGGTAATTACAGCCCAGGCTGGCGGACCAGAAAGTACAAGTCCAGCAACTAAATTTGATGCTTTTTCAACTAATTTTATAGCAACTGGGAATAACGCACCTTGTACCACTAAAATCACAGGTTTTTGCACAACTGTTTGCAAAAAGTATTGCAACTGTTCTGCCCAATCACTAGGAGAATAGGCCACATGCGGCATCTCACTTTCACCACATCCTAGTAAATCAGGATTGTAAATCAAATTACTCTGACCCGAATTATACCATTCGCGTTGAAATCGTCGCCAGAATTGCCGCGATAATCCTACACCAATGGGATGAATTAACAGTAAAGGAATCCCCTCAGCTGTTGTATTACTTGGTTGATGAACTTCGTAGGCGCAACGATAATTCTGCCAAGTGTAAAATTGGCTAGGAGATGCTGTCAAATCGGTTGTGTTAGCTACAGCAGATGGTTGCATAATTCCTAGTTTTAATACTTGCTAAAAAATCATCTGTGGATGAATCAACTCGTATCCAGCTTCTTTGAGCTTTTCATTAGATACCCAAGCATTATATGGGCGAGTACTTGTAACAGAAGTATCCCATATCACTTGAGGTAAATTATGCTTAGCAAATAAGCTATCCAGCAAATCTCGACTGGTGAGATGTGCATCATCTACTAAATTATAAATGCCTTCCAAACGACGGTGACGGGCAAATTCAATGCCACCAACAATATCATCCAGATGAATCCAATTTGTGATATCCTCGCCATTACCGGGACGAATTGTGCCGGAATATCTACCGAATATTTTCAACAATTCCCTGCCAGTTCCATAAATTCCTCCCAAACGGAAGATACAAACTCGTAAATTTTCGCTAGATGCGGATAACAATACATCCTCAGTTTTGCGGAGAATTTGAGCATTTAAATTAGCAGGTGCAAGTGGCGTTTCTTCGTCCACCCATACACCATTTCTATCACCATATACAGCATAACTTCCTGTGTAGATTAATTGCTTCACACTGGGAATATGCCGCAAAACTGAAACTACAGTATTCGCAGTTTGTAAATAAGTTTCTTCATAGACTTCCGCGCCTTTTGCGCCAACACTCAAAAGTACAACATCTTGATTTTGTAAAACTGATTTTAGACTATCTAAGTCATTACCTTTAGTAACTACAACTCTTTGAGCAACTGATTGTAGTACAGGAACACGCTCAGGAGAAGTTGTGGTTACAGTCACAGCAAAATTCATATTTTGCTGCCAATATTGAGCAACTTTATAACCAACATAACCACAACCAATGATTGCAACGTTCATGACAAGTTCAGTAGATCTGCGTAAAAATTTATCGTTGAGATCGGGGGGATGGGGAGGTGGGGAGATGGGGAGGTGGGGAGATGGGGAGGTGGGGAGATGGGGAGATGGGGAGATGGGGAGGTGGGGAGATGGGGAGGTGGGGAGGTGGCCAAATGAGGGAGAAAGTAATTCTTCTTTCCCCCCATCTCCCCATCCCGTTATCCCCCCATCCTCTTTCCATGCCCAATGCCCAATGCCCAATGCCCCATACCCAATGACTATTATTTTGCTAATTCACTCTCAATTGCGTTAATTAGTTCTGGTGAAGATGGGTGAATACTACTCTTAAATCGAGCGACTACTTCACCTTGCTTATTCACTAAAAATTTTTCAAAATTCCAAGCAACAGGCTCAGTTGGCTCAACAGCTTTGGTAAGTCGTTCGTAAAGTGGGTGTTGCTGTGAGCCTTTGGCATGAACTTTATCGAATAATTCAAAGGTAACACCATATTTACTTATGCAGAATTTCGCAATTTCTTCATTGCTTCCGGGTTCCTGCGCCCCAAAATCGTTACAGGGGAACCCCAAAACACTTAACCCAGCTTCTTTGTACTTTTGGTTCAAGTCTTCTAGTCCGTCGTATTGGGATGTATAACCGCAGTATGAAGCCACATTGATGATTAAAAGTACTTTTCCTGTGTAGTCGTTTAATTGCTTGTCCTGGCCGTTGATGGTTTTGACCACGATATCAGAAATTGTGTTACTCATCTGGAATCGCAATTGATAGGGAATATTGCCAAGTCTCCCATATTACAGGTACTTTAAACTCGGTTTAGTTGAGAAAACTAGTCAAGGTGGGGAGATGAGGGAGGTGGGGAGATGAGGGAGGTGGGGAGGTGGGGAGGTGGGGAGATGGGGAGGTGGGGAGATGGGGAGGTGGGGAGGTGGGGAGATGGGGAGGTGGGGAGATGGGGAAAAAGCAATTCTTCTTTCCCCCCATCTCCCCATCCCCTTATCCCCCCATCCTCTTCTCATGCCCAATGCCCAATGCCCAATGCCCAATACCATCTTTTGACATGGCGCCAGGACTACAGCCTAAATTTTCAGATTGAAGCGATCGCTCCAGAATCAAGGCAACATTCTGAAGTATCTTGAACAGCAAGGCCTTAGTCGAAAATTGAAAGCTGCAACATCTATTATGTGCCAATTGCTTGGAATGAATTGCAATGTCCCAACGGATATTTGCTTTTCTTTTGAAGGTTTTTCTGCACGCGGAGGAAAAACAGATCATCATAGCGATGGTTGGGGCATTGCTTTCTTTGAAGGAAAGGGATGTCGGATGTTTTTAGATGCCCAACCTTCTGTCGCTTCTCCAGTGGCGGAGTTTGTGCGGAGTTATCCCATCCACTCAACCCATGTCATCGCCCATATCCGCAAAGCTACTCAGGGTGAAGTTGCTTTACACAACTGCCATCCTTTCCGCAGAGAATTATGGGGTAAGTATTGGGTATTTGCCCACAACGGTAATTTACCAGATTTTCATCCAGAAAATATGGGCTTTTATCAAGCTGTAGGTGATACGGATAGCGAAAAAGCATTCTGTATGATACTAGAAACATTACGAGAACGCTTTCCTGGAGGTGAGCCTTCCATTAAAGAACTCTATTCTGTGCTGCAAGAAATTACTGATGTAATTGCCAAATTAGGTATGTTTAATTACTTGTTATCAGATGGAGAACACTTTTTTGCTTATTGCTCAACCAAACTCAGCTATATTGTACGCCAAGCGCCCTTTGCTGCTGCCCATTTGATTGACCAAGATATGACTGTGGATTTTCGGGAAGTCACTACCGAACGCGATCGCGTCGCCGTCATCGCTACCACTCCCCTAACTGACAACGAAGTTTGGACACAAATCCAACCCGGAGAATTGCTAGTATTTCAGGACGGATTACCTCTGAAATATGCCTCCAGTTAACAGCTGGTATAAGTTGAGTAAACCGATAATATTACTCAACAAATGCTTTGGTAGTTTTCTTGAAAATATCCGATCTAGCAACCACAATTTGATTTTGTTAAAATCGCAAGCCTAAAGATTCCCGATTTATTTCAGAAGTCGGGAATCTGATTATTTACTAATATTTATAATTACTATATTTTGTAGATAACACCTACATAGATAGAGGTGTACATCTGTCATTGGTGTCAACTTAACGCAAAACCGATGTCCCGCAAGGAACTGAAGTTCCTTGCTAACAGCAAAAGTAATCTAAAGATTACTAAATATAGCCAAAAATCTTTAGTCATCTTTTAGATGACTTTTGCTGTTAGCCTGGG
>JAVRBV020000153.1:0-4010 GCA_034531095.2 Nostoc sp. CreGUA01 | reverse complement strand
GTGACGAAAAGATGAACATTTAAGCACTGAAATATCAGTAAAATAGTTGGTTTCATCGACACGCCAGTAACAAAATAACTAATTTTTAATCGCTAGAACCCTTGATTTTTAAAGCTCTTTGGGGAATGAATCAGCCCTGCTGCCCTAGAAGGGGAAGGTTTTAAACCCATTTTTCTGATAATTAATTGAGCAAAATTAATTATACGTGTTTAAGAGTAAGCTTGAAGCAATATGAGAGAGTGTAGGGGATGAAGCAGATGCAAAGGTGGCGATAGAAAAACTCCTCACTCCTAACTCCTCACTCCTCACTCAGCATTTTACGGACTCAATACTAATTCCCATTCCTTGCTTTGGGAATTCCATTTAGGTTGCTGAGTTTCTCCCACAACATAGGGACCCCAGTAAAGACGGGAACCATCTTGTGCAAAGGCAACTAAAATATCTCCCTTTTCCAGTTTCAAATTATTCTCAGGTAGAGATAAAATCAGTCCTTTGTCACTACCTTCTTGGGGAGCAAAATCCCAATGTGCTGGGACATCATAGTTAGTTTGTTTAGCACCAGAGCCTTTTGCTACAGACTCTCGCGCCAGTAACGCTAGCCGCACAGGCTGATTAGTTTGATTGCTCATCCGCAATGTTCCCAAATCCTTAGATTTGGTAGCTGATTTATCACGATTTGCTAAGACAGGATGAGTATTTTCTTTAGTGATATTTTGTGCTTTATTAGTTGAGTTTGTTGCTACAGTCGATAGGTTATCGGGTAAGGTACTCTTCTCAGGTGAAATCGCTGTCGATGAAGTTATGTCCCACTCAGAAGTATCAGGCGGCAATTGCGAAGATGTATCTGGGTTGGTGGACTCAAAGGATACGCTCACTCCTAAGCATCCCACCAAAGCAACAAGCAGTCCCAAGCAACAAGCTGTAACACTGAGGTTACGATACACTGAAGTTTTCATATTGAGTGATAGTTATTAGAAATAAATATTTGTCTAGGCTTGACCAAATAGTAGCCTACTATCATATAAAGGCGATCGCACAAACTAACCTAATATAGATTTTCCTCAAATTCTGGTGAGGAATGTATGATAAATATCATTTCAAGTAACAAACATTTGAAGCAAATAATTCCTTTGTCCTTGACTAGCAAAGGGTGTACAGATTGCTTCCTTGAGTTTTCTCCGTAAGCTTCCATAAAAACATAAAATTAGATACTTAAAAATAAAACTTCTATCAAACCCCTAGCGGTTTCAATCAAGCGTCCATTGTCGAACCCGAGATCAATCTAGGTAGTATATTTAACCTTCGATGTAGAAAGCGAGCCTTTGAAGAGGCTTTTTACTTCACTGAAGATGATAAAATTTACAAAAAATTTGAATAAACACTGGAAGTCCAGTAGATATCTATAATATTAACAAACAAGCTGATGCTCAAACCAATTTTCTGGATTTGAATATTGATATATTTCAAAATATGTTGACTTTTTCCCAAAAGTCCCTTTCATGCAAAACACACGTCTTAATAATTTGTTCGATGCCATTGCTAGACAGTTGGGGCAATGGTTTCTAAACCCTTGGCGGCGAATGTCGTTGCTAATCATCAGTCTTTTGTTCGGTTTTTTTCTGGGAAACGCAATTTCTACCACAGCTGGACAACGGGCAGAATTAGATATTATGGCAGCTGGTTTTTTTGTACTATTGACGGAAATTACTAGTGGAATATTCTACAATCAGAGCTTTTTCACCAGGCGATCGCTGCTTTTAGAATCACTAAATCTCTTGAAAGTTGGTTTAATCTACAGCATGTTTCTCGAAGCCTTTAAGCTGGGATCGTGAGAAGAGGGATGAGGGAGATGAGGGAGATGAGGGAGATGGGGAAGGAGGAAGTAAGGAAAGGGTTTTTGGCAGATGGTTTGGGGCTGGAAAATGTGGATCGGGTGATAGAGGAGCGATCGCATTTATTAAAATCTGTTTTGCCAGCTTTTAACGAGTTCTGCCAAACTACCCTGGAAACAGAACCCAAGGAAATGTTACAAGTTTTGTGGGACTTGTGGCTACCTTTGGGGATTAAACTCGCATCGCAACGCCAACAGTTGGGACGCCCGTTGATTCAGGGAATTTTGGGAGGACAAGGAACTGGGAAAACCACAATGTGTAAAGTTCTCAGCTTGATTCTCCATCAGTTGGGATACCGGACTGTGAGTTTGTCTTTGGATGACTTATATAAAACTTACAGCGATCGCTTGCTCTTAACACAACAAGATCCCCGCTTGATTTGGCGCGGCCCCCCAGGAACCCACGATATCGACTTAGGTTTAAATTTACTAGATCGAATCCGCGATTTCCAAAGTCCAGTGATGATTCCCCGGTTTGATAAATCTGCCTACGGTGGTGCTGGCGATCGCACGAATTCAGAAATTTTTACAAACAACATAGATATTGTACTGTTTGAAGGTTGGTTTGTCGGTGTGCGACCAATCGATGCAAATTTATTTGAGACTGCGCCACCGCCAATTATTACAGACGAAGATAAAGCATTTGCCCGCGATATGAATCTTCGCCTCCAGGATTATCTACCACTGTGGGAGCGATTAGACAGCTTAATTGTGCTATATCCCACCGATTACCGCTGTTCTTTAGAGTGGCGCAAACAAGCAGAACAACAAATGATTGCTGCGGGGAAATCAGGGATGAGCAATGCAGAGATAGAGCAATTTGTCAAATACTTTTGGCGATCGCTTCACCCCGAATTATTCATCAAACCCTTAGTCAAAGATAGAACAGCAGTTGATTTAGTGATTGAAATTCATCGCGATCGTAGCTTTAGCACAATAGGATAAAAAGGAGTCAGAATTCAGAATTCTGTTCAATAAAACCAAGAGATAACTAATGGAGAGTAGAAATTACTCCTGGCAAAAAAGCTATGGTATTGCTGTACTTGTCAGTGGTTTAGCACTGTTATTTTCTTTACTTGTATCGCCGCTGTTAGATAACATTACTTTTTCAGTGTTTTTTGCAGCTGTGGTGCTGAGTTCGTGGTATGGAACTCGGGCTTCAAGTTTATTTGCAACTTTTCTGTGTAGCTTGGCGATCGATTTCTTTTTTTTAGAACCAACTTATTCACTGAGTATTTTAACCCTTGATGGCTTTATCCGCTTGGGATTATTTGCTATTGTATCGGTGTTAAGTAGCGAGTTAAATGCAGCTTGGAGACGGATAGAGTTAAAGTTGCGGGAAAGTGAAACTCGCTATCGAGAAATGGCAGAGGCGGTGGGAAACTATGCTAATGAATTAGAGCAACGAGTCACCGACCGGACAGCCGCCTTAGTTGAAGCCAACAAACAACTTGAAACCTTTGCTTATTCAGTTTCCCATGACTTACGCGCTCCTTTGCGGTCAATGCAAGGTTTAGCTCAAGCACTACAGGAAGATTATAGCGATCGATTAGACAGTGACGGACAAGATTATATTCAAAGAATTGTCGCCTCAGCCGAACGGATGGATGGGCTAATTCAAGATTTGCTCGACTATTCGCGCTTGAGTCAGGTAGAAATTAAGCTGCGTGTACTAGACCTGACAGACATTGTTACAGAAGCCATCAACCAACTAGAAGTAGAATTGCGATCGCAACAAGCTCAAATAAACATAGAGCAACCACTTCCACAAGTTACAGCCAATTGGACAATTTTAATCCAAGTACTCGTAAATCTGCTGAGTAATGCAATTAAATTTGTCCCTGCTAATAGACAACCCCAAATTCGGATCTGGGCAGAAATTATTGGGGAAGATAAGAGACATAGGGGAATGGGGGAATGGGGAGATAAGGAAATATATTGTATTTCATCCCCCTCATCTTCCCCATCCCCCTCATCCCCCTCATCCCCCCCATCCCCCTCATCTTCCCCATCCCCCTCATCTTCCCCATCCCCCTCATCCCCCTCATCCCCCCCATCCCCCTCATCTTCCCCATCCCCCTCATCTTCCCCATCCCCCTCATCCCCCTCATCCCCCCCA
>JAVRBV020000152.1:0-141770 GCA_034531095.2 Nostoc sp. CreGUA01 | reverse complement strand
GCTTCCTCGCCCGCCAAGAAATAAATTTCTTGGCTAACAGTTAAAGTCATCTAAAGATGACTAAAGATTTTTAAGTATATCTTAGTCATCTTCAGATGACTTTTGCTATGAGCAAGGAACTTCAGTTCCTTGCGGGACATCAGTTTCGCGTTAAGTTGACACACATGGGCATTGCCGTGCCCTGACGCGAAATCTATATGTATCGGGCTTTTAATGAAATGGTATAACTACGCAAAATTAATTACAGTCATTACGAGCGAAGCGTAGGCTTTGGTGCGTTACGGCTGACGCCTAACACACCCTACAAATACTTAGATTTTTTCTCCAAATCAAATATGATTCCTATATGAGTTAGAAATCAACAAAAAAGGCGGGTGCGGGGATTGAACCCGCTAATCCCCAAAATGGTGGAGATATGTCCGATAATCCTCAATTCTTCGTCCCCAAAAGGCAAGTTGCGAACAAGGATAACCCGCCATGAACTAACGAAGGATAAAGGAAAACTTTACCCTCCAGCAATCTCTACAATTCACCCGTAGCCAGCATTTGGATAATGCGAGGCGTACCCGGATCGAATCCTGCCAAATCCCAAGACAGCGGATCTTGAGGATCTACCAACGTAATCTGGTAAGGTGTCAAGGTGACATACACTGCCTTCGCCTCAGGATTTACCTTTTTGCGGTACTCCTTCAGTGCTTGACTTGGATGTTTGTACCCAGCCCAGCTTTCTGAGTCAGTCCAAAAGCAAACAACATCTGCCTTGAACTTGTTTTTAATCATCCACTCGTAAGCCACAGATGCATCTGTTCCGCCGAAGTTTTGATTCCTAGCTTTCGCTACAGCAGAACTAAAACTATCTTTGGCTGTGATATTCAATTCCCGGAATTCCGTAGCAAAGCCGCGAATCATGTAGTTTTTCTCGGCTTTTGCTGTTACTAGTGCCATTGTGGTGGCAATTTCACAACAACTCAGCCCCATATCTGCAACCAAGCTACCCATAGAACCAGAAACGTCTACGGCGTGCATGAACACTTTACCTGTGGGTTGCACAACATCAAAAGACAGTTCAACGGCCTTTTCTAAAATGTCCACAATCCGAGAAACTGGGTTCCAAGTCTTCTGGCTGCGTCCTAATCTACCACCAGATTGATATGTTTTGAGTGCTTTCAAAACATCAATCGGATGAATGCGACCTTTACGCAGATGTTCTTTGTTGTTGAGAACTGCTTCCACTCGCTGCAAGTTCGCACTTTCGTCAGTTCGCAACACACCCAGTTCAGTCAAGGAACCCAGGTTACGCAGCATTGCACCTATTGGCATTTCCTGAAATAGCAGCTGCCAAGCAGCTTTGTCCATTTTGCCCACGGGTGCCGCCATTTCGTGGGTTAGGCGTCCTTGCAAAATAGCTTGATGGGTTTGGGTGGGGTTACGCTTGAGCCACTCATACCACCAAATCTGCGCTAATGCTTCTGAGGGGATATCTGCTGGCAATTCTTCCCAGCCTCTAACCACCCACTCAAATAGTTGACGGTGATTTTCTGTAGGCGGTTTGACGTGGAACAACCGCAATGCATCTCGGTGGGTAAAGCCTTGACGCTGTTGATATTTCAACAGTTGATAAGCTAAACCTTTGACATCTTCCCGTGAGAGCCAAGTTTTACCAGCTTCCCGCACCACTTTGCCAAATCCTCGTAGAGATTTGGTGTAGTTCAGCCATTCGTAGAAGTGGCTACCTGTGCGGACAACTTGGGGGAAAATTTCAGCAAACGCTTGTTTTGCTTCTGGTGTTTCACCCATTGACAGCAAAACTAAAGCCAAAATAGCAGCACTGTTATTGATGGCGCGTCCATCGCTAGCATAGAGAATTTCTTCTGCTACACGGCTGGGATTTTCAGCAACGGCTTGTTTGACAACTGCCACAAAATCTTCAGTTAATTCTTGTTTGCCGGCATAGTAAGTGCTTTTTGCCGTGCCAACCAAAAGACAACGGCGTAGCATTTTCCAAATACCAGCATTAAACATCCAACCACCGGAACGTCCTTGAATCATCTCGGCTTCCCGTCCAGGGATAGGCTGATTTTGTGGTGTAGTTGTTTTCTTTTTAGTGAAAAAATTGTAATTCATTGCTTCATCTCCCGGCCTTTGCAGGCAAAAATGAAAGGTGGCGGAGCAGGACTCGAACCTGCGACCTCTCGAACCCTATTCGATAACCCTCATTCGTCGGCCTTTGCAGGCAAGGGGTGAACAAGGATGTTTAGCGCTCTGCCACTGAGCTACCCGCCACATATAAAGTTAGGAGTTGAGAGTTGAGAGTTGGGAGTTGAGAGTAGAAAGTTTTCAATTCAAAAATTTTTAACTTCTAACTCTTAACTCCTAACTCTTAACTTCTAACTCAATTTGGCGTAGTGGAGCAGGATTTGAACCTGCGACCTCCCGCTTGGCAGGCGATAACCCTCGATTCGTCGGCCTTTGCAGGCAAGTTGTGAATAAGGATATTTAGGCGCTCTAGCCACTGAGCTATCCACTACATGAAAATTTTGGATTTTAGATTTTAAATTTTAGATTGAATCCAAGAATCTAAAATTTTTTGGTATAGCGGAGCAGGATTTTCACCTGCATCTCCAGAAGTTACATCAAGGGGGTTTTATTTAACGATAACCCTCGACATATCGGCCTTTACAGGCAAGGTGGGCACTCTATTTTTTGAGCTATCCGCTACTAACGAAAGCTAACTCCTTGATGAACATCAGCTTATATTACATTTGTAATGCATGTAATATAGAATGTCAAGTGTTTGGCAAGGTAATTTATCGAACAGAATTCATAAAGTTACTAACTGTACCCAGGTGCGTAGGCGTAGCCCGCCGCAGGCATCGCCACACCTCACCCGACAAATCATTTTTGCCGAATTTTTCACTTCTAGCGTTCAATTTGCTGGGTTTGGGTGACTATAACACTGTGAAAAAAAGTTTTTGCCGGCAAATTTGCCAAACTATACAAAAAAATGTCCCAATTTTTGCCAATATAATAATATTATTTTCCACAATTCACTTGGCAAAAATCAGCATGAGTGAACAATCAATAGAAGGTAACGGTAAGGCTTTTCTCGTTATACTTTTGCCCCTCTCGTTTTTGATTATTTTCCTGGTTGCCACGTGGAGAATTTTACTAGCAGCAATTGTGCTGGTAATTGCCTTCAAGCTTTGGCAGGAATATCAATGGCAACAGTGGACTCGGCGAGTTAACCCAGTTTTTCATCAGTTAGTTCGGGAAAATCAAGGCAAACTGACGCCAATGGACTTGGCAATCAGGGGTAATTTTCCTGGAACAACAGCAAAACGCTACTTAGATACTAAAGCTCAGGAATTTGGTGCTAGTATCGTAAATTCTGAAGACGATACTCAGTATTATTACTTTATAACTGGCAGTATTTTGGGCAATATTCTTGACAGTAGTGAGCCTGTCAAGCAACTTCCTGCTCAACCAGTTACTAAAACTGCGCGATCGCTTTTAGCACCACCGCCACCAACCCCACAGGAGGAAGAACTAGAAACTAAATCACTACCACAACCAACTCATAACGAAGTTACACGAACGCTAGAAAAACAATTAGTTTTTGGTTCTCTGATTCAATCTGAATTAGCCAAACGGCTAAATGTCTATTCCAGCACAGTTTATAAACGACGAAATGACCCGGAATTCCCTGAGTGGAGTCGCAGCAGAGACCCCGATGGTATCGCCTGGTCGTATTCAGAAAAAACTAAAGAGTTTTTCCCTCTGGAAGAATAAGAAGGCAAAAGGCAAAAATCAAGAAGTTTCAGACTTTACTTTTTACCTAAATCGGAGAGAAGGCTCCCGCCATAATCTTTGATTTGGCGGCGAGATGAATCGTTCGCGCAGCGTGTCGTAGACAGGGCAAAAAACGAGACGTTCCTCGACCATAACTGGCTGCAAGCCAGTGAGGGAAAGGGAACAGTTGAGTTTTTTGCAAATCCATGTTATGATTTACACTAGTGCGTATGACGTAAATATGCTGATATTTGAGGCTAAACTTGAGGGAGAAAACGGACAGTATCAAGCGCTTGATGAAGCGATTAGAACTGCTCGTTTTGTTCGCAATGCAAGCCTTAGATATTGGATGGATAACAAGGGTATTGGGCGATACGACCTCAGTAAGTTCTGCGCTGTGCTTGCTGCTAATACTGAGTTTCCTTGGGTTGCCAAGCTGAACTCGATGGCAAGACAGGCTAGCGCAGAAAGAGCGTGGTCTGCGATTGCTCGGTTTTTTGATAACTGCAAGAAAGGTAAACCGGGGAAAAAGGGATTTCCAAAGTTTAAGAAAGAACAAACGCATGGCTCTGTTGAGTACAAAACTTGTGGGTGGCGACTTTCCGATGACCGCAGGTATATCACTTTCTCCGATGGATTTAAAGCGGGAACCTTCAAACTCTGGGGAACCCGTGACCTACACTTCTACCAACTTAAACAGTTCAAAAGAGTGCGGGTTGTACGTCATGCAGATGGTTATTATTGCCAGTTTTGCATTGACCAAGAGCGAATAGAAAGGCGAGAGCCAACGGGTAAAACTATTGGTATCGATGTGGGAATTACCCTGTTCTACACCGATAGTAATGGCGTTACAGTTGCCAATCCTAGACATCTTCGCAAGAGCCAGAAGTCTTTGAGACGATTGCAACGCCGGATGTCTAAGACTAAAAAAGGTTCTCAAAATAGAATTAAGTTTAGAAATAAACTTGCGCGTAAGCATCTCAAAGTAAGTCGCCAGCGTAAAGACTTTGCTGTTAAGACGGCAAGGTGCGTAGTGAGGTCTAACGACCTTGTGGCGTATGAAGATTTGATGGTGCGGAATATGGTGAAAAATCACCGCTTGGCTAAATCGATTAGTGACGTTTCTTGGTCGCTGTTTCGTGAATGGGTTGAGTATTTTGGTAAAGTGTTTGGTGTTGTCACAGTTGCCGTTCCACCCCACTACACCAGTGCCAATTGCTCTAATTGTGGCAAGGTTGTCAAAAAGACTCTTAGTACTAGAACCCATGTTTGTCCTCATTGTGGGCATACCCAAGACAGGGATTGGAACGCAGCGCGGAACATATTAGAAAAAGGATTGAGTACGGCGGGTCACGTCGGAACTAACGCCTCTGGAGAGACTGATCGATACTTGGGTGGGGAAACTCCTCCAAGCAAATCAACTCGTGGAAAGAGGAAACCCGAAGAGCGATCTTTGGAATCCCCCGCTATATCAGGTACTCCTGATTAGCGGCGGGAGGATGTCAATTCTAGACCCACAGCTTCGCTGATGGAATTTAATCCGTTTTGTTCTAAATGGGAAAGTAAACCTTTTAGAATCCGGCTTACCATCAGTGGACCTTCGTAAATCCAGCCTGTATAAACTTGAATCAAGCTAGCACCAGCAATAATTTTTTCCCAGGCATCTTCTGGGGAAAAAATGCCACCAACACCGATAATGGGGATTTGTCCTTGAGTTTGCTGCCAAATAAAGCGGATGATCTCAGTGGAGCGATCGCGTAATGGTTCACCGCTAATTCCGCCAGCTTCTGACTGTGGTGTATGCTGTGTTTGCTCTATCACCTGGGTTTTGAGTCCATCACGACTGATAGTAGTATTAGTGGCGATAATTCCCGCTAGTTGGTAAGTTTTGGCTAAAGAAATAATGTCAGCGATCGCTTCCCATGCTAAATCTGGCGCTATCTTGACAAAAATCGGTTTTTGTGAGTTGTTTTCTGTTTGTAATAATTCTAAAATGACACCGAGCATGGGAGCATCTTGGAGCGATCGTAATCCTGGGGTATTTGGGGAAGAAACATTAACCACAAAATAATCTCCCAAATCCTTGAGTAGACGAAAACTCTCAAGATAATCCTGTGCAGCGGCTTCCAGAGGAGTTACCTTAGATTTACCCAAATTTATGCCAATGGGTATTGACCGAGTTAACTCCTGCTTTTCTAGTGACAATCTTGCTGCCATTGCCGCCGCACCATTGTTATTAAAGCCCATCCGATTGAGAGCAGCTTTATCTAACGGTAAGCGAAACAAACGGGGACGGGGATTTCCTGGCTGGGGATGGAAAGTTACAGTTCCCAATTCTGCAAAGCCGAAACCCAGGCTAGACCAAATGTTAGCAGCAACACCATCCTTGTCAAACCCAGCAGCTAAACCTACAGGATTGGGAAACTTTAGCCCAAACAAATTTTGTTCTAGGCGTGAATCGTAGAAACACAAAGATTTTTGTAGACTGTGATTTACCCAACTACCAGGCGGGTAAGTGGCTGTTTGTGATACCCAATTCAAACTGCGAATTGTCTGCTGGTGTAACCACTCCAGGTCTGCTTTTACCAGATTGAAAAATAGTGGACGAATTGCAAGTTGATAAATATCCATTAGCTTTTGTGTGAAAGGAATTCAGAATTCAGAATTCCGAATTCCGAATTCCGAATTCAGAACCAATTAAGAGTCTCTTTGTGTCCCCATATTAGATTTGTAGGTTGGGTTGAGGTACGTAGCAAGATCCCCCAGGGTAACCCAACAAATACGTTGGGTTTTGCTTCTCTACGAGACGCTTTGCGTAGCTTGCTTCCACGAAGTGTTACGCTCAACTCAACCTACAAGGTTAAGAGGCAAAATCTTTTAAGAACCTCAGCAAGGCTTGATTAACTACTTCGGGAGACTCTACGCTTATCCAGTGACCAGCGCCAGGAATGATAACTTGTTCTTTCAAGTTAGGAATCAACTTGTTCATTTCACTCAGGTTCATTCCAGGAAACTTGAGTACCCCGTCTTTTTCACCAGCAATGAACATTGCTGGTTGGGATATCTTTTTATCTTCCAGTTGAGGAGTAATTTCCATGTTCCGGTCAAGGTTGCGATACCAATTTAACCCGCCACGAAAGCCACTGCGTTGATACTGCTCTACATAATAATCCAGATCCTCTTGGGTTACCCCCAATGCTTGCTCCTGAGAATCGAGTAAGCCATCTAGAAAATTGGAGGTTGATGGCTTAGGTTTGAAGAAAATTCTCTCAGCGTTGGAGCCGCTAGCACTAGCATAAATCATCCGCAATGAACGGCGGATGTCGGTTTCCAATTCAGCTTCGGCAACCCCAGGCTTTTGGAAATAGACTATGTACCAAAACTGATCTCCAAAATTCTCTTGTTTTGTCAATTCTCCCACTGGGTAACGAGAGTAAGGGACACTCATCCCAACAACAGAATTTACTCGTTCTTCATGCAGCAATGCTGTGTTCCAAGCTACAGGCGCACCCCAGTCATGGCCGACAACATTAAAGGTGGCATATCCCAGGGCATCAGCAATGCCAACCACGTCTCCAGTTAAATGGATGATGTCATAAGCATTGATTTCTTCTGGAGCATCGCTGCCACCATAACCCCGTTGGTCGGGAACAGCCACCTTAAAGCCTGCTTCTACAAGTGGGTCGATTTGGTGACGCCATAGATACCAGCATTGAGGCCAACCGTGAAGCAATATTACCAGAGGTCCCTCACCTTCAACAACTGTTCTCAGACTGACCCCGTTTGTCTTGATAGTACAAAAATTGCGTTGTTTCATATAAAAACCTTTTGTATTTCACTATTAACCAGTTAATAACTGTTTTGCTGACTAGTTTAATACTTGTGGCGATATTATTCAGAGTGCTTTTCTGGGCATCTTATATATTACAAGTTATGTAAAACGATAAATCAGATGGGGCAGCCGCAAAAAACCATAGCCGCTGAACAGCAGATCCTTTCATTGGGGCGTGTCCTTCAGAGCCTCCGGGAAGAAGATGATGTTGATGTTCTGATTCAAATTATTATTTCTTATCTTCAAGAACAGTTTGACTACAAATTAATTTGGATTGCTCTTTACGATCGCCTGAATCATATCCTATTTGGCAAAGGTGGTATAATTCCTCACAAAGATACAAGTTTATTACACCAAAAAGTTGTTATTAGTCCTGGGGATTTATTAGAGCAAGTAGTGATTGAACAGCATCCCTTGGGCGTAGCTGATTTGCGAGCTGAAACCCGCGCGGCTGAATGGCAAAAAGTTGCCGAAAAATTCCACATCCAAGGAACGATTGTTATCCCAATTCGCTATAAAGACCGTTGTTTAGGTTTACTGTTACTGGGTTCAGAACGTTGGGGCTACTTAGTGACAGGGGAGGCAAAAGCACGTTTGATGATGGTTTTAGGCGAACTCGGCGCAGTGCTTTATCAACATGAAATGCATTTGCAGCAAAAGCAAGCTAAGCGAACCGACGAGCCATTATTGGAATTGCTAGAAAATTTAGGCAACCTCAGTAAATTAAATCAAAAATTAGAAGCAGCGGTGCAAGCAACCCATAAATTTGTCTCTCCCAACCGTACAAATATCTACTGGTTTGAGAGAGAAGGACGCTATTTTTGGTGTCGCATGAGCAATCAACTTGTAAAAATCGATCCTAATTCTAATACTCAGCCAGCAGCAGGAATGACGGTGCAGGAATTGAGCGATTTTTATTATGCTCTGTCAGTTAATCAAATTGTTTCCATTGGTGATGCTCGTAGTTCCTTAAAAAGTCATTTTACGGCAAAATTGCTACAACGTTTGAAAGTGCGATCGCTCTTAGCTGCTCCAATTATTTGGCAAAAAAACTTACTCGGTTTTTTAGCAGTAGAAAGTAATGAACCCCGCATCTGGACAGAGACGGACAAAAATTTTGTCCAAGGTGCAGCTGGGTTAATTTCGCTAATTGCTCCTAGCGAAAATAGCGAAAACACCATCAAACAAATTCAAGAAGACGCTCAACTAACTAGTCAGGTTGCCCAAGGTATTTATAGTGAATATGACCTCCAGGAAACCTTAGAAATTTGTGCAAAAAAAGTTATAGTTCGATTTGCTGCCACACGATTTTTGCTGTTACAGTATGACTCTGAGCAGAACAATTATCAATTTATCTATCAAAATCAGCCCCATAATCGACGACCGTTAAAATTTGCCCTCGATACTCTTAAAGAATTAGATGGACAACTTTTACAGCGTTCAAATGAAGCGGTGGAAATTGAAAATCTAGATGAAGATTTGCGCTTCTTTAAATGGCGTGGTTTGTTATTAGAAAATGGCGTGCGATCGCTACTGATTTGTAAATGCCTCCAGGGTCAAATACCACCAGCAATTCTAGTCATCGCTCACGAAAGCCATCGTTGTTGGACAACTCTAGAAAAAGAATTGCTCTGGGCTGTAAGTCAACAAATTGGTGTCATTATTCGTCAGTGGCAATTGCATAATCGCACCCAGCACCAACAAAAAATTTCCCAAGCATTTGAGCGATGCCTACAGATTCTGGCAGAATCCTACAACAGCAAAATTGACGCCGGCAAAAAGCACCTAGAATGTACAGTCCTAGAGCAAATAGCAGTGATTCTCGGCTGTCCGCTAGCGGTACTATTTTCTTGGTCGCCTGGTGAAGATTGGGCACAAATAATACCTGGAGTCACAACTAGTAGCCAATTTGGAATTGTTGCCGATGCATCAATTTCTATTAGGAACGAGGCACTAATTCAGTGGGCACTGGATACAGAAAGTTACTTAACCCTCAAGGTCGATGATTTACCTCCAGAAACTCGGAAATGGTTAAATACACCAGACAAAGGCCAAATTTTCATCATGGCCTTACGTACTAATACTGGGTATGAAACTACAGGTGTAGTTTTATTGGCAGACACTCAAGAGCGTCGTTGGTCAGAACAAAGCCTGAACACCACAGCAACTTTGATTTCTCAATTAGCTTGGTGGCGTCGTCAAAAGCAAATTAATCACCTTCTAGAATCCACAACCGAAGAACTACGACAACTCAACTGGTACAAACACCGTCGCCTAGAAGAAATCCAAAGAATAACAGCGCTGTCCCTAAGTCAAATACGCGATTTAGGCATTCCTACAAATGAACTGACTCAGATGCGCTACCAACTGCTGCTACGGCAGTTAGACCATACAGCCACCTCCATGAGTGGATTGCTAAAACTAGAGCAATGGCAGCTACACAAGAGTTGGGAAACTATGCCCATAGCCAGTTTATTAAAGCGATCGCTCGAACGCATCGATAATTTACTCAAACAACAAAAACTGTGGATTGGCGTGCATGGTTTAGGACAACCGATTGAAGATGGAGAATCACCAAAAAGCTGTTTATTACACAGAAGTGTTCCTAACGCCAACGCTCAACCGGCAATGGCGATCGCAGGCGATATCATGAAAATTGAATTAGTCATCCATGAATTGTTGATTAATGCCTGTAACCGTTCTCCAATCGGCGGCAGAATTGACATTTGGTGCCGACGTTTAACTGACCATCACCCCACAGAGGCAAAGAGAAATCCATCAGAACTGCGGCTAGATTCTGCTCTCAGAGTGGGGGATGCCCATCAGACATCCTTAGAACTATCCATTACACACAACGGTGCGATCGAACCACAGCTATTGACAGAGTTAAATAAAAATATATTCAAAGATGTTCTTGCTAACTCTAACCTCAACCAACCACCAGATTTACACCTGCTAATTTGCCAAAACCTCATGCAGGAACTAGGAGGAGAATTAAATTTTTATCAATTACCCGATAATCGAGTAGTTAGCCGATTATTATTGCCGTTAGCAAATAATGACTTTTAAACAGCAATATGGAACCCGTCCTGACTTCTGAATTTTGACTTCTGAATTCTGACTCCTCAATTTTCCTGTAATCACAATCCCAACACCTCCATTGATTTTTCAAGTACTTCTTTGGGGCGAAATGGTTTAGTCAAATATAAATCTGCACCAACTTCAATTCCTTTTTGTTTATCAAATTCCTGTCCTTTAGCTGTCAAAATTATGATGTAAATGTCAGTCATTTCCAGCTCGTGTTTCACAATCTGGCAGACTTTTAAACCATTCATTTTAGGCATCATCACATCAAGAAAAACCAGATTTGGCTTTTCAGTTTTAATCATTTCGAGAGCTTCTTCACCATTTCTAGCGGTTAAAAGTTCCACCCCTTCGTCTTCTAAATTTTCTAGGGCTTGTTCCATCAAAATCAAGATATTGGGTTCATCGTCAACAATCAGAATTTTTTGGGTCATAGGAATGGGGAGTGGGGTATGGGGCATGGGGCATGGGGCATTGGGCATTGGGCATTGGGCATTGGGAATTGCGAGTGTGGGACGGGTGAAAAGCTTTTTTATAATCTCTCCACACTCCCTCATCTCCCTCATCTCCCTCATCTCCCCACTCCCCATTATCTAAATTAGTTATCGGACAGCATGATGAAGAATACATTCTCCAACCCTTTCTCAAAACGTAGAGCTTTGACTAAATCGGCTTCTTGGGAGAACATAGAATCAATAATGATCATGTCAGGTTTAGCTGACAACGCTTTATTGATGCATTCTTGGGGATTGGAAGCTTCAATTACGTTGTATCCCTGAGTTTGTAGCACATCTGATAGGATTTTTAAAGTAGAGGCATTTTTATCTACAACCAATACCTTTTTACTGGAAGTTCCTTGAGAAAGTAGTAAGCCAATTTCGCCAAGGAGTTTTTCTGTATTGATGGGTTTGGTGAGATAGCGGTCAATACCGATATGGTAACCGCGTTCTTTGTTTTCAATAATTGACAAAATGATGATGGGAATATCTGCGGTATGAGGATCATTTTTGAGGACAGCAGCTACATCAAAACCGTTGATTTGAGGCATCATCACGTCCAAAAGAATCAAATCGGGACGGGCTGTTTTGATTTGATGAATTGCATCCACGCCGTCTTTAGCTTCCCGAACGTTGTAGCCTTCGTTTTCTAGTTGTTGACGCAGTAGTTCTCGAATGTTGGCATCATCATCTACCACCAAAATGGTTTTGCGATTTTCGTGCAGTACAGCGGTTGTGGTGATGACGTGTTCTTTGAGTTGTTTGACTAGGGCATCTAGATTCAGTTTGGCACTGGTTTTGTGATTACTGGTGTAAATCGGAATGATAAAAGAAAACGTACTACCTTTACCAAGCTCACTCTCTACCCAGATTCTACCGCCGTGATGTTCAACGATTTGTTTGCAGATGGGCAATCCTAAGCCTGTACCTTTGGGTTTGTCGGTGAGGGTGTCGCCGACTTGCCGGAATTTCTCGAACACTTTCGGCTGGTCTTCAGGCGTAATACCAACGCCTGTGTCAATGATGCTAATGCAAATGGCGTTGTTCTGTTGTCTGATGCGGCAAGTAATAGAACCGAATTCGGTAAACTTGATGGCATTGGAAATCAAGTTGATTAGGACTTGTAATAAACGGTTGCGATCGCCTACTATTTGAGGTAATCCAGGTTCAATGGCGCTGATTAGCTGCAAACCGTTGGTTTCAAATAACGATGCTGTGGAAGTAGTTGCCCAATCTAGTAACTCGGTTGGATCGATGGGCTGCATTTGCCATTCCACTTTACCTGCTTCCATCTTGGCAATGTCTAAAACATCGTTAATCAAAGATGTCAGCCGTTCTGCCTCAGACACAATAATGTTGAGATTGTCACCTACGCGTTTGATTGTTTTTTGAAGCTTGCGGTCTTCGCTAGCAAGCATGGGGAAGACATCGCTTTCCAGCTTTTCTTTAATGATGGATGCAAAACCAAGGACAGAAGTCAGTGGCGTCCGCAGTTCGTGAGAAACCGTGGAAATGAAGTCGGTCTTCATCTTGTCGATTTCCTTTTCCGCAGTCACATCCCGAATCAGCAACGCCGAACCAAAGCAAGCAGTGGGTTCATTGGCGATCGCCCTTTTAAAGATGGCGGTGGCTACTGCTTGACCGATACGTTCTTTTGCTAGGCTAACTTCAGCAGCAAACACCTCGCTGGGATGGGACTGAGTTTTTTCAACCAAATCTGCTAAGCCAGATATGGGTAGTTCTTGATAGTGACCTTTGACGATGTTGGCTGTCAATCCATACATTGCTAAAAAGGCAGGATTGAAGTGGGTAATTTGTCCGGTGATGTCTGTAACTAGCAAACCATCCGCTAAGTTGTCTAAAATCGCGTTTAAACCCTGGGCTTCTGCTAGGGTATTTTCCAGGGCAGCTGTCCGTTCTGCCACTCTGGCTTCTAGTTCTTGATTCAGTTGCCGTAGAGTGATTTCTGCTTGTTTGCGGGCTGTGATGTCAGTATTGATTTCTAGGACAGCGCAAGGCTGACCAGAAATGCTCCGTTGCAGAGTCCATCGGCTTTGAACCGTAATCAGCTGACCATTGCGGGTAAGGTGTTGCACTTCTCCTTCCCAATTGCCTTGCTGTAATAATTCTGCGATGATTGCTTCTTTTGGTTGGGGAAAAGTTTTTTTGAGAAATGTGTAAATGTATTGACCTTTTGCTTCCTCACGTGTCCAGCCGTAAAGCCTTTGTGCGCCTTGATTCCAGTACAATATTTTGTCGGTCATGTCGCGGACGATGATGGCATCACTGGAATGATTTAACATATCCATCAGCCGTTGATTTTCTGCTTCTGCGAGCTTGCGATCGTGAATATCGGTGCAGATGCCAATCCATTCCCGAATGCTACCGTCTGGTTCTAGAATAGGGGTGCCAGAAATAGAAAAATGGCGGTATGTACCATCCTTTCCACGTAGGCGGTATTCGCTTTGATATAAACTCCGGTTTACCACAGCCTGATTCCAGCTTTCTGCGGTGTGGGCACGGTCATCAGGATGAATAGCATCGAGCCAGCCCGATCCCTGAAATTCTGCTTGACTCTGACCAGTGTATGCCATCCAGGTGAGCATTTCACTGGCGATTCCCACTCCTTCAGGCGTAGCCACCCAGAAAATTTGTGAGATCGTAGTTACTAGAGAGCGAAACCGTTGTTCGCTCTGTCGCAGAGTTTTTTCTGCTAGCTTGCGATCGTGAATATCCGTACAAGTACCTATCCACTCCCGGATGCTGCCATCTGCTTCTAGGACAGGGGCGCCACAAACAAAGAAGTAGCGGTAGATGCCATCTTTGCCGCGTAGTCGGTATTCGGTTTGGTAAATACCTCGGTTTGCCACAGCAGTATTCCAAGCTTCTGCGCTGTGGGCGCGATCCTCAAGGTGAATCGGATCTAGCCAGCCCCAACCTCCGACTTCCTCTTCTGTCTGACCTGTGTAGACCATCCAAGTCAGCATTTCACTACTGATTCCTAGTCCTTCTGGAGTAGCCCCCCAGACGATTTGTGAAGTGGCAGTTACTAAAGAGCGATATCGTTCTTGAAGACGCTGACTTTCGGCTTCTGCCAGCTTGCGATCGTGAATATCGGTGCAGGTGCCAATCCACTCCCGAACACTGCCGTCTTCTTCGACCACCGGCGCACCCCAGACCCAAAAATAGCGATAATTACCATCCTTGCCACGAATTCGGTATTCAATTTGATAAAGACTACGGTTGGCTACGGCAGCATTCCAGACTTCTCCAGTGTAGGCGCGATCGCCTGGATGAACGGCATCAATCCAACCTCCATTCTGAGCTTCCGCTAAACTTTGACCTGTATAAGCAATCCAGCTTGCCAGTTCAAAGCAAATTCCTTCTGGTGTGCTGACCCAAATTATTTGGGTGTTAGTTGTTACCAAAGAACGGTATCGTGCTTCGCTCTGTTTCAAGATTTTTCCGGACTCTTGAGTTTCTTGGCGGGCACGCTTGAGGTCACTAATGTCTTCCACTGTTGACAAAATTAGGCGATCGCCATTCTGCTCAACCAACACTCCAGAAACCCTGACTGGAACTAAATGCCCGTCTTTGTGGATGTATTCTTTCTCGCAAGGTTCGTAACGACCAGTCTGTTCTAAGCTCTCTAAGGTCGCTGATTTAGCACCATAGTTTTGGGGCATCATCTCCCAGTAGTTAAGATTCAGAGTTTCTGGGACAGTCCGCCCTGCGATCGCCGCATAAGCAGGATTAATGTCAATGAGTGTGCCATTCATTCGGCATAGTACCAAACCAACTGGACATTTTTCAAATAGCTGACGGTAATATTCATCAACTTGGCTAGACATGGTTGAGGTTTCCTCAGTCATTTAGGTGGGTAGGATTATCACAACAGAACCAAGACAACAAGGTGGCATAAAGCTTTAAGGAAATTGGGTGGCGTTGGAACAGCTGGTAAATTTGATCGGGTGATGCAGTGCCAAAGTCTGGACTCTGCTGGGAAAGTCGCTGGATCAATTGAGTGTGACGGATGAGCAAATCCGCTGGTTTGAGCATTAGTATTGTTGATGGAATGAAGCCTTCGGAATCGGCAGTGGGGGATAGTTCGGTTGTAGGAGTTGATGAAGCAGAATTTGTGTCACTGTGCCCTGCTAAAGTTTCTACCACTGAATAGTTCACCGGAATTTGAATCCAGAATTCTGTGCCTTCACCCACTTGAGAACGACATTTGAGAATCCCTCCGTGTCTGTCTACAACAATTTGGTGGCTGATTGCCATGCCTAACCCAGTTCCTTTGCCAATTTCTTTGGTAGTGAAGAAGGGATCGTAAATGCGTTGAATGAGGCTTTCCTTCATCCCAGGGCCGTTGTCGGCAATGCGAATTACAGCCCACTCGTCGTCTAGGATTTGGGTGCGGATGGTGATTTGGGGAGTAGGAGAGTGTTGAGTTATCAGTTGTAAATTTTGAATTAATTCTGATTTCCCCATTTCCTCTTCTAATGCATCAATGGCATTTGCCAGGATGTTCATAAACACTTGATTTAACTGTCCTGGATAACATTCAATTAGGGGAAGTTTGGCATAGTTTTTGACGATTTCAATTGCCGGACGGTGAGCAGAGGCTTTCAAGCGATGGCGCAAAATCATCAATGTCCCATCGATGCCATCATGGATGTTGACAGCTTTGATTTGGGCTTCGTCGTGGCGGGAGAAATTTTTCAGGGATTGGACAATTTCCACAATGCGATCGCTGCCCAGTTTCATCGAATCCAGCAGTTTCGGAAGATCCTGTATGATAAATTCCAAATCGATATTGTCTAGCTGTGATTGCAGATCTGGGGGAGCTACAGGTAAAAATTTCTGATAGTCTTGCAGCAGGTGTAACAAGTCTTTGGCGTACTCTGCAACATACTTCAAGTTGCCACAGATGAAGTTTACTGGGTTGTTGATTTCGTGGGCGACTCCAGCAATTAGTTGCCCCAAAGAAGACATTTTCTCGCTTTGGATTAACTTAGTTTGTGCCAGTTGCAAGTCTTGGAGAGCTTGTTGCAGTTTTTGGGTTTGGGCTTTTGCTTGCTCGTAAAGCAAAGCTTTTTCGATGGCGATCGCCGTTTGAGAGGCAAAGATACTCACAAGTTTCAGGTGTTCGGCTCTGTAGGAGTCGGTTTTGTCTGTGCCAATGGCGATCGCTCCTAGTATGCGCTCTTTTGCTCTTAAAGGTACGCAAATCAAAGCGTTAACGTTTTTTTCTGCCGATAATCGAGAATCAGTTTGCACGTCATTGATCAGCTCTGCTCGACCTGATTGCACAATACTGCCAATAATTCCCTTGCTCGGTTTTGGTTGATTCTCCCGAAAAAATACTCCAAATTCCGCAATGATTTCAAACTCAGTTGTATCGGGACTTAGCAGCAAAATCATGCCTGCTGACGATTCAATCAATTGGCTCATTTCCTGAAGCACGAGTTGGGCAATTTGTCGCCGATCCAAACTCGTTGTTAGTTGAGTCGAAATATCTTCAAATAAATCAATTTCCTGATATCGTTCTAGCAATTCTTTAGCGAGTATTTTCTTCTCAGCCTCTTGTTTTGCCAACAACGAGAGCAAACTCGCTACTAAATTTGCCTGTTCTTCCCCAACAACCCAACCGATAATTTCTCCTGAAGCCTCAATTGGATATCGATTTTCTGACGTTTGCTCGCCAATACTCATTAGTTTGGTGCCGTCTACCAGTTCAATATCAACCGCGATGTTCAGTTGGTATACTAATTTCTGAACCAGAGATGGCAACTCTTGTTTGTTAAGAATCTTTCTGAGGCTAACTGCCGACATGAAACACCTCATCTACAGTAGCTGGCAAATTTCCCGCAATCAAAACAAGCGATCGATTAATTTCATACGCCACCCCTACCACTAAGTTTCCCAAGGCAGATATTTGAGGAATTTCCATAAAATCTAGGAAATATAATAATTTGCTAATAACACTAGTTTTCCCAGAAAGATTGGCGGCATAACAATAAGGTCAAACAGCAGCTTTAAACTCTGTAACAAAGACGTGCTTCATTGGTGGAACTTCGCTTCTTTACAGTTCTCGGCAATCAAAAAATTACGTATGCGTAATTTTTTACTATTCATGGCCGATGAAATTAGTTACTGAGCAATTTATTGCAATTTAAATTAAAAAATATTAATAAAATTTAATCACTGTTATCCTGGATTTCTCACTGGTGAAAAATCCAGGATTAGTTCTGGGTCTGAGCAAAAGGAAGAATAAACACAAGATTGAATTCCCACCTGATTGGGAAAGCACGCTCACGAATAAGGTGGATCTTTTCTTTTTGTAAAATTACAGCAGTTTTCATATATTTGAACCACATCTGTCGTAGGGAACATTGCTGTGCCCTTACTGCGTGGTTTATTTACCTGAAAATAGCTGTTTTATATCCCTCGCCATTTTCTCTCAATCTTTTCAAAAATCAAACTGAATTCCTACCTTCACTGGCCAATAACATAAGCGGGGAAGTTAACATTACCAACAGGATCGTATGAAAAGATTGGGTTTCCCAAAACTAGCCTCAGCAAGGGATCGGATTGATAGATAGTTTGAAGTGTAGGATCTGCCAGTAAGGGCGCATTAACACCAGGAAAAATCTGTCCACCATTGATATTGGCAGATTCTTCATCGTTAAGTTCATTGAAGAGCAACATAGTTTTGTTAATCATCATTGTTTTGGACATAAAGCCTTACAGAAGAATTGATTAATACTTTAAAAAAAAATCTTTTTAAAAAAATCAGACTTTAGTTATATACTAAATTCTGGAAGTTAATTAAAAAGATACTATTTTCCACTAGGGGCATCAAAAAACTGGAGAATCTATTGGCAATCCTTTGGTGAAGTTGGCAATTTGCTTAATTTGCTCAACCGTACCCAAATGAAATGATTAATTGTTATCAGGATAATCTGATGCTCGCTAAGTAGCAAAAGTAGCTTTGCTTGAGGCGAGAATATTAAACTTTTGCTTGTGAACATGGTTCTTAACTAATGGCTAGTAAATTAATTGAGCTTGAAGATGGCATTTTAGTAGAAGTAGAAGTGCCAAGCGATCGAGTACAACCAATATCGGGCGGGTTTGCCGAAAAGGTAGATGCGACATTTGACAAAATTCGACCGTTGTTGGTTAAAACCTGTCGCCCAATTGTCGCAGCTTGGAAGGAATTGAATCAAGACACAAACATTGAACAAGCAGAGGTGGAAATTGGGTTGAGCTTTGAAGCAGAAGGCAATCTTTACGTCACTAAATCGAAAGCTGGTGCAAATTTAAAGGTTAAACTAGTTCTTAAGCCAAAGGTTTAGTTATATGTACTGATGTCAAAGTAGCTAGAATATGCTCCCAGATTTGCAAAATTCTGTTGTTCTCATTACCAGTCGCCAGCAAAATAGCCGCAATTTTGGTACCGGGTTTGTGATTCGCCGCAGTAGCGGGGCGGTTTACATTTTGACTTGTGCCCATGTGGTGCGTGATGTTGGAGGGGAAGAACAAATTAGCGTCGATGGTTTGCCTGCTACAGTTGTGAAGTCTGGAGAAGCAGATGGTGTCGATTTAGCGGTTTTAAAGGTAGAAGGACTGTGGCATAAACCCCCCTTAAAGATGAAGCGAGTTGGGGAGAAGGGTAGTGCTGTCATGACTCTTGGCTTTCAGCAGTATGACAAAACTCGTTTGCTGCGTCCCTTGAACGGTATCCTGGGACATCAAGTAGAACTCCAGTCAGGACAAACAGGCGATCGCATTCAAGCCTGGGATTTACAAATTAAGGATGACCATCCTTTAAAACCAGGCTACAGTGGTTCCCCAATTATCGATCAAGATAGCAATCATGTGTTGGGAGTTGTCAGTCATCTCCAAGGACAGGGTGAGAACGGCTTGGCGGTTTCCATCACTGCTTTAGACTGCATTTGGCCAATTATTGATAGTAAGCAGCTTTATCAAACTCTACTGAAATTAGGCTATCGGCAACAAGTCAGACTATTTCGCAAACTCATCGGTATCCATTCTGTGGCGGCTTTTTTAATTCATGGTTCACCAGAGTATGGACAAAGATGGTTACTCAATCGGCTTGTCAGTCAATATTTGCCTAATAATTTTACAGGCAAGGTGGTGAAAGTTGATTTAGCTCGCCGCGTACATCGTAACGATGTCAACGCTTTGTGGCGAGAGTTAGCCAGAAGAGTCGGACTCAACAGCAAAGCTTTACCAGCAGAAATTATTCGATGTGTTGCTAACTGGTGGATGACTCAAAATGTGCTGCTAATCTTCCACGATGTAGATTGTTTGCCCAAAAAAAGCTTTCAGGAGCTAATTTATCAATTTTGGCTACCTTTAGCGAACCAAGCTCGTGAGGAACTCAAAGCTGACAATCACTACAAGCTGTTGATGTTCTTAGTCGATTATCAGGGACTCGTGGGAGAGTGGGATACTCCGTTTGTAGAAAAATTGGATTCGACTTGGAATGCTCATCCGGTGCGATCGCCTAAAATTGAAGAATTCTCGGATGATGACCTCAGCGAGTGGATTGACAATGAATGTGCTAATCTACCTCCAGAGTTTAAAAATGAGGAAATAATTATCCAAGAGATTTTAAACAATAGTGAAGAAGGGATTCCAGAACTAGTATTGCAGGAAATCTGCGATCGCTGTGGTTGTGATTGGTATGAGGAGTTAGAGAAGTGGCTGAAACTCTAAATCCCCGGTTGGAATATACAGGGAAAAAGCAGCCAGAAGCGGGAGAAATCAATCCCAAAACCGGACAAATACTTTATCCCTATCTACCGAGTCCTAACTTGGTAGAAGTCGTCAATCTAGCAATTTTTCTCAAGCGTCCTTTGCTGATTAAAGGAGAACCAGGCTGTGGTAAAACTCGTTTAGCACATGCAGTAGCCTATGAGCTAGGACTACCGCTAGAGGCTTGGTATATCAAGTCTACAACTCGCGCACGAGACGGACTCTACACATATGATGCCGTAGGACGCCTGCGGGACGCCCAACTTGCTGCCAGCCGGATGATTGAACAAAAAGATATTCCGCGGATTAGTGACCCTAGCACTTACATCAGATGGGGCGCACTAGGTAGAGCTTTTCGCAACAATCAGCGTACCGTAGTACTGATTGATGAAATTGATAAAGCTGATATTGATTTCCCCAATGATTTGCTTTTGGAATTAGATGAACAAAGGTTTTTTGTCGAAGAAACAGGCGAAGAAATTCAAGCCAAAGCATCTCCAATCGTTTTAATTACTAGTAACAACGAAAAAGATTTGCCAGATGCATTTTTGCGTCGATGCTTGTTTCATTACATTGAGTTTTTAGACAAAGAAAGGCTCATTGAAATTATTGATGCACTTTTTCCCAAAACTTCAAATGTTCTAGTCGAAAAAGCTGTAGAACGTTTTATTCAACTTCGTCGCGCCATCCAAAAAAGTGGTGAGCTTGCCAGCAAGAATGTCAGCACTAGCGAACTTGTAGATTGGTTCACTGTTTTACGTCACCATCCCGAAGACGAAATTCTTGCCAAACTCAATGGAACCCTCCCCTACCCTAGTATCTTGCTCAAAAGTTGGGAAGATCACCAAAAGTATTTAGTACGCACAAATTCATAAGCTGGGATGAAAGTTAATCAACTACCGCTATTAGAACTGTTTATTAAATTGCGCCAAGCAGGTCTTCCTCTGGGTATAGATGAATATCAACTAGTTTTACAGGCACTGCAAGGTGGTTTTGGTATTCCAGATCGAGAAGCCCTGGTGCGTCTGTGTTATGCCCTTTGGATCAAATCTCCAAATGAAAAATTAATATTAGATGATTATTTTGACCAAGTTATCCCAGAAAAATATAGCTTTTTTGAAGAAATTGATTTGGTAGAGAAGGCGACGGAAGATTATCAACAAGAAGCAAATATAGAAAATACTAAAACTGAAGAGATTATTCAACCGAGTAATCAAAATACAAGTAATCAACCTCTTGGGAATACTCAGGTAAGAAGATTTATTTTAAATATTGCACAACGTGTAACAACCTCGATTAGTATTAATTCAGCAATACGGCTTGCTGCTTTCGCCGGAGCAGCGTTGCTAATTGGACTTGCTCTCAAGCAGATTAGCCAGAATAAATCAACAGTAATAGCACAACCCTGGCCAACTGAAATTTTTAGTCCCTCACCCACTATTTCGCCAATTACATCTGTTCAACCGCAGCCATCGACAAAAGCGAATCTCAGTTCGTCGCCAGGATCTAGTAATGTAGGTCAATCATCAACCACTTCACAAAATTCTGCTCAACAATCAACAGAAAATAATTCTAGGACTGCAAATATAACTCCAAGTTTGACTCAAACTAGCCCAACTTTTGCCAACAGTTCATCTCCATCGCAGCAACTAACCGAAATTAATCTTCATGAACCAACACAATCCAATACTACTACTCAAACTTCAATAGATTCAAAGATTAATCCGACAGTTACATCTTCCCCAATACCACAGAGTTCATCCGGTACAAATTCTAATTCAGATAATTTGCAGTGGCTTTTTAATATAGGTGAATTTTTGGTTCAATATTCTAGTATTTATTTAATACTAGAATTAATTATATTAGTAATTGTTCTTATTTTATATATTATTCGTCAAAGACTAGAAAAAGATGAATTATTAACTCCAGTAATGAAAAACTTGCCTCAAGAAAATCTGCCACGTATAACATCTGATGCAGCCATAGTACAAGCAACTGAAGATGAATTGCAATTTGCTCAAACAATCAAACAGGCTATAGAAGAATCTCGCAAATCCTTTGATAGTAATTTATTAAGAACAACACAATATTTTCCAATTACCCAAAGACAAATGAAGCAAGGGTGGCGTTACTTGCGTCGCTTAGTTCGTGAAGGTCCCCAAACTGAGTTGGATATTGAAGCAACTGTTCAAGAAATTGGGCAGCAGGGATTTCTCTTGAAACCGATTTTACTTTCACCTCGCACAAATAGAGCCAAACTGATTTTATTAGCCGATCGCGATGGTTCCATGCTGCCATTTCATAAACTTTCTCATCGATTAACCGAAACCGCAAGATTAGCAGGAAGACTTGGCAAAGCAGACATTTACTACTTTCATAATTGTCCAGTTCAATATATTTACCGCGATTCGCTCTTTCAAGAAGCGGAATTAGTAAAGGAATTTTTTAAAAAGACTGATTCTCGACAAACAGTAGTGTTGCTGTTTAGCGATGCAGGTGCGGCCCGTGGAAGTTTCAATCCAGAGCGTGCTGAGCTAACAAAGCAATTTCTCAATCAACTGAGGCAGAAAATCCGCTATATTGCTTGGCTGAATCCCATGCCTCGCAGACGCTGGGTTGACACAACTGCTGAAGAAATTGCTCAATTCGTGCCGATGTTTGAGGTGAGCCGTCAGGGATTTCAGAGTGCGATTAATGTTCTGCGAGGACGTTAATAAAAGGGAGTGTTCGATGAGTTACTCAAACTTGCCAGAACGAAATGGTAAACCGAATGCGATTGAGAGACGGCTGAGAGTACTTAGCGATCGCTTCGGAGAATCCCATCTGGTACTTGCGGCTCATGCTGCTTTTCCAATGGCGATCGCTACCGACCTTTTGTATTGCATCTGGGCTAAATTCCAGTTTGATATTCACGGTAACGCCCTAAATATTCCTTGGTTTGCTGTTTCCGATTTACTACTTTTTGGTCTTTTTGAAGAAGTCGGCTATGAGCTCTACGAACTTGACAAATCACTTCGAGATGCACTGTTAAATTACTTAAGAAATCATCCTCATTTTGGTCAAAAAAGACTTCAAGAATTAGCTAGCTTCTTGTTAGCTTATGTACATCATCAGCCTAAAACTCTTGATTTAGACGAACAAGACCTAGCACAAGCTCAAAATTGGACTGCTTTAGTTTATATCCAACCCAACAAAGTCGCTAATGAATTAGCCTCTACTCTCTCACGAGTATATCAACAAGACGAATTAGAACTGATACGAATCACCCACTTGATAGAAACCTTAGCAGAGCCTTTAAAGGATGCTGGATTTGAAGCACTGTTAGTTTATGCGGGGGGAATGAAAGAGCTTTTAAACAAAGGCTTATCGAGAAATTTTAATGGACTCATCAAATTAGACACAAATCCCCAAGAGATTCACGAACAATTTATCAAACTATTGAATGGTGAAGAGTCTACCAATATCTTTTTGCCTACAGAAGAAAATAGTTTGAGAAATTATAGGCGATCGGCACTTCAAGTAATATCAATTGCTAGAAAACAAGCACAACAGCTAAGACATAATTTCATTTGCCCTGAACATATCTTTCTTGGCTTAATCCAACAGGAGAAAACTATTGCTCTAGAAATTTTGAAGTCATCAGGAGTAACTCATCAAACCTTGATATATGAATTAACTAAAGTTCTTCAACCAACGCCAGGATTTTGGACAAATTTGCTTAATTTTATGGTTCCAAGCATTCCTTTCAATATACGAGCGAAGAGAGTCTTAGCATTTTCTGAGAGAGAAGCTCATCAACTCAACCATGATTTCATTGATGCAGAACATCTTTTTTTGGGGTTGCTCCAAGAAGGAGATAACTTAGCGTGTATTATTTTAGAAAATTTAGATATTGATTTGTTAGAAATTCGTGCCCAAATTATTCAACGTTTGTCTACAAATATCTATGCACTTAATACTACTCCTACCGAAGTAATTAGTTATGAAAACTACGATGAAAGTACACTGTTAGCGTTGAAGTCTGCCAAACAAGAATCTATTGCACTGGGACAAAATTTTGTTAGCACAGAACAAATTTTGGTAGGTATTCTCAAACAAATAGGTATGGATAGAGTAGTGCTGGGACTTTTAGATATTAGACTTGAAGATATTCAAAATGTAGTCGAAATAATTGGTGGTTGGAGAACAGCAGATGTCAAGGGAAAAATGCACTATACTCCACGAGCCAAGAGAGTTTTAATGTTTTCACAAGCAGAAGCTCGGCGACTAGGACACGATTCTATTCACATATTTCATTTGCTTTTAGGATTGATTCAAGAAGTAGATAACACAGCCTGTACAATTTTGGCGAATTTAAATGTGAATATGTCTAAAATTCGCACTAGGGCTGAGTCAAGGGCATGTGCTGTTTTTGAAACATCTCCTTTAGCTAGGGATACTTCTGACCAGTATGGTTTTTTTGGTCATTTTACAGAAAAAGCTATTAAAGCTATTTTGTTTGCTCAAGAGGAGAACCGACGCTTACGTCACAACTATGTAGGTACAGAGCAAATTCTGCTGGGGTTGATTAAACAGGAAACTGGTATCGCTGCCAAAGTTTTAAAATCGATGGGTATCAACCTTAAAAAGGCTCGAATTGAAGTACAAAAGATTATTGGTGTAGGTTTTTCATTTGTCGGAGAAGAAGTTCCTTTTACAATAGGTGCTAAAAGATTATTAGAACTTGCAGTTGAAATATCTCAACATCTCAACTACCTTGATACAGAGCATTTACTACTAGCAATTATTGAAAGTAGTGAATGCTTAGCATACACAGTTTTAGAGAAGCTAGGTGTTGACCCTTTAGCCATTCGTTCTCAAGTTCTTCAAATGAGAGATAAAGTTGAAATTCCAGAACTGAGCAAAACTGAAACTCAAGATACATTTACTGAGTTTAGAGGACTCAATCTTGAAGGGTGTACTGAAAGTTTGAATCGTGCAATAGTATTTGCTCAAAAAGAAGCTCATCGATTGAAACATAACTTTCTTGGTACGGAAACAGTTCTTTTAGGGTTAATTCAAGAAGATACGAGTGTAGCATCGAAAGTTCTTGCGTCTCAAGGCGTTACTTTTCAAAATGCTCAAATCGAAGTCGAAGCAATTATTGGTTACGGTTCTAGCCCCCCTGAAGTAGAACTTACTTTGACTCCAAAAGCAATACAAACTTTTGAAAGTGCTAGTAACCTAGTTTACCAACTAGGATTGGAGTATATGGATACAGAACATTTGCTCCTAGCTATAATTCAACAACATGAAGGAATAGCATTTATAGTTTTAGAAAATTTAGGCGTTGACATTTCAGCAGTTTGCTCTCAATTGTTGCCAAAAAAAATAAGTCTAGAAACTGATAATATTACTGAGATTTCGGATGCAAATCTTTCTGCTGCAACAATTACTTTTGAAAACTTTACTCAGAAAGCGATTATAGCTATTCAACTCGCTCTAGAGGAAGCTCGTCTCCTCAATAAAAATTTTATTGCTGGTGAGCAAATTTTTTTAGGACTAATTGCTGAAGGAACTGACGTAGCAGCAAAAGTACTTCAAGCAGAAGGTATCAATCTCAAAAATGCTCGCTTAGAGGTAGAAAAAGCTGGTTTTAATGTAGGAAAAATTACTGGTCAGGAAGTTAAAGTTTTAGAACAAGGATTTCTCTTGACTCAATCCGCCAGAAGAGTGTTCAAACTTGCAATAGAAGAAGCTCATAAGCTTGGTCATGATTATATTGGTACTGGGCACTTACTTTTAGGTGCGATTCGAGAAGAAAATAGCATCATCATTAAAATTTTAATTAACTTGAATATTGATTATTTAAAAATTCGCCAACAAGTCAGACAAATAATAGATAAGTAAAACAGTATTTGTCAACTTAGGGATTAAGCTATCGCGTATTTAATTTGCACAACCAGGGCGGACAAGATGTCCACCCCACAAGAAAAGCTGGATACTGGATATTTTTTATTTGGAAGTCCCTGAATGTGAAAGCCAGGTGCGATAAATCATCCTCTCTACACATGACTCAGCCTTCAGGTAAAACAATATTAAGTCTATAGAGAGATTGACAACACATTTATTTGTCGAAAGTATCCTCCCTTCGTAGCAAACTGGTTATAATTATTTTCCATCCCTCTCAAAAATCAAATTCTCATCTACACAGTATTTATATGGGACGTGTTCGTTCTAAATCTGACCTACCTACAAAAATCTGTCCGGTATGTCAACGTCCTTTTACATGGCGTAAAAAGTGGCAAGATTGCTGGGAAGATGTGAAATACTGCTCAGAACGTTGTCGTCGTCGCCGTTCTGAAGCTCAAAATGAAACTAACCGCAACACAGACGCAAATAGCGCAAAGGATTAATGGAGTTACAGGTGCAACCTAAATTAATTATTCATGGCGGGGCTGGTAGTTCTCTCCACGGTAAAGGAGGATTGGAAGCGGTACGTCGATCGCTCCATATAGTAATAGAACAAGTCTATTCTCTGCTATTGTGCGGCATAACTGCCTCTGAGGCGGTAGTACAGGGTTGCCAAATGCTGGAAGATGACCCCCGCTTTAATGCTGGTACTGGTTCGGTACTGCAATCTGATGGACAAATCCGCATGAGTGCTTCCTTGATGGATGGCGCGTTAGGACGATTTAGTGGTGTAATTAATGTCTCGCGGGTGAAAAATCCCATTGATTTGGCACAATTTTTACAAAACTCGCCAGACCGAGTGTTGTCGGATTTCGGTTCGGCTGAATTGGCGCGGGAAATGCAAATTCCTAGCTATAATGCTTTGACTGATTTGCGATTGCATGAATGGATGCAAGAACGCCAAGATAATTTTAAAAGCACGATGGCTAATGTGGTGGCAGAACCGGAATTACTAGAAACTAGTAATGCTGGACGTGGCACCATTGGTATAGTAGTTTTAGATACTAATGGTAAGCTAGCGGCCGGTACTTCCACTGGCGGAAAAGGCTTTGAGCGAATTGGAAGAGTAAGTGATTCTGCTATGCCAGCAGGTAATTATGCTACTAATAATGCTGGAGTTAGTTGTACTGGTATTGGGGAAGATATTATTGATGAGTGTTTAGCAGCCAGAATTGTGGTGCGTGTCACTGATGGGATGCCCCTGAAAGATGCGATGCAGCGATCCTTTGACGAAGCGTATCAAAATAAACGAGATTTAGGAGCGATCGCTTTAGATGCTAGTGGGGCGATCGCTTGGGGAAAAACCAGCGAAATTTTACTCGCCGCCTACCACGACGGCGAAAAAATTGGTGACACCTTGGAATGGACTGGTAATGAACTAGTAGGCTATTGCTGAATTAATTTCAGCGCTTCAGACAAAATATATTGCTGGTCAACCATTGTGGCTAATTCATAGTCTTCATACATACCCCTCAAATGCATCTAGCGCTGCTCAAACTAGTTAATCTGATGATTTAATTATTGCTCTATTGGCTTTTCCGACGCCAAGCTGGTTTCACCACCTGACGACTACGGGCAATTACCAGAGAATCATCAGGCACATCTTCTGTAACAGTGGAACCAGCAGCAATATAGACATCATCTCCCAAGGTGAGTGGAGCCACTAAAACGCTATTGGAACCAGTTTTTGTGCGATCGCCTATTTTAGTCCGGTGTTTCTTAACGCCATCATAATTAGCCGTAATTGTACCGGCACCAATATTCACTTGATTGCCAACAACGCTATCGCCTAAGTACGACAAATGTGCTGCATTGGTGCGATCGCCTAACTGCGTATTCTTCAATTCCACAAAGTTACCTACACGACAACCAGCACCTACTTGTACCTGACCTCGCAAATGGGCATAGGGTCCAATTCGGCTGCCCGCTTGTACGGTGCTATCTGTAACTACTGAATACTGAACTCTGACATTTTCAGCCAACTGACTATTTTCAATTAAACTCCCCGGGCCAATGTGACTTCCTGTTTGAATCACAGTATTTCCCCGCAGATGAGTTTGGGGTTCAATAATTACATCTGGCTGTAATTCCACTGTTTCATCAATGGTGATGCTTGTGGGGTCGATGAGGGTGACACCTGCTAACATCCATTTTTCCTTGACTCGCCTTTGCAAAATTTCGTAGGCTGTTGCTAGTTGCAGGCGATCGTTGATGCCAAGAATTTCTTGATAATCTTTCACATCCACTGCCATGACTTGTCCGACTTGAGTCACGGCATCTGTGAGATAGTATTCTTTTTGGGCGTTGTTTGCCTGTAGGTGAGGAAGTACCTTTGCTAAATTTTCCCAACGAAAGCAATAAACTCCGGCGTTAATTCGGTGATTTTCTCTTTGGGCAGGAGTACAATCTTTGTGTTCCACCATTTGCTGGACGATATTTTCATCGTTACAAAAAACGCGCCCGTAGCCCGTAGGATCGGGTAGGTGTGAGGTGAGAATAGTGGCGGCGTTTTGATTTTGGGCGTGAATTTGTAACATCTGCTGAAGGGTTTGACTACGTATCAACGGTAAATCCCCGTTCAGTATCAGCAAATCCCCGGTGTAATCTTCTAAGTAGGGAAGTAATTGCTGGATGGCATGACCTGTTCCTAATTGCACAGTTTGTTCGACAAACTCCAAGTCGGGGATTGAATGCATGGCAGCTTTCACTTCCTCAGACTGATACCCGACAATCGCAATTCGCCGTGAGGGTGAAAGAGGTTCTACACTTTCAAGAACTCTCTCTACTAGCGATCGCCCACCCAAAGAATGTAAAACTTTAGGTAAGCTTGATTTCATCCGTGTGCCGCGTCCGGCTGCTAAAATTGCTACAACTACCATAATTAGCTATCAGCTATCAGTAAAATTGTGATGAATGCTGTTGGTATTTCAAGATATAGGCTCAAATCATATCAGCTAATCATAAAAATCCTCCCTTGGAAACCCATCGCCTTGAGGCGTGGGAATAAAAGCAGGAACCTTTAGATCAAGCATGGAAGACAGAACTTACGCAAAAATAGCTAACTTCGCTTGATTTATCGTAGACGCTTTGCGGCTTGCCGTAGGCTACCGCCAAGACGCCTTCTCTGCGAGAGGCTTCTCTACGAGAGGCTTCCGCCAACGCGGAGCGTCTCGTTAGAGAAGAACGCCAAGTGTTCGTAGAGTTTGCGTAAGTCCTAGAAGACTCAAAGAATATTAATTTAATGTTAAGTAGAACGACTTGAAAAACCAAACTATGTAAAGTAATGTAAAAAGCTTGGCATCTAGTTCGTAGTAAGGACTTCAGTCCTTATTAGAGAACTAAAGTCCTCACTACAAACTTTTAATTATTTACACCGTTCTACTTAATTACACTGGCTAGAATTAATTATTTTTTTAATTAACCTTAATCGCTCTGTTTTTCCTGATAAGAGCAAATAAACTCGGCAAACAGCTGCACTAGTTTGGGATTGCGCCAACCAGAATCAGCTTCCTTTAGCATTACTGAAAGTGCTTCTTGTGTGGTTAGCGCTTCTTTGTAAGGTCGTTCGCTGGTGAGAGCGTCGTAAATATCAATTAATTGAAATATTTGCGCTAAATATGGGATATCATCCCCTTTGAGTTGATCGGGGTAGCCTGAGCCATCCCAGCGTTCGTGGTGATGGCGAATAATGGGAATTACACCCCGCATACTGCGTAGTGGCTGACAGATTTTTTCTCCAATCAAAACGTGCTGTCGCATAATCAGCCAATCTTCGGGGGTAAGTTGGCCTTTTTTCAGTAGCACCGCATCGGGAATACCTACCTTGCCGATATCGTGGAGATAACCCCCCCACATCAAATCCCGAATTTGGTAGCGTGAGAGATTCAAGTATTCACCAAAAGCTTGTCCCAGTTTTACCAGTCGTTCGCAATGGCCGCCTGTGTTGGGATCGCGGCTTTCAATAGACATGGCAATGGAAAAAAGTACTTGTTCGGCATGATCTAAGTCTTCATTGAGACGCTTTTGCCGCACCAAAGACTTGACACGCGCCGCCAGTTCTACACGATCAAAAGGTTTGGTGAGAAAATCATCTCCACCAACTTCAATTCCTCGAATGCGCGATCGCCGATCATTTAATGCTGTAATAAAAATTACTGGTATTAGCCTGGTTTGTTCATCCTGTTTCAGTAATTGACAGACTTCAAATCCATCCATCCCCGGCATCATCACATCCAGCAAAATCAAATCTGGCTGTTTTTGGGTTACTAATCCCACAACAATAGAACCACTGTCTGCCTCAATGACTTCGTATCCTTCCATTCCCAAAAGGGCAACAGCAGTCATCCGACTGGCCGCATGGTCATCAACCACTAAAACCTTTGGTGGATCTAAATCAAACCCATTCACTTTAGAACCTTTGGCTTGTAGTGTTTTAGAGACCAATGAATTTTGATGACAATTAACATCTGTTTTCATCCAAGAAGACACTGCTTGGTCATCTTCAAGCATCAAATCTTCTTGAGATAAGCCTAAAGAATAACCCTCTATATTTTGCGATTCTACGGCATGATTGGAACCGATACTTTTCACTTTGCTTAGGGGGTTTGACCCATTAACAATTTGTTCTTTAAAGCCTCTATGGTTGGATTTCCATTTCATCACAAAGGCGCTCCAATTAATTCCACAAGTTAACAGTGTCAGATTTCAAAAACAAATTTAGGATTTGACTGTATTTGAGTTAGGGTTTCCATAAAGATTATGTGTGATGTCATGCTGTCGGTTCGGATTTCTCACCCTATGTATTTTTTATGTTACGAATAAAGGGTGTCTTGTTGTCAAATTTTTTGCTTCTAATTCCAGTATCATAAATTAGTACAAATGTTAAATCCGGCTTTTTACGGAGATTTTTCACGTATCAGCGCCACAAAAGCTTCTAATTGAGAGCTTTCGCTTGAAATCTCCAGTTTGTAACTAGTGTTGATGCTAATCATTAGGTATACACGTTTTCATTTACTCAGTTATAGCAATAGTTAAATACTGTAAACAAATATGTAATATTGGCTACTTGTTATATTTTAAATTATTTGGCTCAAAAAACTCGAGGCTTGAGTATGTAGAAAACGAAATCAGAATTTTCGGGATAAATATCTTATTGATTTGGAATCAACCACTGAGGATAAAGTGAGACTGTGGTAGAGATTACTAGCAGGCTACAAACTAGTTCCGAGAAAATCTCTGCCTTGGGTTGCCGATAGCCACCTTTTTCGCCAATGTGAGGTAGGTTCAAGAGAAGAGGCTTGTTGCTCTTGTTGTCGCCGCTTGAGTATAAGTTCACTGGGATCTCTCAATTGGGGATCGCGGTAGGGAATGGCAGCACGAGTTAGTAAGTGTTCCTTCTCAGCTTGGGAAAGAGGAGAAAAGCAGGGAGAGACGAGGAATTTTCCCACAAAACTCTCCGCGTCCCCATGTCCCCTAGTCCCCCCGTCCCTATTTTGTACTGCCACAGTACCAGGCGATCGCCTCCCCACTGGTGGCGTAGAAGCGATCGCTAACCCAGCAGACAAAAGTGCTTTACGTACAGCAGCTGCACAAGAATAGGTAGCTAATAAACCATCTTGATGTAAGCACAACGATAGTTGTTTAATAAATTCAACAGTCCATAATTGGGGACACTGTGGTGGTGAAAATGGATCGAGAAAAATTGCATCAGCCCAGAAATCCGACTCATGTACTATTGCGATCGTCTTCCTAGCATCCCCAATCAATAATTTTGCTTTTAAACAAGCTGTTTGTACTTGATGCTTAGAAGCTAGCTGCGACAAAATTTCAATGTAATTGCAGTTCCAATTGTCAAACAAATTATGAGCGATCGCAGCTTGTGGTACCGCTGGATTCAGTTCTAAACCGATTACTTCAACATTACAACTAGGATTAACTGCCCAAATTGTTTGCAAAGCAGCTGCGGTGTTATATCCCAAACCATAACAAACATCCAACAGCCGCAAAACTGGTTTTTGTGCTGCTGTAGTCAATTGAGTTGGTTCCACAAACTTGAAAAAACTCTCTTGTTTAGCACCATAATGGCTATGAAAGGATTCACCAAACTCTTGAGAAACAAAAGTAAACGAACCATCTGCCGTGAGCTTAGGTGTAAAATTTTCTAAATTAGTCATTTGTCATTAACAGAACTTACGCACTGTACAAATTAATCATGGTATGAATTCACGAGAATTAGGTCGTTTCAGGCTTTGATTAATTATTCTTTGATGGTACATAAACCCGCGCTATGGAGGGCACAGCACTGTTCCCTACGACAGATCTGGTTTTTCAAAAAACACATATTTTGTATTTCGTGTCAATGCGTAAGTCCTAATTAATTATTACCCGCGTCCCCGCGTCTCCCTCATCTCCCTCATCTCCCTCATCTCCCTCATCTCCCTCATCTCCCCCATCTCCCCATGCCCAATTCCCAATTTGTTGTTTCCCCAGCTTGGTTGTTTGAACATATAGAAGATCCGCAAGTAGTCATTGTGGATTGCCGCTTTTCTCTAGCCGATCCACAATTAGGAGAACAGCAGTATCAAAAAAGTCATATTCAGGGTTCATATTATTTAGATTTGAATCAGGATCTTTCCAGTCCAGTGGGTAAGCATGGCGGGAGACATCCTTTACCTAACCCTAATGATATCGCTAACAAATTTGCAGCGATGGGGATAAATTACCAAAAAACCCTGGTTGTCGCTTATGATGATTCACGTTTTGCCTTTGCGGCTCGTTTGTGGTGGTTGTTGCGTTATTTAGGACACGAACAAGTAGCAGTACTCGATGGAGGCTTTAGCGGATGGCAAAAAGCTGACTATCCTGTTACGGATGTTATTCCAGGGCCACGAATGGCGACATTTGTACCTCAAGTGCAAACAGAAAAAGTTGTAGATATTACAACGGTGAAAAGTCGCAAAGATACACCGGATGTAGTATTAGTAGATTCTAGAGAAAGCGATCGCTACCGAGGTGAACGAGAGCCAATTGATAAAATTGCCGGACATATTCCTGGTGCGGTTAACTATCCTTGGCAAGAAGTTACGGATTCTTCAGGTTACCTACTCCCCCAAGCAGAACAACGCCGTCGTTGGGAGAACCTAGAAACAGCCCAAGAAATCTTAGTTTATTGCGGTTCCGGCGTTACCGCTTGTGTGAATTTACTTTCTCTAGAATTAGCCGGCATCAGCAAAGGTAAACTTTATGCTGGTAGCTGGAGTGACTGGATTTCTTATTTATAGTTAGGAGTTAGGAGTGAGGAGTGAGGAATGAGGAGTGAGGAATGAGGAGTGAGGAATAAAAATTCTTAACTCTTAACTCCAAACTCCTAACTCCAAACTCCTAACTCCTAACTCCAAACTCCAAACTCCTAACTCCTAACTCCTAACTCCTAACTCCTAACTCTCAACTCCTAACTCCTAACTCCTAACTCCTAACTCCTAACTCCTAACTCTCCTCACTTTTTTCAAAACCGACCTAATTGCAAATTGTAATTAATACTGAAGAACCAGCCATCAAAATCAATGTTTTGGGCGGTTGAACTACCCAGAGTAACTCCAGTCTGGACATTCATGCTACTAAAATCAGATATTCGGTAATTTAAGTGTGCGAATATGCGATGAAATTGGTCTTCTCGATCGCGCTGTGTAAAGTCAGAAAAGTTAACTTGGTAGTCGATACCAACTTGCAGAGGCCTTTGCAAGTAGTAGTTTAGAGAAAACCAAAAAGAATTGATGATGCGACTGCGGCTTTGAGGATCGGCAAAATTGACGCTCAATTCGTAGAAGCTATCTAACGTTAATTTTGAGCCTAAGGGATCTCGCCGTCCGAAAGACAGTTGCACGGAATTTTCGTTTAAAAAGCGATCGCCTGCTTTGAAGCTATTGGGGCGATCGCTGTTGTTGCCATAAAATAATTGCTGATTGCTAAAACTAATTTCTCCGTACATTCGCCGCGATAGCTGCTGGTAAAGACTGAGATTAAATCTTAGCTGGTTGTAATGAAACTGTGATTGATCTAGATATCGAATGATATTGCCATCAATTGAGCCGTTTAAATAAGTTTTAGATCCCACAGGGAAATATGCAGAGGCTAGTGTCAGTCCAGAAATAATTAAACCATCTTCTGTGGGATTATCCTTTGAAGAAAAAATATTAGTTGTCTGGAAGTAACCCACACGACCCCGGAGATAGCCGATGGGTTGAAATTTAGTTACAGATTGCGGTGGGAGTGGCTGTTGTTCTAGGGGTCGTAACCGGACGCGTAACCCCAATTCGCGATCGCTATCAGACTCAGGCGGCTGTTTTGGCTGTTGCAGCAGCTTTCTTAACCTTTCTAGCTTTTGAGAACGATTGATCTCAGGTAGATTCAACAATTGATCTGTTGAATCTGGAGGAGATGTAGGCAAAATACTGGGTTGAGATTCTAGTTGTGGTGGGTCATTTTGTTCTGGAGTGTCACCAGGTTGTGGAGTTGGTGTTGGTTCTGCTTGTGTAATTTCTAGTGTTCCCTGTGCCAAATTTAACGGCATCTGGAAATCCAAACTCTGTGACTGATTCGGAGCCATTGATGCCAAATCATGATTTGGAGATTCTGCCGCATCTACTCTGATGCAAAACCAGCATCCACTTGTGGAAGCTAACAAAATCCAAAAAAACAAATTTTTCCAGTTCTTGAATCGCATCTGTTAGATTGCGTTAAGCGCGTTTGGCGAATGTAGACCTAAAAGTTGTATCATAAGTTCCTACTCAAAAAATACAATTGAGTGTATATGGTTTAGCTTTTTAGGTATATACTGATATCTACGAAAGTCAAATTGCTGTTTTTCGGATTTCCTACCAGATTTTTTTGCCATAATCATCTGTTCTGATATCAGTTTCCCTCAATTATTGTTAAATAAATAGATGGTAACAAACAGAACTAGATTACAAAATGTAAACATTTCTCTAACCCTTACCGATGAAAAATGTCAAATGATGACTATAAAAACTTAATTTTCATTGTCTTAACCTAACTTACCGTTCTTCTATCACGTTGAAACTGAAAATTGCAGCAAATCAGCTCCTGTCCAATTTGCAGTAATTATCAACAAATTTAATGCTAATCCAGGCTCTCCGAGATCGAAAAGAATCTAGCAAAAAATTTGTGAGATTTTCTTATAGCATTTTTATGAGAGTAATAGAAGAACGCCATAAAATATAGCTAGCGATTGACCTCATAACAGGCATCTAGAAGCTTATTGTTGGTTGAATTAAAGATAAATAATTATTTGTCATAGGATATTTGGATGCTTACTGGTGTTGTATTCAATACTTGTGTATGCCCCTAAAATAACATTCTCAAAGGGTAATATTGTTTTTTTTACTCTTTTTTAGATAGGTTATGGAGAATGTGGGTAAATATTAAATACCTAGAACAATATCCTGGAAATTATTGTTCATTTAATTATTGATATTAAACATCAACCTTCAAACCTGCTGTAGGATTTATTGCATAAAACATGAGTTTTAGAGCAAAAACTTAAATAAACTCAACACATAGTTATTAGTCGTTTATTCTATTTATGAAATGCAGACTGAAGTGGAAATAAATTGACCTGAAACAACTGGCTATAATAAATAGCCCCAACTGAAAGCATTAGTGTATTTGGTATTAGTTGAAGTTTACAAATTATCAAATTATGTTTAATAAATCCTTACCGCTGTTAGTAATTGGCTTATGGGGAATTGTGGTACTGCCTTTACCAGATCGCGTAAGTGCTTTAACTCCTCTAACAAGAGCCGAGATTCAAAACCTCCGTAACTTGGTACAAATAATACCCAAAAACAAACTCAAGAAGCGTCCTGCACAAAAATCGGATGCAATGATTCCTGGTGATGGGTTGTCAACAGGTCGAGCTTCTCTAGCAGACTTGCGGTTTAACGACGGCTCATTGGCAAGAGTAGGGGAACAGGCTATATTTCAATTTTTACCCAGAACTCGCAGCTTTAGACTATCAAACGGCACTGCGTTGTTGCTGATACCACCAGGCAGGGGGCAAACACGTATACAAACACCAAGTGCAGCAGCGGCAATTCGTGGTTCAGCATTATTTGTACGTTACGACCAACAAACAGATACCACGGTAGTAGGTGCCCTGACAAATAGCGGCATTGAAGTTTCTAACAAGGAAGCTTCTCAAACTCAGGTGCTGCAAGCAGGACAGCTGATGGTTATAGTTAAAGGCAAATTTCAGGGTTTATACGATTTTGATCTGAGAAATTTTTATGAAACGAGTGATTTAGTTCGGGGACTGGACTTAAATAGGCAAAATGCTACACCTAATACTGACCCAGCGATCGCCAGCGTTCAAGCTGAAACTACTGAGGCTTTACAAGCACAATCGCCAGTAACAGGTCAGGGAGTAGTTGAAAATCCATCTTTCTTGGAGTTAACTAGTAGCCCTTCAAATGGCGCAACTAACAACGTTGTGACAAATAATTCCTCAATAGCTCCCATAGCAAATGACTCTCCAGTAAACTCCTTTGAAGAAACGGGGCAAGTCCTCTCAAACACCGAACAGCGCAATACAAGTAGTAATAATAACAACACAATTCCCCCGAATAATAACGTTCCTGTTGATTCTGGTGGAACCACAACCACACCTCAAAATCCCTCAGTCCAGCCAACACCTGATGGTGGTTCACAAACACCAACTGACCCGGTAGGTGGCGGTTCGGGAACACCAATTGACCCGGTAGGTGGCGGTTCGGGAACACCAACTGACCCAGGTGATGGTGTTTCAGAAATGCCAACTGACCCGGTAGGTGGCGGTTCGGGAACACCAACTGACCCAGGTGATGGTGGTTCAGAAATGCCAACTGACCCAGGTGATGGTGGTTCGGGAACGCCAACTGACCCAGGTGATGGTGGTTCGGGAACGCCAACTGACCCAGGTGATGGTGGTTCGGGAACGCCAACTGACCCAGGTGATGGCGGTTCGGGAACGCCAACTGACCCAGGTGATGGTGGTTCGGGAACGCCAACTGACCCAGGTGATGGTGGTTCAGAAACGCCAACTGACCCAGGTGATGGCGGTTCAGAAACGCCAACTGACCCAGGTGATGGTGGTTCAGAAACGCCAACTGACCCAGGTGATGGTGGTTCAGAAACGCCAACTGACCCGGTAGATGTTCCCGAGACAACCTGAGCCTGTTTTCTTTGCTAGGACTGTCAGAATTCAGCAAATTTTGTAAACTTAGTTTTCCGGCGCAATAGGAGCATAGATTTATACCCTACACAGAGGCAGAGCTATCATAAATGTTAAGTACTGCCTCTACAATCATCAAAGCAAAAAGTAATATTCCCTACGACCAGAGAGTATCTGCTAACGCTAGATTAAATCAAGGGCAAGACTTACACAAGGTTTACCGGATATCCTTATATAGTTCGATCGCATTCTGTGTGTAAGTTCTCAGGAACTAACTTGTTGCTAGAGAGATAGAAAAATTTATGACTTTTGATTACGACCTGTTTGTAATTGGCGCGGGTTCTGGTGGTTTGGCGGCTTCCAAACGGGCGGCTAGCTTCGGAGCAAAAGTGGCGATCGCCGAATACGATCTAGTTGGCGGAACTTGTGTAATTCGCGGTTGTGTTCCGAAAAAACTTATGGTCTATGGCTCCCACTTTCCCGCACTCTTCAGTGACGCGGCAGGTTATGGCTGGGAAGTGGGTGATGCAAAATTGAACTGGGAGCATTTTATCAAATCTATAGATAAAGAAGTTCGCAGGCTCTCACAAGTACATATCAGCCTTTTACAAAAAGCAGGAGTAGAACTAATTCCCGGTCGTGCCACATTGATAGACGCTCACACAGTAGAACTTGATGGACGTAAAATTACAGCAGACAAAATTTTAATTGCTGTTGGTGGGCGTCCCATCAAACCTGATTTACCAGGAATGGAATTTGGCATTACCTCTAACGAAATCTTTCATCTCAAAGAACAACCAAAACACATTGCCATTATTGGCGCCGGTTACATTGGCACGGAATTTGCCTGTATTATGCGCGGTTTGGGTTCTGAAGTGACCCAAATTATCAGAGGTGAAAAGATTTTGAAGGGATTTGATGAAGACATCCGCACAGATATTGAAGAAGGTATGAAGAGGCACGGAATTCAGCTCATTAATAATCATGTGGTAGAAAAAGTTGAACGCGTGCCAGAAGGGGTGAAACTGACTTTATCAGGAGAAGATCGAGAACCAGTAATTGCTGATGTGTTTTTAATAGCCACTGGTCGGACTCCAAATGTCGATGGATTAGGTTTAGAAAATGCTGGGGTTAATTTTGTCCCCAGTTCCATAGAAGGGCCTGGGTACAATAGCACAAATGCGATCGCAGTTAATGAATACAGTCAAACTAGTCAACCGAATATCTTTGCTGTTGGCGATGTCACCGACCGAATTAATTTAACTCCCGTAGCAATTGGCGAGGGTCGCGCCTTTGCTGAGAGCGAATTCGGCAATAGCCGCAGAGCCTTCAATCACCAAACTGTCCCCACAGCGGTATTTTCCACCCCGGAAGCCTCAACAGTAGGCTGGACAGAAACTGAAGCTAGGGAAAAACTCGGTGAAGCCGTGAAAATTTATCGCGCTCGCTTCCGCCCCATGTACCACAGTTTCACCGGTAAGGAAGAGAAGACAATGATGAAATTAGTAGTTGATAGCAACACTGATAAAGTGTTAGGCGCTCACATGGTGGGTGAAAATGCTGCTGAGATTATACAAGGTGTGGCGATCGCTGTGAACATGGGCGCAACCAAAAAAGACTTTGACGCTACTGTTGCGATACATCCCTCAGTAGCTGAAGAATTTGTCACAATGCGGTAATAAAAGTGAGGAGTTGGGAGTTACGAGTTATGAGTTTGGCGTTGCATAAATGCGGGATGAATTGGGACTGTTGTACAAAGCAGAATATTGATTCTTTGCGTCTTTGCGCCTTTGCGTGAGACAAAAATCATCCCACTAATCAGCAACGCCATGAGTTTTATGAGTTGAATAAAGAAATTCATAAATGAAAACTTAAAATTCTCAACTCCTCACTCTTAACTCCTAACTCCTAACTCCTAACTAACTCCTAACTCCTAAACTATCTACAACTTTGCAATACATATATCTTCATGGCTTTGCTTCTAGTCCAAAATCTGCCAAAGCATGTTATCTAAATAATCGCTTTACCGAAATTCACACAGAACTGACAATTCCCGATTTGAATGCCGGAGATTTTTCCCAATTGACAATCACCCGTCAAATCGCTCAAGTTGTGGCAGAATTACCCCAAGATCCTACACCAGTAACGATCCTTGGCTCAAGTTTGGGTGGTTTGACTGCTATCCACTTAGCACAGCAACATTTACAAATACAACGTTTAGTCTTATTAGCACCAGCTTTCGGTTTTTTATCTTATTGGTTACCAAAATTAACAAAAGAGCAAATACAGCGTTGGCAGCAAGAAAAATATCTTATGGTGTACCACTATGAGGAAAGGCGATCGCTACCTTTAAGTTACAATTTCGTGACCGATGCAGCACAATATCAAGAAGAACTTTTGCAACGTCCCATTCCCACGCTAATTCTGCACGGAAAGAACGATGAAGTTATCCCCATTCAAGCAAGTCGTGACTTTGGGGGATTACGTCCTTGGGTGGAGTTGGTCGAACTGAACAGCGACCACGCTTTGGGTAATGTGATGGAAGAAATTTGGCAAGCAATTCGCCTCTTCTGCAAGTTACCTTGAAGTTGTAAAATATAAAACTTACATGTAACCTAATATTTTTTAGCTAAGTACAACTTATACCAATTTGAAATAAGAATGCGACAGATGTATGGGTAGGGGCGTACAGCTGTACACCCCTACAATCCAAAATCTAAAATCTAAAATCCAAAATCGATATGCTTCCCTTCATCCGACCAGATTTAGCACAATTTACGGCCTACAAACCCCACCCCAGCAGCGATACAGCTGCATCGGTTCCGACTCAGTTCGATCGCCTCGACACAAACGAAAGTCCTTATGATTTACCGCCTCAGTTAAAAGAAAAGTTAGCCTGGACATATCAGCAAGTAATTGAAACAAATCGTTATCCTGATGGCGGACATGAAACACTTAAAAGTGCGATCGCCGAGTATGTTAATGAGTCAGCCGGCCTTTCGTCACCTTTATTAAATACTGCTAATATTTCTGTGGGCAATGGTTCAGATGAACTAATCCGTTCTTTATTAATCGCCACTTGTCTAGGAGGAGGAGGTTCAATTCTTGTTGCCAATCCCACTTTCTCAATGTATGGAATTTTGGCACAAACTTTAGGCATTCCTGTAGTGGCGGTGGGTAGAAATGAAATCAATTTTGAGATTGACTTAAAAGCTGCCCAGTCTGCCATCGAACAAACTCAAAACCCTCCCATTCGGGTAGTTTTCGTGGTGCATCCCAATTCGCCAACTGCCAACAGTTTAACTACGGCAGAGTTGCGATGGTTAAAGAGTTTGCCGGAGCATATTTTGGTAGTAATTGATGAGGCTTATTTTGAATTTAGCCAAACTAGTCTAGTCGGTGAATTACCACAGCATCTTAATTGGATTATTTTACGCACTTTTTCTAAAGCTTTTCGATTGGCATCTCTTCGCGTTGGTTATTGCGTTGCTCACCCAGAAGCGATCGCCATTTTAGAAAAAATCCGCTTACCCTACAATCTTCCCAGCTTTTCCATAGCAGCAGCATTAATCGCTTTACAAAATCGTACACTCTTACTTGAGTCAATTCCCCAGATATTAAGCGAACGAGCCAAACTCATTGAAACTTTATCCCAGCAACCAGAACTACAAATCACAGCGAGTGCTGCCAACTTTATTTACCTGCGTCTCAAGACCAATAGTCCGCACTCACAAGACGCTACTTTAAAAAATTTGCATCACAAACTTAGGACACTCGGCACTCTGGTGCGATATATTAGCGGCGGATTGCGAATTACTGTCGGGACGAACGAAGAAAATACCCATACTATTAATCGAGTACAAGCCGCTTTGGCAAATTTAGAATCTTAACAATTCACTCAGTAAACCTGCTGTCCTCTTCACTGCCCAAACGGCGTACCATTCCCACTGTTTGTGGCAGCACACCTACTAAAAGAGCAAAGGCTACATCCGGAAGAAGAGACACTATTTCCGGTGGAAAGTATTGTTCAAATTGATCGAGAATTTTTTGGACTCGCTGCCCAGGCATCGGATTTTCTGTAATTTGTTTGATCAATCGAATCCACTGTCGCCTAATCAAATAAGCTTTCTGGCGTTCTTCATTAGATTCCGGAGTTAACAAAGACAGATTACCTATTGGCAGTGCCCCTTGGCAATCAAAATCGTAGTCTCCACCCACAGCAGCCCCCGGACCGGCAAACTCTGCATGGTAGCGTTTAAACAAAATTAATCCGTTTCGCCTGCGACTATTGACGATGAAAACTTCTCCACTATGCAAACGTGTAAGGATATCCGAGCCTTGCGGTTGCTCAGTTCCATCTGGCATGACAAGATAGTCGGCGAAACTAGTTTCAGGGTAATAAGTTGATACCATAGCGGGCTGATAGCGGCGATGCTGTTCGCTATCCATGTTTTTTAAACTTTCAAAGAATTTGGTAGTAGTATGCACTTCAACAAGTAACTAGATGTTATGTAAAATGAGATTTTTCATTTCTTTTATCATCAACAGTCTTGTGGTCAATTTATCTAAGATACAAATAAATAGGGATTGTTCACTAATTGAGTGATTATATTTTATGAGATACAAGTAGATTTGTCTCCAAATTATAATAGTGTTTTTTAAAGTTTTTATAAAGATGAATCTCTTAATTACAAAGTTATTATGAGGAATTGAAAATTTTTGAGGATTAGATCTTACAGATATGACCATTATAATCTACTTCTTTCCCAGAAAATTTTTTAAAGTTTATTAATTAACATAAAAAAATACAAAACGTAAATTTTTATGAATATATCTACTTTGAGAGAATTGTAGTTTTATTAAAATTCTCAATAAAATTTATTAAAAATTCTCAATAAAAATACATCTAAAACAATTTTTAAAGGCTGTATATTTGGTTTAAAAAAATAATTATAAATTCTTACTTTTAGCTTTTATCTCCGTTTTGAGCGATATTTCGCCGATTTTTAGAGAGTTTCCATGAAGTTAATTGATATTTAATTCCCGAATTTTAGTAAGAAGATGTTTGAAGAGTAACAATAATTTTGCTTGAGGACATAATATCAGTGAATAAGTTTGGTCACCAAGATGAAAACACTTATTTATTGTTGTTTGATACTACTTGCGAGTCCCTGCAAGCAAGAATTCGAGTATTGAATAATGACTTTCCAAACAGCCTCTAACGGAATTTGTTCAAAGCGATCGCAACATTGAAATTTTCCGATGCTAAAAGGAAATTCAGATAGCAGAGTTACCACTTAGGTTTTTGTGCAATAACATCTGGCTTGAACGTCTGAGCAAAAATGTATTCCAATTTGATTCGACTTTATGCACCCGATATCCCAGCTTGAAATAAAGCTGCCTTGCTTGGTGGTTATTTTCCAGAACGTGTAGATATAAGTCTTGAAATCCCCATTCTTGAGAGATTTTTTCACAGCTATTCAGTAACCCTGAAGCCACGCCATACCTACGGTAATTTGGGTGAACCGCTAAATTCGATAAGTAAGGAAAACCCAAGCCGATTTGACTCCACGAATCGCTGTAACGCACACCCAGTTCTACAGTGCCCACTAAGTTACTAGCAACACCAGTAGTATAATCAAAAGCAACTAAACAAACATGACGAGGTGCAGGTGATACCATGCGATGTCTTAAGTCTTCGTAAATACCTAAACGTAACAATGGAAAAGCCCATCCCCACATACCTTTTTGGGAATGAAAGCTTTCAGCAATAATTTGGGAAACACCAACTAAATCAGCAGGTGTAGCCATACGAATTTGGAAATGGCGGGAAGCTGGCTCGATTGGCTGTTGATGGTAAGGGTGAAAAAACCGATATTTCAAGGCTACTTTAGTATTGATTTTATTCAAAGAAAATTTTAAGACTGAGGAATGGGGGCTGGGGATTGGGAATTGGGAAAAATCGAGGGACAAGGGAGATGAACAAGACGCAAAGAAAAGATCGAATAGTATCTCTGTAGCGTCTGAAGTTCTGAATCTAGGGAAGTTTTATTTCAGACTTCTCTTTGTGTCTTGTTTACCTACCACCCAATCCGCAATCCCGAATCTCCAGAACCTAATCACCAGTGCCCCAACTTCTTAACCACCAGCACTTGTCTTAATGATAGTTCTGATTGCTAAATTGGAAAGAGGCATTTGTCTAATAGTATACTTTGGCTTTAAATCTTATTGTTTGAATATTATTGGCTCTACCATGACTACCATAAATAAAATTTACCTGCAAGTGTTAGTACAACTGCTGCGGAGGGAAAACTTAATATGCAGCTTCATCTGGATTTTTCAGTTAGCGATGAGTGCTGTATGTAGTATCAGAGATTGCTCACTGGAGGTGAAAGAAGATTTGGCAAGCAAGTATAGACTCTGTAACACTAAAACAGACTATAAAATCAATTACTCTGTACTAGAGCAAACGGTAATCGATATCAGCCATTGAGATAAATCACTGTGAGTAAACGCCCCTACACTCAGCAGTCATGTAGCCAAACAGCCTTATTGGTCGAAATGCTCTGCTCTTACCTGACTCAGAAAAATCCTTACCCGATCAGATTATTCTTTATCCGACTGCCATTGCAGCAGGAAAGCGGTGCATGAAATCCCAAGCAAACAGTAAGCCTAAAATTTTGGTTGTCGATGATGAGCCAGACAACCTTGATTTGCTCTACCGCACTTTCTATCGGGACTATAAGGTGCTACGAGCAACCTCTGGTCCTGCCGCACTCGATTTGCTGGCTCAAGAAGGAGAGGTCGCGGTAATCATCTCCGACCAGCGGATGCCAATGATGAGTGGTACAGAATTTTTGAGCCTGACAGCAACTCAATACCCAGATATTATCCGGATTATTTTAACTGGCTACACCGATGTCGAGGACTTGGTAGAAGCCATCAACGCTGGTAAGGTTTTCAAATATGTCACCAAACCGTGGGAAGCAGAGGAACTTAAAGGAGTTGTTCGCCAAGCTTTAGATACCCACAATGTTCTCAAAGCTCGTACCCGCGAACTGACTCGAACCCTCCGGCGAGAATCGCTGCTGAATACGGTCACAAATACGATTCGCAGTGCATTAGACTATCGACAAATTTTGCAGGCAATTGTAGATTCAGTGGGTCAGATGTTGGAAGTGGATGTCTGTCTGTTGCGTCCCTTCCAAGATGAACAGTTGGCAGATAAAGGATTTATCTATCAAAAGCCTCTGGAAGAAAAAGCAGATGAAGACACAAAGGTAGGGGGACACGGAGACACGGAGATCGCTTTTCCCCCCATCTCCCCATCTCCTCATCTCCCCATTCCCCCCTCCTCCTTGCTGGCTCACACGGTTTGGGAAACCCGCGAAGTCCAAGTCATTCATGATGTGATAGATGATGAGAGGGTTCAGGGCAATACTGCCGAACTGCGCCAACGTGAGGAAGCTTTTGCTGCTGCTAACATTTGTTCTAGTTTAGTTGTGCCACTGATTTGTCAACAGGAACTAATGGCAGTCTTGGCACTGCACCAGTGTTCTCTGCCCCGCTTTTGGGGGGACGATGAAGTGCAGCTAGTGTTGATGGTAGCGGATCAGGCAGCCTTAGCTTTGTCTCAAGCTTATGCTTACGAACAAGTACGTGCCCTGGCTAAGCGAGAGAGTTTAATTAATACGATTACTAGCGCGATTCGCTCTAGCCTAGACCCTGAAGATATTTTTGCCGCTATTACTCAACAATTGGGACAAGCTTTACAAGTTGATGGCTGTGTTCTATCTCTGTGGACAGAAGAAGATGAGTTTGTTCAGTCTGCGGGCTTGTATGACAGTTTTCAACATGGTGAAAATTTCCGTAAGCACAGCCCAACCCAAGCATTGCTAGCCCTAGATCAAAATATAAGTAACAATAATCACGTATTAACTCACCAATTACCTGATTCTCAAACCTCTATACAAGAAAATCCCATCTTACAAAAGATTTTACAGACCCATGAACCAGTAGTAATCGATAATGTCAACCATTCTCCCAGAGAGACGCAGGGTTTTGATTTGTCTTTGAAAATGCCAGCGCGATCGCTAATGGTCGTGCCATTATTGGCTGATGGTAAATGTATTGGTAGTATTACCTTATGTGAAAGTAAAAAAATACGTAAGTGGTTGTCATCTGATATCGATCTAGCCAAAGCAGTAGCAGCTCAGGCTGCGATCGCTGTGCAGCAATCACGCCTATATGAAAAAACTCGCCAACAAGCCGAACGCTTACTGGAATTAGACAAACAAAAAACAGAATTTTTTCAAAATATCTCCCACGAGTTTCGGACTCCCATCACCTTGATTCAGGGGCCTTTAGAGTCGGCGGTGGGGGCTGGTGAGGGATTATCTTATTCTCAAAGTGCGATCGCCCTACGCAACTCCCGGCGTCTGCTGCGACTGGTAAATCAACTGCTGGATTTACAACGCCTGGATGCAGGAAGAATGCAACCGAGTTTCCGACCCTGCGATTTAGTCGAATTTGTCAGCCAAATTGTTGAGTCTTTTCGCCCCTACTGCGAGAAAAAGGCACTGCATCTGACCACCCAGTTAGATGAATGTCCGACAGTGTACTTGGATATGGAAAAATTTGATAAAGTCGTTTACAACCTCTTATCAAATGCCATGAAGTTTACTCCCGAAGGTGGGACAATCAACGTCAGACTAAAATCTGAAGGCGATCGCTGCATCTTGGAAATACAAGACACTGGAATTGGCATTGTTAAAGAACAAATTCCCCATTTATTCGAGCGCTTCCGCCAAGCTGAAGGTTCAGCAAACCGTTCCTATGAAGGTAGTGGTTTGGGTTTGGCTTTAGTTAAAGAATTAGTAGAATTACATAGCGGTCAAGTCAGTGTGGAATCAGTTTATGGTGAAGGTACTACCTTTACATTATTTCTGGTTACTGGTAATGCTCACTTACCCACACAGCAAGTGCTGGAAACTCCTGTCGAACTAAACACAAACCGCGCTAGCGTAGAATTGGCTGATTTAGAACTGCTAGATCAAACAGCAGATAATATTGAAACTATTACAAAAAACTTATCACCCACTTCTGATACTCAGGATTTCGTACTGGGTACTGGGCATTCTATTTTAGTTGTAGACGACAACCCCGATTTGCGAACTTACGTATCTGAGATACTGCGTCGCAATGGTTATCAAGTACAAACATCTCGTAACGGTTATGAGGGGTATCGCATAGCTAAGGAAATTATACCCAGCTTGATTCTTACTGACTTAATGATGCCTTTGGTTAGCGGACTTGAGATGATTCAGATGATCCGCAGCGAGGAGAAGTTGAAAGGAATACCAATCATTTTGCTCACAGCAAAAGTTGACGAAGAAACTCGCATCGAAGGTACAGAACATGGTGCTGATGCTTATTTAGCAAAACCATTTAACGATCGGGAACTTTTAGCAGAAGTTCGCAATCTTTTAGCGTTGAAAGAAAATGAAAGACGAATCTTGGAGTTAAATACATATCTCACAGAATCGGTACTAAAGCGCTTTTTACCCGCCGTATTGGTGCAAAAAGCTGCCGCCGGAGATTTGGCGTTAGATTTGCGCCCAGAACCACGTTTAATTACAGTTTTGTTTAGTGATATCGTCGGTTTTACACAGCTAGCAAACACACTTAGATCTCGGCGAGTAGCAGAGTTGCTTAATGAATATTTAGAAGCTATGACTAAGGTTGTATTTGCCAATGGCGGTACTGTAGATAAATTTATGGGAGACGCTATCTTAGCTTTATACGGAGCGCCGGAAGAACTAACACCTAACGAACAGGTGCGTCGTGCCATAAATACAGCAAGAGCAATGCACCGTTCTCTGGATCAATTAAACCAGCGTTGGCAAGAACAAGGTGTATTTGATGGTGACAGACAAACTGGCGTCCAGTTTCGCTGTGGGATTCACCAAGGTACAGCAGTTGTGGGAATGTTTGGCAGCGCTGAACGTGCTGACTATACTGCTATTGGCCCGAGTGTGAATATTGCTGCTAGGTTACAATCTGCTGCTGTTCCCGGTACTATCTTGGTTTCTGCTGCTGTGGCAGATTATTTGCAAGAAGAAGAAATTACTAAGGGTAGTCCTCTTGAACTTAAAGGAGTAGATGAAACAGTTCTGACCTTCGCTGTTAAACCAGAAGTGATGGTTAATCGCTAAAATTTAGACTGGACTTTAAATCACCTAGTGAACACTGATAACTGGTTAAAGCATACCAATTAGTAAAAGTGCCTAATCAGAACCAGTTTCAAATACAATATGGAACCATCGGTTGCAGATAAAACTCCAATTCCAGCCAAAGTCTGGAGGCGACACACCGACCCACCTCTTTTGTGGATTTCTGTTGCTATCGGCTCAGTGTCTCTGCACTTGCTAGTGTTCTGGTTGTTGATGCGCTCATCAAATACATTTATTTTGTGGTTTCCTCAGGAAAGTCAATCATCTGTACCCGTTGAATTGATAGAAATTGCTCCTGTAACAAAATCAACAAAATCACAATCAACAGCTAAGACAGTTTCACCAAAGCGATTATCCTCAACTCAAAAGTCTGTAGTAGCAAAAAATACGCCAAAAAATCAAGATTCTGCTCGAATAAATCCCACTGATAATGTCCAGCCAAAGAGTAAAATTGACGTTTCCCAAACTAATATTCAACGCTCTGGGCAAAAAAAAATTCCTAAGCCGATACCTACACCCACGGCGATATCTACACCTACAGTTCCAGTGGGTAATCTTCCTTGGAACCGCCGTCAAGATTTAAAATTTGGAAAGGGAACGCCACTACCAACAGGTATTCCATTAAAACCACCAGTTACGGAAACTTCGCCAACTCCACCAAGGGGAACTCCACTAACTCCTACCCCCGCAACTTCGCCAACTCCACCAAGGGGAACTCCACTAACTCCTACCCCCGCAACTTCGCCAACTCCACCAAGGGAAACTCCGCCAACTCCTACCCCAGCAACTTCGCCAACTCCACCAAGGGAAACTCCGCCAACTCCTACCCCAGCACCTTCGCCAACTCCACCAAGGGAAACTCCGCCAACTCCTACCCCAGAAACTTCGCCAACTTCTACTCAGGGAGCATCGGTAGCGATAGTAGCTCCTTTACTTAGAGATGAAGTGAGTAACTTGATAAAATCAGGGAAATTTATACAAGATGGTTTGCCAGATGCGATCGCTGTATATCAAGGTAGCAACACAAAACAATTTGACTCCAGTTTTCTTCCCCAAAATTCTGGACTCCAGCCAGCACAACTCCTGGCTAGCTTAGTAATAGATCGCAATGGCAACTTTCAACAAGCTGTAGTTTTAGAAATACAACCAGCAACACTGGCAACCCAAAAAAGCACATACGAGCAAGTCCTTAACCAAATTTTCAAAACAGAAAACTTTCTTCCTGCCCAAAATAACGATGGTACAAAGCCAGATTTGAGCAATCTGTATGTCCGGATCAAAATTCAGTCTGCCAATTCCAACTAAATGTTTGAATTTTTCTCATAACTGTGTTATAATTCAAAAGTTGGAAATTCGCGGGCGTAGTTTAGTGGTAAAACTATAGCCTTCCAAGCTATTAATGCGGGTTCGATTCCCGCCGCCCGCTTAGAAAATACATCAAAAGTTTTCGGTGAATACTATTAGCTAGTACATAAACCTTAATTAATGAAAAAAGTACTAAGCACCATCGCAGTAGTTTCATGTTTTGGTTTTGGCCTAGTATATGCTGCAACAGCTAGCCAGCAAGAACCGAAACAAAATCCACGCCCACCAGAGTTAGATAAGCCTGGTGAAGTGGAAACCACATCAAGACCCACGCGTAACTATCTACTTCCTGACAACAGCAGTAAAACTGAAGCACAATTAATTAAGAAAGAAAATATTATTGGCCAACTCCAAAAGGATTTAAAGCTTAAACAAATTAAGTTAGCGAAATACTCAGAGTATCTAGAAAACAAAAACCAACGTGGTGGCGATATTATCGAAAATTTACAAATTCACCCAAAACGTTTAGTGTGGGTAGTTGAAATAGATGCGCCATTAGGTATAGAAGTGCCACAAAAAAATGGGCAATTTGTTAACTTCAGAAAGTCATCGATAACTCTCGTTGTTGATGCACAAACAGGACAAAAGTTTGACACCGATATTGTAGAAACGCCTTAACTGACCTACTCTGAACAACAACTGCTACTGATTGTTGTCATTAGGAGTTGTTTGATATTTTCAGAGTGACTTTTGATAGAATAAGGGCAGTATTTATGATTACGGTCTTGTTGAATTTACAAGACCGTTCTTTTTTACTACAAAACTGAATCTCTGTAAACTGCCCTCAAACTGCTCCACAGTTTATTGTCAATAAGCGCTCCATTTTTTCCAAGGCTTTGTACCTCCAAACGTTTATTTGGCTTAGAGGTTGTTTGAAAAGCTTGCCTTGGCGACTGTAAGTCGCAGCTACACAGACAAAACCCACCTCCGTGGGTTAAAAAACCTTGATTATTTATTAGTTTGCCCAGGCAGACTTCGTTTGTGTAGTAGCGAATTATATTCGCTTGACACTTTTTAAACATCCTGTTAGTCTAACGCGGTTTGTCGTCTCCTAAACAAATTTGTCATTATTTAGACAAATCTAATAATCTCATTAATATTATTAACTCAGCACACAAGATGACTGAAGCAACTGCATCTCGACCCAATACCCACATCCAGGAAACTGTGCCAACAATTCATTACTTGGTGGCAATGTCTCAACCAGAAACTCATCTGTTTGAGGTGACTTTACGCCTTGTGAATTATCCGTGGCCGATTCTCGATTTAAAACTGCCTGTATGGACACCAGGTTCTTACTTAGTTCGGGAATATGCCAAGAATTTACAGGATTTTGTGGCTTTTGCAGAGGATAAACCTTTGCCTTGGCAGAAAATTAGTAAAAATCACTGGCAGATAGATAAAGTAGGCGTTTCCGAATTAACTATACGTTACCGTGTTTTTGCCAATGAATTATCGGTACGGACAAATCACTTGGATGCTACTCACGGTTATTTCAACGGTGCAGCAATATTTTTTAGAATACCTGGCTGGGAAAAACAACCGATTCGCGTCACCATCATACCACCACACCCAGAATGGCAGGTAACTACTGCTTTAGCTCCGATTCCTGAAGAAACGAATACTTTTTTGGCTAGCGATTTTGATACTCTTGTCGATAGTCCATTTGAGATTGGTCGCCACCAATTGTATCAATTTGAGGTTTTGGGAAAACCCCATGAACTGGCAATTTGGGGGCAAGGTAATTATCAAGTCCAGCAGATGATTGCTGATATCCAAAAAATTATTCGGGTAGAAGCGCAGATGTTCGGCGGTTTACCCTATGAACGATATGTGTTTTTCTTGCATTTATTTAGCCAAGCTTTTGGCGGTTTGGAGCATAAAAACTCTTGTTCTTTAATTTACCAGCGTTTTGGGTTTCGCGTTTTAGAAAAATACGATCGCTTTTTGCAATTAGTAGCACACGAATTCTTTCACTTGTGGAACGTCAAGAGAATTCGCCCAAAAGCATTGGAGGTTTTTGATTATGATCGGGAAAATTACACACCCTGCTTGTGGTTTTGTGAAGGAACTACTAGTTACTACGATTTGTTAATTCCTTTGCGGGCAGGAATTTATGATGCTAAGTCCTATTTGAATCATTTGAGTAAGGAAATTACCAGATATGAAACTACACCAGGGCGGAAAGTGCAGCCTGTTTCCGAATCTAGTTTTGATGCTTGGATTAAACTCTATCGTCCAGATGCCAATAGCGGTAATTCTCAGATTTCCTATTATTTAAAAGGAGAAATGATATCGTTATTGCTGGATTTACTGATTCGCTCAACTCACAGTAATAAGCGTTCCCTCGATGACGTGATGCTGAAAATGTGGCAGCAATTTGGGGAAGCAGAAATTGGCTACACCCAAGAACAGTTACAAGAAGTTATGGAATCTGTAGCCGGAATTGATTTGACTGATTTCTTTGAACGCTACCTTCATACCACTGAGGATTTACCATTTAATCAGTATTTAAGACCCTTTGGCTTACAGTTAGTAGCGGAACAACAGGAAGAACCTCACTTGGGTGTGAGAATAAATACTGAGAATGGACGAGAGATGATTAAGTTTGTGGAAGCGGGTTCACCTGCACAATTAGGGGGAATTGATGCAGGTGATGAGTTATTGGCAATTGATGGAATTAAAGTAACGCCGAGTAGTTTAAGTGATCGCCTTAAAGATTACCAACCAAACGATAAAATTCAGGTTACACTTTTCCACCAAGATGAACTGCGTACTTATTCTATTAGCCTAGCATCGCCAAATCCTAGCCGGTATCAAGTAAAACCTATTGATTCTCCTGATTCTACACAGCAGCAAAACTTTGCTGGCTGGCTTGGGGTAGCGATCGCGACTATTTAGGGCATTGGGCATGGGGCATGGGGCTTTCCAGGAAGTGTGGGAGGTGTGGGAGGATGGGGAAGAAATCTTTCCCCCCAGACTCCCCAGACTCCCCACACTCTCTCATCTCCCTCATCTCCCTCATCTCCTACCCCATTCCCCAATCCTAAGACGTTTTCACTGCCCCTGAGTAAATCAAACCTCGTTGTAGATCCAGCGTTAGAATTGCCCCATCTCGAATTACTTGCGTTGCCTGCTTCACGCCAACAATCACTGGCACACCGAGACGCAAGCCGATAACGGCTGCGTGACTTGTCAGACTTTCATCTTCCGTAATAATACCACCGGCTTTGCGAATCGCATCCACAAAATCGGCATTTGTGCGGGAAGCAACCAAAATATCTCCGGGATTAAAGTTGCTCACATCCATGCTAGTATTCGCCACCCGTGCGCGACCACTCACTGAACCTTGTCCGAGTCCAATTCCATGACCTAGTATTGCCGTCACCACCTCAACTTTAATCAAATCTGTGGAACCAGAAACTCCCTGGAGTGTCCCAGCAGTCATCACGACTAAATCTCCCTCAGACAGTAACTTCAGTTCCTGAGCTACGTTGATTGCAGCTTGAAAGGTTTGACCTGTGGAAGGCAATCCCAGCACTAGCAGCGGTTTTACTCCCCATACCATCTGTAGCTGTCGTGCCACGTTCACATGGGGTGTCACTGCCAAAATTGGTGTATGGGGACGAAATTTCGAGACGTTGCGGGCTGTTGCCCCGGTTTGGGTTAGAGTCATAATTGCTGCTGCTCCCAATTGCTCTGCAATTTGACTCACAGCTTGACTAATAGCATTGGGAATAGAACGTCTGGTATCTCTTAGCTGACGTACTACTGAGTGCGCCTCCTCTTGCTCAATGCGCTCGGCGATGCGTGCCATTGTTGCTACTGCTTCTACTGGGTAATTACCTACAGCAGTTTCATTGGAAAGCATCACTGCGTCTGTACCGTCTAAAATTGCATTTGCAACATCTGATACTTCTGCACGAGTGGGACGGGGATTACTCACCATACTGTCTAACATTTGAGTCGCAGTAATGATGGGAATCCCTAAGCGGTTTGCTGTAGCAATCAGCCGCTTTTGCAGTACGGGGACATCTTCAGCTGGGAGTTCCACGCCTAAATCGCCTCTGGCAACCATCACCCCATCACACAAAGCCAAAACTGCTTCCATTTGTTCAATGGCCTCGTGCTTTTCGATTTTGGCAACCACTGGCACTTGCTTGCCTGTACTGGAAATTAGCTCTTTAATTTCGATTAAATCCTGGGGATTGCGGACAAAGGAAAGTGCTACCCAATCTACACCCTGATCTAGACCAAACATCAGATCCTCTCGGTCTTTGTCGGTCATTGCCTTAATTGACAAATAAACTCCAGGAAAGTTTACACCTTTATTGTTAGAAAGTTTACCAGCTACAGTAATGCGACAGTGCAAATCACCTTTGTCACGGTTAATTTCCTCCACAACCATTTCTACTCGTCCATCATCGAGGAGAATTTTTGCACCAACCGGGACTTCTTGGGCTAAATAATCATAGGTGACGCAGCTAATTTCCTGGGTGCCTATAACCGGACGATTTGTCAAGGTGAAGCGATCGCCTTTTGCCACAACTATAGATCCATTGTCAAACTTTCCCAAGCGGATTTTTGGGCCCTGCAAGTCTTGGAGAATAGCCACTGGTTGATTGAGTTCAAAAGCGGTTTGTCGAATTAAGCGAATATTACGCTGATGATCTGCATGAGTCCCGTGGGAGAAGTTTAGCCGCAGTGTTGTTGCTCCCGCTTCAATAATCGCCTTGAGCATTTCAGGACTGCTTGTGGCGGGACCAATAGTAGCGACAATTTTTGTCCGGCGTAGAGAATCTCTTAATTGCATAGGGGCTGAATTTAGGGAGCTATCTGGGAAGTCATCGTAACTTTAAACGGCATCTCCTTTTTGGTCACTGCTATCAAATTTAAGCAGTTAGAGTTGGGGCATGGGGCATTGGGCATTGGGCATGGGGCATTGGGCATGGGGCATGGGGCATGGGGCTTTCCAGGAAGTGTGGGGAGTGTGGGGAGTGTGGGGGGAAAGATTTCTTCCCCATCCTCCCACACCTCCCACACCTCCCCCTGCCTGCCCTGCTCCCCTGCTCCCCCTGCTCCCCTTGCTCCCTTATCTCCCTCATCTCCCTCATCCCCCTTCATACCCTACTCATGAGCAAAGACTGAGCCTCGTCTGGAATCATAGCGTTATTCATCTGCCGATAGGCTAAGCTGGGGATAAATCTTGCCATACAAAAATTTACAAAACTTTACTATTCCCTAATCTTTATCGTATATTCGTAATGTTTGATCGAGAAACAAGGAGTCGATGTCAATAATGCTCACGTCGGAGGCACAAAAGCCATTAACGATCCCACCCAAGGAATTTTTAGCGCCTCCTGGTGATTTCAATCCAACGCAACTGCTGTTTTCAGCGGCTGTGGCAATGTTGGTGTTATCTAACTTTGGTTATTGGCTGTGGGAATGGCCAGACTGGCTGTGTTTTGGTATTAATACTATTGCTTTGCATTGTGCAGGGACAGTAATTCACGATGCCTGTCATCAATCTGCCCATCGCAATCGAATAATTAATGCAATATTAGGACATGGCAGTGCATTGATGTTAGCTTTTGCTTTTCCAGTGTTTACGCGGGTACATTTGCAACATCACGGCCATGTGAATCACCCCAAAGATGACCCCGATCATTATGTCTCTACAGGCGGGCCTTTGTGGTTAATTGCATTTCGATTTTTATCTCATGAAGTATTTTTCTTTCAACGCCGACTGTGGCGTAAATATGAGCTATTAGAATGGTTTATTAGCCGTTTAATTATCGCTTCAATTGTATATATTTCAGTTCAATACAATTTTTTAGGTTACATTCTGAATTTTTGGTTCGTACCTGCTTTTGTAGTTGGGATAACACTAGGATTATTTTTTGACTATTTGCCTCATCGTCCTTTTGTAGAACGCGATCGCTGGAAAAATGCCCGCGTCTATCCGAACTCTATTCTTAATATTTTGATCTTAGGACAAAATTACCACTTAATTCATCATTTGTGGCCTTCGATTCCTTGGTATAATTATCAGCCTACTTATTACCTAATGAAGCCTCTTTTAGATGAAAAAGGTTGCTATCAAACTTCTGGTTTGTTACAGAAAAAAGACTTTTTTGAATTTCTTTATGACATTTTTTTGGGAATCAGATTTCATCATCATAAGGAATAGATTTTTCTGAGCGAGGGAAGGTTGGGTAAGAATACTACATCATGGCGAACGCTAGTCTTCAAAATCAACTGAGGGCGATCGCTGCACAATTCCAAGTTTTTGAATGTGTTCCTTGTGCCATTGCCTTGCGTCAGTTTTTAATGGCTCAAAACATTTCTGGTAAACAGATTATCCTGTACAGAAGATCCTTTCTGCAACATCTACCATGAACGCCTCCAACAAAACATTTCCATTAATGAACGACATGAAGCGATCGCTGTTGAAATTGATGGAGAGGAACTCATATTTGACAACATTCACCCTGAAGGAATTCCCAAGTTAGACTGGATTAATAACCTATACTGCCCTGCCCAAGATTTAGGCGGCAATTTCCAAATTACTGAAACCGAATTTTAAGTAAGAGGAACAGATGGTTGATTTGTATGACCGAATTTCCAATATTCGCAAACGTCCTGCTATGAGAGTAGTTTCAGGAAGTCAAGAGTGAAAATTACGGAAATAGTACATCTCACTTAAATCATCAAAATACAATCCTTGATAAAGCGGCGCGACCCGATTTATGTTGTGGTAATCATCTTTATTATTTTCTAAACTCCCCCATTCCCTTTGACTGCAATTGTCCAATAATGAAATGTTTTAGAACCAATCTCATTGCTATTTTCTTGGTAAATTTGCTGCAAGGATTCATAAAACCCTTGGGCTTCATTCTCTAATCCCAAAGTCATTAAGCACTTTAAAATCCGGGTGATGCGAAGATAATTGTGGTTAAACATACAAATCCATTCGCCTTTGCGGTTCCCATAGTCTTCTGACTTGCTGATAATTATTTTTCCGCCCTCACTTTCTTGGCGTTGCAAACCATAAAACTGAAGCATAACTGTGAGGGAACGGAGCAAATTTTGACGTAGGTGTGGGTTGCTATGAAATGATTGAATTACTTGCTCATCAATAATGGGAGCATGAGAATTAAATGCGCTTGGCTCAGGTAAAGGAAACAACCACTGAATATAATTGTGGACGTACTCCAATTCTTCAAAATCCCAAGCCCATATTTCGGTAATCATCCGACCTTCTGAGTCTGGTTGTTCGCCTAAATAGAATGGGACAATCATTACCAACTACCTCGATAACTCAATATCTAAATTTTGAGCGCGATCGCTTTACCAAGAATCGCCAATCACAACAAAAAGTTAGTAATATTTTCCCATCAATAACACCACGTTCAGCAGCTCAATTACCAATCTAATAGTTTATTCAATTTTCTTTTTTACATAAAATTTGTCTAAATAATTTATACTTTTGACTTAACTGCTTGCTGTGACGTTTGTAAGGGCTGTGGCAAACTCCAGTCAGGACGCAAGCTAGCGGCATTACGTAAATAAATATGATGAATTGAGGCGGAAGCTGGCAGGTAGGCGTGGATTAAGAAGCGGATACAACGCTGTAAACTGCCTTCAACATGCATTTGTTGGACATCTAACATTGCCACATTATCCCAGCCGGGACGCGCTCTGGCGATCGCCGCTGGAAAAATAGCATCTAAATCGCGCGTGACTGAAAAAGTCACACTAATCATGTCACTCGGCTGGAATTGATTCCGGTTTTCCAGTTCATCCAGCAATTCTGTAACCACTTCTCGCATTGCTTCAACAGTATTTTCGGCAACTGTCGTTGCCCCGCGAATAGCCCGCATTTGCCACTCCACGCCAAAATCCTCCTTAAAACAAAAAAGGTTAGGAGTTAGAAGTTAGGAGTTAGAAGTTAGCAGTTAAAACTCTCAACTTCTCACTCCTAACTCCTAACTCAAGCTAGGGTCGATACAACCACAAGGGTAAACCACTAGTAGACATTTCAAATTCGAGCCAATCAATTCCAGATCGAATTGGGGATGAAACCTGCCGACTTCCTGGTAGAACGCGACTCAATAAGGGTTTACGTTCTTCTAGGGTATAGCAGAGAGTTTTTTCTGGATCGAGACCAACTAGTTCTGCTGTCCAACGACGGGCATCTTCTTCTGTACCCAAGCGGTCTACAATACCTAATTCTAGGGCTTGCTGTCCAGTAAAAATCCGTCCATCGGCGAAACTTCTGACGGTTTCTACTGCCAAAGAACGGCCATCAGCTACCGTTTGGACAAATTGCTGATAACTTGTGTCAATCAATTCTTGGAGAATGTTTGCTTCTGGTTGAGTCAGTTCTCGGTCAAAAGCCAAAATGTCTTTGTAAGGCCCAGACTTAATGACCTTGAAAGAAACACCAATTTTTTCTAATAAGCGTTCCAAATTATTCCCGCGTAAAATTACACCAATACTACCTGTAATTGTACCGGGATTAGCCATGATGTGTTCGGCTCCCATACCGATGTAGACACCTCCAGAAGCCGAAATATTGCCAAAGCTGGCAACGATTTTAATTTTTTCGCGCAAACGCTTGAGGGCACTGTAGATTTCTTGGGAATCTCCCACTGTACCCCCAGGGCTATCGATACGCAGTAATAAAGCTGGAAACTTTTTTTCTTCTACAGTTTTCAGCGCTTCTAAGACGCGTTTGCGAGTAGCACCGGCGATCGCGCCAGTAATTTCAATCCGCGCAATTTGTTTCTTAAACTTGGGCTTAAACGGCCAAACCATGAGTTGTCAACATACCTCGTAATAAACTTAATATAAGATGCCCAGCGGTTAAAAGACCTCCTTTGTTCTGTTAAGAAACATAAGCAGGCATTGTTTCCCTGATAATTTTAAGAAAATTTTTATATTTTGTAGAGATTTTTATGTGAAATTTTTGGTGGATGCTAATCAAGTTATCGCCAATTGTGGCTAATATAAAATACCAAACTCTAGTTTAGCGTCTAGTGTGATAATTTAGAAAGGCTATTGTAGCTATTATCAGTGATTCAAAATCGCAAAATATTTAATGTTGTGTATTTTTGGCATCTGAAGAATCTCTTCCTTGCGCTTAGACAACTGTACTAGTTCTTAGTAATGAATAACTAATAACTAATAAGAGTACTCCAAGTAAAAAAATGCCCAATTGTCATTGCGTTCGCGTAGCGTCTCGTAGAGAGCGAAGCGAAGCAATCGTAAAGACTGGGATCGCTTCGCTTCGCTCGCAATGACTGGTTTTGGATCATTTATTTTTTGGAACACTCTAAGTATTTAATCAATAATTTGGGCGGTTTTTTTAACTAATAAAAAAATTGTTGAACAAGACAAATCGCTATTGAGGATACCCTCGTAGTAGTTTGACTTTGGGAAACATGACTTTTTTGTTTTGTACAGCAGATGAGTATCTGAGCAAAGCTATTTTGACTATTTAAGAATCAATTCGTAAAATTTGACACCGATAACAAACGTAAATATCAAACAGTGTGCCGACAAAACTACAGGTCAAGCTGATTACAAATAATCCCCTCAGAGGAGTACCACTGCCAAAAGTGGCGAGAAAATCGATAATCTCAGTAGCGATCGCCTCAGTTAACTCTTGTAAACCAGGGAAGTGGCCAATCAGGAACAAAAACAGCAATCCTCCGCCAACTAGCAAAATAGGAGCAACAAAACTAAAAACGATGGTCAGTAACAAAGATCGGAGAAAGTTAGTGAAAAAAGTCATTGAAGACAAACTCCGTGAGTAAAGATGACAATAGCTAGATAGCGATTTATCATTTTCTACAATACGTGCGATCGCTTGCGAGCAGACAATCTGTCAAAAATCTTAAGTTTTCATTAAAAGAACTTGCTACCAGTTGCGCCACATGCTGGAGATTTTAAAAATGACTCAAATTTATAAAATACTTATCTAATCAGGGTTACAGCCCAAGTTAGCAACTATTTATTGCTCAAGAAGATGTTTAATACCAGCTTTATTTTCTGAGAAGATCTTTAAAGTAAGTTAATGTTCGGTTTTATTTGGGCATATGAAGAGGCTCCTGAACAGGGAGGAAAGATTTTCTCCCCTGCCCAATGCCCCATGCCCTGTTTGCCCAATGCCCCATTCCCCATTCCCCATTCCTCATAACTTCCGCTATTCTTAAGGCAGTCACCGAGTTAGCTACAGAACATTGAACCAGACTACATCCAAATCCAGTTTAGGAGAGTGGAGTCAGCGGTTGCTGGCAGCGATTTTTTTGGGTGGGCAAGTGGTAGTTCACCTATTGAGGGGGAAAATCCATCGGCGCAACACCCTAGAGCAAATGGCGGCAGTTGGGCCAGATTCCTTATTTATTGCTTTATTAACGGCTATTTTCGTCGGCGCGGTGTTTACTATTCAGGTGGCACGAGAATTTATTAATTTTGGTGCAGGAAACATTATCGGCGGAGTGCTTTCCCTAGCCTTGACACGAGAACTTACTCCCGTCTTAACAGCAGTGATTTTGGCGGGGCGAGTCGGTTCTGCCTTTGCAGCAGAAATAGGTACCATGCGCGTAACAGAACAAATCGATGCTATGTTGATGCTCAGAACAGATCCAATCGATTATCTGGTTATTCCCCGCGTTCTTGCTTGTTTCCTAATGCTACCAATTTTAACCCTGCTGTCTTTAGTCACAGGGATGTTAGGGGGATTTATAATTGCGACAAATATTTACAATCTATCCGATACAGTCTTTCTAGACTCAGCGCGTGACTTTCTTGGTCTTTGGGATATTTTTAGCGCCATGATTAAAGCGTGCTGCTTTGGTATTCTCATTGCTGTAATTGGTTGCAGCTGGGGCTTGACAACAACAGGAGGAGCTAAAGGAGTAGGACAGTCAACCACAACTGCTGTTGTGACTGCCTTGCTGATTATCTTTGTGAGCAACTTCTTTCTTTCTTGGTTAATGTTTCAAGGAACTGGCAGTGGATTTCTCCAAGGACTCTAAGAGTTATGAGTTAGGAGTTAAGAGTTTTAACTTCTAATTCCTAACTCATAACTTTTAACTCATAACTCATAACTCCTAAAATAGGAGAGATATGTACTAACAAAGCAGGATTGAAGACTGTGACCAGTTCATTTGCCCCTAACTCCACTGCAACTGTGGAACTCAAGCCTAGTTACAATATACCTGTGGTGTTGGCGATCGCTGCTATTCCACTAATATTGGTACAACCGTCGATAGGCTTTGTTTTCATGCTGTTTGGCTTATTTCTGATGTTTCAGGCCTTGACGTTGCGCTTGCAATTTACCGCCACGGACTTAGATCTTTACAGAGGCGAAAAATTGATTCGACGTTTTCCGTACCAGGAATGGCAAAATTGGCGTATCTTCTGGAATAGAGTCCCCATCCTGTTTTACTTTAAAGAAGTTAAAAGCATTCACTTTTTGCCGATTTTATTTGACCCCAATACCTTAAAAACTTGCTTGGAAGAACGTTGTCCACGTATTTAGTGCTAGATCTTGAGTCACTGAAGATGCAAGCGATGACAAGTAGTTCTAATCTAGACTCAAAACCAAAATATAGAGTATTAGTAGTCTGTCCCATTAATTTTGCTGGCTTTAAAATTCTCCGCGTCAGAGCGTCTTTGTGTAAGAGCGTCAGCCATAACCCATCAGAACTAATGACACAGACTACTAGAGTACCTCTCGAAACTTAGAACTTTGAAAGCTGGTTAATTGTAATATTTCAGAAAGCTATTTATTCGCATCATAGGAATCACAGTATTGTTTATGAACCCAGAGGCATCTCAAACCCCAGAACCAATTGATGAATGGTTAACAAAAGAAGAACAAACCAATGGAGTGGAACATCCAACAAACCCATCTGTTGATTCAGTGGTAGAAACAGCAGCCATTACCTCATCAGAAGATCAACTAACTTTTGAGTCAACTATCTCCAATACAGCAGAGGTAGATTCTACACCAGAGCCAACAGAAAATTCTAATGGTGAGTTTGCACAGCAGTTGGAACCGGAAACTGCCGCACTGGGGTCAGACACATCAAAATCAGAAAAGAGTTTACTATACGCTACAACAGAGCAGCGAGTTACACAGTTGCTGAGTACTGAGGCAGCTTTGAAAGAAGAAATAGCCAACCTCCAAGCTTCCTACAAAATTCTTCAGGCACAATTGAGTGAAACTCAAACTTCTCTCGGACGACTTGTACAAGAGTCACTAGTGCAGTTAGAACAACGTAAACAAGCTCTACAAATTTCTATAGAACAGCTAGAACGCCGACAAGAACGTATCCGCAACGAAATGCGAACTACTTTTGCAGGAGCTTCCCAAGACTTAGCAATTCGAGTGCAGGGCTTTAAAGATTATCTCACAGGTAGTTTACAGGATTTGGCCGCTGCTGCTGAGCAGCTGCAATTAACACCAACTGTTGTAGAAAGAGAAAAACCACAAGTCAAAGAAGTTAAACCAGCTGAAACTCAACCGGGAATACCGCAATTTGCCCAACAACAGTTTCAAGATACGACAAAGCAAATTCGCCGCCTAATTGACCAATACCGCAATAAGCCAGATTACTATGGCCCACCTTGGCAATTGCGCCGGACGTTTGAGCCAGTACACGCCGAACGAGTTTCCAACTGGTTTTTCAGCCAAGGAGGACGGGGTGGTTTACGGACTATGGGTAGTCGCTTGCAAAATATCCTGATTGCTTCAGCTGGAATTTCGATATTACACAAGCTGTATGGCGATCGCGTCCGTACTTTAGTTTTAGCTAATACACCAGAGCGATTAGGTGAATGGCGGCGCGGCTTGCAAGATTGTCTGGGAATCGGTCGCCCAGATTTTGGCCCAGACCGAGGCGTGGTATTATTTGAGGCATCTGAAGCTGTGGCTCAGAAAGCAGACCGATTGGTCAAAGCTAATCAACTGCCTTTGATTATTATTGACGATTCAGAAGATCAAATTAGTTTATCTCTGCTGCAATTTCCTTTGTGGTTAGCCTTTGCCCCCGACCCCAAAACAGTGAGAAACTATGATGATGACTTTTAATTTGGGCATGGGGCATTGGGAAAGAGGAAGCAGGAGTTTTTGAATTTTGAATTGTTAATATGACTATCTGGTTAACTCTGTGCGGGGTAATTGTACTTTTAGCTTACCTGTTGGGTTCCTTTCCCACTGGGTACATTGCTGTCAAGCAGTTAAAAGGTATTGATATTCGAGAAGTTGGTTCCGGTTCCACTGGGGCAACAAATGTGCTAAGAACCTTGGGGAAAGGGCCAGGAGCGTTCGTTTTAGTACTTGATTCTTTGAAGGGAGTATTAGCGATCGCTCTTGTTTACTGGTTGTTCAATTTTGCACCCAGTCAAAATTTTATCCCTCTAACGGTAGATGCAAAATTATGGCAACCGTGGTTAGTAACTATGGCTGGATTAGCTGCCATTCTTGGACATAGTAAATCAATTTTTTTAGGTTTTACTGGTGGTAAATCTGTTGCTATCAGCTTGGGGATTTTGTTGGCCATGAATTGGCAGGTAGGTTTAGCAACAGCAGGTGTATTTGCCGTTGTAGTAGCAATATCGCGGATTGTTTCTTTGAGTTCAATTGCAGGTGCGATCGCTGTTTCTATTGTGATGTTACTTTTACATCAACCTTTACCATATATTCTATTTGCGATCGCTGGCGGGTTGTATGTAATTTTCCGTCATCGTAGTAATATCGAACGAATAATTGCTGGTACTGAGCCAAAAATTGGGCAAAATTTAACCACAGAACCTGAACAAACTGCTTGAAGAAGAATACAGAATTCAGAATTCAGAATTCAGAATCAAGATGCTTTCTACGAGACGCTAAAAGCGTAGCTTGCTTCCCTGTAAGGGTACGCGGACACAGCGGGAGCTATCTTACAGTGGGGATTCAGACCCGCCACTGATTGTACTCCTTCTCTTTCAAAGAAGGATAGACCACCAAATCGTAGATTTGGTAGGGGTGTAAAAACGCAGATTATTCATTCGCCAGTCGTACAAAATACCCAACTGAATTCTGAATTCTGACTCCTGAATTCTGACTCCTGAATTCTGTTTGATAACTAAATAATTTGCAAAACAACTAGTGTCATATCATCGGTATTTTGTTTATCAGCACCGATGAATTTTTGAACTTGATCGAATAAATAATCGACTATTTCCTGTGGGCCATTGCAGTACTTACAAGCCGTATTAAAATCACTGATAAAGTTTTCTTCGTCAAAGCGATCGCCACTAGCAGCAGCAGCATCCGTCAACCCATCTGTATAATAAATAATTGTATCCCCAGGTTCTAACTGTGCCTGAGCATCTTCATATTGACTGTTAGCATCCAAGCCAATGAGCATTCCTAAAGTATCTAAACGGCTAACAGTTTTCGTAGCAGCGTGCCACCACAAAGGAGGATTGTGTGCCGCATTACTATACGACAAAATTCGATTATGGGGATTATATTCTGAGTAAAATAGCGTTACAAAACGATGGGAATTTTCTAGATCTGCATACATAACTCGATTTAAGTTTTGCAGAATTCCAGCCGGAGAATTGCCATGTAATACTTCTCCCCGTAGCATTCCCCTCATCATTGTCATAATCAGACCAGCGGGAACACCTTTGCCCATAACATCTCCAATCACCAAACCCCAGCGACTACTTGCTGCGCCGCCTTTAGTGTTTGGCTGAATTTGATTGTTATTGGTGACAATAAAATCATAATAGTCTCCACCGACCCGATTGGCAGGTTTACAACGTGCCGCCAATACTGCACCAGGAATTGTGGGACATTGGCGTGGTAGAAGTCGTCTTTGAATTTCTGCGCCAATTTCTAATTCTTGGTCTAAGCGTTCTTTTTTTCGCAGTTCCACAGCTAGTTCGTCGTTTTCGATCGCTACTGCTGTTTGGTCTGCCACTAACCTAACTAACTTTTGCCTCGTTTCTGTCCAACTATACTCTGGATCGCGGCTCAAAACATACAACCAACCCCGTTCTGTATGCTTGACCAAAATCGCCGTACCAAAGATTTGCACATCTGGCCCCAAATAGCGATGCATTTGGTCATCCAAAATCCCCGTTGCATTTGCTAAAGGGGCAGTATTGGGCATCAGTGTGATTTGACTGCTGGCTATTTCTAGCGCTTTGCGGATATTCTTTCGCTGGTGACTATCTTGCCAGTGTAGTTGCTCTAATCTAACTTGACCATTGGGTTTGTAGAGAAACAGCGCACTGCCATCAGCATCTGTTACTCTTGTTGCCATCAGCGGGATCAGTTCCAAAAACTGATTCAAATTATTGAAGCTTCTAAGTGCAAATCCTAGAGAACTGAGTAAATCTTGAATTTTATTCTGTTCCCGGTGCAACCTTGCCACGAGTTCTTTCAGCGCTACAACTGGTGTGACATCAGTCGCAGTACTAGTATTGTTGTCAGTGGGTTGAGAAGGCAGTTGAGACACAGGCACAGGTATTATTACACTTTAATATTTTGTAAGTTTGAGATTACTTATAAATTTTGTGGCTTTGACATTGCTAAACCATATTTAGACAAGACTTGTCATTTTAGCAAGAGTATAAAGACGTAAGAAGTAACTTTTGTCAGTATTTTATTTCCTGATTGCATTCACAATTGAATATTACTAACTTAAAATTATGTATTTTTAATCAAAATCTCACTCTTGAAAATCATTGGTTTTAGATAACTGTTAACGAAGTTGTTCATTTTTTCATAACTTAATTGTCAAAGCATATCTCTAAAGTCGGAAAAATACTTTAATAAAAGAATAATTACTCAGGTTTTGGGAGTAAGTGTTTGTTTTTGTCTTTTGTCCTCTCTTACACGGATCTCTTTGCTGAAAGCAAGTTGCGTCCGATCTGAGGAAGCCTGAGCTTTTAACTTTGCACTTTGTCATTTCTTTAGACCAATGACTAATGAACAAACATTTTAAACCTCCAGATTTCCTTGAGAAAATATTCGTGGATACTTTCCCAAGTACCGGCCGAGAAGACGCTTGAGAGTATCGAGGCATTTTACTCAGATTAGCTGATGATTTTAGGATTTTAGCTGTTTCCAGTATTTTGTTTGTGGTTAATTCAAGCGATGATACCAGATTCAGTAACACCTAAATGTATCAATTTGTCAACTAAATTTTTCACCTCCACTTTTTTAACTAGTCGTCTGTCAAACCAATTTCGCAGAATTTAAAACTCTCTGCATTCCATGTCCCCCTCAATTTGTCAATTTTTCCTTAATGGATTACTAGCCACTCAACAAGGCTTCGACAAATTCGTAGCTAGAAAAGGGGCGGAGGTCTTCGATTCCTTCGCCAGCACCAATAAATCGAATAGGTAAGCCTAGTTGTTGCACAACGGCAAGGGCAACGCCACCTTTGGCAGTGCCATCAAGCTTGGTTAAGACAACACCACTAAGTTGGGCAGCTTGGGAGAAAACTTCAGCTTGCCGCAGTCCATTTTGACCTAAAGTGGCATCTAGAACCAACAGTGATTCTACTTTTGCATTTGGGGCTTTTTTGTCGATAATTCGCCGAATTTTACTGAGTTCGTCCATTAAATTTTTCTTGTTTTGCAGTCGCCCAGCAGTATCTACGAGAAGTAATTCTGTTTGACGTGATTGGGCGGCAGCGATCGCATCAAAGACAACTGCTGCTGGATCTGTATTCTTTCCTGGATTGGCAATGACTTCGACACCGCTTCTACTACCCCAAACCTTGACTTGTTCCACAGCAGCGGCGCGGAAGGTATCTGCTGCCCCAATCAAGCATTTATAACCAGATTTTTGTCCCAGATGAGCAATTTTGCCGATAGTCGTGGTTTTGCCGGCACCATTTACCCCGGTGATTAACCAAATATTTAAAGTGTCTTTTTCTGGGGTAAAGCTAGATTTGTGGGATGTTTTGCTTGGTGCATCCAGCATATCACGGAGGATTTTCTTTAAGTAGGCGATCGCTTCTTCTGGTGGGGTAACTTCTTGGAGCAATTTTTTCTGTAGCGCACCGATAATCAAGTCTGTGGCTTCTACACCCACATCAGCTTGTAGCAGCAAAGCCTCAATTTCCGATACAGCAGCTTGGTTCAGCGGCCCTTGACCAACGATCGCTTTTAATTGATTGAGAATGTTACGGCGAGTTTTGTCTAACCCTTGCCGCAGTTTTTTCAACCAAGTAATTTCTTCAAGAGAAACGTCTTGGGCGCGTCTACCTTGAGCTGCTAAAACTTCCGCTGACCAAACAAATCCATCATCAAAAACTAGTTCAGAGATTTCCTCTCCTGTCTTTGATGCTGGCTGTACTGCCTCCGGTTCTGGAACTTCGATAGCGCTGGCGATCAATTGTTCCAGTTTCGCTTGCCGTTCCGCCGCCGCCCGTTCCAAGAACGATGGCGCTGTTGGCTGTGTCGTCTCTGGCGTAGTTACCGATTCGACGGGCGTTGTCGGGGCTTCACTTGTAGTTATTTCTGAACTTGGGACATCTGGCCTTTCGGCAATTGCAGCTACTAAAGAATCTTCTGTACCTTCCTCTGTGGTTGTTTGGATGGCTTCTGCCTGAGTTGTTTCTGGGGTTGTGACAGCAGGTTCCTCAACTTCTGTGGGTAAAGTTTCTATTTCAGAAGTCGTCATTTCAGTAGTTGCAGCTAGTTCTGATGACGCTGCGGTATCTACTGAATCAGTCGTGGTTTCTAATGTCTGAGATTGTTGTTTTTGTTGAATGTTTTTGTAAGCAGCTTTAGCAAACGCCAACAAGTCTGCTGTTGTATCTGACGAAGTTTCGGCTGTCTCTGGTTGGGGTTCTTGTACAGAAGGAGTTTCTTCCTGTTTTTCAACAGAGGAGGTGTCAGAGGAATCATTATGTTGACGACGGAACCAATTAAAAACCATTGCAGCAGTATTAGTTGTTGTTATAAGTTACGATTTATGAGTTTAATTTAATTTGGGGCATTGGGCATGGGGCATTAAAAAGTCACGCATTCAAAAGTTCTTTAATTTTGAATTTTGAATTTTGAATTTTGAATTGATTTGTCTCCCTCATCTCCCCAAGTCAATATAAAACACTATGCACTTTTCTTCTGCTCGCTAACTCGGCGTAAAACTCCGTTAATAAACCGATGACCTTCGTCTCCACTGTACCGTTTAGCTAGTTCCACTGCTTCGTTGATGGCAATGCTGTCTGGAACTCCTAAGAATTTCATTTCTGCCACAGCAATTTGTAGAATATCTCGGTCAATTTGGGCTAGGCGAGTTACTTGCCAGTCTACCAGGGCATTAGATATGAGTTCATCTATAATTTGTCGATTTTCGTTGACTGTCATTACAAGGTCTTTAGCGTAATTACGAACTCCCTTGTCCTGATTTGCTAGCTGAATTAATTCTGGAAAATCAACGGCGGTGCCCAACTGATTAATTGCTGCCTGGGTAGATGCGATCGCCTCTTGGAGCATTGTTCTAGCTGTATTCAAATCAGAAGCACGAGTTTGGCTACTTAAAAGGCGATCGTTGCTGCGTTGCAGTTCACCTGCGGCATTATTTAGGGTATCTTGCACTTCTGAGGTCAAGGTGCGTACAGCACCTAACACCAACTTTGATACTAGTTGCTCGTCTTCCAATTTATCTAATTTCTTCGGGCTGACTGGCAGTTGGCTAAGACTTAACAGTGCCAATTCACGAGCAATTTGCTGGGGTTTACGAGGTTGCATAAAACTGAGGGATGATTGTGCGAGAATTGATTAACCAGGCGTGACAAGCTTATAAGTCTATCAATTTTGGCACAGTCCAACAACAAAATTACGCATTTGCTTGTGACTTTGCCAGATAGAGCTTAAGTTTCTTCTACGGGAATAACTGGCTGTTTTATTTGGTCGTGTTTCATTTCCAATGTGGACTCTTTGGCTAAAATTAAGGGCGTATTGGGAGCGACAATTCCACCTGAGACGACTATTTTAAAAGCGTCTTCAATGGACATGGAGAGGTTAACCACCTCATCCTCAGGAATGGCTGCATACCATCCAGTAGTGGGATTTGGGGTTGTCGGAATAAAAACACTCAGCATCGGGCGAGACATCTGCGCTTGGATATCACTGCTGATTGCACCAGTTACAAAAGCGATCGCCCAAATTCCTCGGCGCGGATATTCTACTAAAACTACACGCCGAAATTTGCCATTAGAATCTTTGAGTATTGTTTCTAAAAGCTGCTTGAGTGTTTTGTATACCTGTCCCGCTAGAGGAATTGCCTGTAATAAACGCTCACCAAAATCCAACAACCAGCGTCCAGCAATATTCCTCGCCATCAAGCCAATCAAGAGAATGCTAAGTAATGGTACGGCTAATCCTACAAATAAATTTAGTAAATTTACCAGTATTGGGTGCAGTCCATCGAATGGATTGAGTTGTTTGGGAACTTGGGTGAGAAAGTTGATTACCCAAGTAGCAATGGTAATTGTTAGCCAGATGGTAGTTGCTAGGGGAATTACTACCAACAAACCAGCAATCAGGTCATTCTTTAAGTCCTGTTTTAGGCGATCGACTACCAAGCCCTGATTCTCCTGTTTTAAGCTCACAGACATCTACTAACTGAATAACCACTGGTTATTCTGAGAGAATGTTACTTTTCTTTGTAAAACTTGTAAATGATTGTTACAAGTTTCTCAAGTTATTACTAATTTACCGCGTTGAATGAAAAGTTGCTCATGATTGTGAAAGCACGACGAGGTAAGCCGAAGAATTATTTTGTCTGGTGAATCGCTGAGATATTCACAGGAGCAGCTTTTCTGAAAAAACCTTGTTAGAAATATTAACATAATATCAATTAAACACGCGTAGGGTAGCACAGCTGTGCTACCCTACCAATAAATATTCGCTTGTGAATTCTGATAAATGTGATGCCTATGGCAAGGGCTTCAGACTTTATACTGCATCAGCGTGTGTAGTTTCTGAACTCGCGCACTGCACCTGTTGTGTACTTTCCTGAGCTAGTGTTGTTGTTGTGTTTAAGTCAGGTTTTGGTAGATACTTCATCTCCCAAACTTTGAGCAAAATCAAGTATTCGTAGAATGCTTGCAGCGTACACCAAGCAAGACCGGCGCTTCCATCCAAGCAACCGCCCAACATAAAATACATGTATATAAAGCGTAACAAGGGTCTAGCCGGTAGACGCAAAGACAAATCTTTCAGAGCGCGACGCCTTTCGACCTCTGACTTGCCAAAAAATAAATCTCGCCAGTTTACCTTTCCTTGTTCTAATTGATATAAAGTTTCTTGAGCTTCATCAGTAGAATAACGGTTATGTTTTTCAATCCAACGACTTAAGCCTTTGCTACAAGTGTAGTGGGGATATGTTTCTGTTAAAAAGCTAGTTGCACCATCACAAACTTCTCGTTCAGTGTGTCCGTAGTCACTAAACCAAACTTGACCGTGACGAAACAGGCGCATTTGGTAACGTGGATATTGCGTGCTGTATCGAATCCAGCGATTCATGAACATAACGCGTTCAGCTACGTAGTAGCCGATGTACTCTGGATTCTGACTTGCCTTTTGACATTCAGCGAACAATTCCGGCGTCATCCGTTCATCAGCTTCGAGAATGTAAACCCATTCATGCTTCGGGGGAATAGACTCTAACATCCAGGTGCGTTGGCGTCCGTGGCTTTCAAAAGCGTGTTGGACAACGCGGATAGGGTAGCGATTGGCGATTTCCACAGTGCGATCGCTACTGCATGAGTCTACAACAATGATGTCATCAGATAGCATCGCCGACTCGATACAAGCAGCAATATCTAGTTCTTCGTTATATGTCAGTATGTAAATTGAGAACATTCCCCAGGTTTTATAGTTAAAAAGTTAAAAAGTTAAAAAGTTAAAAAGTTAAAGTTAGGAGTTAGGAGTTAGGAGTTAGGAGTTAAGAGTTAGGAGTTAAGAGTTAGGAGTTATTCTCCCTCATCTCCCTCATCTCCCTCATCTCCCTCATCTCCCTCATCTCCCCCACTCCCTCACTCCCCACTCCCTACTCCCAAAAAGAATTAGCGTGCGGTAGCTTTGGGTTTACCACTTTGTATACCCCTGCTTCTTAAGCCTGTCCAGCCGATGATAATGTAACCAACAGACAACAGCAAACTACTAATACCAATCCGCAATCCAGACTTCCATGCACTATCTTTAGCTTGATTTTCAGCTTCATCCCTGCGCTGGCGAATTTGGCTCAATTGTTGAGTTCTCAGAGTCTGAATATCTGTTTGTTGTTCGATCGCTTTGTCAAGTACTTGGGGATCTGCTTTAGCTTTTTTGAGTAATTCCTTGATCGCTGGAGGAACTTGGGAACTTTCAAGTGCTTGCTTGTATCTTTGATCGTCTTTGAGTAGTTCCGTAAACTGAGCTTTGGTTTGACTCCGCAGCTGTTCTAGCTGAGCTTTTCCTTGTTCACTATTGAGTTGTGTTTGCAATTGCAATAATCGATTGTTAAGTTGATTTTCTGCCTGATCCGCTTCTTGGATGATTCGGTTAACTGTTTGAGTTTTAGCTTGATTCACATTGTTGAGGTGCAGGGGAAAAATCAGCAAGAACATTAACCCTAAAACACTTGAGAGAATCAAAACCGGAAATCTTAAATCAACACCTTGTGGGCGATCGCTTCCTGCATCAGCGCTATCAATCCAATACCCAGCAAACAAAAGCCCCAAGCCTACCAAAGGAACAATTCCCCGATCTACTAAAGCTGTTGCCAAATTTATTTGCCATCCGCGATCGGTTGGTTGAAAAGGTAGCAAAAGAATCAAAAAGTCAACAAAAAACGACAAAATGCAGATTATTCCAACTACCTTAACTGTGAGGGCAGTACTCACGGAAGTAAAACGGTTAACCATAGTTTTTCAAACTAGCAGTGAATACAAGTGATTTTCATATTTCAAGTTACTTGAATATTGTGCCCATGACCGTAACTGTTTTATAGAAACACAAAGCAGATTCAATAACGGCGAAACTTCAGTATTTCTTGGTTTTCAACTAGGCCACAGTAACATTTGTTATGCCCAGTGTCTTCAGGAAATTCCTAGTATTGGAAGATACGAAGCGTTAGGAGTTAGGAGTTAAGAGTTAAGAGTTAGGAGTTAAGAGTTAGGAGTTAGGAGTTAGGAGTTATTCTCCCTCATCTCCCTCATCTCCCTCATCCCCCTCATCTCCCTCATCTCCCTCATCTCCCTCATCTCCCTCATCCCCCTCATCTCCCTCATCTCCCTAAAAAAGCTTGTTCCCAAATCGACAAATCCTCCGGTCGGTCAACGTCGGCTAACTTTATCAAGTTTATCTGTGACAAATTAAATTTCTGAGCAATCTCTACAGTTTTCTGGAATACTTGAGCAGTTCCCCACTCGATGTTAGCGAATAACTCTGGAATGGTTTGCCGCAGACCAATTAAGTAATATCCACCGTCCAACGCTGGGCCAAGTACCAAGTCAAAGGTGTGTAACTTTTCAAAGGCTGTCGCTAGAATTTGGGCATTTAGCCCAGGACAATCTGTACCGATGATAATTGCTTTTTCTGCACCAGATTGAAAAGCCTGGAGGAGCGATCGCGCCATCCGCGAACCTAAATCCCCTTCACCTTGGGACTGGTAAACTAAATCCAACCCCAGCCATTGTTGCATAAGTTCCATATTCCCACCTGCAAACCTCACTTCCACAGATATGTCAATGACTGTTTGCAATTCTTTAACATTAAAGATTGTATGTTCAGTCATTTGGCGTTGAAGATTGGCAGCACCAACAGATCCTAAAACAGGTATCAGTCGAGTTTTCGTCTTCCCTGGTTCAGGATAACGGGTGAAAATAATCAAGTGTTGTTTTGGGCTTGCTGGTAAATTCAGCACGCAATACCTTATTTGAATAAACTAAGAATATCTTAATAGCAATAATCACCCTCATTGTTGACTCTAGGACGCTCTTTTGCCATTCGCATTGCCCCTAAAATCGTAGAGATGTAGACGCAACGCTTAGCTTTTCCACCAGACTTACTCGATAGCGTAATCCGTCCTAGTGGTGGTTTATTAACATTACCTCTGTAATCGAATTGGATTTGCTTAATCTCATTTGTCTCTTGTAAGGTAGTTTCTGCATCTAATTGCACATTAGAATCTAAATTATTCCAGTTAGCATTAGATGGGTTGATTGTAGCAGGATGAACAGCCCATTGAACGATACCATTTTGTTCACGAAAACTAGCTTGCCAAGTCAATTTTTCCTTGGTGGCTTGCCTTTGGGCATGGCGCATCGCATAGTAAACTTCGTTTTGAGCAGTGTTAAGACGGCGAATAACGACAAAATTTATCCAGCTTGGTATTCCCAGGGTGGCTAATATACCAATCAATACAACAATTACTAAAGTTTCAAGTAGAGTAAAACCACTGCTAGAACGATTATTTACAACATTTTTGACATTAACTAGAGATGGTAAATGCACCTGGGTATTCATTTTTATCGTAAATAAAAGGGTTTAAGACCCCTACCTCTACAGGTAGACCCAATTTCAGTCGGGGTTTAAATCCCGTCTGAAATTGTCTTTAATGCAAGAATTTTGAATTTTGAATTGTTAATCTCTGGCTTTTTTTTCAGCTACCCAGCTGTTTACCAATATTTCAGATTCTTAGCTTTTTAGTTCACGTCGGTTAGTAATACTGTGAAATAAGGTAGGCAATATTAGGATTATAGCTATTTTGAATAAGAGTTTCGAGCTAAAGTTAATATTATTAAATCTTGATGAATCATTAAGAAAATACCTCCATAAAAATTTAGCCGCAGTTAAACTTTTTTGTCGGCTTAATGGCTTTTGTAAAGCTTTACACGTGAGGTATTTATATAAATTTGCAATGCTTGTATTCCAAGTTTGTTTTACTGCTGAAGGTCTTTGTTGATATGCTCTATCAAGCAACTGTAAGCAAGCTTTTTCTTGTCTAACAAGATTAGAAGAAACTGAATTAGCACTAATTCGGTATAAAATTTGTACAGATGGCACACACACAAAATTAAATTTAGAGGCTAATCGCAGCCACATATCCCAATCCTGAGCCGCAGCTAGAGATTCATCAAAGCCACCCAATGTAATTAAATCTTTTCTATAAATTAAGGGATTAGAGCCATTCTCTAAAAAGTTACTTACCAATAAATTTTCATAAACATCACCATTGACATTAAGACGCTTACCTGAAACGACAAATTCACCATTTGCATCAATATAATCAGTCCAACTATAAGCGACTTTCGCAGTCAAATCTTCTTGCAGAGCCTTTAATTGAGATTCAAGTTTATCAGGTGTCCAAATATCGTCAGCATCTAAGAAACTAACAAATTCTCCAACTGCTAGATTTAGTCCTCTATTACGACTGACGTTTCCTCCAGCATTGGGATAAGAAAATACTTTAATTCGCGGGTCTTGAATTTGATTAACAATATCTAAAGTAGAGTCTTCCGAACCATCATTAATTACAATTAATTCTAAATCAGTAAAAGTTTGATTCAGAACAGAATTAATTGTATGAATAATAGTTTTTTCGCTATTGTAAGCAGGTATAATTACCGAAATTTTCGGTATGGTTTGAGTAGAGTTAATCATTTTAGATGGCTGCTTTATTTTTGAACAGTTTCCCTAAATTACATTTAAAGTAATAAAAAGGACTCATCATACTAGCCAAGTAAAATTCCATTTCAAAAAGTGCAACTAGATTATTTTTTAATTGTCCTTTATATTGAATAAGGTACTGTAATACTCGGCGTAGATTTCCTAAGACAGTTTTCACAAATACTATTGGTTTTTGCCAATTTTTAGTATTGATCAACCGGAGTTGGAAAATACACAAGCCACAGCCGCGTGCTAGATTTAGTAAATAATCTTTTTCAAATCTCCACTGTGGTATTTGATGGTAAGTATGCATGGTAGGGTTATACCAAATTTGCCACCCTGCATAATGTATGTAAAGTAATGGTTCATAGTCTTCACCCTGTACCAAAATACCAGGCGTTTTTCCCCTTAAAATAGGTCGTTGCGGCACATTTTCAGACCATGCTTGTTTGCGAACAACAATCGCCGCGCCCGGGGGAAGTCTTAAATTATCTGCATCAAATAAATGTGGACTTGAACCATGTTCTCTGATAGCTAAAAAACCTTGAATTTTTTCAAAATTTTCTGGCGGTTTTACTTCAAAATCACCATGAATTTGTCCACTCCAAACACCTGCTTGAGGATGTTCTAATCCAAAGGTATATGCTTCTGATAACCAATCAGGTGCAGGTAAGTTATCATCATCTAAAAATGCAATTAACTCACCTCTAGCTTCGCGTACTGCTCTCAGTCGTGCAAAAGCAGCTCCTTGTTCTTTCTCAAAGAAATATCTTAAATGACATTTACCATCACATAAATTTTGGTAATTCTGGATTATTTCAGATGTGTTATCAGAACTATTATTATCAACAATAATCAGTTCCCATTTCAGGCTTTGTATTCCTGTTTGAGCTAACAGCCTATCCAAAATCTTAGGTAAACGAGTTGCTCCATTATATGTAGGGATGGCTACAGTAACATCTAGTTTTTCAACTAATAATTCATTCATAATACTCAGTTTTCTGATAATTTATTTTTTAAATAACCATTTTTCCAAAGATAAAATGGACTCATTAAACTACTTAAAAAAAGTTGCATTTCGCAAGCAGCCACCAAATCCTGTTTTAAGTTAGTTCTATATTTGAGCAAATGTAAAGTAATTTTACGCAGGTCATTGATGGTGTAAACTAAAAGAGCGATCGGTCTATACCAAGGCTGTATATTTACCATTCTAGTTACATAACGGCTAAGTCCAATTCCTCGGAAAAATGGAATTAAATAATCTTTTTGTAATCTAGAGCTTGGTATTTTGTGAGAAATTTCCATTTCTGGGTTGTACCAAATTTCCCATCCTGATTTTTGAATGTAAGACAACATTTCTAAATCTTCACTGGTAAGCATATTACCTTTGACTCTACCAGTTAAAATACACTTATCTGGTACGCTTTCTAACCAAGCTTGTTTACGGACAACAAGTCCAGCAGAAGGAGGTAATAATCTATTTTTTGGTTCATATAATAAAGGTAAATTTCCTCGTTCTGTAATTGCTAAAAATGGAGCAAGTCGCTGAAAATTTTCTGGTGGCTCTACTTCCCAGTCAGGGTGAATTTGGCTACCAAAAGCTCCTGTTCTTGGGTACTTTTGGGCAAAATTATAAGCTGCGGATACCCAATTTTCTATCGGGTAATTGTCATCATCTAGAAAACCTATTAATCTACCTTTAGCTTCTGCAACTGCTCTTTTTCGGGCATAAGCCGCACCTTGTTTTGCTTCAAAGCAGTATCTTAAAGGGTAAGGACATTGCCAATTTTCTTGATAGTTTTGAACAAGTTTAGCTGTGTTATCAGTGCTGTTATTATCTACAACTATAATTTCCCAAGATAAATTTTCTGTGTAAATTTGTTTTTTTAGTCGTTCTAGTAGTTCAGGTAAACGACTTTCACCGTTGTAAGTTGGGATAGCTACAGTAAAATCTAAGCAATCAGTCATTTGATAAAAAATATATTTTGAGATTTTGATAAGTAGGTAGACATAATTAACATTAAATAAAATCCTAGTTTGTAGAGAGTGATTCATCGCTTATTCAGGATTATCAGGACTAAAGTCCTGACTACAAACTTTAATTTATTTATGCCTAGCTAATTATTTGTTTAGACAATAGCTAAATCTATTGAATAAAAAAACTACACCTGATGCTTCAATTTTGCTATCAATGTGCAGTTTTATGTTCAGTATTATTTCGTATTTTTAGAAATTTAGGCTATGAAAACTACTTAATCACAGTCAGAGTCTTTTCCTGTGACTATTGAACCTAAGAGAGTTTTCACAATGACGCATCGTTTTGCACTACTAGCCGATGTAGAATTGGCAGAGCTTGGTATGGCTAACGCTATTTTTAACCCAGATGCTTCTTCTGTTGAACCTTCTGGAACTGTTCCAAAGCTTGCGCTTGGTAAAGCCCCCATATAGTCAAAGGTAATTTTATATAATGTGTTTAAAGGGTAATCTACAGGAGAATTTTCAGTAGAATTAGCTGTGTTTTCTCCACTCAGATTTCCGCCCAGGAGTAATTTCTCAGAATCGACTCCTACATCCGTTCCTAAAGGTTTCCATGTAGGGATTTCAGCATCAGTAAAATTACTACCATCAATCTTTTTAGTAGGATAAATGGCAACCTCTACATTTTGGGTTGTGTTAACTTTCCGAAAACTGACACTGTAACTAAGTTTTTTCTTTTTAGCTTCGCGCTGTGCTTCTTGTAGTGCGGCTAAAGCAGCATCATTAGCTTTATTTAGCTGCTGTCGATTTACAAAAGCAAGCCAGCCAGGAGCTGCGATCGCTGCTAAAATTCCAAACAACAGCACTACTACCATGAATTCTATTAGAGTAAATCCAACATCCTTTTGCATGTATGCAGATGCATGGCGAATTCTGTTTTCTAAATTTGTCTGTTTTGGTGTTTCCAATACAAATTTTTGAAGAATCTTGTTTAACCTCAATAAAGCTGCACTGTACATACAATACCTTTTTGATTAATTAGCTAGAGGTTATTTAGTAAATAAAAATCCGCGTCCTTGCACCCGAATGCTCGCACTTGGAAAATAAGTTTTTTTGTTATCACTGTAAGCTAAGTTATTATTTTCGACACGAGCAAGTGCATTACCTCTGATGTAAACTTGTGCCAACACTTCATTGGCATCAACGCAAGCAAAAAATCCGCTTTTGTAACTACCTACAAGGTTTAAGCTAGAGCAAGGCGCACTGGAGGGCAAGGCATTATTGTCTGGCTCATCAATTTTAATGTAATCAATCAAAGTCTCCACGCGTTGACCATAAGTATCTCCTCCACTTAATCCTGTCTGCCATTGATTCATCTTGTTTTTGAGGGTAGCGCCACTCTTATCTAGTGGTGGTGGATTAAACCCAGTATCAGTTACACTTCCTGTTGTATTAGCGAAAGCTGCGTTCACTGGCCCTTTAAGTTGAAACCTGCCAATCCGTGCTTGTTTAGACCAGGTGGTGTTGTCATTATTTGTATTAGTGATTAAGTAGTACGCTACTAATGAATAAGCAAAACCATCATCTGTTTCTACATCACTAGTTTGACTACTGGCAGTAATCCCAATACTGTTAGGTATAAGCTCACGTTTCCAGAAAACAAGTACTGGTTTGCAAATATTCTCATCGCTACAGTTAGGAGCAGATTCGAGTGGTGGTATTTGGTTTTTAATGCCTGAATTATCAATAGTAGTATCTGCCTCTCTGCTAACACCATGATCATCGTAGATGTAAACTGCTTGTTGTAAATCACGAGCAATATAATCCAGTGCTGCTTGGATTTCTTGCTCAGAAGTTACCTTGGCTTGTTCTTTGCGATCGGTGTCTAGAATGTTAATCATAAACGCCATTAAAGGTGTTATGACTAGTATCGCCATGATCATACCTACTAGCAGCTCAATCAGGGTAAAGCCGCTAATTGTCTTATTTATTCCAGAGTGTTTTAATTGAATACTCAGGATAAATTTCAGTGAATTTGTCATGCTGCGGTTTCCCTTTTATTGACAGACATTTAACAATCGACATTCAATTACTGCAACCAACATCGTCTGGGTTAGTAGCTGGATTAGGTCCTTTAATACGGGTACAAAGGTCACTATATTTAGGCACAGTGTCGTTGATATCTGTTGTTATTTGTACTAAAGGTGCTTTACGCAGACCGGCACCTCCGGTGAAAGTAGCTTGTGCTGTTCTAGTTGTGGAAGCATTTTTGACTAGAGTAGTGGTTTCTTTAAATGCATCAGCTCTGTAAACCCGCACACCTAAGGCATATCCTGTACTAGAACTATTGTTATTAGGGCGAAAAGCCTGCACAATCATATCTGTGACACTGGAATGTTTACACAGATTATCACCATCAAAATCTATGCAGTACAAATTTGTTGGTGTAGCTGAAGTCGCTGTTGTTGTGCAGTAAGAGTTAGCTGTACAGTTAAAGCTACCAGAAGGGGTAGGAGCAGCAAAATCTATGAGGGCAGTGTTACTAGCAGGGGCTTCTGGAGCGTCTATTTTTTTAGTCTTTACTGCATCAATGTAGGATCTGGCTGCTTGAGTTGCTAATTCTACCCTTCGAGATTGTACGCGGGTCGCTACTGAGAGGGAAAGAACTGGGGCGATCGCTACTAGCAAGATGCTAACCACAAGTATCGCTACCAAAGATTCAATAATAGTGAAACCCCCTTCGCTATCTTGCACGTAAGGCAGATGTATCTTCTCTACTTCCGTTGTCTGTAATCTTTGTTTCTTAGCTTGTTTCCCTATCAACATGGCTATTTACCCAATATTTACAGCATTTATGGCGATGGTGGCGAGTCAGATGGTATGGATGATGGACAGCCACTTGGACGATATTGACTAGGAACTGCATTTGTGTAAGTTACTGTCACTCCTGTTGTAGGTATACCTGTCTGGTTACTAGCTTCACCAGCGCAGAGCAACGTTTTCACCCAGGGGTCATCCCGTCCAACTTCCCTAAAGAATTCATTGGGGCGTCCTGTTGGGGGCGCAGTAAACCTTTGGGCAAATAGGTCTGGTTGCTCTGATAAAAGACCAACATCAAACCCCCAATTTCTATTTGTTGGTGCGAAGTAGAAAGGTAAGATACCATCACCGTTTCTAGTTGGGTAAGTGTCTAATGAGTAGTCAAAAAGGCTGAGATTATAAATAGCACTGGCAGCGGCGTTGGTTTGTCTGTTTGTGAAAATGGATGCAATTGGCGCGGTGGAGAAGCTACTCCGCTTTAATTGAATAAAGCTACCGCTGATTTTGGCTGTCCTGCTCTCCCAGTTTTCCAAAAACCTCACAAAGTTTTGCAAACCTGCTGAAATTTCATCTGTTCTACTGGGACTATTTCCTAAAACGAAGGTGGCATTGAATATAGTGTTGCTTGCTTGTTGTAACCAATTAGTCCTAAAGTCATCCCCTGCGGCTACTGCGGCTGCGTCCGTTCTCAAGTTGGTGGGAGTACTATTTGCATCATGAATTTGTAAGACTGGTACTAGAAGTGGTTGACCATCTAAATCAGGACTACCATCACCGTCAGCATCAATGGGGGGATAGTAGAATAGTGGTCTGTCACTTGCGTATGTTGCTTGTGCTATGTCTCCTGCGTTAGTTGTGCTATTTGTAGTTCTAAACCAGAGAGCGTAGATATTGTTGGTGGTGTCTACTAAACCGTAATTAGTGCCATAAGTACAGCCATTATCGCTATAAGCACTACCAGTAGTATCTAAGGGACAACCTACGCCCATAGGTTTGTAAAAACCAGAACTACTGGTAACCAGGTTGTTGTTATTGTCACGAGCAAATGCAACCCGACGAGGATAAAGACGATCTGTGTCTAACCTATCTTGCAGGGACAATCGATCTGAACCTGTATCACCAGCCCCAAGACGTTCTCTGATGCTTTTAGTATTGCTGCCGGTTGTGAATGCAGTAGTCCAATCTGATGGCATTGTGCCGCCATTAGCATTAAGTATGGCTTGTCCTAGCTGATATGTCTTGATGTTTCGCTCAAGAGGAGATAAGATACCATCCCCAGTCCTATCAAATCCCACATACCAATCATTAGGTCCACACTCTGAAACTGGCAATTTACGGCAAATTTCCATGACATACAAGGGTTGACCTTTAACTCGACGCTGAATCGGTGTCACTCCATTTGTTAAGTAAGAACCAATAGCTGGTGTTCTGGGATAACCGTTACCATTACTATGACCTGTCCAAAAAGAACTGGTAGCATAGCTGTTTTCCCAAAAACCATTTTTCAAACGATTTCGTCTTCTCTCATCAGTGGGTACAGTTGTGGAACTTAAGCCATCTTCTACAGTAATGCCCGTGTTATTGTTCAAGTCGTAGTCTGAGAATCTTCGCACACCATCTACGAAGCTGTCGGAAAGTAAGGTCATGGAATCAGCAATAATGGTTGCTGGTCTCCAAAGGTCACCCCCAGTCGCTGGACAACCTGTTCTCCCAGCACGACAAGCAAAGTTAGTATTGGCAGTACTGCGATCATAGAAGTTGACACTTCCTGACTCTATTTCTGTAAATTCCTCAATTTCTGTAGTAGTACTTGTACTTGTGCGGTGCAAATTGAAGTTGCCCTTAATATATGCGGGCAAATTTGTTATCAAAATCAGGCCCTTTTCTTTGGCATTGTAAGTGTTGGCACTAGTTCTTGCTAAAGTTCCTCCATTAATCAGCCGGATTCCGTTCGGGCGACGAGTTGAGTCCAGCCGAAAATCGGTTGGGCTGAGTAACTCTGATTCACTACTTGTATCACTCTCATCGCGCAAGCCATCATCTCTGGATGCGTAAATGATGCCACTGTAAGGTAATAAATACTCGTTTGCTGTTATTGCTGTGGTGGCTATACCGATGCTGGAACTTAAGTCAATATCTGTAACTCGAATTTCTAGAGGTTGACGCTGTTCTAAGTCTAAGTTGTATGTGGTTGGTGAGCTTGATGTACTCATCTGCTTCACTTCCCTGGCATCAAGGAAAGTTGCTTCTTTGATTGCACCATGTTTAGGCTGGTCGCTAGGAGTAGCAACAAAACCAGCCTCATTACTTAGGATTGAAATAGCACAAAGGGCTGTGTCAATTGCTGAATAATCAGCTAACTGCAAACCACTACTGGGTACTGTATCGGGTACAGTACCAGCATTAGTAGCCTTCATGTTTTCCAAGGCAACTTGTAATGGTTTATTAACCCAACGCCCATTGGGAAATTTCAAGTTGGCTTGTAGTTGTAGACTGGTCTTATTAGTCGTAAAAAATGCGCCTCTTCCAGTTGTCGGGTAAGAGTAGACAACGCCGTTGTTTGATCGACCGTTGGTGGTATCAACACCATATCCACCATCTTGGTTAATTCTGTTTTTAACTGTATTTTCGTTAGAGGGGTCATAGTAACTGCTTACACAAGCAATTGGTTGTTGGTCAGTACCATGATCTACTTTGTAGTGATAAACAGCTGTAGCCCGCATCAGCAGATCGCCTTTGAGATTACTTCCAGGCTTTGACATCGGCATAGTGTCAGGCCAGACAACTGTAATATCACCCGTAGGTGGTAAAAATGAGCCAAGTGTAGTATGGTCTCGTGGGTAAAATGGACCAGTTGTTGTGTTTACAGTACTACCAAGACCATCCACATAAATACCTGCACCAGTGACGATCCGGACACCACCAACGTTGTCTAAGTCGTTTACAGGATTTTTGGCAGCATTTTCTTCCCAAAAGCCATTCCGGTCAGATAGACCTAAGTCAGCAAGTGCCTGTATTTGAGTGTTACGCCATCTTGCTGGTGGTTCAGAACCACTTATAGTCCAGTTAACCGCAGTGCCAGTACTGCTCAAAATTGGCTGTTCAGCTTCTGGACCGACATATTTTCCGTCTTTTAGCCACAGAGCAGGGAGATTATTGCCTACAAAAACACGATCGCCTAATTTGGTTTGAACGCCTTGTTTCTTCTGTAAGTTTGGCTGTGTGGCTTGTAGCTGAGATGTATCTACAGAGGGAGGTGATGTTGCTACACCAGTAAACTCGTTACTGGCGTTTAGTGGTTCCCTCCAACTTGCCTGAGGTTCTAAACTGGTAGTAATGGCACTATATCCAGTTGTTGCACCCGTTCCAGTGGCGTCTGGTACTTCTGCAAAGGGTACTCGACGGGTACGATTTCGCAGATAAATTTCTATTTCGTCAGAGAGGATCTTTTTGGCTGTGGTGACATCATCAGTGGTTTGTACTTTGGTATCGACGTTGTTTTTCACATCTGCTGGGTAACTACTCTCTGCAACAGCCGTTTTGAGAGCGCTACCAGTAGTTGCGCTAGTACACGTTGTGCATAAAGCGATCGCAGTAGTCTTCATCGCAGCAATGCGTTGATTGTATGCTGCATCGTTGAATCCGATACTACCACCACCAGTAGCATCTGTAGATTTGTTAGTGCCGTTAATAGTAGCAGGGTTACTTTTAACATCAGCATTCCCAAAACCTTTGTACAGATCAACGTTTACACTGTTAGCGCTAGTTTGAGAAAGGCTGCCATTTCCGACATTTCCCCCAACGGTAATCTGCCCATTTTCTAGATTATAGAAACAGGATGTTTTGCTGCTAACTTGCCGGAAAGTTATGTTCCCGTCAGAGCCACCAGTTCCAACTACCCCAACAAGGAGGTTGCTGTTGGTGTGAACTCTTCCATTCAACAATAATTTTGTACTACCACCGACTATGACTTCTAAATCATTCTCAAACCAAACAGCGTTATTTGCTAGAGGAACACGACTGCGGTCTTGCTGAAACTCCAGTGCTACAACACTTTTGTTACCTTTAAAGGGTTCATATTCTGTATTACTTAAGCTGCCAAGTTGAGTAATAGGAACGTTAACGGTATAAACAAAGAAGCTTTTACCCAGATTGCCGCTGTTTAATTTATACCAACTGGAATTGCCCACTAAGCTAGAAAAACCAGATGCATTACACTGCTGGTTTGATGAATCATTATCCATTGGTGGGGTTCTAGCTTCTAGCGCTTTTCTTTCACGAGTAAACTGCCCTGCGCTGTTTCTAGGTGGTGTACGAAAGTAAATTCCGTAGAGAGTAAACGTGTCTTTTAGGCCATTATTGTCTGTGTCAACGGCATATTTCCAAGCTGTTTTTAATGTTTCGTCCTCATCTACAAAGTCGTCGCTTGTGTCGCTGGGAGTACCGTTATTATTTATGTTCCCAATTTGAATGCCTGTAATACCGTTAAATTCTAAAGCGAGCTTCAGGCGTGTCTCGTCACCAAGTCTATATTTATCTTTTTTCAGAGCATCATATAAAGCGTTATCAGAGGGAATTCCTCGTGGTAGTGTTGGGTCTTCTATGAGTGCATCTAATTTAGCTCTGGCGCGATCGATCGCTGGGGTAGCAGCGTTCAGTACAGCCTCATTCACGCGGACATTACTGGCATTCTTAGAGCGCTCAAATGACCGAAATAAAATTGCGGTTGTTAACAGCACGACTACCAAAGTTACCATTGCCACTGTTGGTAACACGAAGCCAGCATTCGCTGAACTGCGTCTGTTTCTAGTGAGAAAGATAGTTCTTAATAGCCAGACAATTCGCTTGTTAATTGCAGATAAAAAGTTCTTGCCAATTATTTTGAAGGTTTTCTGAATTGCCTTGACTAGCTTATTTTTTCCAGACATAGCTGCTTTCCTGTCAAGTGATTTGTAGCAAATTTGGTATTCTTATCAAAAGTGATAGTTATGCCTGAAAATTAATTTTGCAGACAAATGATGAAAATGTATTTATGTAATCACTGCATGTTGTTTGACTAAAATGGAACGAAAGTACGCAGAATAAAAGACAATTTATTAAAGTTATATCATTCATAAATTGTTGATTTAAACGGGTAAATACTGATTTTCTCCGAGTTATTTCAATTAATTCCGAGGAAGAATAAGAGCATAACTTCACGGTGAATTTGCGGTCATGTGTTTTATTGTTAGGCAAATTTATGAAGATAGTGTTACAAAAGCAAGCTTATAATACCCATTTTTTAAAGAAAGAATATCAGTTGACACAAAATAATCAGATATTTGGCTTAAATTCCTGGCTTGAGAGAAGTTGTGATAGGATTACCAATTAAAAATAGTAGGGGCGCACAGCTAGCTGTGCGCCCCTACTATAATCTTTGCAACGTGAAAGGGGTGTGCGATTCTACGCGCTAAAGTATTTCGCTACTGGGTGGTAGGTAATAATCGCTGTTGTGGACTGTTCTGGATAAAGCTGTTCGCTTTCATCCATATACAAGTTAATTCTGTCAGTCTGCAATAACTCCAGTTGCTTGTATTGATCTTGAATATTCGGGCAAGCGGGATAGCCAAAACTATACCGGGAGCCACGATAGCGCTGTGCCAACATATCCCGAATATTATCCGGTTCTTCAGTGGCAAAACCTAACTCCCGGCGAATTCTGGCGTGTGTCCATTCCGCTACAGCCTCCGCCACCTGCACTGCCATACCGTGAAAATACAGATAATCAGTGTATTGATTGGCAGCAAAGAGCTTTTGAGCAAACTCGGTTGCAATCTCCCCTACAGTCACCGCCTGCATGGGGAAGACATCAATGATTCCCGACTCTTTTGGTGCAAAGAAATCTGCGATGCACAACCGCCTTAAGGATTTTTGTCTGGGAAAGTCGAAAGTTGCAATTTGTTGTGATTGGTTCTCTGGGTTATATATATGTAGAGAATTTCCCTCGGCTTGACAAGGAAAATAACCATAAATCACTTGGGGATGTAAGAGATTTTCGTCAATAATCCGCTGTTTCCAAGTTTCCAAAACTGGGTAGACTTTTTCAGCTAAAAAGGCTTGATATTCTTCCTTAGATTGTTCTTTTGGTTTGCGGAATTGCCATTGTCCAGCTATCAAGGCTTGTAAATCTAAGTGCCAGAATATTTCCTCTATGGGAATATCACTAGGCTGTAATAATTGCGTTCCCCAGAAAGGTGGGGTAGGACGTTCGATATCTATGGCTACTGCCTCAGAACGTTTTGTATCTATCTCTTTTGGTTCTGTAGATGCTGTTTGGTGAGTTGTTGTGGCTACCGATTCTTTATGACCATTTGTCGAAAGTTCACCAGTTTCAACTTCGTTTAAAAATCCCTGCAAATCTTCCCAGTTACCAGTAGCTTTAGCTGGCATTAATTTATCCATGAAGTGCAAGTCAGAAAAGGCATCTTTGCCATAAACTACTTGACCTTTGTAGGTGTTTTGGCAATCTTCATGCACAAATTTGGGAGTTAAGGCTGCACCGCCTAAGATTACAGGGACGGTAATTCCTTTTTCGTTAAATACTTCCAAATTTTCTTTCATGAAGGCGGTGGATTTCACTAGCAAACCACTCATTGCTATACAATCAGCTTTGTGCTGTTCGTAAGCGTTAATAATGTTTTCCACCGGCTGCTTAATTCCCAGGTTAATCACCTTGTAGCCGTTGTTGGACAAGATGATGTCTACTAAGTTTTTACCAATGTCGTGGACATCGCCTTTGACTGTGGCAATGATAAAGGTTCCCTTGGCATTGTTTCCTGATTCGGATTTTTCCATGAACGGTTCGAGAAACGCCACCGCCGCTTTCATGGTTTCGGCTGACTGTAACACGAAGGGTAATTGCATTTGTCCAGAACCGAATAATTCCCCGACAACTTTCATACCATCTAACAGGAAGGTGTTGATAATTTCTAAGGGGGGATGTTCTTCTAAGGCTTTTTTGAGATGTTCTTCTAAGCCGATGCGTTCGCCGTCGATGATGTGGCGTTTGAGGCGTTCTGGGATGGGGAGACTTTCATCTAAGGAGCGATCGCGTTTTGTCGTTACCCCAGCAAATACTGTGGTAAGCTCTCCCAAGGGATCGTATACGCAAACATCACCTTCAAATTTCCGCTGGTCATAAATCAACTGACGACAGATTTCTTGATGGCGTTCTTCAATTTTGGACAGCGGTAAAATTTTGTTCGCACTGACAATGGCTGCATCCATTCCCACTTGGGTCGCCTCGTGCAAAAACACTGAGTTTAACACCATCCGTGCTGCGGGATTTAAACCAAAGGAAATATTGGAAACACCTAAAATTACATGACATCCAGGCAATTCTTGACGAATGCGCCGGATAGATTCAATGGTGGCTTTGCCGTTTTCTCGGTCTTCTTCAATCCCGGTGGAAATTGGTAAAGCTAGGGTATCAAAGAATATTTCTGTGGGAGGTATACCGTATTCTACAGCTTGGCGGTAAGCGCGTTGGGCAATTTGAAACTTTTTCTCGGCTGTCCGCGCCATCCCGTCTTCATCGATAGTACCAATGACTACACCAGCACCGTACTTTTTGGCTAACTCTAATACTTTCAAAAAGCGCGGTTCGCCGTCTTCGTAGTTGGTGGAATTCAGCAAACACTTACCGCCGGCTATCTTTAAACCTGCCTCCATTTTTTCCCATTCGGTGGAGTCAAGCATTAAAGGTAGTGTGACATTATTAACGATGCGGGAAACTAGTTCGTGCATATCACGCACGCCGTCACGTCCTACGTAATCGACGTTGACATCAAGGATGTGTGCGCCTTCTTTGACTTGTGCCCTCGCCATTGAAACGAGTCCATCCCAATCTTCGGCATTTAGCAAATCGCGGCACTTTTTGGAACCGCTGGCGTTGAGGCGTTCGCCGACAATCAAGAAGGAATTATCTTGTTCGTAAGGCTGAGTACTGTAAATTGATGCTGCGGCTGGTTCTAAACTCGGCTGTCTAACTTTTGGCTTCAGTTCTTTGGCGATTTCTGCCAATTGTTGAATGTGTTCTGGACGTGTCCCACAGCAACCCCCTATCACTTGGACACCCAAATCTTCAACAAAGTGCATCAGCGCCATGCGTAATTCCAACGGTGTGAGGCGGTAGTGTGCTTGACCGCCGACATTCTCAGGTAAACCCGCGTTGGGAATACAGGAAACGATGAAAGGTGAATGTTCTGCCAGATACTTGATATGTGGTTTCATCAAGTCTGGGCCGGTGGCGCAGTTCAAACCGAGAATGTCAATTGGGTATGGTGCCAAAATTGTCAGCACTGCGCTGATTTCTGAACCTACCAACATTGTGCCCATGCTTTCCATTGTCACAGACACCATCAACGGACGGCGATCGCCCTTTTTCGCAAAAACTTCTTCAATGCCATTCAGCGCCGCTTTGATTTGCAGCACATCTTGGCAAGTTTCCACCAGGAATAAATCCACGCCACCATCCCACAGCGCTTCGGCTTGTTCGGCAAAAGTAGCTTTCATGGTGTCAAAGTCAATGTGTCCCAAGGTGGGTAGTTTGGTTGTTGGGCCGATGGAACCAGCTACAAACCGGGGTTTTTCGGGTGTGGAAAATTCTGCGGCGACACGCTTGGCGAGTTCTGCGGCTGTTTTGCTGAGGTAGTAGGCTTGGTCTGCTAAATCATATTCTGCCAGCACAATGGACGTACTGCCAAAGGTATCGGTTTCGATGACATCAGCACCGGCGGCGAGAAAGTCGCGGTGAACTTTGGCTACGGCTTCGGGTTTTGTGTGGACTAAGTATTCGTTACAACCTTCGTATTGTGGGCCGCCAAAGTCTTCGGCTGTCAGGTTTTGAGTTTGCAGGTTGGTTCCCATTGCCCCGTCAAAAACGAGGACTGGGCTATTTGGACTACGCAGGCGTTCAAGGAAAGGATGAGTCATATTTTCCTAGAAGAAATGAGGAAATCAAGTGAGTCTTGTGATACTCGACTTACTTTATTATTTTCCAAAATTGTGATATTTTTGGCATCTTTTAATAAAGTCTGTTTTGCTGAAACTCACTATTCGCTCATTTTGACCTGATTTATCAAGGTTGGCGACAACAGAATGATGCAAAAGCTGGCAAGGAATAATTGACGAGTCCATTCTTTGTAGAAACGGCGATTTATCACGTCTCTCTAAGAGGATGTTTGAAAAGTGATGGTTGATGTATCAAATATTTTTTACCCCACCGTAGCCAATATATTGGGGGGGATTAAGGGGTGTAATGACTGTGGTTAGCACAACTGCGATCGCAATTATAAAGCGATCGTAGGTTGGTTTAAGGAAGGAAACATAGCCAGTCGTAGACATCGCAATTATAAAGCGATCGTAGTCTTGGGGTGTGTTAACGCGAAAGTTAAGGAGAATCGTATTGCTACCTAACCCGCCTGGAACTCAAAGTTCCAGGCTAATAGCCCAAGTCCACCTTAGTGGACTAAAACCGCTTCTCAGTCTTCTTTAGAAGACTTTAGCTATTAGCCTCAGAATTCATTCTGAGGCGGTTGTTGGAAATGGGCGCAAAAGCGTAACGCACCTTTGATACTCGTGAGCGAGTCTTTGATACTCGTGAATGAGTCTTTGATACTCGTGAATGAGTCTTTGATACTCGTGAATGAGTCTTTGAGCTTCATTGAGGAGTGAGTATTTAAAGGAAGCTAGGCATCGCACCTTGCTAATTTAAACATTACAGCCGTTTTTATGGACATGAATACGCTAATCCAATCTGTAATGCTTAGTTACGATATACTACTTGAGTAAATATGGCTACAGAGTTGGTGAGGTTTGCAGGTGACAAACGAAGAACTGTTGCAAATTATTGAAAAAGCTGCTAAGGAAAAGGTAACAGAGCTATACCTCTCCAACAATCAATTCAGCAGCCTACTGCCAGAAATCAGCCAACTCTCCAGCCTGACAACGCTATACCTCGATAACAATCAACTCAGTGGACGGGTAGAGACGTTGCAATGCAACGTCTCTACATTTTTGCATGTGTAGCCTACGTAGCAATCTGTGTGACTGACACCTTCACTTGCACTTTTTTACTAAAAGACAGACCGTTTTCACTTTTGTCAATAACAATCGTGTCTCCAGAAATAAAGGTATTTTCCAATAACTTGGTAGCAAGGGGGTTTTCTACTTCTCGCTGAATTGCGCGTTTGAGTGGGCGGGCACCGTAAACTGGGTCGTAGCCTGTTTCTACGAGGTAATCACAAGCAGCTGGGGAGATTTCAAAGAAGATTTTTTGATCTCGGAGGAGATTTTCTACGCGTTTGAGTTGAATGCGGATAATGTGCCGCATTTCTGAACGGCTGAGGGTATGGAAGAGAATTAAATCGTCAACGCGGTTGAGAAATTCGGGGCGAAAATGCGATCGCAAGTTGTCCATTACCCGCTTCCGCATGGTTTCATACTGGGAATCATCACCGGAGACATCCAATATATGTTCGCTACCAATGTTACTGGTCATGACAATAACGGTGTTGCGAAAATCTACCGTTCTTCCTTGGGAATCAGTAATTCTGCCGTCATCTAATACCTGCAATAAAATATTAAACACATCGGGGTGGGCTTTTTCTACTTCGTCCAGCAACACCACTGAGTAGGGACGGCGGCGGACTGTCTCGGAAAGTTGACCGCCTTCTTCGTAGCCGATGTATCCAGGAGGCGCTCCCACCAGCCGCGAAACTGAGTGTTTTTCCATATACTCGGACATATCGAGGCGGATTAATGCATCGTCAGAATCAAAGAGAAACTGAGCTAAAGCACGGGCAAGTTCGGTTTTACCTACGCCTGTTGGCCCCATAAACAAAAATGAACCAATGGGACGCGAGGGGTCTTTCATTCCCGCACGGGCGCGGCGAATTGCGGCTGCTACGGCTTCTACAGCTTCTTCTTGGCCGATCACTCGTTGATGCAAATGACTTTCTAGTTGGAGTAATTTTTGGCGTTCCGATTCCAACAAGCGATTGACGGGGATTCCTGTCCACTTGGCGACGATTTCAGCAATGTCGGCTTCGGTGACTTGTTCTCGCAGCAAAGTGGAACCAAGGCTTTGAATTTCTAAAAGTTGTGTTTCTTTAGATTCGCGATCGCGTTGCACTCCTTCCAATTTGCCATACTTCAATTGGGCGGCTTTGTTCAAGTCATAAGCGCGTTCGGCCTGTTCGATTTGCACTCGCAACGCGTCTTCTTCTTTCTTTAAAGCACTTATCGCTTCTAATAACTGCTTTTCACCTTGCCATTGTTCGTTAAATGTGTGCTGCTTGTCGGTTAAGTTGGCGATTTCTTCTTCAATTCGCTGCAAACGTTCTCTGGTTTGGGGAGTACCTTTTTCTTCACCAGCTAATGATAGCTTTTCCATTTCTAACTGCATGAGGCGGCGATCGATGGTTTCCAACTCCGCTGGTTTGGAGGTAATCTCCATTTTCAGCTGGGCGGCGGCTTCATCTACCAAGTCAATGGCTTTATCTGGTAAAAAGCGATCGCTAATATAACGCGCCGACAATGTTGCTGCTGCTACCAAAGCTGAATCAGAAATTTTAACGTTGTGATGAACTTCGTAGCGTTCTTTCAACCCCCGCAGAATGGAAATCGTATTTTCCACAGTTGGCTGATCGACAAATACTTGCTGAAAACGGCGTTCTAAAGCAGCGTCTTTCTCAATGTGTTTGCGGAACTCATCTAAGGTAGTAGCGCCAATGCAACGCAGTTCTCCCCGCGCCAGCATGGGTTTGAGTAAATTTCCCGCATCCATCGCCCCTTGTTGGTTGGAACCTGTACCGACTACAGTGTGCAATTCGTCAATAAAGAGGACGATTTGCCCGTTAGATTCCATCACTTCCCGGAGAACGGATTTCAAACGGTCTTCAAACTCACCCCGGTATTTAGCCCCAGCAATCAAACTACCCATATCTAAGGAGATTAACTGGCGATTTTTCAGGGATTCGGGAACATCACCGTTGACCATGCGCTGTGCTAAAGCTTCAGCGATCGCAGTTTTACCAACTCCTGGTTCGCCAATCAATACCGGATTATTTTTGCTGCGGCGGGATAATACCTGAATTACCCGACGAATTTCGTCATCTCGTCCAATCACCGGGTCGAGCTTTCCAGATTTTGCCTGTTCTGTCAAGTCTCTGCCAAACTTTTGTAAAGCTTCATAGCGGGATTCTGGGTTTTGATCTGTTACCTTTTGACTACCGCGAACAGCTTTAATTGTAGCTTCTAACTTCGCTGCATCCGCATTAAAGCCTTTTATTATCCGCCGTCCAACCCGTTCATCTTCTGCAAAAGCTAACAGAATGTGTTCCACAGAAATGTAGGAATCTTTCATCCTGGCTCTAATTTCTTCAGCTTGGTCTAGTAAAACATCTAAACTGCGACCAAGGTAAAGCTGATCGCTTTTACCAACTTTTGGCTGACGTTGGGTAAAAGCTTCTAGTTGTTGCTGCAAGCGGATTGGATCGACTTCAGAACGAGCCAGAATACGTATTGCTAGACTAGTGGGTTCTTCTAAAAGGGCAATAATTAAATGTTCAACATCTAGTTGCTGTTGTTGATAAGCACGAACTATATCCTGAGATTTAACAATTGCTTCCCAGGCTTTATCTGTAAATTTATTAGGATCTGTAGGTTGCATCTTTAAAATTTTCGATTTGAGATTTTTAGTTTAGGGCATGGGGCATGGGGCATTGGCTATTGGGCATTGGCTACTGAGAAAGTATTCTTCAAATATTTATTTTCTATTCCCCAGTCCCTAGTCCCCAATCACTATGCCCCAGTCCCCACCTATTCCCTAATTTAAAACGAAAACATGGCTATGAGCGTGGTTTGCTAGATGGTGCTATTGGAGCGATGTCTACAAAGGACTAAGCCTAAGCTGTTGATGTTGCCCATCAATGACAGTATATAGATTATTACTGTGAGAATTACTGGCTTACAAGTTGCTCTTGTGATTCCTGTTTGATGGCAGAACCTTGAGTTCCCAATTGAATTAGTTCAATTTTATACCCATCAGGATCTTCTACAAAAGCGATAACTGTTGAACCATGATTCATCGGCCCTGCTTCTCGCACGATTTTACCGCCCTGATTGCGGATTTCTTCACACTTAGCGTAGATATCATCAACCCCAAGAGCAATATGGCCGTAAGCATTACCCAATTCGTATTTTTCTACTCCCCAGTTGTAAGTTAATTCAATTACTGTATTATCGCTTTCATCACCATAGCCAACAAAAGCCAGGGTAAATTCTCCTCCTGGATAATCTTTTCGCCGCAGTAATTTCATACCCAGAACTTCACAATAAAATTTTAATGACTCTTCAAGGTTACCCACCCGCAACATTGTATGTAGTAATCGCATATTGACCTAGCTGTGTTGAGTTTTGCTTTCTGCCCATATTTTACAAAAATTGCCAACAAAGCCCATCCTTTGAAGGTATATGATTGGCCGAGATTAACAATAAATATTACTTGTTGGGGATGAGGGAGTGAGGGATGGGGAGATGGGGAGATAGGGAGGTGGGGAGAGAATTTCACCCTATCACCCCATCACCCCCCATGCCCAATGCCCCATGCCCCATGCCCCAATATCATGACAACTCAAACACTAGGACTCGAACAAAATTTATATGACTATTTACTGTCAATTTCTCTTCGAGAACCGGAAATTTTAACTCAACTGAGGCAAGAAACAGCCCAGTATCCAGTAGGTAGAATGCAGATTGCTCCCGAACAAGGCCAGTTTCTCGCTTTGCTGGTGCAATTATTGGGAGCAAAGAAAACTTTGGATATTGGTGTATTTACAGGCTATAGTTCTCTGGTGGTGGCATTGGCGTTACCAAATGATGGTAAGGTAGTAGCCTGTGATATTAGTGAAGAATTTACAGCGATCGCTCGGCGTTATTGGCAGCAAGCAGGAGTCGCAAATAAAATCCAGCTGCACATAGCTCCAGCGTTGGATACTTTAGATTGGCTATTGGCGACAGGAGAAGCAGAAACTTTTGATTTTGCTTTCATTGATGCAGACAAGAGCAACTATGATGGCTATTATGAGCGATCGCTGCAATTAATACGTCAGGGGGGATTGATTGCGATCGATAATGTCCTGTGGTCAGGCAGGGTTGCCGACCCCCAAGTGCAGGATAATAGAACTAAAAGAATGCGTGCTTTCAATCAGAAGTTGCATCAAGATGAGCGAGTGAGTTTGAGTGTAATTGCGATCGGCGATGGCTTGACTCTGGCATTGAAAAAGTAATTTCTTTGAATTAGGACTTACGCATCCAGTACAAAATGTAGGGGCAATTGATGAATTGTCCCTACGGTAAATCAAAGCTTTCACGTCATTTTTCCCTAAGTCTTGGTAGGGTAGCACAGCTGTGATACTCTGCTGTGTTTACTCCACTCCAGTGAAAATTGCTATATCTAGCTAGTTAGTTTCAGCAGCTTGATACGCTTGTAAAAGCCTAGCATGATCGAGAGTAAATCCTACTTGCATAGCTATCTGGGCAAATAAATCAATCTCAGGTTGTTGCCAGTCACGGGGTGCAGAACACTGATGTCCAATCAACAAGCCAAATAGCTGCTCATCTTTGATAATGGGTGCGACTAAATTGGCTTTCACTGCAAAGGATTCCAGGAGGCTAATATGACAATCAGCCAAACCTGCTTTATAAATGTTCTTGATTGCTACAACTTGGCCAGATTGGTACTTTTCCACATAGGTTTGAGTGAAACAGGGGTCATGGATTTTAGACCGCAAAACTTTGGGATAACCAGGAACCACCGATTCGGCAATGATGATTCCGAACCAATTAGCATAAAAGCTATAAATCAGCACGCGGTCAATACTAAGTGCTTTGCGAACTTCTTCCACGGTGGTTTTGAGGATATCCTCTTCTTTGAGTGATTGGCGGATGCTGCGGGTAATATCCGTCAGTAACTGACTTCGCATACTTTCAGCATTGATTCGCTGTAGTAGTCTGGCATGGTCAAGAGCAAATCCTACTTGAATGGCTATTTGGGCAAATAAATCAATTTCAGACTGTTGCCAATTACGTGGTCTGGAACACTGATGTGCAATTAACAAGCCAAATAACTGTTCATCTTTAATAATGGGTGCGACCAAATTAGCTTTTACACCAAAGGATTCCAGCAAGCTAATCTCAGAATCAGCTAAACCAATTTCATAAATATTGTTGATGGCTAGAACGCGACCGGATTGATAGTCTTGTACATAGCCTTGACCAAAACATGGGTCTTCGATTTCAGCTCGCAAAATTTTTGGATAGGTAAGAACAACTGATTCGGCAATCACGGTTCCAGACCAATTAGCATTAAAGCCATAAACCATCACTCGGTCGGTACTCAGTGCTTTACGAACTTCTTCGACGGTGGTTTTGAGGACATCCTCTTCGTTGAGTGATTGGCGAATGCTGCGGATAATATCTGCCAGTAACTGACTTTGCACGCCTTCAGCCTCAATTCGTTGCAGCAGTCTGGAATGGTCGAGAGCAAATCCTACTTGCGTGGCTATCTGGGTAAATAAATCAATTTCATGCTGTTCCCAATCACGGGGTCTGGAACACTGATGTGCAATTAACAAGCCAAATAGCTGTTTATCTTTAATAATAGGGGCGACTAAATTTGCTTGGACGGCAAAGGATTCTAACAGATTAATGTGACAATCAGCCAAACCGGCTTGGTAAATGTTGTTTGTGGCTTGAATGCGACCAGATTGATACTTTTCTACGTAACCTTTACCAAAACATGGGTCTTCGATTTCAGACCGCAAAACTTTTGGATAACCAGGAACCACTGATTCGGCAATTATAATTCCAGACCAATTAGGATTAAAGCTATAAACTAACACTCGGTCAGTACTTAATACTTTGCGAACTTCTTCAACCGTGGTTTTAAGGACATCTTCTTCATTGAGAGATTGGCGAATGCTGCGGGTAATTTCTATAAATATCTGAGCTTTATTTGCTTTGGTATCTACTTGTTCTAGAACGTTGGCGTAGTCAAGGGCAAATCCCACTTGCATAGCTATTTGAGCGAATAAATCAATCTCAGATTGCTGCCAAAAACGCAGTCTGGAACACTGATGGGCAATTAATAAACCGAATAGCTGTTTGTCTTTGAGAATAGGTGCTACTAAACTAGATTTGACAGCAAATTCCTCGAGAAACTCAGTATCACCATCAGTCAGATCGGATTGATGGATATTATCAATAGCATGAACAGTACCATTTTGGTATTTTTCTCTGTACCCTGCCTCGAACCCAGGGTCAGAGACTGTAACCCCTAATATTTTCGGTAAACCTGGTGCTGCTGATTCTGTGATGAAAGTGCCATTAGAGTTAGAATTAAAGCAAAAAATGGTCACGCGATCGAGGCTTAAAGCTCTGCGAATTTCTTCTGAGGTAGTTTTGAGAACATCTTCTTCATTGAATGATTCTCGAACCCACCGAGTAATTCTCGTTAATAGTTGGGAGTAATCAGTTTCGGCTTCTTTCTCTTGTTCCAAAACTGAAAGCAACTCTGTGAATAAGTTGATGTTTCTTTCTAACATCACTAATTCATCGTTGCTGGCGATGTAAACTTGAGTATACTCGCTGTCTGGACGTAACTTATTTTTGATAGTGTTAGTAGTCTCCGCAGCATTTTTGATTCGAGTAATAATTCGATTAACTACAAAAATTGCGATCGCACCTGCCAATACTCCTGTTACCCCCATACCTGTTAACAACACTGATAGCTGTCTTTGTAGAGCTAACTCAGTTTCTGTTGAACTTTTCCCAGTCTCAAGTCTTACTTGGGGGACTTTTTTGGTAATTACATCAATGCCATAGTAGTAAGTAGCTGTTCCAATTGCAACCATAGGCAGGACACTGATGCTGAGTGCCCAAATTATTGCTTTAGTCTTTAAACTCCATTTTTGTTGCCACAGGTTTTGTTGACGATTTCGTCCTGCTTGGTTTTCAGAAAAAGACTGATTCATAAATGAAACCTGGATGCATTGTAATTGAGAATCTCAAGTAAATGACCTCATTACCAAACTTTTACACATTATATCTACGTATCGCATTCTCCTGGAGCTACTTCCGTCAAAAAGAATATATTTATAAGTAGCTTTTAACTACAGAAAACTAAATCTATTCGGCATTTATGTAATTTAAACATAAAAAACGTTGGATTTGCTTTCTTTTACAAGACTTAGATTTGATTTATCAAGGTTTTATCTCAAATCTTGTTCAGCAATTCAGAATAGTAATGCAATACTTTTTACAAAGTATTGGCATAGGTGAGGTAGTGATTAATGCTTCTATAGCGAAAGCTCACTTATGTTGTAGTAAATGAATTATTATGATTACTTGAAAATTGCTGTCAAAATCACTATAACTTTAGTATTTCTCTAATAACAGTTTGATTTCTGCTTGCAATTCCCAATCTTTCATGGCTTCCCACTCAGCTTGACGCACTGCTAAAAAAGCTGTTGACAACTCTGGATTTAAAGCGTTTAAAAGCATAATATCTTGTTTTAAATACTCTAAAGCTTCGCCCAAGTTTTGTGGTAAAAGGTCAATACCATTGGTCTGACGTTCTTCAATTGGCAAATGTCCGGGATCTTGTGTAACGGGATTCCCTGGTTTGAGAGTTCGTTGCACACCGTCGAGTCCGGCGGCAATGGTGACACCCAAAGCCAGGTAAGGATTGGCTGATGCATCAACGGTTTTTAACTCGAAATGGGTGGAACCATTAAATGCAGGGTTACTTGGTACTCTGACGGCGGCTTCGCGGTTATCTAGTCCCCAACAACGAAAAGCACCACTCCAACAGTGAGGACGGATGCGGCGGTAAGAATTAACACTAGGAGTAGTCACCGCCATCAGTGCGGGTAGATGGTCTAGTATACCAGCGATAAATGCTTCACCTATGTGGGAAACGCCGCAGACACCTTGGGGGTCTGGTAAGAGGTTTTGACCATTACGCCAAAGGCTAAGATGGATGTGACAACCGCTACTGGCTGCATCGGCAAAAATTTTCGGTAAGAAAGAGGCTGTGAGATTGTGTTGATGAGCGATCGCTCTGACGGTTTCTCTAAAGGTAATTTGCCAGTCTGCTGCCCTTAAAGCATCAGTATATCGCATGGAGATTTCTTGTTGACCAGGGCCAGATTCTGGACAATACTGCTCTACAGGAATTCCTTGGTCAATGAGTGCTTCGGCAATCTCATCAATTACTACTCGATTTCTATCCATTGCTTGGGTAGAAGCAAAAACTGTGGAATCTGCGGCTACAATTCCCTGTGATGTTTGCTGTAAGAGGTAAAATTCATTTTCAAATGCAGCGCGAATTTCTAAACCCTCGCGTCTAGCGGCTTCAATCATCCGAATCAAGAAATTACGCGGACATAGCGCCCAAGGACTCCCATTCAGTGCCATGTTTCCCATGACACGAGCATGACCAAGAGCGTAGGGTAAAGGAGTGAAGCTAAACCAATCTGGTACTAAGCGGATTTCACCTACTGGGCTAAGACCACTTTCGGGAATAACAGCATCATACATTACAGGCACTCCCTGTTGTCCTGCACAAATGCCTACGCCATAGTCAAAGTAGTGAGATAACATTTCCACACGAACAGCTTTGCCACGAATGATGTTGGCGTTGTCACACCAAAGAATACGGACAAACTTGATTCCAGCTTCTTGAAGAGATTTTTTGACTTTCTTAAACGCTTTATTTGTGGCCATTGTTGAACAGAACGCAGGGACTTGGTGAAATTATCGTGTTTTTGAGTTAATTTGACAATTTTTTAGCTTAATTTCCTACTCAAGTTAGAATAACTAAAAAATATGAGGGCAAAAAGTTCGTGGACAATACATCCCACATCCCCAAATTACCCATACCACCACCGCTTGTGGGGTTAGAAATTGGTTCTTTTACTGAGTTTACAGTTACTCGGCGAATGCCTGCGATCGCTCGGCGGGCGATCGCAGAAAATAACTTTGCATCTGAGATCAATACGAGTTTGGAAAATCTCGCTACAGAATTGGCAAGCGGATATTTACGAACTCTTTTCAATGATACTGGTGTAGATGTTTCTGCCTGGAAAAAATATTTAGAATCTTATAAAAATCAGCGTTGGCTAGATGTTCCTTGGTTCTTTGCTGAAACTTATTTTTATCGGTTAATTCTAGATATTACCCATTATTTTTCTCCTGGTGAATGGCAAGGTATCGATCCCTTTGAATTACAAAAAGCTCAAGGTTTAGAAACATCTATTGAGTCAATTATTTTGTTGTGCGATCGCCTAAATCATTGGTTAGATAATTCCCAACTAAATAACGAATCCAAACAAATAGCTTTGAGCGCACTTTTATACTTTTCTTTATGGGGAAATCGAGTTGACTTGAGTTTATGGTCAGCATTTGAGAATGACCGGAGTCGTTTTGACATTGAAAGTCAAATCGCTCACGTCTTAGTAGATGATACTCCTCAAGTCGTAGAATTGTTAACTAATTCTCAGGGAGGACGGGTTGATTTTGTTGTGGATAATGCTGGTTTTGAATTGGTGTGTGATTTATGTTTGGTAGATTTTTTATTAAGTAGTGGAGTGGTGAATCAGGTTTATCTTCACTTAAAACCACATCCAACTTTTGTGTCTGATGCCATGATTAAAGATGTACATTACACAACAAAGTTTTTAGGCGCTAGTAGCAATGAAAAAGTGATATCTTTTGCCCAAAGATTACAAAAAAATATAGCATTAGGGCGTTTAGTGCTAGCTGAAGATTATTTTTGGACATCACCTTTAGCATTTTGGGAAATACCGAATTCACTCAAAAATGAGTTAGCCAAAGCTAATTTGATTATAGTCAAAGGAGATGCAAATTATCGTCGATTATTAGGCGATCGCCATTGGAATTTCACTACCAATATTGCAGATATAGTAAGTTACTTACCTGTGCCAATGGTAGCTTTACGGACTCTAAAATCAGAAGTAGTAGTAGGTTTAAAACCAGAAGTTATTGAGAAACTAGCAAAATCTGATTCTTCTTGGTTGACAAATGGACAATGGGGTGTTGTTCAGTTAGTAGTTTAGAGGTTGTTTGAAAAGTGGTATGTTGCGATTTTAGTCCAATTATTACCCTCCTGAATTCCAGGACTGTTTCATTCCCCAAAGAGCTTTAAAAATCAAGGTTTCCAGCAATTAAAAAATTGGTTATTTTGTTAGCAGCGTACCGATAAAATGAACTATTTTACTGATATTTAAGTGCTTAAATTTTCATTTCATCCTCACCCTTATTTACAATTTTCTCGCTAAACCGGATAGTTTTAAGGAAATATCGCCAATTCAGTTTCCGGATCAAAAAAGTGAATTTTCTCTAGATTTAAGGACAACCAAAGTTGTTCGCCAACTTGAACAAATCGCTCTGGTGGTATTCGCACTTGTAGATAATTGCTTGTAGAATTAGGTTGAAAATCAGGTTCAGCAATCCTAACTGACAAAAAAGAATCGTTGCCGAGATTCTCTACCAAATCCACTTGCACTGGTAGATTTTTAGTTGCCGGTAAACTCAAATTTAAGTGTTCTGGACGAATGCCTAAAATTAAAGTTTTCCCATCATATTTTTGTAACGCATTTCCCCAAACTTCTGGAAGTGTGAAACGAAATTGGGAATGAGTAATCAACAGCGGCGCATGAAATTCTACGGGAATAAAATTCATCGGTGGTGAACCAATGAATTCTGCGACAAAAAGGTTGGCAGGATGATTGTAAAGTTCTAAGGGAGAAGCAACTTGTTGAATTTTACCCTCAGACATAATGGCAATGCGATCGCCCATTGTCATCGCTTCGGTTTGGTCATGAGTTACGTAAATCGTCGTTGTCCCCAGTTGACGCTGCAATTTCACAATTTGAGCGCGAGTTTCCGCCCGCAATTTGGCATCTAAGTTAGAAAGCGGCTCATCCATTAAGAATACTTGGGGGTCACGCGCGATCGCCCTTCCCAATGCAACCCGTTGTCTTTGTCCCCCAGATAGCTGTTTGGGCAAGCGTTTCAGCAATGTTTCAATTTGCAACAGTTGAGCAACACTACGCACCTGCTGATCCACCGCCCGTTCTTTGTCAGAAATATAACGCAGTCCTTTCGGTAACTTTTTCGTCACTCCCACCAAGAGATTTTCTGCCCAGACTGAAAAGACTGACGCAAAGACAGAGATAAAACTCTCCGCGTCCCCGCATCCCCCGAAGTTCAGATCGCCGGAAGCCGGCGCTCTGACTTCTCTCCGCGTCCCCGCGTCGTCTTTTTCTCCTCCCCTGCGCCGCAGTCCAAAAGCAATGTTGTCATACACCGTCATGTGGGGATACAGGGCGTAATTTTGAAACACCATTGCGATGTCGCGTTCTTTGGGTGGTAAATCATTAATCAAGCGATCGCCTATCCAAATATTACCTCCAGTCATCACCTCTAAGCCGGCAATTAACCGCAACAAGGTGCTTTTGCCACAACCAGAAGGGCCTACCAGCACCATAAATTCCCCATCTGCGATCGTCAAGTTAATCCGCCGCAAAACATTGACGCTTCCCGCCCGTTCTTGCACCCCATCAGTTTTATCCCCTTCTTTGAGTGGGGATTTAGTTTGTGAGGCTACACTTTCCCCTTGACGCGGGGAAAAACTTTTATAAACGTTTTCTAAAATAACTTCGGCCACAACTAATTATTTGATTGGGAATTGGGCATTGGGCATTGGGCATTGGGCATTGGATTAATGACCAATTAGCGCCCATAATACACGTTCTATGTAAATACGAAAAGTTAAAAAAACAGCTTACACCATAAAAAGCAAACTACCCTAAGTTTTAGGGCTATCAAAAGGTGTTGTTATGACTACACATATACCTGCTAATTCTTCTCAAGACCCAAACGTTAACCCTGCTCATGACATTGTAGACGTACAAACTACGGATTGTTGCATCGTGGGTGGAGGTCCTGCCGGGGTTGTATTAGCTTTGTTGTTAGCGCGTCAAGGCATTTCTGTGATCCTATTGGAAGCACACAAAGACTTCGATCGCGATTTTCGTGGCGATACAATTCATCCATCGGTGATGGAAATTATGGAAGAATTGGGACTAAGTGCAGCTTTGCTAGAACTCCCCCATGCCAAAATGCGCCAAATTAGTATTCAAACTCCTCAAGATACTGTGACATTGGCTGATTTTAGTCATCTCAAAACCCACTACCCCTACATTACGATGCTTCCTCAAGTGAAATTCCTGGAGTTTATCACCCAAGAAGCCAAAAAATATCCTAGTTTCCATCTGGTAATGGGTGCCAATGTCCAAGAATTAATTACGGAAAATGGCGTGATTCAAGGTGTCCGCTACCGGGGAGGCGGTGGCTGGCATGAAGTCCGGGCAATCCTGACTGTTGGCGCCGATGGTCGTCACTCACGTTTACGCCACTTGGGTGAGTTTGAGTCCATCGAAACCTCGCCGCCAATGGATATCCTCTGGTTCCGCCTACCTCGTCAGCCAGAAGATCCGGAGGGAGGAATGGGGCGTTTTGGTCAAGGTCACATCATTGCCATGCTTGACCGTGGTGATGAGTGGCAAGTTGCCTATGTTATTCCTAAAGGCCGCTATCAAAAACTCAGGGCTGCGGGTTTGGAGGAATTAAAAAAATCTATTGTCGAAGTTGTGCCGGAATTCCAGCAACGTATCCCAAATTTACATGATTGGTCACAAGTAGCGTTTCTCTCAGTGGAGTCCAGTCGCGTTAAACGCTGGTATCATCCAGGATTGTTACTCATCGGTGATGCCGCCCATGTAATGTCTCCAGTTGGCGGAGTTGGCATTAATTACGCAATTCAAGATGCTGTAGTGGCGGCGAATGTACTCAGCAAACCACTCAAAAACCGACAAGTACAACTCAGTGACCTCGCAAAAGTACAACGTCAACGGGAGTTGCCCACACGCATCATTCAAGCATTTCAAACTTTTGTCCAAAAGAGGGTATTTGCACCCGTTCTCACTGAAAATAGCACCTTTGTACCACCCGCGTTTTTGCGCTTGCCCCTCTTGCGCGACCTCCCAGGAAGGTTAATTGGCTTGGGTGTTTTTCCAGTTCACGTCAAAACTTAATTTTTGCTGAGAATTTCTGAGATGCCAGAAATCAATGGTACAATTATACTACTAAAATGCAGAAATCAATGCTCATCGCAGTCAGGCGGAAGTGGCGAACAGTTTAATGCTGTTCAAAGCGATCGCTTGGCTTTTATGCTAAAAAGTAAGAATTCAGAATTCAGAATTCAGAATTGAATTTATAACTTCTGGTGGATGAGTAAATGATAAAATACCAGACTAAATTTTCAATTTCTTCCTGGTGCTTGTAGGTGGTGAGTTATAATCCTCCACCAAGAGTGATTTTGAATTCTTCTTCAAACATATCTAGATATTAAGAGTGTTCCAAAAAATAAATGATCCAAAACCAGTCATTGCGAGCGAAGCGAAGAAATCCCAGTCATTGCGATTGCTTCGCTTCGCTCGCAATGACAATTGGTCATTTTTTTACTTGGAGTACTCTAATTGGCATTATATAGAAAAAGTTACTCTTTTTGAATCACCAGTTTTTGCAGTCAGTTATTTATGGGAAAATCCCACACAAAACTCAAGAAAATACATCTTTCCCACTCCCTACTCCCTATTTTCAAGCCAGTCAATCACGCTAAAATCACACAACCCAGGCAGGAAAATATTTCTTTCCCAGTCCCCAATCCCCAGTCAACCCTATTTTCAAGTCAGGAGGAATTTTAATGAACAGCTGCGTTTTAATGGCGGAAATTATTAACGAGCCGCAACTGCGCTACACAGCGGATAATCTGGGAGTCACGGAAATGTTAGTACAATTTCCTAATTCTCAGAAACCAGAAGATCCGCCAGCAACTCTAAAAGTTGTTGGTTGGGGGAATTTAGCAACAGAAATTCAGCAAAACTATCACCAAGGCGATCGCGTTATTCTGGTAGGACGTTTAAGCATGAATACTGTCGAGCGTCAAGAAGGTTTTAAAGAAAAACGCGCTGAGTTAACAGTACAACAAATTCAATCTGTTGGAAGTAGTTTTAATACATCCTTCTCGTCAACCGTAAGTCCATCATTTACTGAAACTTCCCCACGACAACCATCACCATCTCGTCCGCCAGAGACAAATATTCCCACTTATGAGTCACAACGTCCGGCACCCACCCCAACTCCAAGTCCCGTTGGCGTTACTCCCCCAGCGACAAGTTACGAACCCATACCCCAACCCACAAATTACGAGCGAACCACCTACCCAGCGGTAAAACAAGAAGAACCAGATCCGGATGATATTCCGTTCTAAGGTTGGTAGTTTAGCGTCTTTTATTTATAGGACTTACGCAAACTCTACGAACTCTTGGCGTTCTTGGCGTCTTGGCGGTTCGATAAATTAAGCGAAGTTAGCTATTTTTGCGTAAGTCCTGATTTATTTGAACCACATCCGTCGTAGGGGCGCAAGTCCTTGCCTTGCGCCCCTACAGAGTGGTCTATTTACCTGAAAATTGCTGTAATTAACTGTTTCACCACAGTTTGAGCAATCCTGGCTTGTATTGTGAGGAAGAACGGCAACAGTTACCTATAAGCAACTTGTGGCCCTGCCCAAATTTCTGTAACCTGTTTACCAAAAGTTATGGGCTGGTCGTCGTCTGTTGTATTGACAGTCTTGCCATCATTAGCGACTTTCACCAAAGGCCAGTTTTCATCGCCTAGTTCGCCTGCACGAAATAGGACATGATCGGGTTGGCTTTTACTCCAACCTAACAAGACTGCAATCTTTTCATGATCGTGTTCCTCACTAGCGGGAGCAACAGTGTTAGCATGATTCTTCTGCCGATCCCAAATCACCGCACTATCTGTAGAATCACCTGTGTTAAATACGCCTTCAAATTTGCGTGCCAAAAAGCGATCGCCTTTTTCAGACCAACTAACGGGAACTAACACCCCAATTTGACCACTGGTATCAGTTTCTTCTGATGACACCGCCTTGAAAGCTTTGGTTTTTAATAGGGGATCGCTGACAGGAGTAGTTGAAGTCATCACCCACAATTTTTTAGTTTGCATGTCTTGTACAAACATAACGCTGGTGACACGGCTGTTATACATTTGGGGTTTTACCTCTAGTTGCACCCGACTATAAACAGCATATTTTCCATCTGGAGAAATCACAGGTACGCTGCGGTAGTGACGCACTCCAGAACCACCGTTAGAACCAATAGCCTCTTGAGTAGTTGTAATCCATTTCCAAGGAATAGGATGAGGACTGCCGATGGGATCTATTTGTTCTGCTTGGGATGCCTCAACTGGTTCATTACTAGGTATTTCTGTTGTTATGGTTGGTTGTGATTCTTTGATAATTGGTGTTACTTGAGCCGCCGCCAATGATTCAGTAAAAGGTTTCTCTCTAGAGAAAGAATTTTTTTCTTCTCTCAAAGACCTGATGTTAGCGGCTTTGAGTTTTTGGACTAAATGAAGTTGACTAACAGGAACATCTGTTAATGGTGCAAGTTCAACTATTGCCAGAGGATCTGGAACATTTAAATCGCTGCTAGAAAGAGAACTATCTACTTGAGCTAAAGACTCAATTTTATCCTCTGGTAATAGTTGCGGTTCCTGAAGATCGCTGTTTTGTGTTGGCACAGAGTCAAATTCTTCTACCGATGAGTTGACTCGATCTACTGTTAATGTCTCAGCTATCTCAGGTTCCGCAACTAAAGCTATTTCCTTTGACACAGGTTCAGACTCTTCAGTAATTGAAGTTGGTTTAATTACTTCGGATTTTACTGTAGCTGAGTGACCGGATGCCCCTAATAAAGGTGCGATCAATATCACAACGACAACGTAATTGAGAAATGGTTGCGCGCGGAACCATCCTGACAGCAAAAGGGGTTTAAGCATTTGTAGACTCTCTAGAGGGGCGGTTGCTTATGTGAGGAGCAATACCTATGCAGCAATGGAGCAGGCGATAATTATATGTATAACAAGAAACTAAAAGCTTTGACTAAATAATTTCTTCATTTGCAGAACTTTACAAAAAATATGCATCATTAGTTACACCTTTTCTTTTTACGATACTGAATGTTTTTTTCCGAAAATATGCGAGTATAGTGACTGTGTTGATAACTCAGTAGTCACCACATATATCTAATTTCGGTGTAGATAGAGTCAACCACACCACAGACGCCTATTTTCAAGGGTTATTTAGCTTACAGTTCGTTCTCATGTATTGTGCAAACTAAGAACAGATAAGCTGTGATACTGAAAATCATGTTAGCCATTGCTAACACGCATCAGATGAAGCAGCTTAAACACTATACTTAGTGCAAACCCCGATAATGGTGAACGTGAGGCGTTACGTGGAAAGCTGGGAAAGCGGACACATAATACATAATACTCAGAAAATATTGCTGCCAGCAACCCTAAGTTAGAAATTGCAATCTAAACTACAGAAACACTTGGGGTGTAATGCTCTTTTACAAAAGCAGCTATTCAGCAAAACAGCAACAAACTGGGTACATGCTCTAAAAACTCCTAGTTACAGAGCCTGTTTAGCGTAACTAGAGGTAGATACGGTTGATACGAACTTTTATTGTTGTTAACTTAATGTAGTTAAGTTAATCAAGCAGTGCCTAGTTTCGGGAAATTACGATAACATTCTACCACCAAACAACCAAACTATAAATATCTAACTTAAAAGTTGTCAGTTATCAGGGGCGCACTTACCATTAACTAGTGATTAGTGACTCATGATTAATGACTAATGAAAATCGTATTCTTTGGTACTCCCCAGTTTGCTGTTCCAACGTTAGAAAAATTATTAAATAATTCTAAATTTGAGGTGTTGGCAGTTGTTACCCAACCAGATAAACGTCGGGAACGTGGAAATAAACTTACTCCTTCACCAGTAAAAGCGATCGCCACTGCTCACAATTTGCCCGTATGGCAACCGGAACGGGTGAAAAAAGACACCGAAACTTTGAACCTACTCAGACAATCAGATGCAGATGTGTTTGTTGTTGTTGCCTATGGACAGATTTTATCGTCAAAAATTCTGAATATGCCAAAGTTGGGCTGCATTAATGTGCATGGCTCGATTTTACCTAAATATCGGGGTGCGGCACCGATTCAATGGTGTTTGTATAACGGTGAAACAGAAACGGGGATCACCACCATGTTAATGGATGCAGGGATGGATACCGGGGCAATGCTACAAATAGCCACTACACCCATTGAATTACTGGATAATGCTCAAGATCTAGCTGCAAGACTGGCTGGAATTGGTGGGGATTTGTTGGTGGAAACTCTATTGAAGTTGGAGAGTAAAGAAATTCAAGCAACACCCCAAGATAATTTAGAAGCTACTTATGCACCTTTGATTCAAAAACAAGATTATGGTTTGGATTGGTCAAAAAGCGCCATCCAATTACACAATCAAATTAGAGGCTTTTATCCTAACTGCACAGCTACCTTTCGTGACAACCTGCTCAAAATCACCGCTTCTGTTCCCCTTGGGACGGTGGGCGATCGCCAGCTACCACCAGAATTTCAACAACTTTTACATAAATTGCCTGATTTGTCAAATAAATCAGACACACCTGGAGTTGTAGTGAGTATTGCCAAAGGAATTGGGGCAATTGTCCAAACTGGAGAAGGTTTGTTGCTGTTGCGAGAAGTTCAGCTAGCTGGTAAACGTCCCCAGTCCGGATGGGATTTTGTTAATGGTAGTCGGTTAAGTGTGGGGGAAGTGTTTGGTATGGGGAGTTGAGGGGGATGAGGGGGATGAGGGGGATGAGGGAGATGAGGGAGATGGGGAGAGAAATAACTAATGACCAACGACAAATAACAAATGCCCCATAACTCCTAACTCCTAACTCCTAACTCCTAACTTTTAACTTCTAGCTCCTAACTTTTAAACTTCTAACTTTTCATAAAATCGGCAAGATTCGCAAGGGCCATCTGGGTTGACTGCACAGCGAATGATTTCTGAGCGAGCATTATAGCAGCAGGTGGCATCACCAATTACCCAACGTCCTTGTACTAAACTTTTTTCAGATGGTCGTTTTGCAGACTGGACATAAATGGCAATATTATGCAAACGGTAGCGTCCTGCTTTGAGTTGGTATCGATGACGGCGTTCCAGAACCGCGTAGGTTTTACCTTCAAAATCGAGATAGTTTCCTGGTTGCGGTGTCCAATCAAGTTGCACTCTACCGAGGGACTCACGGGGATGCGTGAGAATCACCTCGGTTTGTAAAGAGTCTGGCTCCATAAGCTTATGTGATTTGATTTACATTATAAGGATGTTATCGCAATAACTTTCTTTAGCTTACCGAATTTAGATTACAATTAATAACTCACGATATAGCAGAATTCAGAATAAGAATAGGCTCTCTACCTAGTTACCAGACCAGGGATACACAGCTAGCTGTGCATCCTTAGAGATTATGGTAACCAAAATTCAGGCAGAATAGATTTGCCAAAATCGCGTACTGTTTGGTTGAGCGATCGCGCCACTTGGATATGCGCTTCGTCCGCTTCCACAGGTAAAATCTGAGATGGCTGACCTTCTCCCAAATATGACACGGCCAAATTCGCCGCCTCCAAACCAGTAACGTAAGCCTTTTCTTGAGACCAGGAACCATGACGGTTAACAATCCAATCTCCACTCATAAACACATTCTCAAAACTGGTCTTAGCCGGTAACATATGACGATAGCTACCAGGCGCAAAGTGAGTCACCGCTTGAGGTAGGCGAATTACACTGCTATCAATTAGCTTTGCCTTATGAAATCCTGGCACGCAAGTTGCTAAATAACGCTGGACTATTGGTAAAATTTCCTCATCGCTCAAACTGAGAAATTGATTTGCGTGATAAAAATCAGCTTCAATTACCGTTCCTGACTCATTGCGATATTCATCATGTAGGGCATTCAAATCAAAAAATGTCCAGCCTGTAGTTGCGTCGAATCCAAAGCAAGCATTGGAAGGACGAGGAATATTAATTTTGCGATCGAACCATAAACGAGTTGCTAAAACATCAATTGCTCCTAAATTGCTCAAATTCCGAAATTCTTCACGACTTTGTAAACTTGGACTATTTGCAACAATTTTCTTCATACCTGTGATTCCAACTGCAAAAATCACAGCATCGGCATCAAAAACTTCATCACCGCAAATCACGCCTTTTGCTCGATGATTGCTATCAACAATTAAGTCTGTTACCCGCCGCTTGGGTAATACTCGCGCACCAGCTTTTTCAATACGTTCCACCCAAGGACGAAATATTTTTTCTCCCACAGTTCCCCGACACCAAACCACATCAAAATCTGGTTGATGAGCCAATATAAAATAGTAAAGCATCCCTAAAGTTGCAGCGGCTGAACATTGTTCGCCAGGTGCAAATAAACCTACCAATAACATTGGTTCAAAAGCGTCGCGGTAAAGTCTTGCAGAAACATTAAAATCTTTGAATAGTTCGCGGGCAGTGACAAAATCATAGCGCCGCCAAGCTGCATCAGAATTATCAAAATCAACAACAGCATAAAGTAAAGGCAAGGCGCTGAGGCGGTCAATTAGTGGCAGCCGTTTAAATTGAGTGTAGAGAAAAGTCCCCAGAGGTGCAGGAAGTCGTGGTAAATCTTGAAAAATTGGTGATTCGACTTCCAACCCCGCAGGCGAATATTGGGAAGAACGAGTCCAAGTAGTAAAAGGATTAATTCCTAATTCATTGATGAGCGAAAAAATATTTCTGTAAGGATACCAGAAACCATGAATGCCAGCTTCTACAGATTTTCCTGCGGGTGTTTGCCAACCTGCCACTAGTCCACCGGGATAAGAACCTGCTTCTAGAAGTGTCACATCATAGCCTTGTTTTGCCAAATGGTAGGTTGCTCCTAAACCTGCCCAACCTGCACCAACAACTACCACTCGTTTTTGTTGTGACTCTTCTACCATCATAGCCTCCGATTCTTCCAGTCCAAGAACTTATGATAGCGTAGGTTCTCCGTAGGATTGGGTAGTGGGGGTGGGAAGAAACTTTAAGAGTAGTCTATCAAATCAACTTTTGGGGAGTATGAAAAAATCTAAGAACAATAAAAATTATTTCCCCATTCCCTACTCCCTACTTCCCACCTTTACCAAAAATCTGAAATTTGATTAGAGAAAGTTGGTGAGTAAAACTCCCTTGCGGTTAATGCTGAATTGGGAGTATAACAGAAAACAGATTTAATTATTTATGGGGAATAATCCTAATGACTCAATTAGCAAATGTAAAATTCAGTCTGGATAACTATGAATTACGAGATGGTATTTATTTTCCTGCCGACTATAAACAGTTGAACAGTACTCAACATAAAAAAACTTGGGATAAAATTGGGAAAACATACTATAATTCCCAGACAATTGAAACAGTTGCGGATGAATCGCCTATCAAACAAGATTACACTCTGCTAACTGGCACGCCTGGAGGCACTTGGAATAAATTTCCGTTGAATAAATCTGTTGATTCAATTCTGGAGATTGGTTGCGGTTATGGTCGCGCACCTTTACATCTCTCTAAAGCCAAAAATTTGAGATGTGAAAAATATTATGGGATTGATATTTCTGAAACTTTATTGCGGCGTTTAATCAAGGTTAAACAAGAGTACAATTTTTTCCCCGAAGCTGAGTTTAACATAATTTGTAATTCTGCTGAAACATTGCCGTTAGCAGATAATTCTATAGATTTAGTAATTTCTAATTGTGTGTTTATGCATATACCAGATGCACAATTAAGAAATTTATTGACTGATATATCTCGCGTACTCAAACCCGGTGGAATTTTTGTTTTTAATCATTCGTTTCACAACAAGGCTTGTCCTTCTCATATTATTCATAATTTTGTGAGAAAGTTGAATCCATTTGTGAGAAATCCTGTTTATCTGAAGCAATATTCATCTATTGAAATACAGGAAATGTTAGAAAGTGCTGGGATGAAAACAAAATGTCCAGAGTATATTGTTGAACCAACTCAAGAATATGCTATTTTGCCAGAAACTATTAAAGGTATTCGGATACCATTTGCTAAAGCCATCAATCAAAGTCTCAAGCCGTCAGGTAGTTTAAAAGAAACTTTGGCTTATGGTTTTAGCGCTTACAGCACTAAACTGGACTAATAGCGAAGCGATCTCGCCAATATCCCCAACTCTTTAGAGACGTTGCATTGCAACGTCTCTGTCTAAAAAACCAAACGCAACAATAATTCCTTAATTGTTTGTGATGTAATTTACCAACTTTTTTGAACTAAAGTTGGTAAATTAGGGATTAGTTTAGCTAATTTTTCCCTACGCAACTATGCCATTGGATTTATCGCCGCTTTGGATATCACTCAAAACTTCATTACTTGCTACATTTATTACTTTCTTTTTGGGTATTGCTGCTGCGTACTGGATGTTGGGATATCGTGGCAAAGCGAAATTTTTAATTGAGGGTATCTTTATTGCTCCTCTAATTTTACCGCCGACAGTTGTCGGTTTCTTGTTGTTGCTGTTTTTTGGTAAAAATGGCCCCGTAGGGAAATTAATGCAGACTTTTGACTTTACCATCGTCTTTACTTGGTATGGTGCAGCGATCGCAGCTACAGTAGTTTCTTTCCCATTAATGTATAAAACCGCACTGGGAGCCTTTGAACAAATAGACGGTAATCTGCTACGAGTAGCCAGAACTCTCGGTGCAACGGAAAGGACAATCTTTTGGCGTATTAGCTTACCCCTAGCAGTACCCGGTATTTTAGCAGCTACAACTCTGGCTTTTGCCCGTGCTTTGGGAGAATTCGGGGCGACATTGATGCTGGCTGGTAACATTCCCGGACAAACGCAGACAATTCCAATGGCAATTTATTTTGCTGTGGAAGCAGGAGCAATGGACGAAGCGTGGTTTTGGGCGATCGCAATTATGGTAATTTCTCTATCAGGAATTATTGGAGTTAACTTCTGGCAAGAAGTGAGGGAGAAGAAGAGGGCAGGGGGTAGGGAGCAGGGGGCAGGGGGAGAAGTTTTTTATAGGGTGGACTCTGGTTTTGAGTCCCGTGGATTGTTTGTAGAGATTGAAAAAATACTTCCTAGCTTTGATTTAAAAGTGGCTTTCACTACTAATGAGCAACCTTTGGGATTATTGGGGGGTTCCGGGGCGGGTAAGAGTATGATTTTGCGTTGTCTTGCGGGGATAGAAACGCCGACAAGAGGGCGGATAGTTTTAAATGGCAGAGTGTTGTTTGACTCGGAAAAAGGAATTAATGTATCTAGCCGCGATCGCCGCATTGGTTTTTTGGTGCAGAATTATGCTCTGTTTCCCCATATGAGTGTGGCGCAAAACATCGCTTTTGGCTTGCCCAAAGGATTATCTGCTGGAAGTATTAGAGTACAGGTAGAAGAACTATTATTAAATATGCACTTGCAGGGATTAGGCGATCGCTATCCGCACCAACTTTCAGGGGGACAACAACAACGGGTAGCCTTGGCAAGAGCATTGGCTAGTCAACCAGAAGCATTGCTTTTGGATGAACCTTTTTCTGCACTCGATACCCATCTGCGTAGTCAATTAGAGCAGCAAATGACAGAAACTCTGGCTGGCTACCAAGGCGTGAGTTTATTTGTCACCCATAATATGGAAGAAGCTTATCGACTTTGCCCAAATTTGTTGGTATTGGAGCATGGTCGAGCCGTCCATCATGGTAGCAAATACGATATTTTCGAGCGTCCTATGACTGTGGGTGTTGCCCAAATTACTGGGTGCAAAAACTTTTCCCGGATTATTCATCTATCGCCGCAACAGGTGGAAGCAACTGATTGGGGTTGTACTCTCCAAGTCGTGGAAGCAATGAACAGCGAATTTTCTTACATCGGCATTCGTGCCCATCAAATTCTGTTTACTAAAGACTCATCGTCTGAAAACACGTTTCCCTGTTGGATAGTACGAACGAGTGAAACGCCCCATCGAATGACATTATTTCTGAAATTACATTCTGCTGCTAATAATTCTCAAGATTACCATTTGCAGGCTGAAGTCTTCAAAGAAAAATGGGTGACAATCAAAGACCAACCTTTTCCTTGGTATGTGCGTTTAGATCCCTTGCGCTTGATTTTGATGGATTGAACGCACAGATGTAGAGTGGGGAACAGGGAACAGGCAAAGATGTAGATGTAGGTGTGTTGTTCTACAGCGCAACGCACCTTGAAATTGCTGACTCCTGAATTCTGAATTCTGATTTCTGAATTCTGAATTGGTTTTTACTTCAAGCGCCCAGACCCAAAGAGCCTGAGCGCTTGAATATTAGGTTGCAGAGAAACTTCTGCGGAGTAGGAGAATTATGCAGCTGTCATGTGCATAGATCTGCAAGATTCCGCACATTTGCGGCAAGCAGCAGCACATTCCATCATTTTGGCATCATCGCTCATCATTTCACAGGCCATGGCGCAGCGATCGCACATTTCTGCACACAGCATACAAGTGCGTCCCATGAACTCAGAACCGCCCATCATCATGTTCATACACATCATGCACATTTCAGCGCAATCACGCATCATGGTCATCATGCTCATCATGCTTTTATCCATCTGCTTACCACCTTTGCTCATGCAGTAAGTCATGGTTTCCATGCACATTTTGTGACAGTTCATACAAGCATCTATACAAGCTTGCATTTCTGAAGTCATGGTTTCAGTCATCATCATCATCATAGGAAATACCTCTTGATTTATTGATGTATTAATACTGTCCTTGTCAGGACTACTTACAACATTAGTCTTATCTTTTTAAGGAGTCAATGGGGTTTTTCCCCATAATTTATAAGCCTACTATCCCGATATAATTACCGGGAATTTAGATTAATTCTCCAAATATTTAGTGTTGTTTTTCCGAAGATTCCCACATGTTAAGGCTTTGATACTCCCATTCATCAGTGGTGTTTTATCTAGCAAATCAACTCGACCTTGGGGATCAAAACTTAGAGTTAAATTTCCAGAGAAAATAATGTCATTTTTTTTAACAAATGCCTAAAAAAAAGTATTGATTAACTTAGCTTGACCCATAATTTATTAACTTCTATTAACTTGAAGCTAGACACGCTTTCAATTCACACAACAAAAGGATACAAATTTATTGACCCCTACATAATGTAGAGTTTTAGCATTGCTAAAACTCTAACCCCACTGGCTACTCCCTAATTTCAAGAAAGAGCATTTTCTAAATCAGCTTGTAAATCTTGCTGATGCTCAATTCCTACTGAAAGACGAACTAAATTATCCTTTATTCCCCGCTTCAGGCGTTCCGCTTCTGGTAGAGAACCGTGGGTCATTTTCGTGGGATAACAAAGCAGCGATTCAACTCCTCCCAAACTTTCAGCCAGCAAAAACAACTTGAGTCGAGAAGCAAATTTTTCAACCTCAGCAAAACCACCTTTTAATTCCAAACTAATCATCCCCCCAAAGCCAGACATTTGCTCTTTTGCTAGTTGATGTTGTTCGTGGGTAGGTAAGCCTGGATAATAAATTCGCTCGACTTTAGGATGCTTTTCTAAAAATTTAGCTAAAAATAAAGCATTTTTTTCATGTTCTCGCATTCTCACAGCTAGAGTTTTAATTCCTCGCAGCACTAACCAACTATCAAAAGGACTGGGAATAGCTCCGATCGCATTTTGATAAAACTTCAGTTCAGTGTATAGTTGCTCATTAGAGGTAATAACTGCGCCACCAATAATATCGCTGTGTCCCCCTAGATATTTGGTAGTGCTATGAACCACAATATCTGCACCTAAATCTAGCGGTCTTTGAAAATAAGGACTCGCAAAGGTATTATCAACTACTAAAATGAGATTGTGTTTGCGGGCAATATTTGACAGTGCTGCAATATCAATAATTTTTAACAATGGGTTGGTGGGAGTTTCAATCCAAATCAACTTGGTATTTGGTTGAATTGCAGATTCAAAATCAGCGATATTATCAATATCTACATAGGTAGTTGTCACGCCCCAATTTTTGACAACCTTCTCTAACAAACGATAAGTACCACCATATAAATCATCACCAGCAACAATATGGTCGCCACTTTTGAGCAGACTTAATATTGTAGTAGTTGCAGCCAAGCCAGAGGCAAATGCTAAACCAAATTTACCATTTTCAATAGAAGATAAAGCTTCTTCTAAAGCAGTACGCGTAGGGTTTCCTGTGCGTGAATATTCATATCCCTTGTGCTGACCTATGGCTTTTTGTTCATAGGTAGAAGTCAAATAAATAGGGACAATCACAGCACCTGTTTGGGGGTCTGATTGCTGACCTTCATGAATTGCTCTAGTTTCAAATTCCATTGTTTTACCTTTATAAAGAAAGAATTCAGGAGTCAGAATTCTGAATTCTTATTCATGATTCCTGGGTTTGACTAATCCAATATCTGATTAAATCTGCTCTAGTAATCAATCCAACGGGAATATCACCCCGCTTAATAATAATCCCTGTAGTTCCTGATAATAGCACTCGATAAGCTTCCGAAACATCAACTTCTTCATCAAGAATTGGCAGTGGTTTGCCCATGACTGCTGAAACTTCCTGATTAGAGAAGTTAATACCATCATGAAGGAATTTCATTAAAGAGGCTTCATTAACACTTCCTACCACATGATTATTATCAATCACTGGTAGCTGTGAGATATTTAACTTTTGCAGATAGTTTGTCGCTTTGCTCAAGGTATCACGGGGACTAACAGCAACTAAAGAAGGAAAATCTGTTTTTTGAGCCAGAATTTCTCCAACTTTGGTACTTCTGATTGTTGTGCCTTCCCAAAATCCATTTTCCTGCATCCAGGCATCTGAGTAAATTTTATTAATGTAATTTCTTCCCGTGTCTGGTAATAGCACTACAATATACTTTGGCTTTGTTAATCTTGCTGCATACTTCAAGGCTGCGGCTACTGCTGTACCACATGAACCTCCTACTAATAAACCTTCTTCCCGCGCTAAACGACGAGCCATATTAAATGACTCTTTATCACTCACTCGAACCATTTCATCTACTAATTGACGATTAAAAGTTTTGGGAATAAAATCTTCGCCAATTCCTTCAACTTTGTAAGATTTAGGCGTGTCGCCTGAAAGAATTGAACCTTCGGGATCTGCGCCAACAATGACAATATTTGGGTTTTGTTCTTTGAGATATTTGGCAACTCCGGAAATTGTACCACCTGTGCCCATACCTGCAACAAACACATCAACTTTACCATTACTATCTGACCAAATTTCTGGGCCTGTGGTTAAGTAATGTGCTAAAGGATTATTCGGGTTTTCAAATTGATTTGGTCTATAAGCTTTGGGTATTTCTTTGGCGAGTCTTTCTGCTACACCGTTATAACTTTCTGGAGAATCAGGCGGTACAGATGTAGGAGTAACAACTACTTCTACTCCATAAGCTTTGAGCAAATTGATTTTATCTTGACTCATTTTATCAGGCATGACGAATATGCAGCGATATTTTTTCACTGCTGCAATTAAGGCTAATCCTACGCCAGTATTGCCTGCTGTGGCTTCAATAATAGTGCCGCCTGGTTGGAGTTGTCCTGTTTTTTCTGCGGCTTCAATCATAGTTAAAGCAATTCTATCTTTGGTACTGCCGCCAGGATTAAGATATTCTACTTTGGCATAAATAGTTGATTGAATGTCTTCAGTAATTTTGTTAATTCTGATTAATGGAGTTCTACCAATTGCTTGCAAAATATTGTCGTAAGTAGTCATATAGTAGTTCTAACTCTGTAAACTGGTTTGCTTTGGCTGATATTTTTTGGCGCTGCATTTCACACCTCTTTGCCTCCATTGATTTCCATTGCGGTTATGAAGAAGTTTCTGTAAAGCTGTATAAATCATAATATCGATAGACTTATCGTAGTATACTCAAATTCCAAATAAATAGGAAGGAGTGAGAAATCCAGGATTGTGCCCCTACGATTATCTGTACTGCTGTAAACTCCTGAGGTCTTGGAGGTTCCCCCATGAGCAACTGTCGTCAAGCGGCGTTCAATAGTCCCCAATCCCCAGTCCCCAGTCCCCTATATACTAAATTATTGAGATAAATAGTCAATTATTGAAGGTACCGATCCAGAATCATCATGAAATCTTTGCACCGTCCCGATCTTTATAGCTGGTCTTCTTTCAATCCGGCAAGAAATATTGATTTCAATGGGATTGCCTGGATTCGCCCAGATGGCAACATCTTGATTGACCCAGTAGCCCTATCGAACCATGATTGGAATCATTTGCAATCCCTCGGTGGTGTGGTTTGGATTGTGTTAACGAATTCTGAGCATGTCAGGGCAAGTAAAGAAATTGCCGATCAAACTTATGCTAAGGTAGCCGGTCCTGTGGCGGAAAAGGACACTTTTCCCATACATTGCGATCGCTGGCTTTGTGATGGTGAAGAATTTGTACCAGGACTAAAGGTGATTGAACTCCAAGGTTCTAAAACGCCTGGTGAACTGGCTTTATTGCTAGAGGAAACAACGTTGATTACAGGAGATTTAGTAAGGGCACGCAAAGCTGGTAGTTTGACAATATTACCCGACGACAAGTTGCTGAATCGAGAGCAGGCTGTTGCTTCGGTGCGGAGGTTAGCAGAACTCAGTCGGGTGGAAGCGGTGTTGGTGGGGGATGGTTGGCCTGTGTTCCGGGATGGAGGCGATCGCTTAAAGGAACTTGTGGCGACGTTGTAAATAACTCATGGTAACAATACCTGAAAAAATAATTTTATAGATTAATCTATAAAATTAAAAATTTTTGATACGGAAATCCGATTTGAATTGTGAAAATTCAAAGCCATATATCCCCAATTTATTGAATAAATTGGGGATCTTATTTTTAATTCAAAATATTGCCTGTTTTCTCTATTACTTGTTTTTTCCTATTGAAACTCTTAACTTACCAAGATATCAAAACTTAGTCTCAAAACGTTGAAGTTTTCAGACAACTCTTTTGTAGGTTTCTGACAAATTTTACATATTTTAGTTTCTTAAACTATTCAATATAGCTTTTTCATTCTCAAGTTTATTCAGTCTTTAGTTGAATAGAATTAAATGATTTTATAAGTTACTGTTTTTAACAGGTTGCATGGGCTGTTTGAAGAAAAATTCAGAAGTCAGAATAAATCAGTCGGGGATTGAGACCGCGACTGATAGCGTAGCGTTAGCGAGTACTCGCTAATGCTACGCTATCCGCCAGTCATACAGAATACCCAACTGAATTCTGTTTGATAAAGTTGCTAAATCACCAATCCTTCTTATCTAGAATTTAGCCAAACATGAAGAAGCTAATCCTCAGCCTTTTGTCTAAAATTAGCTTTAATATGTTTATAAAATGTCTGGCACAAGATTCGACGAATACACACTATTTACTACAAAATAAGTAGGCGCATATAAGTATAACTAGACTTTATGTAATTAAGTCTAATTTTGTAATGCGTACTTAAAAAATAATTGAATATTTTTTTATATGTTTATATATTTAACATTACATTTATGAGTTTAATTAAAACTACAATTATAATCAAACTTAACTATGATTCAAACAATTATTCATAATTGGCAAAAATTTTATATAGTAATATTTACGTTTTTACTAGTAAATATTTTTATACTTAATAAAGTCGAAGCAAAAATTAAAATAATTTTAGAGTCTCAAAATAACACAAAAGTTATATCTAAAAACCCTCCTGACAAGAACATTATAAAAAATTTAAGAACTAGACTCATTGCACAACAATTAACTCCAGTTCCAGTTAGGATTTTACCTACACCCAATGGCACAAAAATTCCAGAAATTCTCAATCCACTTAATCCGTTTCAAAAACCAGATGCTAATTTTGATGAATTTTATCCAGAACAACCAGATACTCTACCTGAGCAAAAAAATCCAGTTCTCAAGAAAAAAGAATTAGAAATATTTATCTTAAATGCACTGACTAATAGCGCAAGTAGATATCCTTGGATTATCGATCCTAGAGATAATTTAAGCTTTTACTCTAGGTCGTTTAATCCTTTTAAAAATACAAATTATACTGATATTTCTATAAAGTTATCAGGAGAAGATTCAATACTCGATCGATTTACATTTGCCCATTTTCCCAAAGAAGATCAATTCTACTGGGTATTATCGGGTAATCGGATTGTAATAGAAACCCAGGGATGGCAGAGTGGAATTTTGTACCAAGGAGAGTCATCAGACTTTGAACGCAGACAGATTGTAAGATTAACTCAGAGATTCTGGGGAATGCAAGCAGTTTTGGCGCTTCCAGAAAATTTTCAAGAATTAGTAAGAGGAATTGGCGCAAATCAATTTTCTATCCAATCAATTGCAGCAGAGCTAAATAATCCTCAAGGTATTTCTGCACCTCCTCTTCTGATCAATAGCACGCGTGGAGGTAGTTCAGATACAACCGCGGTTTCGTCGATTATTCCTAATCTCACCACGATCAATCCAGATAATCCTCCCTTAATTTTACAATCCTTTCCTACCAACAATTTACAACCATTATTAGGAAGTGTTGGTCTTGATAAAGGAACAGTAATCCCTAGAGACATTTTAGAGCAAGCAGGGTTTGTTTGGGGGAATCCTCTAACAGGTGAAAGAACTAGAGTTCAACTTCAAACTACATCTATACCAGGGATAAAAGTTGGAAATAGAGACCAATTTGATAATTCCAATTTGTATGATATTTTACTAGATCCCTCTATTACTGATAGTCAACGCGATTTATATTACCTCAACTCTTTATTTTGGTTTCCTCTAGGTCAAAGACAAAATTTGCTGAGGACTACAGATAAAAGAGAAAACTATAACTGGCAAAGATTTTATGTCAATCGTCCTCATAATCGAACTTTGTTGCAGTACGATTCATTAGTAAATAAAGTAACTTATACTAATATTTATAGCAATCCTGGTTTTTCCCTACCTTTTTCATTTAATCAAATAGCAGTCGATGAAATACAAACTGCTAACACTACATTGGGAATGCTCATGGGCGGAATTTTTGAGTTAATTGATATTCCGCAATTAGAACAAAGTTTACGAGAAGCAAAAGAACGATTCTCCAGACAAGAAAATTTCGCACCTTTCAACTCTAAAGCAACGTCAGAACAGAGGAGAAACATTAATCAAGTACTTAATAGAACGCTTTTTTTAGCTAATCTTAACAGTAGTTTAGAACAGGTTTCTGGACGATTGAACTTTCCCAGTACGATTACACCGAATAGCTCTAGTATTGTACAAATCCGTACTGGTAATCATCGACGTGCAGTTCAATTTATAGATGGAAAGCAGACTTGGGGAGAAGGCGAAACTTTTATTTCTAAAACAGATATTTCTAATAACAGTTTTGGCGGCTTAAGATCTGTTAATCTACCTATTCCTTCAGCACAGACCTCTATTCTTCCTAATAATCGATCGTCAGCTTTACAGGTGATTTTGACTAGTCCTGATGAAAAGCTATTTGTTCAAAACGTGAATTCTTCTGATTCTACAACAGTCCCGATGAATATTCGTTCATTTGATATGGCATTTGACCGCATCGAATTAAGCCAAAATGGTCGCCTCAGTACTTATTTGCAGAGTTTTACTGGATATTTATATTTACCTACTATAGAAACTTTATGGGCAGGTTCTTCGGGTAATTGGAATTACGGTGTCAATTCAGGTTTATGGTTTAATTTGAATGCAGATACGGCATTTGGTATTACAAATAATTTGGGTATTTCAGAGCCAACATTAGGTGTTTACACAAACGGGTTGTTGAATTACATCAGTACAAGTTTAGGAAGGAATGCAGATGGTAAACCTCAAGCTACTACTAGTCACATTCCAGCTTTAAGATTTCATTGGAATAGTTCAGCTAACTACCAAAATCCTAATTACTTAAATCTGAGCTACTCCTTTTTCCATCAAGATCAAAATAGAAATAACTATTCGCTAGCCACGGGAGTTATATTTTTTGATGAAAGTCGCAATCTGACACAAGCAGGATTTTTTCAAGGTGCATTGCAACTAAGTACAGGCTTGGAATTTAAAACTAATGTAGAAATAAGTGAGGATTTTTACTACAGCCTAGAAGGCACTCAAAAAATAAATTCTAATTGGTATTTGGGAGCTTATATACAGAATTTTAGAAATACTAACCGAGGTATAATAAGCCGAGTTAATGATTTTTCCTACGGGTTATTGATCAAACGTGATATTCCTGGGAATGCTACTTTTTGGGAGTCTCGATTAGGTATGAGTGGGGATAACCTTGAAGTCCTTTTTGAAGGAGGTTTCAGATTTTAAAACTCCAATGTTACTTGATATGAAGAAAAATAAACGGTCAAAAATATCGAAATTATGTCTAATTATTAGGTTTTAAGGCCTTGAATTTTCATAGTAGTTCTGCAAATATTAAAATTAGATTAAGTACTACATAAATTAAACAATTTCATCTTTGAAAATAAAGGAACAAAGCTAATGACAAATGTCGCAATTAACGAATTAAATGTTATGGGTTATGACTTGTTTAATGATTCTGAAAATTTCTTCAACGAACTAACTAGTGAGGAAACACAATTACTTGAGGGAGGTTTTTACAATATTTGGACTGGAGGGGCAGCTGTTTACACGTATTGGAATGGAGGGATTTTGTTCCGGTATCCCTTTAACTCGAAGTTTGGTTCTTTTGCTAGCTATGGTGGTTATAGTGGCTACGATGGCTACTCCGGTTCCGCATACTAGTAGATATGATAACTATTAATTAATATTCTAGTTCATAGTGCGAAACCAAAAGCCTTAGAGCATGTTTGAAAAGTCCTTTTATTGGTATCAAAAGTTTTAGATCCCCCTAAATCCCCCTTAAAAAGGGGGACTTTAATTTCGGTTCCCCCCTTTTTAAGGCTAGGGGGGATCTAAACGTGTCTAAAATCACAGCGAAACACTTTTCCAACAACCTCTAATATAAGATATGAATTATGTCCCTTTTTCGTAGGAATTTGAGTCTTTTGAATTCATAATTTATGTCCATTTTCTTAATTTTATTTCTGAAATAAACAAACATATTTGTTATATCTTAATAGTTGGAATAGCTGATTACAGAAAAATGAAATAAGTGACATAGGCAACATCCAAAAAATACATTTTACCTAAAAGCTCAGGATTTACTTACATGAATTTATTTTCAAATTCTGCTGGTATTCTCTTAAAAGCTGGTCTATCTTTGACAGGGTTGATTAGTTGCTTAACAGTTGTATCTACCCCAGCATCAGCACAAGTTTTAATAGAAAGCCCTTTAGGTGAGTATTCAGCAGGAGAACCTGGTAGTTTTGCAGGTGCATTAGTATATGTTACTCCTGGCGCTTATTTATCTAGCGTTGCTGCGGAATTAATTGCTCCTACAGGTACATATTTTCCAGGCTTCAATGGTAGCTACACTGTGACAGGATCTTCGTATATAGAACCAATTACTCATACGGCACTACCGAGTATTACACTTCATACAGGTGGACTAGCATCAATCCCATATAGGGAGGGGCCAGGTTCTATTAGAGCAGTTGTAGTTGAAAGACTAAGATACGGCAATCTCACACTAGATGAATTCACTTCACTTGTCAGGGCTGCTATTGGTAATGATGGTTTAGACTAGTTCATTATTTGTGTAGTCAAGAATTTTATCGTCAGGACTTACGCAAAAATCACGAAAAAGCTTAATTTATCGAACCGCCAAGACGCCAAGAACGCCAAGAATTGATAGAGTGTGCGTAAGTCCTAATCGTAAATAAAAGGGTTTAAGACCCCTACCTCTACAGGTAGACCCAATTTCAGTCGGGGTAACAGTCCCCTTCTGAAATTGTCTTTAATGCAAGAATTTTGAATTTTGAATTTTGAATTGTTAACCCCTTTTTTAGGGCGTCGCCCCAGGCGGGGGTATCTTAGCAGAACCGTATTGAGACCTGACCCACCAAGCCCTCCTCTGCCAGGTTATCTTAATATTGACGGTTAATAACTTGACCAACTAGCTAAGTAAATCAAGAGGGGAAGGATGAGCAGTCGCCGCGTTGTTATTGTTGGCGCTGGATTCGGTGGGTTGCAAGCTGCCCAATCTTTAGCTGATTCTGGTGTAGATGTACTATTAATCGATCGCAACAACTATCACACTTTTGTACCGCTGTTGTATCAGGTTGCTACGGGTCAATTGGAACCTGAATATATTGCTTATCCGATTCGGACGATTTTACGGCGCTTCTCTTTCTGGGGGAGTAAGCCTAAAGTTCAGTTTTTAATGGCTGAGGTTGAGCAAATTGATTTTTCAAGGCAAACTGTTGAGACAGATAGCTGTTTAGTTACCTATGACTTTCTTGTGCTAGCAACTGGAAGCCGAACGCAGTTTTTGGGAGTTCCTGGAGCTTCAGAATATGCTTTCTCCATGAGAACGCTAGAAGAAGCAATAGCCATCCGCAATCAGATTTTCTGTTGTTTTGAGCAAGCTATTCAGGAATCTGATTCATCACGACGCCAACAACTGCTGACGTTTACGATAGTCGGGGGTGGAGCAACCGGTGTGGAGGTGGTAGGTGCTTTTGTGGAAATGCTTCGAGGTCACTTGCGTCGAGACTATCCAACACTTTTACAACAAGTGAGGTTGATTCTAGTGCAATCTGGCGATTCGTTATTAGCCGAACTGCCAAAAAAGTTAGGAGCTTACACTCATAAACGATTACATCAATTAGGAGTGGAAGTTTATTTGCTTTCCAAAGTGACTAGAGTGACTCTTGAATCTATACATCTGCAAAACGATGAAGTAATTCCAACTGCAACCGTTATTTGGACTGCGGGATTAGAGGCCAACTATCCCACAACATCAGAGGAGCTATCTTTGGCCAATAAGGGAAAGTTACTTGTTCATCCCACCCTGCAATTGCTAGAGCAACCTAACGTTTATGCCATTGGGGATTTAGCCTATCTAGAAAAGAACGGTAAACCATTAAATGGAGTTGCACCAGAAGCACTCCAGCAAGGTGTTGCTGTAGGTCGGAATATTCAGCGGCAATTTCGCGGTAAGTCCCCAAAGCCTTTTAGTTATTTCAACAAAGGAAGATTAGCGATTATTGGCTGCTATTCCGGTGTGGGAAAAATTGGCGCGTTTGCGTTTACAGGCTGGTTGGCTTGGCTGATGTGGCTAGGAGTTCATTTAGTATATCTTCCTGGTTACCGCAGTCGTTTACTAGTGTTATTGACTTGGCTGCATACTTATTTATCACGCGATCGCTCAGTTCGCTTAATTCTATCTGTGAAAGAACGTTAGTTCTCTTCCCAATTCCCGCAATTGGAATTAATGACCATTAGTTTACCATAGTTGGAGTTCAGGCAATGACTGAAAATAGAACTTATATTGCTCTCAAACCAAAGGATGTGGCGATCGCTTATTTGTTGCTGCGAATTCTCATTGGTGTGAATTACTTTAATCACGGATTCACTCGCATTTTTAACATTCCTGGCTTTGTTGAAGCTACTGTCAAACAACTAGCAGATTCTTATTTTCCCGAATTTTTAGTGAGAATCAATTCCTACTTAGTGCCCCCTGTAGAGTTAATTGTGGGCGTGTTAATCACAATTGGGTTAGCAACCAGAAGCGCTTTGATTGTTACCTTTGCCTTGATGATCATCTTGAAATTGGGAGTAACATCGGTACAAAATTGGAGTGCGGCTACTTCCATGCTTTCTTACGGAATTGTGCTGTTTATCTTACTTGCAGGCAACAGCTTTAATATTTACTCACTCGATCATTGGAGAAGAAAAAAACGAAACCTTGCAGATCCAGCAACAGATAATGGACAAAATATGGTCAATTTTTTTCGCAATAATTTTTGGCTAAAACGTCCGCGACAGTATCGGTAAAAGGGATTGGGCATGGGGCATGGGGCATGGGGCATTGGGAGTGTGGGGTGGTGGGGTGGTGGGGTGGTGGGGTGGTAGGGTGGTAGGGTGAAATTCTCTCCCCATCTCCCCATCTCCCCCTCTCCCCCTCTCCCCCTCCCCCCCTCTCCCCCCCTCCCCCCCCCCCCCCCTACCCCACCACAAAACTCCACGGAAAAACCCCCCGCAACAGTATGGAAAAAGGGGTTGGGGGGGGGGGCGGGGGGGGGGGGGAAGGGGGGGGGGGGGGGGGGGGGGGGGGGGGGTGGGGGGTTGGTAGGGTGGTAGGGTGAAATTCTCTCCCCATCTCCCCATCTCCCCATCTCCCCATCTCCCCATCTCCCCATCTCCCCATCTCCCCATCTCCCCACTTACGCAGGAACAAACTTCAGCGAAACACCGTTCATGCAATAGCGCTGGCCGGTGGGTGCGGGGCCGTCGTCAAAAACATGACCCAGATGACCACCACAGCGACTACAATGCACTTCAGTTCTGGTCATAAACAACGACCTATCTACAGTAGTAGCGATCGCACCTTCAATTGGTTTATAAAAGCTAGGCCAGCCAGTACCGCTGTTAAATTTGGTTTCAGATGTAAATAGTGGTTGTTCGCATCCAGCACAATAATAAGTGCCTCGATCGTATTGCTTATCGAGTGAGCTGGTGTGAGCGCGTTCAGTGCCGTGTTTACGCAACACACGAAACTGTTCTGGTGTTAAAATACTACGCCACTCTTCCTCAGGTTTGCTAATTTCAAATTTACTGTTAGAAGCTGTCATTCCTTCTGACCCCCAATTGATATACCTTGATAACAAAGCTGTGCCAACTATTACTACACTACCTTGTAAAAAATACCGTTTGTCCATATATCTATTATTTTCTATTTTTTGGTTAATTGGCCAATCAACTCCAGTACGGTATTCCCTGCTTTAATTATTAGAATTAGCGATCGCTCTGAATCAGCCCTGATAATTTGATTAAAATTAGCTTAGAAACAACAAATTATTTTCAATAAAATACTAGACGGAAATCCGATCCATTTGAATCTTTATCGAACTGTATACATAAATTTGTTTGATAGTCAAGTCATTGATGACAAATATTTTAGCGATCGCAATCCAAAATCCAAAATCCAAAATCTAAAATCCAAAATCGTATTACCTAGTAAATTAGATCTAGGGTGTCAAAAAATAAACTCAATGAAAGCGATGTCTAACGACAAGCCGCAAAGCGTCTGCGCTTGGGAACTTGCATCTATCGTCGGCGAAGAAAATGCTGTTTGCCTTTGGGAAAATGTCGAACTAAATCAGCAAAAACGTATTCAACGGGCTATGGCTTCTGGAAGCCTTCCCAGTTGTATTGTCTATCCCCGCACCCAAGAACAGCTAGCCGCAGTCCTCGCCACAGCTTACACAAATAACTGGCGCGTTCTTCCCTGTGGTAGTGGTAGTAAACTCTCTTGGGGTGGTTTAGCTAAGGGCATTGATGTTGTTGTCAGCACAGAACGCATCAACCAACTGATTGAACACGCTGTGGGTGATTTGACTGTGACTGTAGAAGCTGGGATGAAATTTTCCGACTTGCAAGCACTTTTGGCAAACTCACGGCAATTTCTCGCTCTTGACCCCACAGCGCCAGAGTCAGCGACTATGGGCGGTATTGTCACCACAGGTGATACAGGTTCTTTACGACAACGCTATGGTAGTGTGCGCGACCAATTACTAGGTATTACTTTTGTGCGTGCTGATGGACAAATCGCTAAAGCTGGGGGAAGAGTAGTCAAAAATGTTGCCGGATATGATTTGATGAAGTTGTTTACTGGGTCTTATGCCACATTAGGAGTTATTAGTCAAGTAACTTTTCGACTGTACCCGTTACAAGAAACATCAATAACGGTGGTGTTAACTGGTCAAGCTGAGGGTGTATCTCAAGCTGCTGATATTTTGCGGGGTTCGGGGTTAACACCAGTCCAAGCTGATTTGCTATCAACTAAATTGGTATCTAGTTTGGATTTGGGTAAAGGACTGGGATTAATTGCTAGGTTTCAAAGTATTAGTGAAAGTGTTAAGGAACAGTCAAACCGAGTTTTGGAAGTAGGGCAAAAGTTGGGTTTGGATGGGGCAATTTATGTAGATGGTGATGAAGCTAATCTATGGGAAAGATTGCAACAACGAATACATTATCGCGTTCAAGAATCTGTAATTACTTGCAAAATAGGAGTGTTACCTACTGCTGCGGTGGCGATTTTGTCTGAGGTGGAGTTTGGTTTAATTCATATTAGTAGTGGTTTAGGTTTGTTACAATTAGAGGATAAAAGTCAGGTTTTGCAAATGCGCCTACGCACTCAAGCTTATAGTGGTTTTTTAACAATTCTGGAAGCACCAGCAGCGGTTAAAGAACAAGTAGATGTTTGGGGTTATACGGGGAATGGTTTGGCGTTGATGCGCTCTATTAAGGAACAGTTTGATAGTAAGAATATTTTAAGTCCTGGTCGGTTTGTGGGGGGGATTTAGTTGGAAGAAAACGAACCGCCAAGGACGCAAAGGACGCAAAGGAAGAGGGGAAAAGAATTAATTATGCAAGTTTCAGAAAATTCTGTTAATAAAAAGGCTACTTTGAAAGATTTGCAGGGGTTTGATGGGAATCATCCACCTGAACCGAAGTTGATTGATAGTTGTGTGCATTGTGGATTTTGTCTCTCGACTTGTCCGAGTTATCGGGTGTTAGGAAAGGAGATGGATTCACCTAGAGGACGCATCTATATGATGGATGCAATTAATGAGGGTGGAATTGCTCTCAATACGGCAACGGTAGAACATTTTGATTCTTGTTTGGGGTGTCTTGCTTGTGTAAGTACTTGTCCTTCTGGTGTGCAGTATGACAAGTTAATTTCGGCAACTCGTCACCAAGTTGAACGCAATTATCCCCGCAGTTTGCCAGATAAATTAATTCGTCAATTAATATTTTCTCTGTTTCCTTATCCTAAACTTTTACGAGTTTTATTAGTTCCGTTGTTGGTTTATCAAAAGTTAGGCTTTGGTAAGTTAGTTCGGGCTACGGGTTTACTCAATAAAATATCTCCTCGTTTGGCAGCAATGGAATCTATTCTGCCGGAAATTACTCTGAAATCTTTTCAAGATAATTTGCCCAGTGTGATTCCCGCTAAAGGTGAAAAGCGCTACCGGGTTGGGGTGATTTTGGGATGTGTACAACGGTTGTTTTTCTCTCCAGTGAATGAAGCGACGGTGCGGGTTTTAACTGCAAATGGCTGTGAAGTTGTGATTCCTAAATCTCAAGGTTGTTGTGCGGCGCTTCCCGAACACCAAGGACAAACAGAACAAGCAAAGGCTTTGGCAAGGCAGATGATTGATAGTTTTGCCAAGACTGATGTAGATTTTGTAATTATTAATGCTGCTGGTTGTGGTCATACTTTGAAAGAGTATGGACATATATTAGAAGATGACGCAGAATATCGGGAAAAGGCAAAGGATTTTGCGGCTAAGGTTAGAGATGTTCAAGAGTTTTTGGCAACTGTTGGATTAACAACGAAACTTTCACCATTGACTGATAAAACTTTGAATTTAGTTTATCAAGATGCTTGTCATTTATTGCACGGACAAAAGATTAGTGTGCAACCGCGTCAGTTGTTGCGGCAAATTCCAGGGGTGAAGTTGAAAGAACCCATAGATGCGGCTTTGTGTTGTGGCAGCGCTGGGGTTTATAATATGTTGCAACCAGAGGTTTCTGAAGAATTGGGTAAGCAAAAAGTCCAGAATTTGTTGAATACTGGTGCTGAGTTAATTGCTTCTGCTAATCCAGGGTGTACTTTGCAAATTACTAAGCATTTGCAGGGTAAGAAAATTTCAGTTATTCACCCAATGGAGTTGTTAGATTATTCAATTCGGGGTGTGAAGTTGGAAATTTGAAAAATAGAGTAGAATTCAGAATTCAGAATTCAGAATTCTGAATTCTGAATTCAAGAGTAAAATACGCTTTATAACTAGGTGACAGATATAGCTAGGACTTACGCAAGATGTGACCGAAAACCTTATTCTTGCGTAGCGGTAATTCATGAATTACCGCTACTTTCGTTATCTTTTGCGTAAGTCCTAATAGCGATTCTCGTTTGGATGCAACACACTGGAGGGGCGCACAGCTGTGCGCCCCTACTTGCTACGATGTCCAGATCCACGACTTCTCAAAGAAGTCGGGGATCTAATTTTTCACGAATTACATCTATTGTCAATTTTTTTTAGGAATTAGATGATTTATCCTGCTTCACTTTTTTGATTAATTCTATGTAAACATTAACCTCATTTACTTCTAAATCGTGTTCAACTCTGGTTACTTTCCATTTCTCTTTTTTTAGGTAAACTTCTTCTCCTATTCTGGGAACAAATTGTAAATCATAGAACTTTTTGAGAAAATCTTTTTGATTTTCTTCCCATATAATTACTTTGGCTACTTCTTTGCTCATTGGTTATCCTTTTTTGTGACTAAATAAAACTCAGTAATTTGATGACATTCATTAGGCAAGTTTATCTTACTAATTAAACTCAATAACGTAGTTAAAACCACATTTTTCAGTTAAAGCTAACATGATATTAGCAGGTCAATGAAATATTAAGTCTTTGTTAAATGTCTCCTTAACTGTCTTAACTGTCTTAACTGTCCTTGAACTCTCAGTGAAAACCTGAAATATTAACGGAGACATTAATTTTTGGCTCCTGAAATAGCCTGAAAACATACTTTTCAGGTGATAACTGAACAACAAATTACTTAAATGTTGTCAACGCTGAAATCTTGCAGCAGAATTCAGGAGCCACAAACCCTAAGTAAAAAAGAGGTAATTTATGAGCGATCTCAAACAAGTAGTGCCGGCTTCAGAATTCATGAAAAAGAACTTAGGAATATCCTCAGCTCCCCTTGAAGCATACTTGAACTATGGATATGCGCTGCTTGCTATTGCTGGAGCCGATGGGGAGGTTTCAGAAGCCGAATTTAACTGGTTACTAAATCATCAGCGTGTAGTTGGCGCTCCTGAAGAAGCAATAGAGAAATACAAAACATTTGAATACAAAAATGCTAATTTAGAAGATTTACTAAGCAAGATTACGGTTGATGTTTCTAATTGGTCGAAATCAAGGACATTGCTATATCATGCAATTCAAATGGCTCGCGCCGATGATAATTACTCAGTTGAAGAGCAACAAGCTGTTAAGAAAGCAGCTAAACTGTTAAAGGTTGAAGATGATATTGCGCTTGCTCTCAGCAGGTTGGTAGAGGCAGAAGAAGGGATAACTGCATTACGCAAATCGCTACTAAAGACTGAGGTTTTAGCTTAATCGAGCAGAACGCGCACATCCCCAGATTAAGTAATTAAGATGAGCGCAGTCTCATCAGTACTAGGCCTGTTTTGAGGTATTAACTTGTGAATTCGCAAGCCCTAACTATAGCGTCAGCTTAGCTAGGGTACTTTATTTACAACAACTTATCTGGTGTAATTGGCAGGTCACGAATACGTTTACCTGTGGCATGATAGACTGCATTGGATATGGCAGCGGCTACGCCAACGATGGGAAGTTCTCCCAGGCTTTTGGTTCCTAGTGCATTCACATAAGCATCTTGTTCTTCAATAAATTGCACTTCCATATTTGGTATATCTGCATGAACGGGAATCAAATAGTCTGAAAGATTAGCATTAAGTATTCTGCCTTGATTAGTATCTATGACGGTTTTTTCCATCAATGCCATGCCAATTCCCCAAGTAATTCCCCCGATAACTTGACTGCGTGCTGTCTTGAAGTTGAGAATTCGCCCTACACTATAAACGCCTACGCAACGTCTGATTTTGATTTCTCCCAAAAGTTCATCAACGGCGACTTCTACAAACATGGCACCAAAAGAGTGTTTGGAATAACTTTTACTCTCTGGGTTGGGTGCAGTTTGTTCTGTGACTTCTAAACTTGCTAATCCCTGACGGCGGAGAATATCGGTGTAGCTGTCTCGCTGGGATGGGTTTTGTTTTAAAAATATTTGCCCTGATTCAGCTGTAATATCTTGTACTTGAGATCCATATACAGGGGAATTTGGATCTACGATCGCCATTTCAATTATTCTATCCCGTGCGGCGATCGCTGCTTTATGTACCGCCGGAGAAACGCTGCCGACTGTAATTGAATTGCCTGTAATCGGTGCTTTCGGGTAATTGCTATCACCTAGTTGAAACTGCACTGGTAAGCCTAATACCTCAGCAGCTACTTGACTCATTACTGTATATGTGCCAGTACCAATGTCTTGAGTACCAGTTTGGACTTTCACTTCTCCAGTGGCAAAAATTTCGACTTTCACCGATGCTGAACCGGAGTTGCTGGGAAATGTTGCACTTGCCATTCCCCAACCAATCAAAAAATCACCTTCTTGCGTGGAACGGGGAATTGGGTTGCGTTGTGACCAACCAAAAATCTCTGCACCTTTTTGATAACATTGTTTGAGGGATTTACTCGACCAAGGTAATCCTGTATGGGGATCGACATCTGCATGATTTCTCAGTCGCAGTTCAATGGGGTCAATATTTAAGGCAGATGCTAGTTCATCCATTGCTGACTCTAGGGCAAACATTCCTGTTGCTTCTCCCGGCCCCCGCATAAAGGTTGGTGTACCGGCGTTGATACGTCCCAAACGATATTTCACTGCCAAATTGTCACAGGCGTACATCATTGTTGTGGCTGCACCGACGGGTTCCACAAAATCATCAAATTGAGATGTTAAAGATGTGCCGGTATGAGTAATGACTGTTAGCTTACCTTCCTTGGTTGCACCTAGCGTTAGGTGTTGTTGAGTTTGGGAACGGTAACCGCAGCTAGTATACATTTGCGATCGCTCTAAGGCAACTTTCACCGGTCGGTTGACTCGTTTGGCGGCGATGGCACAGAGAATAGTATGAGACCTTAAAAGTGCTTTACAACCAAATCCCCCGCCTAAGTATTTGGAGATGACGCGGACATTTTCTTGGGGAATATCCAAAACAGAGGCGATGGCTCTTTGGGTTGCAGAAATGCCTTGGGTGGTTTCATATAATGTCAAATTATCCCCCTCCCACATGGCTATGGTTGCAGAAGGTTCTAGGGGATTATGATGTTCCATTGGTGTGGAATAAACCTGTTGCACGAGAATATCTGCTTGTGCTTTTCCAGATTCTATATTCCCTCTAGTGATTTTACCTGGCATGATGCCAAAATTTACTGTTTCTGGTTCAAATATCTCTGCCTGTGCCAATGTGATTGTTGGCGCTGCTTCTTCGTAGATAACTTTAATTAAAGTTGCGGCAGTTTGGGCTTGTTCTAAAGTTTGAGCAATTACAATCCCCAGGTGTTGACCATTGTAATAGATATTGTCATCTTTCTCGGTTGGTTGAGTTTTTGCAGGAGAAAAGAAGGGTATTTTAATTAACGATGGTGTTTGTTCATAAGTGATGATATCTACTACACCAGCTACAGCTGCGGCTTTTGATGTGTCTATTTCAATAACTTTGCCATTGGCGATCGCACTTTGAAAAATTACGCCATAAGTCAAATTTTCTATGGGTACATCAGCTGTATATGCTGCTTTTCCTGTTACTTTGAGTCTACCATCAACGCGATCTACTGGTTTACCAATAATTTTACTCATAATTGGGAAGTTAAATTTTGTAGAGGTTTGCATCAAATGGTGGTAAATTTGAGGTTGAAATTTAAACGCAAAGTAACGCAGAGTTTTGATAACTAATTTGCTGGCTTTGTTGATTGGAGTATGAAATTAAAAAATCGAGTTTAATTTTTAAGTTACCCACAGGAAGTTAAAAGCGCACGAATCAAAGCGCGTTTTACTAATTCAATTTTGAATTCATTGTGTGTTTGCGGTTTCGCTTCTTTGATTGCAAGTTCGCTAGCGGCTGTAAATGTCGCTGTATTGATTGCTTTTCCTTTGAGAAATTCCTCCACTTCCCATGCACGCCAAGGTTTAGGTGCTACTCCTCCAAAAGCGATGCGTGCTGATTCGATCGCATCTCCTTCTATTTCTAAGGCAATAGCTACAGAAACAAGCGCAAATTCATAACTAGCTCTATCTCTGATTTTTAAATAATAAGATTTACATGCAAAATTGGGAATTTCAATTGCAACAATTAATTCTCCAGGCTGTAATAAAGTTTCTTTTTGTGGTGTCTCACCTGGCAAAATATAAAAATCATGAATTGATATTCGCCGTGTTTTTTCTGCGCCTTGAATGCAAATCACTGCATCTAATATCGTCAAAGCTACAGCTAAATCTGAGGGATGAACGGCGATACAATGTTCGCTAGCGCCAAAAATAGCGTGCATCCGATTGTAGCCTGTAATTGCCGCACAACCTCCACCTGGAGTGCGTTTATTACAAGGAAAAACTGAGTCACGAAAATAGCCACAACGAACTCTTTGTAGTAAATTACCGCCCACAGTTGCCATATTTCGCAGTTGGGGTGAAGCACTTTGTAGCAAAGCCTGGGTAATGACTGGATAAGACTTTTGAATTTGGGGATGAAGGGCGACATCGCTCAATCTACAAATTGCACCAATCTGAATTACATCAGTTTTAAATTCAATATCTCCTAGTGGTAAACTATTAATATCAATTAAGATATTCGCTACCTGTACCCCATCTTTCATTAATCCTAATAAATCAGTACCACCAGCAATAAATTCGCCATTTTGTTCTTGTTGAATTGTGGCGATCGCTGCTGCTTGAGAAAAAACTTTAGCATAACTAAATGGCTGCATTTTCCATTTCCTCTAGCACATCCTGAATCGCTGCAATAATATTTGGATATGCACCACAGCGGCAAAGGTTTCCACTCATTTTTTCTCGAATTTCTGCTTCAGATTTGGGCATTTCTTCTAATATCATCCCTAAGGCAGATACAATTTGTCCTGATGTGCAGTATCCACATTGAAAAGCATCGTGGGTAATAAAAGCTGTTTGTAGAGGGTGGAGTTTGTCATCTTGTATTAACCCCTCAATAGTAATAATTGTAGCGCCGATGTGCATGACTGCCAAGGTCATACAGGAGTTAATTCGCCGATTATTAACTAATACAGTACATGCACCACATTCACCGCGATCGCAAGCTTTTTTTGTACCCATCAAACCCAGTTTTTCCCGTAGTGCGTCGAGTAAAGTAACGCGAGGTTCTAACTTGAGTGAATAAGACAAATTATTGACATTTAGTGATAATTCTACTTCCTCTGAACTCAATATTTTTACTTCTTGGTCAGCAGAGTTGGAAGTGATTGCAGCTAAGAAATTATCTTCCATATTTCGTAAATATCTTGATAATTAAATCATTACCGAATTTTAGATTTTAAGGCGTTGCTGAATCAAGTATGAATTTGGATGTATAGACGTTGCAATGCAACGTCTATACAAGGATTTTTAAATCACACAAAATTATTTTTCATACCGCAATCAGCAACGCCGATTTTAAATTTTGGACAAGCAATGCAAAACTTCAAATCAGGTCTAATAACAAGCTTCCTTTATTTCTGGAACAAATCCGTTCATTCCAAACCTACAACTTATTTACGATCTAAAAACCAGGAACCACCAAGAAAAGGGTATACAGTCAATCCAAAATCCAAAATCTAAAATCATTTGACGGTAATGTTTTAGTAAATAAGCTACACAGTGAATTTAGAGGTGTTTTTGGTAATATTCCTCTATGCCACCTACAGCTTTTAATAATGGAGAATCCAAAGGTTCAATCCAATCTGCCACTTCACGAGACAGACCAAGAGTTGAGACTCCTCCTGATGGTTCGAGTTCACCATTTAGTGCCTTACTTTTAATAGATTGTAGGGCATTGATGACGTTTTTTAAACGTGGTGAAGACTCAGATTGTTTGTCTTTGAGCATCTGTTGGCTAATTTCAGAAGCTTCATCGATCAATTTGATGAATTCTTGTGTGTTGGTTTCCATAAATTTTAGGGGCAGCTAAATTTTTCTACAACGGTATTTCCTCCCTCAGACCACTTGATATTCGGATCTTTTGAATCTTGAATGAATGTCTGTTGTCCACCACCTGGATAGCATTCTTTGGGAGTTTGAGGGCCAACAATGCCTTGATAAGTTAGGGTTCCTGCTGGCAAAGTTACTGTTAGTATCTGAGTGGCTTGATTACCCCATTCTTGATTGAGAGCTAGATTTTTGATGACTTCTAGATTCGTTTTATATTTGTCAGTTGTTAAATACCTGCCATATTTGTTGTTACTGCTACTATAGTAGCGATAAAAAGTTTGGGGCTGCTCTAGTTTGACTTCCTTACATTCTGAGTTGAGGAATGTAATGGCAATATCAGCGGGTAGAGGGCATGAAGAACTGACTTCTTGAGCAAGGACTTGTGGTGAATTTACAACACGCGGCAATGAACTGACTGAAAAACTCAGAAGGCCTAAACCAATATATATGGAAGCAGACTTGAATTTCATACAAACTCCTGTTGCAATCATTTTTGAATACAAAAATAATACAGCAAGCTTTGTACCTGATATGAGATTTTTTGAGCAATCAAGGTCGAATTTCGCAAATTTATTCCCCAAATAGAGCTAAGGATATTTGCTAGATTGACAAATATGTGTGTGCAGTTTTTGTTCAGTAAGTGGGCACAAATAAAACCAAGTATGTAAAAAAATGTAAAAGACTCAAAATCCTGGCGATCGCTTCACTTTTTTCGCCAGTAGTGGCGTGGCAAGGCTAAAATAGTGCAATAATTTTTCTTGTGGTGTGGACATCTTGTCCGCACTGGACGGGCAAGATGTCCATCCTACAAAAGCTAATATTAGAACGCTAAATCGAAAGTTGATTCTTCAGGAAGATTGACTAAAAAAATCCTGAGGAGTCAGAATAACGATTGTGGGTCTGCTGTCAATTTCAGGTTACAGCAGTTTTCATGTATTTGAAACACATCTGTCGTAGGGGCACAGCAATGTTCCCCACCGCGTGGTCTATTTACCTAAAAATTGCTGTAAAAAACAAGCGGATTTATCGGTGGGGATATTCTAAATTCTGAATTTTGACTTTAGTATATGAACCAAAATCTCACTCAGAAATTATCTAAACCGATAGTAAAAAAAGTTGCGATCGCTGGCGCTGGGCCAGGTGGTTTGGCTACTGCTATAGCACTTCAAAGCCAAGGTATTGATGTTCAAGTATATGAAAAAGCACAAGAATTTCGTCCGGCTGGAACTGGACTAGGACTCGCTCCTAATGGTTTGAATTCCTTAAATGCGATCGCGCCGGGAATAGTTGAAACCCTCAAAAGCTCAGGATGCGAAGTTAAACAAACGGTTTTAAAGAATATTCACGGAGAAACAATCCGCACTAATCAAACAAAATATTTAGAGCAATACGGACAACCATTATTGACTATTTGGTGGTATCGTTTACAGCAAGTTCTCGCATCTAGATTGCCATCAGACATTATTCACCTCAATCATCGTTGTATCGGTTTTGACCAAGATGAAAACGGGGTGAAAATTTATTTTGACGGTCAAAAACCAGTACATGCAGACTTGCTCATTGGTGCTGATGGCGTCAACTCCGTAGTTCGAGAAACTTTATTTGGCGAGGGTCAGCCTAATTATATTGGTAGTATGTGTTGGCGTGCCGTCATCAAATATCACCACGAGTTATTTAATGACTATGAACTTGTTTTCGTCAAAGCCAATAAACAGTTCATGTACATTCTCAATGTAGGAGGCGGCTATACCAGTTGGATTAGTCGCAAGTTTTCGCCTGATTACTCTCTTTCTCACAATGCTGATGGAGTGAAATCTCGCATTCTCCAGGAATTAGCCGACTGGGACGAATCCTTTCGGGCGGTGGTGGAAGCGACACCAGCCGAGCAAATTTGGGAAGGGCCGATTTGCGATCGCCCAGCGTTAAACTACTGGAGTCAAGGTAGAGTAACTCTGTTGGGTGATGCTGCACATCCAATGGCACCAGCTATGGGTCAAGGGGCCAATACCACTTTTGAGGATGCATACGAATTAAAAGAGTGTTTTTCTCACTCAGCTACTCTCCAAGAAGCCCTTATCAATTATGAACAATCCCGCATCGAGCGCACAAAAATTATTCAAGCTCGTAGTGCTGTAGGTGAGATGCGCTACTATGACGACACATTCACATCTCCTAGTCAGTCACAACAGCGGCAAATGACGCTGAATGATGATTTTCACAAATGGGTGTATGGTTACCAATTAAGGCAAAAGTAAAAAGGCAAAAGAAAGAAAAAAGGACTTACGCACTGTACAAATTAATCATGGTATGAATTCACGAAAATAGTTCGTTTTAGGCTTTGATTAATCGTTCTTTGATGGTACGTAAACCCCCGTTGTAGGGGTACAGCAGTGTTCATTGGTGTCAACTTAACGCGAAACCGATGTCCCGCAAGGAACTGAAGTTCCTTGCTCATCGTAAAAGTCATCTGAAGATGACTAAATATACTTAAAAATCTTTAGTCATCTTTAGATGACTTTAACTGTTAGCCAAGAAATTTATTTCTTGGCGGGCGAGGAAGCCAACAGATAAGCTATTTCTAACTTAAGTTGACACGCATGAGCAGTGCTGTGCCCCTACAATAGATATGGTTTTCAAACTGTGCATACTTTTTATTTTGCGTCAATGCGTAAGTTCTATACTTTTTACTTCTTAAAATCCAACTGTAATCTAGACCCAAAGCGATCGAGCAGCAACGGTTTTGATTAAGAAATACTGACAGCAATCAATTCTTCTGATACTTCAAAGTTAGCTGTAACATTTTGGACATCATCTAGGCCTTCTAGAGTATCAATTAATTTGAAAAGCGATCGCGCCTGTTCTGGATCTGTAACTTCTACACTATTACTGGGAACCCAGCGCAATTCAGCATCAGTCACCTGAAAACCTTTATCCTTGAGCGTCTGGCTGAGGATTTCTAAATTTCCGATTTCAGTAAAAACCTCAGACATCTCATCTTCAGTCATTTCATAAAATTCAGCACCACCTTCTAGAGATGCTTCTAAAAGCTGTTCTTCGTCAACCACAGCCTGGAGAATACAAACGCCTTTTTGGTCAAACATCCAACTAACGCAACCTGTTTCACCCAGATTACCGCCGTTTTTACTAAAAGCTGCACGCAAGTCAGCGGCTGTGCGATTGCGATTATCTGTCAAGGCTTCAATCAAAATTGCTACACCACCAGGGCCGTAACCTTCATAGCGAATAGCTTCAAAACTGGCACTATCTGTACCAAAAGTACCTGCACCTTTAGCGATCGCCCTTTCAATATTATCATTGGGAATACTTGCTGCTTTTGCCTTGTCAATTGCTGTACGAAGTTGAAAATTCAATGCTGGATCTGGTACCCCACTTCTAGCCGCAACAATAATTGCTCTCGATAACTGAGTGAAGGTTTTTCCCTTTTTTGCATCTACTACCGCCTTCTGGCGCTTAATATTTGCCCATTTACTATGTCCTGCCATAATCTGAAATTATCAAAACTCTACTCAAAGATTAGGATATACCCAGCTTTCTCTCGAATGCAAAGGTGGATTTGTTAGAAGGGAGATGGGGAGATGGGGAGATGGGGAGATGAGGGAGATGAGGGAGATGGGGAGATGGGGGAGATGAGGGAGATGGGGAGATGGGGGAGATGAGGGAGATGAGGGAGATGGGGGAGATGGGGGAGATGAGGGAGAGGGGGAGAAGAACTAATGACTAATGACAAACGCCATATCAAGCGAAAAAGAAAGAAATTGTCACACTACTTCAAGAACTTGCTGCTGATGTTTTTGGTGGGCATAGTAGCCTTAGCTGGATGTCAAGCTATTCTACCCGGTTTTAAAGAAGATAATGTAATTCATTTGACCCTGTGGCAAGGAGTAAATCCACCACCAAATCGGGATGTGCTGCAAAAGTTGGTGGACAAATTCAATCAATCCCACGCGGATATTCAAGTAGAATCCCTTTATGTTGGACAACAAGATCAGCAAACGCCCAAGATTTTGGCAGCAGTGGTCGGAAATGCACCTCCCGATCTGTTATGGTACAATCCGACGATCGCCGGTCAATTAGTGGAACTTGGGGCGCTTTTACCTTTGGATGAAATGTTAGAAAAGTCTCCAATCAAAGCTGAAATTGACCCCACTTTGTATGCATCAATGAAATATAACGGTAAGATTTGGTCTGTGCCGTTTGCTACGAATAATGTTGGTATTTTTTATCGCCCCAGTTTGTTTAAGGCAGCGGGAATTACTGAATTACCCCGCACTTGGGAGGAATTTGGGCAAGTTGCGAAAAGATTAACTCGTGATATTAATGGCGATGGGCGGACAGATCAATATGGCATGTTTTTGCCTTTGGGAAAAGGGGAATTTACAGTCTTTACTTGGCTACCGTTTATGTGGAGTGGCGGTGGCGAGTTGGTAAGTGATGATTCACAGAACGCCGCAGCAGTAGATTTGAAAGATAATCAAGGGGCGATCGCAGCTTTGCAATTCTGGCGTGATTTAATTACCGAGGGTTCTGCTATTTTATCTGGCCCAGAACGCGGTTATGAGACAGATGATTTGCTCAGTGGTAAAGTCGCAATGCAATTAAATGGCCCTTGGAATCTGGGGCAATTTCAAACCACTGGCGTCGATTTTGATGTTTTTCCCATTCCTGTTGGTGAAAAACCTGCCACTGTAATTGGTGGTGAAAATCTCTTCTTTTTCAAAACCACACCAGAACGCGAAAAAGCTGCTTTTAAATTTGTGGAGTACACTTTGAGTGAAGAATTTCAAACAGAATTAGCATTGGGAACTGGCTATTTACCAGTGAATTTAAAGTCTCGTGAAAATCCGAAATATCAGGAATTTGTGAATCAAATTCCCCAAGTAAAAGTCTTTTTAGAACAAGCAAAATACGGGCGATCGCGTCCCATTTTCCCCGGTTACAATCGCATCTCCGACAGCTTAGGACGGGCAATTGAATCTGTATTGTTGGGTAAATATCCACCAAACAAAGCACTCCAAGAAACCCAGCAACGTTTAGATTTGATTTTTAAATAAATTAGAGGGTATTTGAAAAGTCATGATTATTACTGAATTCTGAATTCTGCTTCATTTTGAATGAAAAACTTCTGGTTTGAGAACGCTAGGAATTGCCTCAAGTATCCGTGTGGCAATTGCTTCTGGTGTTTCTCCTTCTTGGACAGTGATTTTGAGATCGGCTTGGGAGTAAAGTGCTTGGCGTTGTTCGAGGAGCGATCGCAATTTTCCTTGAGGATCGACATCTTGCAGCAGTGGTCTTGTGGTATCCTCAGCTAAACGCCTGTAAATTACTTCCACTGGCGCATCTAGCCACACAATCAAACCGTGGTGCAGGTAACCCCAGTTTTCTTGTCGCAATACAATGCCGCCACCAGTGGCGATGGTTAACTTTGTAAAAGCACAAACCTGTGACAGCACATCACTTTCTAACTGGCGAAATGCTGTTTCTCCTCCCTCAGCAAATATCTGATTGATGGATTTACCTGCTGCTTGGGCAATAATGCGATCGGTATCTACAAACCCGTAACCCAGCTGCTTTGCTAGTAAGCCCCCCACCGTCGTCTTACCAACACCCATCATCCCAATTAAGTACAGGTTAACTCCTTGTAATAAACTGCCCACCAACTGCCTCGCTCCCATTATGAGTTATCTTTAGCTGCTTCTTGAGGCTCAGATGAAGCCTGACAAGTCTTATAAGAGTTTAATTTTAGTAGGGAATTGAGATTTTAGAGAATTAGATTCACAAGCGATCGCATTTTTTATTAATATATGAGTGTTTCTTGGATAACAATCACAAATGTCTAAGATACCAGTAATCTCAGAACACATTGAAATTACTCCGGGTGTGTGCGGAGGTAAACCGCGCATTGCTGGACACCGAATTAGAGTTCAAGACATTGTTATTTGGCACGAACAGATGGGGCTTTCCCCTGACGAAATCGTTTATCATCATCCAAGTATCACTTTAGCTGATGTCTATGCTGCTTTAGCTTATTACCACGATCGTAGAGAGGAGATTAGGCAAGAAATTGCACAAGCAGAAGCTTTTGTTAAAGAAGTACAGGCTCAAACTCCTTCAATTCTGCAACAGAAATTAAAGAATCGAAATGACACAAAAAATTCGATTCCACCTCGATGAAAATGTCAGTAATGCTATAGCAGAAGGCTTACGTCGCCGTGGTATTGATGTTACAACTACACCAGAAGCAGGGCTGGTAAGTGCATCAGATGGAGAACAGCTTTCTTTTGCAGAGTCTCAGAATCGGGTAATTTTCACGCACGATGATGACTTTGTAGTACTTCATCAGAGTGGCCTTGTTATGCACGCCGGAATTACTTACTGCGCTCAGAACCGCCACTCAATTGGGGAAATATTGAAGAGTTTAATTTTAATCTGGGAAGTTCTTGAGCCAGAAGAAATGAGATGTCAACTTGAATTTATCTGAAACAGGGCTTACGCAAGAACTGTCTGAAACCCTCTTTACTTTGAAAGCTTTCATTGTTGTACTCAAATGCAAAAGAGCGATCGCATTTTTATATAACGACAAAAGCGATATCTACGACGGGCTACGTTTAATAAGTGAACTACCTACACTGACCTTACGGTGAGCGTGTAGGCTTCCTGTCCAACAGAAAGCGCAGTAGTGGATTTCTTGCGTCCTCCCTTACTCCGACTTACATCTGGGCGACAGGCTTTATCCCCCGTTCCAGGGGTCAAAATTCGTAGTCCCTCGTCTCTGAGGTTAATAGCTGCGTTCACATCCCTATCATGTTTTGTATGGCAGTTATCACAAGTCCAGAATCTTACATCTAGCAGTAAACTGCCAACTTGATTAAGGCAAACATGACAGGTTTTTGAACTGGGGAAAAATCTATCAACTTCCTGATAAATTTTTCCTGACATTTCTGCTTTGTATTTCAGCATTGTACAAAACATTCCCCACCCTACTTGATGTATAGCTTTGGCTAGTTTTGATGAGCGCATCATGCCTTTAACATTGAGATTTTCAACCACAATAACTTGGTTTTCGTTGACTATCCTACGAGATAGCTTGTGTAGAAAATCCTCACGGCAATTAGTTATTTTTCTGTGAACTCTAGCAACTTTTTTTCTAGCTTTGATACGGTTATTAGAACCTTTCTTTTTCCTAGATAATTGTTGCTGCTTGAGCTTTAAGTTTTTTTCATGTTTATTGAGTATTCTAGGATTGTCAAACTTAGAGCCATCGCTAGTAATAGCAAAGTGAGTCAAACCCAAATCAATACCTATCGCTTTACCATCTGTGTTTGATTCTGGTTTATCCTTACCATCATCAAACAGAATAGCAGCAAAATATTGATTAGAACAGTTTTTGGATATGGTTACAGTCTTAACTTTTCCATCAATCGGTCTATGAATTATTGCTGATACAGCCCCTATCTTGGGCAGACTTAAATAATTATCAGCAACCTTGACGTTTTGAGGATATTGTATTGACTGCTTACCATGCTTTGATTTGAATCTAGGGTATTTAGCTCGTTTTTCAAAAAAATTATTGAAAGCTACACCCAGATTTAAACAGACTTGTTGCAAACATTGTGAATAGGTCGAAGTCAACCATTCATACTCTTTCTTTAACTGGGGAATTATCTTTTTTACTGCGTAGCCAGATAAACCCTTGCCAGTCTCTTTGTATGTTTGATTCATCAAATTTAGGCAGTAATTCCAAAGCCAACGACAACAGCCAAAAGATTGCGCTAGAGACTGCTGTTGTTGGACATCTGGATATAACCTGACTTTGACGACCTTTAACATATTAGAGTGAACGACGTTTGCTATAAAAGAGTATAACATAAGATTTGTACCCCTTCGGGGAAGCAAGCTACGTTTCCTCCATGTCCTCTTCCCTGATTTCGCTTACGCTCAATATCGGTCAGAGGACTGTCGTCGTGTTTCACGCGCAATTCATCTCGCGCTCCCCGAAGGGACAGACGTGAGGCTTCTTGCTGTCCAAACTAAGTAGTAAAAAACGCGATCGCTCTGCTTCACTGACAACAGAAAAGTTAGATCAACATGATATTACACGACTCCAGTCAAGCGGCACTGTAGTAATACAACAATCTTCCATAAGATAGATGTGGTTTTTCAAATCATCTATATTTGGTCTTTACTTTCAAAGAATAAGTCTTAGAGGTTGTTTGAAAAGTCTAAATTAATACTAGCCCCGGCGATTAGAAATCGCGCGCCACTTGCTTCTCCCAAGGGGAGACGCTACGCGAACAAGTCGGCAGAGCCGCCCAACGCAGTGGCTTGGCTACACAGACGAAACCCACCTGCGTGGGTTTGAAAGGCCTAATTTTTGGTTAGTCC